>NZ_JAMYNB010000001.1:0-870060 GCF_040318795.1 Mesorhizobium sp. M1004
GGGAGAGTAGGTCGCTGCCAGGTCTGCAAAACGCACGTTGAACTCTCATCCGCAAACCGGATGAAACTGAAATCTTCTCTCTACGAAAAGGCCCGCCAAGGGACTTTCATTTGGTCAGCCATATACCTATCTGTAAGCCATCCTGTTCATAGGCCCAGGCTTACGTCCAGATAAGCAAGCAAACGCTTGCTTCAGATCCGGAGCAGGCAAGAGCTTGCCCTGGAGAGTCCGGAGCAAGCAAGAGCTTGCCCTGGAGGTGACGCGGGGTGGAGCAGCCCGGTAGCTCGTCAGGCTCATAACCTGAAGGTCACAGGTTCAAATCCTGTCCCCGCAACCAACAAAAAAAGCCCGCTTCACGCGGGCTTTTTGCGTTCGGACCGTGATCGATGGCCGCGACCGGATATTCAACGATCGAGGAGGGCAGCAAGGCTGGCGTGCTCGACTTTATTGACAGGTCCGCGAACCGGGGGGTGATGCCGCCTCGGCGCATTTCGGCGAGAGCTACACGTCGAGCATTGGGAGTTCGCCAGCCCGTCATGGCAAGCGATCTGCACGACAACAGCATGATTCGAGCGGCGGAGAGATCGTCGTACGAAGGCGCGAACCGTTGATTTAAACAACCCGCGCCTTGCCGAAGCTTTTCGTCGCGGGCCGCGTCAGCCAGCTCGCCGCAATGACGCCTGGAAGACCAGCGAGGTCCAGCTGTTGCTCGAGGCGAGATGGCAATAGAGCAGCGCAAGCGCGCCGGATTTCCTGAGATCGAGAAACGCCTCGTCGCTCAATTTGTTGAAGGCCGGCTCGTCGATCACCTGAAAGTCGGTGAGGTTGAGGGTCTCGCCGCCCTCCAGCGTCACCTTGCTCTGCCGCGGCGCGAACAGGCCGTGCGCGTCGATCTTGTCGATCATGGCGCGAGTCGCATTGAAGTCGGTCTGGAACTGGCTGCAGAAGGCGAGCGCCTGCTTCGAGGCCTCGGCCGGCTCGTTGCCGTCGAAGAAGGGCGCGATCTCGTCGCTGTCCTTGGACGAAGGCATCTGCTCGACGACGCGTTCGCTGGCACGGTCGATGCACAACGTCAGGCGGCCGGTCGTTTTCGATTCATCGGCGAGGATGAAGGGGTAACGGCGGACATAGGCGGGAATGTAATGCGGCTCCGCCCATTTGCCGTCGGCGCCTACGAACAGGTTCTGGTCCTGGCGCAGACCGGTGATGATGACAGGCGCCTTGGCGTCGCCAATGAAAACGATCGGATAGGAGCGCATCGCCGCCGGCATTTCCGATGCGACGACGGGGATGGCGTGCGCGGTGCGGGCAAAGGAGAAATCGGCCCGCGCCGTAAGGCCGAGTGAGCCGTGCCGCAGCGGATTGAGCGCCTCGGGTTTTTTGTAGAACAGCGGCAGCGTGTTGGTCGCGGTGCTTCCGGCCGGGGCCGTGTCTGTTTTCGCGTCAGTCATCCCTAGTGTTCTCCTCTTATACCATTCCGGTTTAGGCCAGTGGCTGCCGGTGCGCAACGCGTTGACGGCTGCTTCACCCTACGTGGCCAAGATAAATCTATCTGTTTGTTTGATCGTGCTCTTTTGTACTTCTGGAGATCGAGCTCTATAGACAGCACGCCATGAAGCGGCGAGATTGGCTGACGGGATAGACATCTCAAGAGAGCCGTCTGAAAGACAGACGAACCAGGGCAGGCGCATGGCATCGCTTTCGGATTTCGAGCAGGGGCAGAGCTTTTCCGTCGAAGCCGGCGGTCAGACGCTCACGATGGAACTGAGCGCGGTGCAGCCCATTGCCAACAGCCCGCGCGACGGCGGTGGCTTCACGCTGCTGTTCAGGGGGCCGCGCGACGCGGCGCTGCCGCAGGCTATCTATCGGTTCAACGGCAAAAGCGGCGCCCATGAGATCTTCATCGTGCCGATCGCTGCCGATGAGGCAGGGCGGCTTTACGAGGCGGTATTCAACTGATTTTTTTCGACCGGATCGGCCACGGGGACGCTCCGACATATGATCGACTATATCGAGATTGCGGACGTATTTGACGGAGCGGCGTGTAGCGCACTGTGCGCGGAAATTCGGGCGGCCTTGGGCCGGCCGGCCGGCCTGCTGGGGCGTGCCGACCAGAAGATGGCATGGCCGGAGATCCGAAAGACCGTGCGCGCCGATGTTTCGCAGGCCACTGAAGAGCGAGTGAGTGCCCTGTTGGCGCAGCAGAAGGCGGCTCTGGAGCGGCATTTCGGGCTGCTGCTCGGCCAGGTCGAGAAACCTCAGTTCCTTCACTATCGGCAAGGCGATTTCTTTGTGCCGCACCAGGATGGCAACACGCCGCTCATTCACGACGAGTCGCGGTTCCGAAAGATCTCGGTGGTGATCTTTCTCAACCGTCAATCGGACAACCCTTCGCCAGAAAGCTATGCAGGCGGCTCGCTGGTCCTGCATGGGCCTTACAGCGGCCCGGACCTGCGCATTGCCATGCCGGCGTTGCCGGGCTCTCTCGTCGCCTTTCGCTCGGAAACGACGCATGAAGTCACCCCGGTCACGTGCAACGAACGTTTCACCATCGTCTCCTGGTATCGCGGCACGTGACGACCGGCACGGCCCTTACGGCGAACGGATCATCAGGTCGTAGACGCCCTTGTCCTCGGCAACGGTGAAGCCGAGGCGCTTGTAGAGCCGCCGCGCTGGATTGTTCTTCTCGACATGGATCGAGACCGACTTGCCGACGGCGGCGGCCTCATCGATGAGATCGGCGAGCAACGCACCGCCAGACCCCTTGCCGCGATGCGCCGGCAGGAAGGCGATATCTATGATGCAATGCTCGCTCGCCGAGCGCTCGATATACAGGCGACCGATATCTTGCCTTGCCTGCTCGATCACCAGCCAGTCGGCGTTGGGATAGTATTTCTGGTAATGCGCGTGCTGCGCTTGAAACTGCATGTCGAGGAACGCCGTTTTCTGCGCGTCGCTCCACGGCGTGACGGCAAGTTCTTCGGCGCGGGTCGAGGCGTAGAGCGCCGACAGGAACGGCAGATCGGTGTCCGCCATCGGGCGGAACGTCAGATCAATCCGCGCCGCGCGCACCCAGCAAAATATAACAGGCCCGTTGTCCACAATCGGAAGCTGGATCATGGAGTGGCGCTTACGGACGCGCCGGATAAACGCCTTGCATGGCAATGATGAACGTCATCGCCAGATAGGGAGGCAGGTTGTTGTGAGGCAACGTACTGCCCGTCATGCTCAGTGCCTGGGGGTCCATCTGGACCAGATTTTGCGAAGTGTTGTTCTGATACAGCGTTCCGCCCCCCGATTTCCCCAGAACAACCGCATCGGTAAGAGTTCCCTGGGCGCCACTCTCGGTGGATATCGCGACAAAATGATTATGTTGCGGCATTTCCGTTTGCAGAAGGGTGATGGACGTTTCGCCACCCGTCTCGCCGAGAAACCGCTCCGACAAGCCATTGCCCTGTCCTTGCCCCATGGGCGCGGAGCCAGCCATATTCGGCAACGCGAAGGTCGACTTGCCGTCGCCGCCGTAAACTGTGCCCAGCAGCGAAAACAGCGCCGTATTCTGCGAGATTGGCAGGAGCTGGCCATCGCAGGTCGCCCACCCCGTCGGGGCGAAATCTCCGGCAAAAATTCGAATTTCGGCGACGAACGGATTGGTCATGGCAAGTCTCTAGCTTTGCTGGGGGAAGATGCCAAATAGCGAGATGATGAAACTGACGGCGAGGAACGGCACCATATTGTCGTGAGGCTGGCTGCCGCCGGCCGGCGAAATGGCTCCGGCGGCCATGTTGCCATCAGGTGCGATACCCACATAGGGCGTCAGCAGGCTCGATGTCGCCAGGACACCGCCGGACGGACCCGGATTCTTGGCGATATTCGACGAACCGGTCCAGGTATGGGAATGGTTCGGCATTTGTTGGGTTGAAACAGTGACGGATTCGACCCCGCCCAGTTCTCCGATGATATAGGTCTGGCTGACCAGCGGGCCCTTGCCAGCATGGACGGGGATGCGGGATGCGAGGTTGGGCAGGGCGAATGTTTCCTCCCCGTCGCCGCCATAGGTCGTACCGATCAGATTGAACAAGGTTTCGTTCTCGGAGATCGGCATCAACTGGCCTTGGCAGAACGCCCAGCCATTCGGAGGGAAATTGCCACCGAACATCCTGATCTCGCCGACAAAAGGTTGGCTCATCGAAGCGTCCTCTTAATTTCGCGACGGGAATATGCCTTGCAGGGCAATGATGAAATTCAAGACGAGATAGGGCGATCTGTTCTCATGCGGCTGGCCGCCACCGACGAAAGTGATGTTTTCCTTCGCCATAGCCACCGCGCTGCCAGGCGGCTGATAGATCGGGCTGGCGTTCGCCCCCAACAGCGCGCCGGATGGATTGTTGACGTTGCCGGCAGTGTTCGATGCGTTGACGAAATGGTTGTGTGTCGGCATTTCGCCGAGCGTGAGCGTGTGAAACTCTTCGCCGCCCTGGCCGCCGACAATTGCACCAATAGGGCCGCCCGTATGAACCGGCGCACGTCCCCTCATATCCGGAAGGGCAAAATTTGTCTGGCCGTTGCCGCCGTACCTGGTGCCAAGAAGTGAGAACAATGGCTGGTTCTGGTTAAGCGGCAACAACTGGCCGTTACAAAATGCCCAGCCGCGCGGTGCATAGTTCCAGGAAATGATCTTGACTTCACCTAAATAAGGCTCACTCATCCCCGTTCCCTCCGTTGGCCGCTTACTGTCTGAATTCTTGTATTATGCCTAAGTAAGACAACAAGTCGATATCAAATTCATAAAATATATTTCCTAGGACGAAATCCAAGGTTGCTGACTACGGTGTCGCGGCAGGCAGCAGTGGCAGCGGCTGGTTGAAGAACGTCCGGGTGTCCGTCAGTGCCGTTGCCCCGCCATTGACGGTTTCGATACCGGCCTCGCTCGCCTGCGGTACGTTGATCGTGCCGTCGGCGCCGCCGAGGCCGTCCGCGAGGAAGCGGATGGCATTGGCGTTGTTGACGTTGGTGATGGTGTTGGCATGAACGTCGGCATTGATGATAGCGCCGGCAAATGTGGCGGTGACCGTGATGCCGCGGCTGTCGGCATTGTCGCGAATGGTGTTGTTGGTGACCGTCGCGTGCACGGTGCCCGGCTGCACGAGCTGCGTGATCGAGACGCTGTCGCCACCGCTTATGCCGTTGACGCCGATGCTCTGGATAATGTTGTTGTCGATCAGCACCTTGGCGACGCCGAGGCTTTCATGCCCAACCCTGATGCCGTTGCCGGTTCGCGATCCCGAGGTTGCTACGCCTTGCGTACCGATGACGTTGTTGGCGATTGTGCCGTCAAGCGTCCGTGCGAGGTCGCCGCTGCTGAACACGTTGATGGCCGTCGAGTCGCTGTTGGTGACGGTGTTGTTCCGGACGGTGAAATTCAGATTGCCGCCCGTGCCGGCGCCGGAATTGCTGCTCTGGGTAAGGTTGATGCCGTTGTTCAGATTGTTGAATAGATTTCCCGTGGTCTCGCCGATGTGAGCGTTGACGGTGCCGTCATTGGCAATGACGAACAGACCGGTTCCAGGGATGACTCCCGGTCCGGGATAGGCGTTGTTGCCGGTGAAGGTTGCGCCGTCGACGGTCAGCGTCATCGTCGGCGCGCCGGCGACACCGGCGCCGTCCGCCTCGAAGATGAAGTCGCTGCCGGCATTGTTTGAGGCGCCGTTGTTCGAGAACGTGCCGCCGCTCACCACCAGGTTCGCCAACGTGCCGCCGGAATTGATGACCTGCACGTTATGGGTGAATGAGTTGGAGACCGTGAGGTTGGTGAACGTGGTGACGTGCGAGGCGTTGCCGGTAAGTTCGTTGAACAGGATTCCGGACTCGGTGTTGGCATCGGCATTGCTGTTCAGGGTCAGACCGTTGAGCACCACACCGTTGACGCGCAGGCCCTTTATGCCGTTGCCCGCATTGTCGCTGATAATCATGTTGCTCAGGCTGACATCCTGAGTGTCGGTCAGGCTGACGCCATCGCCGGTCGAGTTCTGGATCGTGCCGCCGCTGCCCCCCGTCGCGCCGGTGCCGGTCACCACCAGATTGCCGCTGGTGCCGGTGTTGTTGAGCACGATGCCGTTGGCTGCACCATTGGACGCAATGCTCCTGAACGTCACGTCGCCGGCGCCGATCGTCGTGTTGGCGACATTAAGGGCCGTGCCCGTGCCGGACACGATGGTGTTGCCGGTGCCCTGCACCGTCATCGTGCCGCCGGTGGTGGCTGCCGGACCGGGGCCGGTGGCGCTGAAACCGGCGCCGCTGGTCGTGGCGATGACCAGCCCGCCATTGGTGAAGTTGATCGTCGCGCCGGCATTGTCGCTCAGGCTGACGCCAGCCGCCGTGGTCGAGGTGATCGATTTCGACGCGCCGGAGAAGGTGATGATGCCGGCGACATTGTCGTCCAGCAGGATGCCGATCTGGCCCGCCGCATTATGCGTGATGTTGCCCGACAGGGTGATGTTGCCGGCGGTCAGGGCGCGATCCTGGATGTTGACCGCCTGGCCGGTGCTGCCGCTGGTGATCGCGCCGGCATAGGTGAACGCCGCCGTGCCGCCGCTGTTGGCAGTCCCGGCGCCGTCGCCGATGCGGATCACGGCACTGGTGCCGCCGACCAGCGCGCCGGTGCCGAGATCGATCGCTCCGGCACCGGTGACGGTGTCGAGGATGACGGCGCTGGTGCCGCCGGCGCCTTTGTTCGTGGAAGCGAAGGTCACGCCGCCCGCACCGATAGCGACGGTGTCCATGTTGACGGCGACGCCGCTGCCGGTCGAAATCGTGTTGCCCGAGCCGACAACGGTCACGGTGCCAGTGCCGTTGCTCGTGGCGTTAAAGCCGGTGCCGGAGGTGGTGGTAATGGCCAGGCCGCCGCCGGTGAAGTTGACCGCCGTGTTGGTGTTCGCCGTCAGGTCGACGGCATTGTTGGCGCCGGTGGTCAGTATCTTGCTGGCGCCGGAGAAGTTGATCGTGCCGCCGGTGTTGGCGTTGACGAGGATCCCGTTGGCCACGCCGCTGGTGGCGCTGAGAGTGCCCGACAATGTCGTGGTGCCGGCGGTACGGGTGGAGATGCTGACGACGTTTCCGGCCGTGGTCTTGGTGACCGAGCCGGCATAGCTGACATTGGCCGAGCCGCCGGTGACCAGGAAGGCCGCGCCGGTCGCGCCGCCGAGCGCACCGGAGCCGAGGCTGACAGTGCCGGCGCCGGTGACATTGGTCAGCGACACGTTGTTGGTTCCGCCGGTCGAATTGGTCGAGGTGAAATTGATGCCGGTGGTGGCGATGCCGTTGAGGTTGACCGCCTGCGCGGAAGTGGAGCTCACCGTGCCGGTCGTGACATTGACCGTGCCGCCATTGCTGGCGCTGAATCCGGTGGTGCCGCTTGTGACGATGTCGAGGTTTGCGAAGCTGACGGTCGAGGCCGTGGCGCCGTTGTTGATTGCGACTGCGGTGCCGGTCATCGGCGTCGTGGTGCCGAGATCGACCGTACCGGTGAAGCTCACCGTATTGGCCGCCGTCGCGCCGGAAATGCTGATGCCGCTCGCAGCGCCGTTGGCGATCACCGAGCCGGCGAAGGTGAAGCTGCCGCCAGCGCGGGTCGAGATCGTGGCCGCCGCGCCCGACGTGCTGATGATGGAGCTGGCGCCGTCGAAGCTGATCACCGCGTTGCCGCCGGTCACCGAAAGGCCGCTGCCGCCCGATATATCGACATTGATACCGGCAATCGTGCCGCCAGCGCCCGACGCGCCGCCGAAGGCGATGCCGGTGCCGGTCGCTGCGGTGGTGATGTTGACGTTGGTCAGCGTCGTCGTGCCGACGGTGTTGTCGAGCCTGAAGGCAATGCCGGTGGCGGCGGTGCTGGTGACGTTGGTGATGGTGGTGTTGGACGCGTTCAGCCACACATCGCTGGCGTTGCCGGAGAAAGTAACGTTGTTGATCGTCGTGCTGTTCGACGGGGTAATCTCGATACCCTGCGTGGCGAAATTGCTGATGGTCATGTTGCTGATGACGGTATTCGCAGCACCCGCGCCATTGTCCTTGACGCCACGCGCGGCACCCGCCGGGCTGCCATTCAGGATGAAGCCGTCGATGATGTTGCCGCTGGCGCCAAGCGTGATGACATTGTTGCCGGCGCTCGTCGTCAGCGTCGCGGCGCCATTGGGCGTCTGGTCGATGATCGAGATGCTGTTGCTGGCGAGCTGGATGGTGGAGGGCACCGTCAGCGCCAGATTGATGTTGCCGTTGCCGAAGCCGCGCACCTGCTCGACGGTGGCGAGAGCCAGCGTGTCGTTGCCATTGCTGCCTGCCGCGGTGATGGTGCCGCCATCGTTGACGAGAACCAGGATGTCCGTCGCCACGGCTGCTGCTTCGGCGGTGGCCAGCGTCGCGAGATTGTTCTGGTCGCGACCGCTGCCGTCACCGGTCGCGGACGCGCCGACGAAATAGACCTTGCCGACTCCGAAGCCCAGGCCGGGAGCCGACTGGAAGTTCACATCCTGGAAATTGTAGGTGCCGGCAACCGGCGCACTGGAGGCGTCGATGCCTACATTGGCGCCGATGGTCGAAAGCTGGTCGGTCGCCGATTCGCCGTCGCCATAGGTGAAAGCGAGGTTGGTGGCGCTGTTGAGGAACACGCCGGTGTTGACCCCGGCTATGCTCGAACTGGCGCCGCCGACCACGGCATCACCGAGGCGCACCGTCTGGCCGCCGATGGCGCCGCGCAGGTCGACGCCTATCGAGGTGCCGGCGGCGGCGGCATTGGTGACATCGAAGTCATTGGCCGTCACCGCCGCATTGATGGTGGCACCGTTGAGGTCGAAGGCCACGCCCGTGGTGCTGTTCAGGCCGATGTCGAGATCGTTGAAGGACAGCGCCGCGCCAAGCGCGCCGGAAACATCGACACCACGCGTGGTGATGCCTTGCAGGTTGACCGTGCCGAGAATGATGGCGCCGCCGCCCGACGAGGCGATATTGGTCAGCGAGATGCCGGTTGCGGCGGCAGTGGCCGAAACACTGTCGAAATTCATGCCCGCAGCGCCAATCGTAACGCCATTGAGGTTCAACGCGGTGCCGCCGGCCGTCGTGGTGATGCTGTTGTCGCTGAGGAGCGCGCCGACGCTGACCGTGCCACCGCCGCTGGCGTTGAAGCCCGTGCCGGAGGTGGTGGTAATCACCAGGCCACCCGTATCGAAGTTGATCGTCGCGCCGGTGTTGGTCGTCAAGTCGACCGCCGTATTGGCGCCAGTGGTCAGCGTCTTCGTGCCACCGCTGAGAGTGATGGTCCCGCCGGAGTTGCCGTGGACATAAATACCATTGTCGAAACCGCCGGTGGCGCTGAGCGCGCCGGACAGTGTGACCGTGCCGCCGGTGACGCCGGAGATGTCGACGATCTTGCCGGCGGTGGTCTTGGTGACCGTGCCGCCATAGCTGACGGTCGCAGCACCGCCGGTGAGCTGGAATGCGACGCCCGAAGCGCCGCTCAATGCGCCGGATCCGAGGCTGACTGTTCCGGTGACATTGGCCAGGCCAACATTGTTGGTGCCGCCGCCCGACGAGGTCGAGTCGAGCGCAATGCTGGCGGCGACGTTGATGAGGTTGATCGCCTGGCCGCTGGTCGAATTTACCGTCTGGGCTGCAGCGGAAGCGGTGATGCCCATAACGCCACCGGTCCCGACAATGCCGGTGCCGCTGGTGGTATCGATGGTCAGGCCGTTGAGGAAGTTCACCGTGCCGGCGCTTTGCGAGAAGCCGACGCCGCTGCTCGTGTCGATGTTGGCGAGGCCGGCGATGTTGAGGTTGCCGCTGACCCAGTTTATGCCGCCGCCGGTCGTCGCGACGTTGTTCACCGTCACCGTGTTGAAGGTGAACGTGCCGGTGTTGGCGCCGGTGACGTCGATGCCGAAGCTGCCGGTACCGGTGATGCTGGTTGCGCCGGAGACATTCA
Source organism: Mesorhizobium sp. M1004 (assembly GCF_040318795.1). Classification (NCBI taxonomy): domain Bacteria; kingdom Pseudomonadati; phylum Pseudomonadota; class Alphaproteobacteria; order Hyphomicrobiales; family Phyllobacteriaceae; genus Mesorhizobium; species Mesorhizobium sp. M1004. The sequence goes on from NZ_JAMYNB010000001.1 coordinate 9,977, forward strand.
CCGCCCCGGTGACGCCGTTGAGGATGATGCCGCTGGTGGCGCCGCTCGAGGTGATGCTGTCGAAATTGACGCCGCCGGCGCCGAGTGTGCCTTGCAGCGACAGCGCGGTCTGGCCCGTGGCGTTGATCGTCGTCGAACCGGCATTGGCGACGGTGAGGCCATTCAGTCCCGAAAGGCTGAGGCCGGTGGCCAACGATGTCGTGATGTCGAGGCCGCCATTGAAGTTGACCGCAGCTGCCGCGCTGCCGCCCGAAATCGAAACGCCGTTGCCGCCGGTGATCGTCACCTGGTCGGTGAAGGTCACCGCGCCGCCGGTGCGGTTGGCGATATTGATGCCGCCACCGGTCAGCGTTCCCGGAGTGGCGCTGTTGGGCAGGATGCCGCGCGACACCGAAATGGTGCCGGTGCCGCCGTTGACGTCGAGCAGCGTGCCGGCAACGTTGATGTTGTTGTTGATGATCGACAGATTGCCGTTGAGGCCGGCGACCTGGATGGCCGTCTGACCAGCGGCGACGTTGCTGATCGTCACGCCTTCGATGGTGATGCCGCTGGCATTGCTGAAGCCGACCGCGCTCTGATCGATGAGGAAGGCGGCACCGGTCGCGCTGCTGAAGTCGAAAGCGGTGTGGCGCACGGCGTTGTCGCCGAGCAATTGCATCAGGTTGGCCGTCCCGCTGACCACGGCCTCGTCGCCGGTGATGTTGCCGCCGGTGGCGCCGAGATTGCCCTGGACGTTGGCCGGCTGGATCGTGCCGGTCGAAACCACATTGCTGTTGCCGAAGCCGGTGATCGTCTGGCCGGAATCGAGCGTGAAGGCGGTGGCGCCGAGATTGATCGTGCCGACGAAGGCGAAGTTCTGCGTGCCGGTCAGCGCATCGGCGGCGGCGAGCGAAATGGTGTTGACGCCCATGCTGAGATTGCCGGTCGTGCCGGCGGCGATGAAGCCGCCCGACTGCGAGACCAGCGTGATCGAACCGGGCGCGGTGGCGAGGTTGGCGCTGCCGGTGAAGAACACGTCGTCGAAATCGTAGTTGCCGAGCGTCGGATCGAGACCGACCGTGTTGACGGTGAAGCCGCCGGCGGCGGCGATGATGAAGGATTCCAGCCCGTCGGTCGAATCGCCGTCGCCGAAGGTGAAGTTGGCATTGGCGGAGGTCGCCGTGGTCTGGCCGGACGACAATTCGACGCCGATGCCGACATTGTCGATCTTCGAGCCCTGCAGGAAGGTGATGACCTTGTTGCCGGTGGTCGACGACAGGTCGATGCCGCGCGAGGTCAGGTCGCCCAGGCCGGTGATCGTCGTCAGGCCGAAATCGGCCGTCGTCGAGGAGCCGCTGAAGTCGATGCCGGTCTGGTTGGCGCCGACATCGTCGATGGTGGTCGTGCCGAAGCTGACATCGTTGTTGGTGCCGGCGAAGTTGATGCCGGCAGTGCCGCTCGTGGTGCCCAGCGTGACCTGGGTCGTGCCGAAGGTCACCGGGCCGGCATTGCCGACAATGTTGATGCCGATACCGCCGGCGCCCGTCACGATCACCGCCCCGAAGGTTGCCGATGCGGTGCTCGCGACACCGGAGACGGACAGGCCGGTGCCCAAGGCATTGGTGATCGATAGCGGGGTGGTAACATTCAACGTTGCGGTGCCGATCAGGCCACCGACCACCGCGCCGCCGCCACCGCTCGCCGACAGGGTCGGGCCGGTGAAGCTGAACGCACCGCCTGCCGGGGGCAATGTCGAGCCGATGGCGAACAGATTTCCGGTGCCGGTCGACGTGACGCTGCCGCTGAACTGGGCCGAGCCGCCGATGGTGCCGTCGATCTTGACCGCCGTGCCTGGTGCTGTTGCCGAGCTGGAGATGTTGGCCGAGACCGTGATCGCGGCGCTGCCGCCAAAAACCACGACGCCGTTGCCGGTGCCGGAACCGGTGATGGTGCCGCCGATGTTGATCGTGCCGGTGTTGTTGGTCAGGCTGACGTCGTCGCCCGAAACCAGCGTCGTCACCAGATTGTTGACATTGACCGTCGCGGCGCTGCCTTGCACCACGAAGCCGGGGCCACCGCCAACAACCGTGTCGATCGTCGTCGTGCCATTGAAGGTAACGGCGTTGGCCACGTTGGTGAGGCGGATGGCGTCGCCATTGACGCGATTGATGTCGACAGCGCCGAAGGTCACGCTGCCGCCGCTGGTGTTTTCGATGAGGATGCCGGTCTGCACGGCGCCGCCTGAGCCGTCGACGGTGACGCTGTCGAAAATGACGCCGCCTGCGCCGATGGTCAAACCGCCGGCGCCACCGAGATGGATGCCGTTTTCGACAGGGCCGAGCCCAGATGCGGTCGTGTTGGTGCCGGTGACGGTGAGCGTGCCGCCATTGATGGCGCTGAAGGCAAGGCCGCCATCCGTGGTGAGGTCGAGCCCGCCGGTGAAATTGATCGTGCCGCCGGCATTGCCGGTCAGGTCGATGGCGTTGGCCGCGCCGGTGCTGGCGGTGATTTGGCCGGCGAAGGTGGCGGAGCCGCCGGTCATGCCGCTGATCATGACCGCGCTCGCGGCACTCGTCTGATTGATGGTGCCGTTGTAGGTGAGGTTAGGCGTTGCTCCAAGAATGCTGAGCGCCGTGCCCGTCGTGCCGGCGATCGAACTCGCATTGTCGAAGGTCAGCGTGCCCGTGGAACCGCCCGTGACGCTGACGCCGATACCGGCGCCGGTGATATCCAAATTGTTGAAGGTGCCGGTGCCGCCGAAGTTGCTGGCCAGCAGGCCGGTGCCGCTGACGCCGCCCATCGTCGTGTTGGTGATGTTGATCGCACCCGCTGCGCCGGTCAGGTCGATGCCGGTTACGGCGCTGCTGATCGTCACCCCGGTGATGGTGGCCGCGTTTACATTCGATCCGTTGATCGCCGAGCCCGAACCCGCATTGCTGACGCTGAGGTCGGCGACGCGGTTGCCGTTGGCGAGATCGATGGTGCTGCCGGCCGAGTTGTTGAGAGTGGCGGCGCCATTGCCGAACGGATCGACCTGGGTGCCCGAAGTAACCACCTCGGCGCCGGTGACGTTGGCCGGCGGCCCGCCGAGAGCGACGGTGTTGCCGTTGGCGAAGGAGACGATCTGCTGGCCGTCGGCAAGCGTGAAGCCGTCGGCATCGGTGTTGATGGTTCCAGCGCCGTTGTTGACAAGGACGAAGATGGTGTTGGCGTCGGTCGTCAGACCGTCGGCGGCGTCGGCGTTGATAAGGTCGCCAACGCTCGCGCCGGAGCCGGTCCCGGTGTTTGCTGCGCCGACGAAGATGACGTTGGCGGTGTCGAACAGCTGCGGGCCGACCAGATGGGTGGCGTTGAAGGCATAGGTGCCGTTGCCGGCTAGCAGGCCGCGCATGTCGAGCGAGGCGGTCGTCCCGGTGATCGAACTGGTGCCGACACCGGCGCCGAACGAGAAGGTCGTGTTTGCGCTGGTGCCTGCCGCGCCGTTGGTGCCCATCTGGACGCCGGTGCCGGCGGAGATCACACCGGTGCCGATCGTCACCGAGCCGCCGGTGGTGCCGGAAAGGTCGATGCCCGTGGAAGTGCCAGCTCCGGCAATGTCGAGCGACGTGGCGGTGAAGGTCGACTGGCTGCCCGACAGGTCGAGCCCGGTCTTGCCTGTGGGCAGGCCGGTGATGTCGACGTTGGCGAAGCTGATCGTGCCGTTGGCGCCCTGGACGTCGATGCCGCTCTGGGTCGGCTGGCCGATGCTGGCGTCGCCGAACGTTACCGCGCCGGAATTGCCATTGAGGAGGATCCCATTCACGCCGGCCTGGTTGATCGTCACCGTGCCGAACGTGGTGGCGCCGGAACTGTTGTTGATCGAGATGCCGTCGCGCGATGGCTGGGTGATGGTGGCCGCGCCGCCGAAATCAACCGTGGCGGCGCTGTTTGTGATGAAAATGCCGTCGAAAAGGGTGTTGGAGGTCGTCGTCGTGCCGGTAACGGAGAAATTGCCGCCGACGTTGCCCAGGCCGATTCCACTCTGTCCGCCGGACTGGCTCACCATGTCCAGCGTGACATTGAGCGCCATCGGGTTGATAAGCCCGAAAGTGACGACATAGACGGCCTGGAGGCCGTTGCCCGAAACCGTGCCGCCGGTCGTCGTCAGGCTTCCGCCGCCCGTCGAGTTGACGAAGATGCCTAAGCCGCCATTGTCCTTTGCATCGAGCGTCTCGAATCCATAGTTTCCGCCGCTGACGATGAACAGGCCGTGGCCGGTATTGTTCGAGAGTGTCGTCGTGCCTGTGAAACTGTAAGTTCCGCCACCATTGTCGATGAGCAGGCCGCTGCCGGTATTGCCGCTTGAGTTCAAATTGTCGGCGGAAACATCGTTGATGGCGCCATCGAACAGCACGCCGTTCAGGCTGGCGCCTGAAACATTCAGCCCCGACATCGTGACATTGCTGACGCCGCTGCCATGCACGCCATTGCCGTTCGCCACACCGGCGATGTTGAAGTCGAGCAGCGACGTGTTGTTGGCCAGCGTCACGGCGTCGCCGGTGCCGGTATTGGTCAGCGTGGCTGCGCCGCCTGGATCCGAGACGACCTGGTCATGCTTGACGTTGTCACCGGTGACGTTGACGGGAATGCCGCCGAGCGAGAAAGTACGCCCGTTGCCGAACGAAGCCATTGTCTGTCCGGCACTCAGCGAGAAGCCGCCAGAGGCGTCGATGGGCGTCCCGTCATTGACCAGCACGAAGATCGCGGTGCCGTTGGTGATAAGGTCAGCCTGGTTAATCGCAAGCAGACTAGACGTGGAAGAGCCGTCACCCAATGATCCGACGCCGCCGACGAAAATCACATTCTGCTGGTCGAACAGCTGCGGGCCGCTGAAGGTCGTCGAGCCGAAAGCATAGAGCCCGAGCGTCTGGTTGAGCCCCCGCGCGTCGAGGGAGGCGGTGATGCCGGCAATCGAGCCGCCGCCGAAACTGAATTGGGCATTGGCCGAATTGGCCGGCGAGCCGGAAATGCCGAAGCGCACGCCGGTGTCGACATTGGCGATCGCGCCGCCATCGGTGATGACGATCGTTGCCCCGCCCGCGCTCGGGGAAGACAGATCGATGCCGATCGAGCCGGCGGCGCCTGTGCCAGTGATGTTGAGCGACTGCGCGGTGAAATTCGTCTGGCTGCCGGAGAAATCGAGGCCGACGCCGGAGCCGAGGCCAGCAATGACGATGTTGCCGGCAATTATTGATGTGTTGGCGCCCGCAAACACCATGCCGTCGGTGCCGGGATTGGTGATGTCGATGTCGCCGAAGCGGATCGCGGCCGGCGAATCCGTGATCGCGATGCCCGGTCCGGTCGTGTTCGAGATCGTCGTCGCGCCGTTGACGGTGAAGCTGCCCGAAAGATTCTCGAGCACGACGCCCGATGCGCCGCCGGTCTGGGTGATCGAATCCAGCACGATATGGGCGGTGATCGGATCGATGAAGACACCGACGCCGTCGTCGCCGAGCGCCTTGTTGGCCGACACCTGGCCGCCGCTGATGTCGATCGAGCCGGCGACCCCGGTGCCCTTCACGGTAATGCCGGCATCGTTGTTGTCGAGCGAGTTGAGGGTGGCGAAAGTGTAGGTGCCGTGGCCGGTTATATCCAGGCCGTCGTCGCCATTGCCCTGCAGCAGCGTCGTGCCGGTGAGGTTATAGGTGCCGTCGCCTTCGATGTGCAGTCCGTCGAGGCCGTTGCCGGTCGCGGTGAAGTTCGAGCCATTGACGCCGGTCGATGTACCGGTGAAGTCGGCGCCGTGGCCGCCGGTGCCGGTGACCGTGACGTTGGTCAACGTGGCGCCGGTGATGTTGTTGCCGAGGATGCCGTCCTTGCCGCCTGTGATGATGATGCCGCTCAGCGTGTTGCCGTTGGCGAGCGTCAGGACGTTGTTGGCGGGGTTGGTGCCCTGGAGGGTGCCGTTGGATCCGCCAAAATTGTAGGTGCCGATGCTGCCGTCGACGAGCCGCGCCTGGACGCCCCCGCCACCGCCGATGACGGTCTGGCCGTTGGCGAGCGTCACACCGGCTGTCGTAATGTTGCCCTTGCCGCCGAGCGCGACGACGACGCCGTTCGCGCCGGCGCCGGCGACCGCATTGTCGAGCGTGGTCGGGTCGCCGATCGTGCCGAGGCCGAGCGCGTCGTTGTCACCATCGGCAAAGAAGAACTGGCCGAATGCCGTGTTGGTGGCGGCATTGATCGCCACCCGCGTCGACGTGCCGGTAACTTTGTCCTGGCTCTCGATGCGAACGCCGATGTCGCCACGCACGCGCTCGTTGACGCGTTTGCGCAGGCCGGGGCTGACCGGATAGACCGGCTCGGCGCCGTCATCGGCCGAAGACGAGCCCTTGTCGAAAGCGTTGAGCGGCACCGTCAGCCGGATGCTGCCGGCGAACTGGGTGTCATCGCGGTTGTCGTTGCGCACCTCGCCGGTGAAGGTCAGCGACGTGCCTTTGCCGATGACGTCGCCGATCGAATATTCCAGGCCGGCCTTGGCGCCGGTGATGCTGCCGTCGTCGCCGTCGGGATCGCCGAAATGGTAGGCGCCGACATCGAAACGCAGTGAATGGTTCTCGGGCAGGTTGAGCGGCACCTGAACGCCGACCTCGCCCTCGATGCCCCAGGCCGCGTAATCGCGGTGGGCGATGGCCGATATCTGCTCGATCAGCTGATGACCGACCAGCGACAGGCTCGACTCTTGCCCGGCCGTGCTGCGGTCGCCGCTGATCGGCAGATAGACGTTTACGTGCGCATCGTATTTTGAGGTGATGGCCTCGAGGCCGAGCGTCGAGGCGACGAACTGGTGACTGTCGTGGTTCTGGATGTTGAGATAGGCGTAGCCGCCGATCATCAGATCCGGATTCACGATGCGGCGAACGCCGAGGCCGACGTCCTGGCCGAAGCCGTCGTCGAAATCGTATTTCGAGCGCACATCGAGAAAGAGAACGGATTCGAGGTTCTGCTTCAGCGGCAGGAAACCCTCGATCGCCGTGTTGCCGCCATTGTTGTTGGCGCCGATGATGGCGCGGACCTGCGGCTGCCACAGTCCGGTGTCGCCGGCATGGGCGGCTATGCCGGTAAGGGCAAGTGCCAGAGTGGACAGCGCAGTCGTCTTCCAGAGATGCCTGGAAAAACCTGACCGGCGATACTTGCTATTCGCCCGGAAGCTTCTTCCGTGCGTCGCCATGTCATTGATCTGCCGAGTTTTCTCGGTCGTCTCCATCCCTTGCGAACCCCGACGAGTACACGCTCCGTCGCTAATACTATCCGAATCCCAGTGTATAGCGAGCATGATTGTTTGCTTTACACGTACAAGATTTCAAAGTTGTTTATTGTGGTAATCCAGCAACAGTAATTTAGCCGGCGCTCATGTACCGTATTGGCTTCCCCGCCAGGCTCGGCTGTTGTATCAACGCGCTGGGCGAAACCCTGACACGACGAGGATCGGGTGGCTTCATTGCTGAGAACCGTTTGTGGGCGGGCCGCCTGGGTCGGCGCGCTATGGCTGGTCGTGTCGGCAGGGTCGGCGCTTGCCGAAGAGCCGAAGTCAACCAAATCTGCCGAGACAAAGCCTGCAGAAGGCAATCCATGGTCGCTAAACTGCGCTAGCGGATCGGCCGGCACCGAGCTTCAATGCCAGGTCTCCCAAAACCTTACCGAGGCCAAGACGGGGCAGCGCGTTCTTACCGTTACGGTTCGCCGCGGCAACGGCAATGGCAACCTCGCGATGCTGCTGGCCTTGCCGCACGGGCTGTTCCTGCCTTCCGGCGCCTCGTACCAGATCGACCAGGGGCAGAAGACGACCATCGCCATCCAGACCAGTGACCAGAACGGCGCCTATGCGGCGACCCCTTTGTCGGCGGACCTCCTCAAGGCGATGAAATCGGGAACCAACCTGAACATCGGCATCGAGTCGGTGACGCGCAAGCCGGTGACCATTCCGGTCTCGCTTGCCGGATTCACTGCCGCGATCGACAAGCTTCAAGCGTTGAAATAGCCGGCCTATCTCGGCAGATGCGTAAGCATCAGCTTACGTTATGGACTAGCCGGGCTCACACGTGCTTCGGCCGCCTGTCTCGCGGAACCAGCTGTCGGGGTAGGGGTACCACCAGTCCTTGATCGCCGGTCTGTGGTCGATGATGACCATCTTGGAGCGTCGGAAGGCGTCGAGTCCCTGGCGTCCCAGCTCGCGGCCAAGGCCTGATGCCTTCCAGCCGCCGAAGGGCAGGGCGTCATTGTCGATCAGCGGGTTGTTGACCCAGACCATGCCGGCCTCGAGCCGCTCGGCCGCTTCATGCGCCTCGGCGAGGTCGGTGGTGAAGACCGAGGCGCCGAGCCCGAACGGGCTGTCATTGGCAAGCCGGATCGCTTCGTCGAAATCCTTTACGCGGCAGATCGCTGCGACCGGCCCGAAACACTCTTCGCGCACGATCGCCATATCGGGTGTAACCCCGGTCAGGATCGTTGGCTCGTAGAACCAGCCATTGTTGTGCGCCGGCGGAATGCGCCCGCCGGCAACGGCTATAGCGCCGTTGCTGATAGCATCATCGACCAGCCGCATCACTTTCGCCCGGGCGGCTTCGCTGACCAGCGGGCCGATCTCGGTCTTGTCCATGCCATTGCCGATGCGCAGCGCCCGCGTCTTCTCGGCGAACAGCTCGACGAAGCGATCGTGAACCGAGTCGACGACAAAGAAGCGTTCGGCCGAGGTGCAGACCTGGCCGGTCAGGTGGAAGGCGGCGGTGACGCTGCCGGCTGCCGCCACGTCGAGCGGCGCGTGCTCGCTGATGATCAGCGGATCGCTGCCGCCGGCTTCGATGACGCAAGGCTTCATGCGCTCGGCGCAGGCGACTGCCACGGCTTTGCCGGCGGCGACCGAGCCGGTGAAGGCGACAGCGTGGGTGCGCTCGGAGGCGATCAGCGCCTGCGCGGTGGCGGCCGTGCCAGGCAGGCAGGCGACCAGCCCTTCCGGCAGTGAACGGAACACCGTCATGTAGTCCAGCGTCGACAGCGTCGTTGCTTCGGCCGGCTTGATGACGCAGCCATTGCCGGCGGCAAGCGAGGCCGCAACGGTCCAGCACATCAGCAGGATCGGGAAGTTGTAAGGCATGATGTGCACGGAGACGCCATACGGCTCGTAGCGCGCATACTGGAACGACCCGGCCTGCGTCGTACCGGCGATCTTGCCGGCGTCGTCGCGCGCCATCTCGGCATAGTAGCGGAAGATCGGCGCGCAATTGGCGATCTCGCCGATTGCTTCGGGATAAGGCTTGCCCATCTCGCGCACCATCAGCTCTGCGCAGCGGGTGAAGTCCGCCGCCTCGATGGCGTTGGCGACCGCATGCAGATGCTTTGCCCGGCTCTTGGCATCGAGCTTCTTCCAGGCGGCTTGTGCCGTGGTTGCGGCACACAGCACCGCATCGACCTCACCGTCCGTTGCGGCGGAGATCGAGCCGACGGTCTCCAGCGTCGCCGGATCGATCACCGGTTTTGCCGTGCCGGTCATCGGCCGGTAGTCCGGATTGACGAAGAAAGCCGGCCGTTCAGCGGAGAATTGCATGGTCGTCCTTTCAGGTCCGCTCAGCGGATCATGTAGACCTTCTTGATGGTCTCATGGACGGTGCAGACGCCTTTCCAATTCTGAGGAAAGAACGCCGCCGTGTCCGGCTCGATCTGGATGACCTCGCCCGATTCGTGCACATAGGTGCAGCGGCCCTCGAGGAAGTGGCAGAACTCGTCACGGGTGACATGGCAGTGCCATTTGCCGGGGGTGCAGACCCACAGGCCGCATTCCGAACGGCCCTCCGGCCCCTTGTAGAGCAGCTTGCCCGAGGTGTGGGACACGCCCTCGATCATGGTCGGGATGACGCCCCAGTCGACGAGGTCGGTGATGGCAAGCGGGGATTGCATGATGGGCGTGGTCATGGCGATTTCCTTTAAAAAAGTGCTCAGCGGCACATGAAGGCCTTGGTCAGTGTTTGCGTGATGGTGGAGGTGCCGGCCCAGCCGGCGGGGAAGAACACCAGCATGCCGGCCTCGACCGGGATCTCTTCGCCATTCTCGCGGACATAGGTCCCGCGGCCCGACAGGAAATGGCAGAACTCGTCGGCGGCAAAGGTAACCTTGCGGCTGCCTGGCGTGCACGACCACAGGCCGCATTCGCTTGAGCCGTCCGGGTTCTGCGAGAGGATCCTGCCCGAGGCGCGCGGCGAGCCGGCAAGCGTGTTGCTGCCCCCGCCCCAGTCCTCCAGTTTCACGGTCGAGGCCTTTGGCCAGTGCGGTGTCGGCATATTGGGAAGCTCCGTTGCTGTTCAAGCCAGCATGTAGACGTTGCGCATGGTCTCATGCACGGTGCATTCGCCTGTCCAGCCGGCAGGGAACATGACCACGGTCCCGGCTGCGACTTCTACCACCTCCCCGGCATCCGACCGGTACGTCGCGCGGCCGGCGACGAAATGGCACAATTCGTCGCGCGGAATCGAGAGCCGCCAGCGGCCGGGCGTGCAGACCCAGATGCCGGATTCCGGCTGGTTGTTGGGTCCTTTGTGGACAAGCCTGCCGGTCGAGTGCGACGCGCCGTCGAGCGCGTCGGACTGGGCGCCCCAGTCGACGAGGTCGGTGCGGGTGGAGGCTTGGTAAAGGTGCGGGGCGGAGGAGGTCACAGCAACTTCTCCAGCAACCCTGCGGCCTTTTCCGGTCCGTTCTGTGCCCGCATCTGCGACGAGGTCTTCGCCAGCTTGGCCTTCATCTTGGGGTCGGTCAGGCAAGCCTCGATCCTGCTGACCAACTGGGCGTCGCTCCAGTCGTAGCGCGGCATGCCGAAGCCGTGGCCGGTTTCCTGGACGCGGGTGGCGTTGTCGTGGCCGTCCCAGACATAGGGCATGATGACGGCCGGCTTGCCGAAATAGAGGCACTCCGTGAACGAGTTGTTGCCGCCATGGTGGATGACGGCATCGACCTGCGGGATGACTGAAGGCTGCGGAAACCAGCTCTCGACGATGACGTTGTCCGGCACATCCGTGTACAGGTCCTTGTAGCCGCCGACATTGACCAGCGCGCGGTAACGGGTCTTGCCCAGTGTTGTGATGATGCGCTTCAACAAATCGACATCGCCAGCGCCGAGGCTGCCGAAGGAGACATAGAGCAGCGGCCCGTCATTGTTCTCGGCGAAGGTCGGCACGGCGTATGGCTTTTCCTGCCGCACGCAGCCTTCGAGATACTGGAATTTCGTCGTATCAAGCGGATGGCGGCGTTTGAACTTTGCCGCTTCGGGATAGAGCAGCAGATTGAGATAGGGCGAGGCCTCGAAGAACTGACCGACCGGGTATGGCGCTTCATTGTTTGCGGTGAGGAAGGCGTTGAAGTCGTCGTGGATGGGCTTGATCACCGCATTGAAATGATCGCGATAGCGCTGGTGGCCGACATGGTCGTTCTCGCCGCAACCGGAGAGATGCGGCGGGATGTCCTCATCCTCGATCTCGTTTTCCGAGCAGGAGATGACGCGCACCCAAGGCTTGCCGAACTGTTTGATGGCCGGAAACAGGATGACATTGTCGACGCAAATGACATCAGGCTTGATGGCGGCCAGGACTCGCGGCAAATCCTTCTGCGCCCATTTGGCGCTGTCGACAATCGCGGTCCAGCAATCCTTCACGTAATTGTCGACCTGATCGTAGGGCGATTTGCGGAAGTTCGGGATGTGGCCGTTGATGAAGTCTTCCCAGAATTTCGCCATCTGCTCGGGCGGCATCGGCTCCGACAGGTTCACCGGATGCGCTTCGAAGCCGTAACCCTTGTAGACATCGACAAAGCCGGGGTCGGACAGGAACACTGCCTTATGGCCGCGCGCCTCGACGGCTTGCGCGATGCCGACCGAATTGAGCGCCGGGCCGTAGGCCGCTTCGGGAAAAAACGCGATCGTCTTCTGCGCCATCAAGCTCTCCTATTCCTGAAAAATTCTGACATCGGCGGCGTCCCAGCCGAGTTCGACCTGATCGCCCGACGAGACCGGCCGGCGGTCGGCGGCATCGGCGGTGACGCGCACCAGAAATGGTTTTGGCGACAGAGGCGTGCGGACATGCAGCTGCAGGTCGAGCCCGTGATAGGCCAGCGCCTCAACCGTGCCGGCGATGCGGTTGGCGGTCTCGGCTGACGGGAACAGCCGGATGCGCTCGGGTCGCACCGAAGCGACAGCGGAAGCGCCGGGTGTGAGCTTGGCGGGAACCTTGCCGGTGATGCGCGCGCCGTTCGCGGCGATCACGCCATCCGCAGACATCTTGCCCGGTACGAAATTCATCACGCCGATGAAGTCGGCGACGAAACGGTCGGTGGGATGCTCGTAGATCACGTGCGGCGTGTCGCATTGCAGCAGCTGGCCGTCCTTGAGCACCGCCATGCGGTCGGCCATGACGAGTGACTCTTCCTGGTCGTGGGTGACGATGACGAAGGTGATGCCGACTTCGTGCTGCAGGCGCTTCAGCTCCATCTGCATGGCGCCGCGCAGTTTCTTGTCCAGCGCGCCCAGCGGTTCGTCGAGCAGCAGCAACCGAGGCCGTTTGACCAGCGCGCGGGCGAGCGCGACGCGCTGCTTCTGGCCACCCGACAATTGCTCAGGCTTACGGTCGGCGAAGGGGACAAGCTCGGTGGTGGCCAGAATGGCCTCGACGCGGGAACGGATTTCAGCTTTCGGCAAGCGCTCCATCTCCAGCCCGTAGGAGACATTGGCGCGCACGCTCATATGCGGGAACAGCGCGTAGGACTGGAACATCAGATTGACCGGCCGCTTGTTGGGCGGGGTCCGGGCGATGTCTTTGCCATCGAGCAGTATGCGGCCGTCGGTTGGCGTCTCGAAGCCGGCCAGCATGCGCAGCAGCGTGGTCTTGCCGCAGCCGGAGGGTCCAAGCAGCGCGAAGAACTCGTTTTCGCGGATGTCGAGCGAGATGCCGTCGACGGCGGTGACCCGGCCGAACTTCTTCGAAACGTTATCAATGGCCAGCAGCGTGCGCGGTTCGCTCATTGGCCGATGATCCCACGGTTGAGCCGCTGCGACAGGGTCAGCGCGGTGATGGATACCGCCATGACGATGGTCGCCAGCGCGTTGATCTCCGGCGTGATGCCGAAGCGGATCATGGCGTAGATCTGCATAGGCAGCGTCGTCGAGGCGCGGCCGGCACCGGCGGTGAAGAAGGCGATGATGAACTCGTCGACCGAGAGCGTGAAGGCAAGCAGAGCGCCGGCAATCACTGCCGGCGCGATGACCGGCAATGTCACACGCCGGAAGGTGGTCAGAGCCGAGGCGCCGAGGTCGGCGGAGGCCTCGACGATCGACCAGTCGAAACTCTTTAGCCTTGCGCGCACCACCGAGCAGACGAAGGCGAGGTTGAAGACGACATGGGCGAGGATGATGGTGTGCAGGCCCATGGTCAGGTTTAGCATGGAGAAGAACGACAGCAGAGCGATCGCCAGGACGATGTCGGGGATGATCATCGGTGCGAAGATCAGCGCCTCGAGACCCCTGCCGTATTGCCGGCGCATCTCGATGCCGATGGCCAGCAGCGTGCCGAGCAGCGTGGCGATGGCCGTGGAGACCAACGCCACGATCAGCGTGTTGAGCGCAGCGGAAAGGATGGCGGAATTGCCGGCCAGCGAGGCATACCATTTCAGCGAAAAGCCCGACCATGCCGTCGGCAATCCGCCTTCGTTGAAGGACAGCGCCACCAGCACGGCGATGGGGATGTAGAGGAAGGCGAAGACGAGGGTGAGGATCGTCCGCATGCCGAGCGTACGGGTGAAGGAATGGGTCATCGCCGGCCTCCGACAATTGGAAGGCAAGCGAACGACCAGAGTCCTTCTCCCTGTTCACGGGTAGAAGATACCGGCAGGCAGATGAGGGGCAGCGCTGAGCGTCGCAAAGGTTGACGCCGCCCCTCATCCGCCCCTTCGGGGCACCTTCTCCCGGTGAACGGGGAGAAGGCAATAATTGCGCAGCGCTCAGCCATCGGCGTCACCCTTTGCCTCAGCCGCACGCCCCGCGGCGCGGTCGGCGGCGAGCGCCTGCGCCATCAGCACCAGAAGCATGATGGCGATCAGCGCCATGGCGAGCGCTGCGCCGAACGGCCAGTCATTGGCAGTCAGGAACTGGTCGTAAACGAGGTTGCCGATCATCTGGAAGCGGCCGCCACCGAGCAGCGCCGGGGTGACGAAATTGCCGATCGACAGCACGAAGACGAAGACAGCACCCGCAGCGATGCCGGGCACGGTCAGCGGCAGGATGACACGTCGGAAAGTGGTGGCAGCGGAGGCGCCGAGATCGCGCGATGCCTCGGCCAGTTCCGGGTTGAGGCGCGACAGCGGCGCGTAGCAGGCGAGGATGACGAAGGGCAGATAGTTGTAGACGAGGCCCGCGATGACCGAGCCTTCGGTATAGAGCATCGAGGGCGGTTCGCCGGTGTAGCCGAACCAGCGCAGCAACTGGGTGATCAGCCCTTCGCGGTTCAGCAGCACGATCCAGGCATAGGTGCGGATCAGATAGTTGGACCAGAACGGCAGCACGGCGAAGAACAGGAAAATTGGCTGCCACCGGCGCGGTGCGGCCGCGATCGCATAGGCTGCGGCATAGCCAATCACCACCGCAATCAAGGTCGCGGTGCCGGCGATACGTGCTGAGTTGAGGAAGATGCCGGCATAGAGCGGGTCGAAGACCAACCCGAAATTTTCCAGCGTCAAAGTGTAGTCGATGCCGCCATAGACGCCGCGCCGGAAGAAGGCGAGCGCCAGCACCAGGGCGCATGGCACCACCATCAGCGCGGTCAGCCAGACCAGCGCCGGGGCCATCAGCAGAGAGGAACGAAGTCGGGTCTGGGACAATTTCTCGGGTACCGCTCAGGGCCGGCGGCAGAAGTGCTGCCGGCCGTGAAGTCTGCGCCGCTTACTGCGCGGCCTTGATCTCGCTGACGATCTTGGAATAGTCGCGCTGGGCTTCGCCGACGTCACGCAACTGCTCGAACTTGACGAGATCGGCCACCGGCATCGCCATGTTGGGGAATTTGGCCAGGAAGTCGGCCGGCAGGCTTTCCATCGCCGGCTTGTTCGGCACCTTGTAGTCGATGTTCTGCGCCGCCCAGGCGTGGTTCTTGGCGTCGAGCATGAAGTTGATGAACTTGAAGGCGTCGTCCTTGTGCTCGGACGCCTTCATCACCACCATCGTGTCGACCCACAGGTCCGAACCTTCTTTAGGGATGACGTATTTGATCTCCGGCTTGTCGGCGATGCCGTAATTGCACCAGCCGTCCCAGGCCTGCACCATCAGCGCCTCGCCGGAAACCAGCTTGGAATAGAAGGTGGTGTCGTCATAGGCGAGCAGGGTCTTCTTGGCGGAGATCAAGAGGTCCTTGACCTCGGCCATCTTGGCCGGGTCGGTCTCGTTGACCGAATAGCCCTTGTCGAGCTGCCCGGCGGCCAGCAGCCAGCGATCGGTCGCCAGCATGGTGGTCTTGCCCTTCATCTCGTCGGAAGGGGCGAGCAGGTCGCTCCAGCTCGTGGGCGCCGTCTTGACAAGGTCAGAGCGGTAGCAGAGGCCCGTCGTGCCCCAGGTGTAAGGCACGGAGAAAGCGTTGCCGACATCGTGCGGCAGCTTGGTCGCTTCGGGATAGAGGTTGGCGAGGTTGGGGATCTTGGCATGGTCGATCGGCTCGGTCAGGCCAAGCTTGTTTAATACTTCGGCGAAGGGCGAGGAGACGAAGACCACGTCATAGCCCTTGCCGCCGGCGGCAATCAGCTTGCCCATGATCTCTTCATTGGTGGCGTGCACCACCACTTCGCCGGCAACGCCGGTGGCGGTCTTGAAAGCGGCCATGGCGTCGGGTGCCATGTACCCATCCCAGTTCGAAATAACGAGGTCGGCTGCGGCGGCCGGCACCGAGAGCGTCAGGGCGAGACCGAGAGCGATTGAGGATGTATTGAGCGCACGGCGCCGCAGGCTGGTAGCGGTCATGGCAGTCTCCCATTCGGTTTGATCGTCGAAATCATTTGCCGGACCAAGGCCGGCGACGCGCGCGCCTGCCTTGATCCTGTTCCCTCGGTCTTTTCTCGCCGATTGTGCCGACAGTACTATTGCAGAAAAAAGTACGTCAATCCATAATCTGTCAACGACGGAGGAATTTGGCCGATTGTCCCTGTTCCGGCGATCAGCCAGACCAATGCGCCACATTCGCATTCGAGAAAAGTCATGCAAGCCGTAGCCAGACGACCTCGCACCAACCATCTCGATCTGGCGCAGCGCATCCTGGATGTGGCGCGGCAGCGTGGCTTCGAGCCTGGCGCCCGCCTGCCCGAACAGCAGATCGCCTCGCTGTGCAATGTCTCGCGCACGCCCGTACGCGCCGCACTCGGCCTGCTCGCGGAACGGGGCGTGGTGCGCTGGGAGGCCGACAGCGGTTATCATCTGACGGTCGACCTCGCCGCCCAGCCCGCCATTGCCGCCGAACTACCCAGTGCGGAGGAAGACGAGCTCGCCGAAGCCATCCTGCGCGACCGCTCGGCGCGACGGTTGGACCAGACGGTGACCATCGCGGGGCTGATGCGACGCTACGACGCTGATCGCAAGACGGTACTAAAAGCACTTAACAAACTGACCGACGAGAATCTTCTGGATCGTGCGCCTGGGCAATCCTGGTTGTTTCGCCGCGCGCCGGACGATCCGGAGGCGCAAGGCGAAAGCTACGAGTTCCGCCTGGTGCTGGAGCCGGCGGCCATCCTGACGCCAGGCTTTCGGCTGGACGGGGCGCGGGCAGCAATGTTGCGGCAAGGCATGGAAGCGCTTGCAGCGCTGCCGGACGAGACATTCGACACGCGCGAGTTCCAGCGGCTGGACATGGATTTTCATGGCATGATCGCCGAGGGCTGCGCCAACCGTTTTGTGTCGGATGCATTGGCCGATCATCTCCGCCTGCGCCGGCTGCCGGGCATCTATTCCGGCGTCAACGTGTTTCGGCTGCGGCAATCGTTGCGCGAACACTCGGGCATACTCGACTATCTTGAAAGCCGGCAGTATGAGGTGGCTGCCGATCTGCTTCGCATCCACCTGCGGCTCTCCCGCAGCCAGCGACCGCAAGCAGCCAGCCGCGGAGCTCCCGCACTGTTCGGCATGATCAGCCGGCCGGATTGAAGAGGAATAATTGACGCGTAAAGCCAGCCCGACCATCGCGCTGTTTCCCGAAGCCAGTTTCGGCGCCGCGTTGAATTGCGTCGGTATCGCACAGGCATTGCGCGCACGGGGCGCTCGCCCCGTCTTCATCTGCCATGCCGGCTTCTCCGGCGTCTTTACCGACTATGGCTTCCAGGAATACCATCTGCCGACGGATGAGCCGCTGAGCGACAGCGACCGCCAGAGCTATTGGCAGGCCTTCGTGCGCCGGCACCTGCCGCATTTCCGGCTGAGCCCGATCGACCAGCTCGAGACCTATGTCGCGCCGACCTGGCAAGCGATCGTCGACACCGCCGTCAACGCCGAGGCGCCGCTGCGCCAATTGCTGGCGCGGCTGAAGCCGGACGCGGTGGTGCTCGACAACGTCATCATGTTCCCGGCGATCGCCGCCGCCGGCTGCCCGTGGGTGCGCGTCGTCTCCTGTGCCGAGACGGAACTGCCGGATGCCGAGGTGCCGCCCTATCTCTCGGGGATGGGTGCCGACGACCCGCAACGTGCGGCGTTCGAAGCGCGCTATCTCGCGGCCTCCGCACCCGCGCATGAGCGCTTCAACCGTTTTCGTGCGGATGCCGGCTTGGCGCCGTTGCCCAAGGGCCTGTTCCTCGAGACATCACCCGACCTCAATCTGCTGCTGACGCCAGCGATCGTACGGCGTGAGCGGGCCGAGCCGCTCGACCCCAAACGCTTTGTCTATCTCGAAGGCTGCGTGCGTTCGGAAGGGCCATTCGAGGTGCCGGTGTTTCCGCGCAATGGCGGCCCGCTGGTCTATGTCAGCTTCGGCAGTCTCGGCGCCATGGATGTCGGGCTGATCGAACGCATGCTCGCCGTCTTCGACCGGCTGCCGGCGCGCTTCATCGTCAATGCCGGCGGCCTGCGCGACGCCTACCGCGCGGTGCCGGACAATGTCTATCTCGACGCCTGGTTTCCGCAGCCTTCGGTGGTGGCGAAGTCGGACCTGTTCATCCACCATGGCGGCAACAACAGCTTTTGCGAGGCGCTGCGCTTCGGCGTGCCGTCGCTGATCATGCCCTATTGCTGGGACGGTCACGACAATGCGCAACGCGCGGGAGAGACGGGCGTGGGCGACCATATCGGCCGCGACGCCTGGACCGAAGGGGGATTGGAGAGAGCCATTCTCGGCCTGCTGGCCGACGATGCGATGCGCGCCCGCCTCAGGGACAATGCTGCCAAGATGGCGCTGACCCCTGGAACGGATGTGGCCGCGCAAGCCATACTCTCTCTCATAGGTACGTGAAGCAAAATGCAGGACAAAAATACCAACACCGCTCTCTTCACCGGCAACGATCCCAAGGCCTGGCTCGCCCAGCACGGCATCACGGAGGTCGAGTGCCTGGTGCCCGACATGAATGGCGTGCTGCGCGGCAAGGCGCTGCCGACAGCAAAATTCCTCAAGGCGCTGGAAGACCGCGCACTTTACCTGCCGAGCAGCGCTTTCCTGGTCAGCATTGATGGCCGCTACTCCGGTTCGATCGACGAAGGCTTTGCCTATCAAGACCCGGATATGCGCATGGTGCCTGATATGTCGACGCTGTGCCTGGCGCCGGGCGGTGGCGCTGGCAAAGCCTATGTCTTCGCCGACGCCTTCCACATGGAAGGCAAGCCCTGGATGGCCTCGCCACGACATGTGCTGCGCGCCGTGCTCGATCTCTACCGGAAGCGCGGTTGGCGCGCGGTGGTGGCGCCGGAAGTCGAATTCTATCTGACCGCGCCCAATCCGAATCCCGACCGGCCGCTGACGGCACCGGTTGGCGCCAATGGCCGCGCCGAGGGCTCGCAGCATCCCTATGACATGGTGGCGCTGGAAGAATTCGAGCCGGTGATAAGGCGCGTCTATGATTATGCCGCAGCCGCCGGCCTGCCGCTCGACACGCTGATCCATGAATCGGGCACCGCGCAGCTGGAGATCAATCTGCTGCACGGCGACGCGGTGCCACTCGCCGACCAGGTGCTGCTGTTCAAGCGGCTGACGCGCCAGGCAGCGCAGCAGAGCGGCATGCACGCCACCTTCATGGCCAAGCCGATCGCCGCGCAGGCCGGCAGCTCGATGCATCTGCACATGTCTGTCGTCGATGAAACGACAGGCGCCGCGCTGTTTGCCGACAGAGATGATGCAGACACCGAAATGTTCGGCCATTTCATCGGCGGCCTGCAGAAATATGTGCCCGAGATCATGCCGCTATTCGCACCCAACGTGAACTCGTTCCGCCGCATCCGGCCGAACCACAGCGCGCCGGCCAACATCGAATGGTCGCATGACAACCGCTCCTGCGGCCTGCGCGTGCCGGCAGGTGGCCGCGCCGCCCGGCGGGTAGAGAACCGCTTGCCGGGTGCGGATTGCAATCCCTATCTGGCGATCGCCGGTTCGCTGCTTGCCGGCTATCTCGGCGTCGAGCAGAAGCTGGCGCGCTCGGCTGAGGCCTCGGGCAATGCCTACAGGATCAAAAGCACGCTGCCGAAAACGATGGAGGAGGCGCTTGATCGTTTCACTGCTTGCGAGCCGGTGCGGGCATTGCTCGGCGAGGATTTTTTCCAGACCTATCTGCGCGTCAAGAGCGTCGAACTCGACCTGTTCCAAAGCGTGGTGACGAGTTGGGAACGCGACCATTTGCTGCTGAAGGTGTGATCATGGCCTCCGGCTCAACGGGTTTCAATTCGGGCCTCGATATCGGCAAATCCTACTATGTCGCCACCGCCAATCCGGCGCCGGAACATCCGGCGCTGGTGGGAGATGTCGGCGCCGATCTGGTGGTGGTCGGCGGCGGCTGCACCGGCCTGTCGGCCGCCCTTCATGCCGCCGAGCGCGGCCTGAAGGTGGTGCTGCTCGAAGGCGGCAAGATCGGCTGGGGCGCGTCGGGCCGCAATGGCGGCCAGATGATCCCTGGCCTGCGCAAAGGCGCCAAGGGGTTGGTCAAGCTTTACGGCCCCGAGCGGGCGAAGGCGCTGTTCGACCTC
The DNA here is from genome assembly GCF_040318795.1 of Mesorhizobium sp. M1004. Taxonomy (NCBI): domain Bacteria; kingdom Pseudomonadati; phylum Pseudomonadota; class Alphaproteobacteria; order Hyphomicrobiales; family Phyllobacteriaceae; genus Mesorhizobium; species Mesorhizobium sp. M1004. The sequence goes on from NZ_JAMYNB010000001.1 coordinate 30,156, forward strand.
GCCTTCGAGGCGCGGGGCCTGGTGCTCGACATCATCGAGCGCCACGCCATCGATTGCGATCTGCGGCTGACCGGCCATCTCGTCGGCGCCGTTAATGGCTCCGACCTCAGGGATCTCGAAGACGAGGCCAAATGCCTCGAGAGCGTGATGAAGTTCCGCGACGTCGAGATCCTGTCGGCGGCGCAGGCACGCGGCAAGGTGGACACGCCCTATCATGGCGCGATGTATGAGCCGCTTGGCGGCCATATGCATCCGCTGAACTACACGCTCGGCCTTGCCCGTGCCGCCGTAGCGGCCGGTGTCGTCATCCATGAAAATTCCGTCGCGGTAAAGCTGGAGCGCGAGCCTTCGATCCGGGTCTCGACGGCGCAGGGGTCGGTAAGGGCCAAACATGTCGTGCTGGCCGGCGACGCGTTGCTGCATGGGCTGGAGCCGCGCGTCAACAGCCGCATCATGCCGGTCGGCAACTACATCGTCGCCACCGAACCGCTGGAGGGTAAACGCAATGTCGTCCCGGCCAATGTCGCGGTGTCCGACACGCGCTTCGTCGTCAACTACTACCGCATGTCGGCGGACGGTCGGCTGCTGTTCGGCGGCGGCGAGCGCTACACGCCATCGCCGCCGGCCGACATTGCCGGCTTCGTGCGGCCGCACATGGAGGCCACCTTCCTGCAATTGAAGGGCTGCCGCATCGATCATGCCTGGGGCGGCCTGGTGTCGGTGACCACGTCGCGGCTGCCGCATGTCGGGCACTATGGCGAGGTCTATTTCGCGCATGGCTATTCCGGCAAGGGCGTCATCCTGTCAACGCTGTCGGGCAAGCTGCTGGCCGAAGCGATTACGGGCGACGCCTCGCGGCTGGACCTGTTCTCGACTTTGACCCCGATGCCGTTCCCGGGCGGTACGGCGCTGCGGGGCCCGCTCTATGTGCTGGGGATGTTGTGGTACGCGATGCGCGACCGTATCAAGCATTGAGGTTAGTACCGGCGGGTGGATCATCGGAGGATTGCATGCGTGATTTTCAGTTCCCCGGCCGCTCGCCGGTTCGCGCGACAGAAGCCATGGCGGCGACATCGCATCCGCTGGCGACGCTGGCCGCCATCGACATGCTGCGCTCAGGCGGAAATGCGATGGACGCCGCCGTCTGCGCGGCGGCGGTGCAAGGCGTCGTCGAGCCGCAATCGACCGGCATCGGCGGCGACTGTTTTGTGCTCTACAGCCCCAAAGGCGAGGGCGAGGTGCTGGCCTTCAACGGCTCGGGGCGATCGCCTGCTGCTGCAAATGCCGATTGGTTTCTGGAGCGGGGCCATGGCGAACTGCCTGGAACCGGACCGCATGCCGTCACCGTTCCGGGCGCCATCGACGCGTGGTGCCGGCTGCTTGAAGATCACGGCAGGAAGGGCATCGACGCCGCGCTGGCTCCGGCCATTCGCTATGCCGAACAAGGCTATGTCGTTCATGATCGCGTCGCCTTCGATTGGGCTGACGAGGTCGCCCTGCTCGCCGCCGACGAACATGCGGCGCGGATCTTCCTGCCGAACGGCCGGGCACCACAGGCCGGTGATGTGCATCGGCAGCCGGAACTCGCGGAAACCTTGCGCATGATCTCGAAGCAAGGTCGCGCCGGCTTCTATGAGGGCGAGGTCGCCGGTGATCTGGTGGCGCGTCTCGGCGCGCTGGGCGGGCTGCATGCGCTGGACGATTTCGCTGCAACCAAGGGCGACTACGTCAAGGCGGTGAACACGTCCTATCGCGGCTACGACATCCATCAGATGCCGCCAAACAATCAGGGCATGACGGCGTTGATCATGCTGAACGTGCTTTCCGGCGTTGCGCTCGGGTCATTGGAGCCGAACAGCGCCGAGCGGCTGCATCTCGAGATCGAAGCCGGCCGGCTTGCCTACCAAGACCGCGATACTTTCATCGGCGACCAGGATTTCGTCCAGGTCCCCGTCGAACAACTGCTGTCGGCAGCCCATGCGGAGCGGCTGCGCGCCGCCATCGATCCGGCCCTCGCCATGACGCATCTGCCGCGGCTTGAGCTGCCGCGCAGCGACACCGTCTATATCTCCGTGGTCGACCGCGACCGCAATGCAGTCAGCTTCATCAACTCGACCTTCGGTTCCTTCGGCAGCGGCGTCGTCGGTCCCAAGACAGGCGTCGTGCTGCAGAATCGCGGCAGCAGTTTTCGCCTCACGGAAGGCCATCCAAATCGTATCGCGCCGCGAAAGCGACCGATGCACACCATCATGCCTGGCATGGCGACGCGAGGGGGTAAGGTGGTGATGCCGTTCGGGGTGATGGGCGGCGGCTACCAGCCGTTCGGCCATGTCCATCTGTTGACCAACATGATCGATTTCGGGATGGACCCGCAGCAGGCACTGGATGCGCCACGGGTGTTCTACAAGGACAATGCCGTGCTGGCCGAGCGCGGGATTCCGGCTGAGGCGATCGCCGGCCTGCGTCAGCGCGGCCATCAGGTTTCGATCGCCGAGGAGCCGCATGGCGGCGGCCAGCTGGTGCTGATCGATTGGGAAAAGGGCACGCTCACCGGTGCCTCCGATCCTCGCAAGGACGGTTGTGCGCTGGGCTACTGATCTGCGTTGCTGGAATGCGCATTCAGAACCAGATCAGCCAGACAAGCTGCAGGGTTACCAGTGCAATGGCGTCCCAGAAGATGAGTTCGCCTGTCGAGAACCAGCGCCGCGACCGGTTGAAGCTGTAGAACAGCCACCAGACCAAGGCTGCGGCGGCCAGCGGCACCAAAGCGAGCAGCGTGCTCACGGCAGCCGCGCTCCCGACACAGCATCGAATGTGTGCAGCGCTGCCGGCGGAAAGCGTAGATAAAGCGGCTGGCCGGGATCGAAAGCGCGATCGTCATTCACGGTCCTGACGATCAGCGCGTTGGCCTCGCTATTGGCGAAGATCAGCACGTCCGGCTCGACCGGTTCGACGACGTCGACGGCAAACAGGATGGCGTCGCCGGCAGTCGCGTCGACAAGCTGGATCTGCTCCGGGCGAATGCCGAGCACGATGGGACCATCAGGCTTTCCCGGAAGCGGGCAAGTGAAACCGCTGGCGTGGAAGACGCCGGCGCGGACATCGCCATCGAACGTGTTCATCGCTGGACGGCCGATGAATTCGGCGATGAAGCGATTGGCAGGCCGCCGATAGATCTCGCGCGGGTCGTCGTACTGGATCAGTGCGCCTTCGCGCAATACCGCGACCCTGGTCGCCAGCGTCATCGCCTCTTCCTGGTCGTGGGTGACGAAGACGAAGGTCTTTTTCAGCTCGCGATGCAGACGCTTCAGCTCGGTGCGCATGTGGAGCCGCAACAAGGCGTCGAGATTGGACAGCGGCTCGTCCATCAGACAGAGGCTCGGCTGCCAGACGAGTGCGCGGGCCACAGCCACGCGCTGCGCTTGGCCGCCCGACAATTGCGAAGGGCGGCGGTCGAGGTAGCGGGTTATTTCCAAGAGTTCGGCCATGGCGCGCACGCAGCGGTCGAGCTCGGCGGCCGGCATTTTTCGGATGCGCAAGGGATAGGCGATGTTCTCGTAGACGCTCTTATGGCTGTAGAGCGCATAGTTCTGGAACACCATGCCCATGCCGCGCAGGCGCGGCGGCAGGTCGGTGACATCGCGACCCTCGACCATGATGCGGCCGGCCGTGGGACGTTCAAGGCCGGCAAGCAGCCGGCAGGCTGTCGTCTTGCCGGAACCAGAGGGCCCGAGCAGAACCAGGAATTCGCCGGGCTCGAAAGCAAGATCGAGCGCCTGCAGCGCCACCGTCCCGTCGGGGAAAGCCTTGGTGACGCCGTCGAAAACAATTGCCATGCGAGATCCCTTCAACCCTTGACCGCGCCGAAGGTGAGGCCGCGCACGAGCTGTTTCTGGACAAGGAAAGTGAAAAGCACGATCGGCAGCGTCGCCACGATGGCGACCGCCGCGACTTGGCCCCATAGCGTGCCATGCGGCGTCACCAGCCCCGGTATGCCGACGGTCAGCGGCCGCCCGTCGAAGGCGACGAGTATGAAGGCATAGAGGAACTCGTTCCACGACAGGATGAAGCAGAGCACCGCTGTGGCGCCCATGCCGGGTGCGGCCAGCGGCGCGACGACGAAGAAGAATGCGCCGAGCCGCGAGCGGCCGTCCATCATCGCGGCTTCGTCGATCTCCCTGGGGATTTCGGCGAAGAAGCCGCGCATCATCCAGACGACGAGCGACAGGTTGAAGGAGGTGTGGGCGATCACCACGGCGTAGATGGTGTCGATCAGGCCAAGCGAGGTGAAGAACAGGAACAGCGGCACGGCGATCGAGATCGGCGGCGCCATGCGCGTGGTCAGGAAGAAGAAGAACAGGTCTTCCTTGCCGGGGAAATTGGAGCGGGCAAAGCCATAGGCAGCCGGCGCGCCGATGACGATGCAGAGCACCGTAGACGACACCGAGATCAGCACCGAGTTGATTGCCAGCGGCCAGTATTCCTTGTCGATGAAGACGGCGGGATAGTTGGCAAGCGTCGGTGAAAAAATCCATTTCGGCACAGAAGACAGAAGATCGACGCGGTTCTTGAACGACGCCAGCACCATCCAGACGTAAGGCGTCAGCGCGACCACGACGGCGACGAGCAACACCGACCAGGCAAAGCTTTTCCAGGCGCGGTTGGTGGACTGATCGATCATCGCCGCGCCCTCAAAACGCCGCCGCCTGCTTGCGGCTCGACCAGTAGACGGCCTTGTAAAAGACGGAGCACAGGATCAGCACGACGAGATAGATCATGAAGGCGACCGCGGCGCCGTAGCCGAGGTCCCAGTTGCGGAAGTTGACGCGGTAGGCATAGATCGACACCAGTTCGGTCAGCGTTCCGGGACCGCCGCCGGTCATCAGGAAAACCTTGTCGAACTCCTTGAAGGCATCGATGCCGCGCAGCAATAGCACCAGCGCGATGACGGGCCGCAGCAGCGGCAGCATGACATCGCGAAAGATCTGAAACGGTTTTGCGCCATCCATCATCGCCGCCTCGAACGGCGCGCGCGGCAGGCTCATCATGCCGGCGAGCATGATCAGGGTGACGAAAGGCGTCCACTGCCAGACATCGATGGCGACGATGGTCGGAAACACCAGGTCGGGTGCCGAAAGCACCGCCGAATTCTGCGCCAGCAGGCCGACCTTGCGCATGTAGAAGGTGAGCATGCCGAAATCGCCCTGCAACAGCAGCCGCCAGATCAGCCCGACGGCGACCGGCGCAATCATCATCGGGATGAGCAGCAGTGTGGTGAGAAGCCGCTGGCTGGCGACGAAGCGGAAGATCAGGAAGGCCAGCGCAAAGCCGAGCAGGAATTCCAGGCCGACGGCGATGATGACGAATTTCAGCGTCAGCAGGAACGATGCCCAGAAGAATGGGTCGTTGCGCATCAGCTTGCGGAAATTGTCGAAACCGACGAAGGCGCCGGCATGGCTGGCGTCGGCGAAGCTGAGGTCGGTCAGCGCGGTGTAGACCATGTAGTAGAACGGGCCGACCAGGAAGACGACGACGAGCAGCGTCGCCGGCAGCATCAAGAGCGGCCCCACCCCACGGTCGAGAAGCGGCATTCCGCGCGGCGATGGAGTGCGGTTCGTCACGGGCGTTTCCTGCGGACAAGATCGGCTACCCGCTTGTGCGGGTAGCCTCTGCGCGACATCTCAAGGCCTATCGTGCCGGATAGGTCATGGGTGCGCAAGAACCGAGCAGTGTCGAGATGTCGGTGGCGGCGGTGTCGAGGGCGGCCTGCGCCTCCTTTTCGCCGGCGAGGTAGGATGACAGTTCGCGCACCAGTATGTCGGTCATCTCGGCCGATTGCGGCAGCGTCGCCTTCGGCACCGCATGCTCGTTGGCCTCCATCGACGCCTTGGCGTAGGGCAGTTTCTGCACCTCCGCCGAGGCATAGACATCGGGCCGGCCCGAGGCGCCGCCATTGAGATGCTGCTCGAGCTGGCGGTCATAGCCCATCATCCACTGGACGAAGAGGAAGGCGGCCTGCTGGTTCTTCGAATAGACCGGGATCAGATAGGTCCAGCCCTCGACCTGGCCGATCTTGCCGCCGTCGCCTTGCGGCACGAGATCGAAGCCAACCTTGCCGACCACGGTGGAGGCCGTGGTGTCGACCGATACGGCATAGGTTGCGTCGTTCCACATGATCAGCTCGGCGACCTTGGCTTGCTGCATCAGCGCCATGACATCATCCCAGAAATAGTTGAGGCTGTCCGGCGGCGAGAATTGCAGCAGGCTCTTGTAATATTCGAGCGAGGCGACGGCCTTGGGGCTGTTGACGATGACCGGGCCGCAGGCCGAGCCGCTCTTCACGTCGAGCACGTCGCCGCCGAAGGAATAAAGGAAGTTGAGCCACTCATACCACAGCGCCTCGTGGCGCTTGCCCTGCAGGGCGGTGCCGTAAAAGCCCTGGTCGGGGCGATAGAACCATTCGGCGATATCGCGATATTGCTTCCAGTCCTTGGCGGGAGCGAGGTCGTAGCCATACTTGGCCTTGAAGCCTGCCTGCTCCTTGGGATCGGCGAGCAGGTCCGAGCGATACCACATGAACATGTTGAGCACTGTGAAGGGGAAGCCGTACTCCTTGCCGTCATACCAGGAGATTTCGTGCCAGGCGGTCTGGTAGAGCTGCTTCTCCGGCTCGAAGCTCGGATCGCGCAAAGCCGGGTCGGCCATCATCTTGGCGATTTCGACCAGATGGTTGTTGGTGGCGAACTTGCCGAGTTCGCGATGCGGCTGGATGATGACGTCGTAGCGGCCGCGGTGCGAGTTGAGATCGAGCTGCACCTTGTTGACGGCTTCCGAGTGCTCGTACATCTCGACTTCGACATGGATGCCGGTCTGTTTTTCAAACTCCGGCGCCATCTTCTTCAGCGCTTCGAGCGGCGGCAGCGCCTCGCCGACCATGCGGATGGTCTGGCCGCTATAGGGTTTCGACGCCTCTTTCAGATCCCACGCGGCCGCTTGTGTCACTTGCCACGTCAGGGGCCACACAAATACGGCTGCGACGAGCAGTCTGGACGCAGTACGTCTCAGCGGCTTGAGCATTCTTCCCTCTCCCTAGAAGTCGTGCCTGGCGGGCTGGCGCCCGTTCTGTCATAAAATGTGTGGTACTGCAAATCAAAATGTGGCACCTTGCAACAAATGGCTGGGAGGTGTTAACAGACCGGCAGCAAACCGGCTTTCCCGACCAGGCGAGGGACCTTTCGGATGGACTTCATCTTCATGCTGACGCGCAACGATCGCACGGTCGAGGACTGTCTCGACCTGGTCGAATTGATTGAGCCGGTCGGCCTGAAGCATGTCGGCTTCAAGGATATTGGCGTCGCGCCGGATGTGCTGCGCAAGCTCGCTGTCGCCATTGGCCGGACAGGCGCCACCACTTACATGGAAGTTGTCTCGACGACGGCTGAGGCCTGCCTTAATTCCGCGCGCATCGCCAGGGATCTCGGCGTCCGGCGCCTGCTCGGTGGAACCCAGGTCGACGAGATCATGGCGTTGCTGGAGGGGAGCGGCACCGAATACTACCCTTTTCCGGGTCGGCCGGTCGGCCATCCGACCAAGCTCGGCGGTTCGGCCGAGGATGTCGAGGCCGACTGCCGCGCCTTCGCCGAGAAGGGTTGTGCGGGATGCGACATCCTCGCCTATCGCGCCACCGAGGCCGACCCGGCCGAACTGGTGCGCGCAGCCCGGCGCGGGCTTGGTCCGTCGCGGCATCTGATCGTCGCCGGCGCCGTGGCATCAGCCGATCGGATCAAGGCGATCAAGCTGGCCGGCGCCAACGCTTTTACCATTGGCACAGCGGTGTTCGACGGTTCCTATTCGCCGACGAAAGGTTCTATCCTCTCGCAACTGCGGGATGTTCTCGCGGATTGCGAGCGTGTCTAATGCCAGTCATCGGCATCGATCTCGGCACACAAAGCCTGAAGGCGATCGTTGTCGATGACGAATTGCGGCTGCGTGGCGAGGCCGCTGTGTTGTACCAGCCGGCCTTCCCGGCGCCCGGCTGGGCCGAACAGAATCCGGCGCTGTGGCTGGCGGCGCTCAAGCCGGCCATTGCCGGCGCGCTCGACAAGGCTGGGCTTGCGCCGTCCGACATCAAGGGCATTGCCATTGCCGGCCAACTCGACGGCTGTGTTGCGGTCGACAGCAGCGGCCAGGCCCTGACGCCGTGCATCATCTGGATGGATCGGCGCGCGGCGGCAGAGATCGCCGCCATCGATCCGGACTTCATCCGCGAGCGCACCGGTCTCGTTCTGGACGCCACGCATATGGCGGCGAAAATCCGCTGGGCCGCGCGCAACCTGCCCGAAGCGCGCCGAGTGGCGCTCTGGCATCAACCGGTATCATTCGTGGTCGCAGCGTTGTGCGGTCGTGCCGTCATCGATCACGCGCTGGCCTCGACGACCATGCTCTATGGGCTGAAGGAGCACAACTATGCCGGCGATCTGCTGGCGGCCTTCGACATCGATGCAGATAAATTGCCCGGCATCGACGATGCATCTGAGATCGCCGGCGCCTTGACGCACGCCGGCGCCGAGCTCACCGGTCTGCCTGTGAGCACGCCGCTGGCGGTCGGCACCGGCGATGATTTTTCGGCCGCCATAGGCGCCGGGGTCGTCGTGCCCGGTGTCGTCGCCTGCAATCTCGGCACGGCCGAAGTGGTCGGCGCGGTGTCCGGCACGCTTCGCCTCGACCCCGGCGGCCTGGTCGAGACCCATGGCTTTCTCGGCGACGGCTATTTCATCTCCAATCCCGGATGGCTCTCGGGCGGCGCGGTGACGTGGTTTCTAACAACCTTCGGCGTCGATTCGCCGGCGGCGATGTCGGAACTGGCGGCGACGGTGGTTGCCGGCAGCGACGATTTGCTGTTCCTGCCGGCCTTGTCCGGTGCCATGGCGCCGCGCTGGATCGCCGAAGCGCGTGCCGCTTTCTACGGCCTGACATCCTTCCACGGCAAAGCGGCCTGCGCTCGCGCAGTGCTGGAAGGCTGCGCCTTCGCCATGCGCGACGTTGTCGACCGGCTGGACGAGCTCGGCATAACAACCGGGCGCATCCGGCTCTCAGGCGGTGGCGCGCGCAGCCGGGTATGGGCGCAAATCCGTGCCGATGTCAGCGGCAGGCCGGTCGAGATCGCGGATGCGGCCGATGCCTCGCCGATCGGTGCTGCAATCCTTGCCGCCGCAGCCATCGGCCTTACCTCCTCAGTGCAGCAGGCGGCTGAAAGGCTGGCCGGCCACATCGAGACGATCGACCCTGATCCTTCCGCCAAGGCCGCCTACGACAGAAGTTACCGCCGGTATCGCACCTTGTTCGATGCCCTGACCCCGCTTCATGCTGACTGACCGGACTGCATCCTATGTCCAGACAAATGCTCGATCGCCTTATTGCCGGCACGCTGCCTGACCCGGATAGCCAGGGAATGCTGTCGGTGCCGCTGAAGACCATCGTCATAGGGCGCGGTCTCGGCGACGAAGCCGATGCGCTGGTCAAGCCGCTGCCGCTCGGCCGCAGGCTCGCCGTTGTCATGGATCCCGACACAAGGCTGGCTCTCGGCGAGAGAGTGTCGATTGCGCTGCGCGGCTCGATCGATGTCGACAAGATCATCCTGCCGCGCCATCCGCATCCCGACATGGACGCCGTGCGATCGGTGATCGCCCGCACGAAAGACGCCAGCGGTCTGGTCGCGGTCGGATCGGGCTCGATCAATGACATCACCAAATATGCCGCCCATCTGACCCAAAAGCCCTATGCGGTGTTCGGCACCGCGCCGTCGATGAACGGCTACACCTCGGTGTCTGCGGCAATCACAGAGGACGGCCTGAAGAAATCGCTGACGGCGAGCCTGCCGGTCGGTGTCTTCCTCGATCTCGATGTCATGGCGCGAGCGCCGCACCGGCTGATCGCTGCCGGCTTCGGCGATTCGATGGCGCGGCCGACCGCGCAGACCGATTGGCTGATGGCGCATCTGTTGCTCGGCACGCCCTACCGGGAGGCGCCGTTCATGCTTCTGGCCGAGGACGAGGAGGCGCTCATCGCCAAGGCCGGCGAACTCGGGACCGGCGACCTTGAGGCGATGGAAGTGCTGGTGCGCACGCTGGTCATGTCCGGTCTCGGCATGACACTGTGCGGCGGCTCTTATCCGGCCAGCCAGGGCGAACATCTGATCGCCCACTATATCGACATGCGGGGCCAGGGATTGCCTGAGACGCATCACGGCGAACACATAGCGGTGACGACGTTGACGATGGCGCGGCTGCAGGAACGCGTGCTGGCGCTGCGGGAGCTGCAGCTCGCGCCGTCCGCCGATACGCCAGACCGCTTCATCGAAATCTTCGGCGAAACGCTCGGACGTTCCTGCTGGGCGGCATTCAAGCCCAAGCTGCTGGACCGCGAACGGGCAAACGCCATCAACACCATGCTGGCCAAGCAATGGCGCTCGCATCGTGAAAGGCTGGTGCGGGTGGCACGCCCGGCGCGCGAGATCGCGGCAGCACTGCGCGCCGCCGGCGCGCCGACCACGCCGCAAGAGGTCGCCATACCGGCTGGCTTCTACGACGAGGCGGTCGCCAATGCCCGGCTGATCCGCGACAGGTTCACCATGCTCGACGTCGCGGCTGCCTCGCTCGAAACGGTTGCGGCGGGAGCCTGAGCGGGTGCTGCGTCCGCTTGCCGACTTCACCGCGCTAGACCGGCGCAACATCGCCGTCGTTCTGACCGATATCGACGACACCTTGACCGACAAGGGACGGCTGCCGGCAAAAGCCTATGCGGCGCTCGAGCGGCTGAAGCAGGCCGGCTTCCTTGTCGCGCCGGTGACCGGCCGCCCTGCCGGCTGGTGCGACCTGATCGCGCGGCAATGGCCGGTCGATGGCGTGATCGGCGAGAACGGCGCTTTCTATTTCCGCTATGACGGCACTGCCAAGCGCATCGTTCGTCACTATGCCAGGAGTGCCGGCGAAAGGCAGGCTGACGCGGCGCGCCTGCGCGAGATCGAACGCGCCGTGCTCGCGGAAATTCCGGGTGCGGCGGTCGCCGCTGACCAGGCCTATCGCGAAGCCGATTTGGCGATCGATTTTCGCGAGGATGTCGCGCCGCTGCCCAAATCTGAAGTGCTGAAGATCGTCGCTATCTTTCAGCGCTATGGAGCGGCGGCGAAAATCTCGTCCATCCATGTCAATGGCTGGTTCGGCAAATACGACAAACTGTCAACAAGCCGGCTATTCTTGCGCGACTGTTTTGGTATAGACATAGACCACGACAAGGACAGCATTGTCTTCGTCGGCGATAGTCCAAACGATGCGCCAATGTTCGGCTTCTTCCCCAACAGCGTCGGTGTCGCTAATGTGCTGGACTTCGCCGGCGAACTTCCGGCATCTCCTGCCTTCGTCACAAGCGGGCGCGGCGCGCAAGGGTTTGCCGAGCTTGCCGACGCACTGATTGCTGCAAAGGGAATGGAATAATCATGGATCAGGGCCGACTGACGAAGAAGGAGCGGCACGCGCTTATCCTTTCGGAAGTGCGCCGGTCGGCGTCCATCCGCATCTCCAAACTTGCACGGCGCATCGGCGTCGCCGGCGAGACCATCCGCCGCGATCTCATCGAACTCGGCGATGCCGGGCTGATCAACCGCACCTATGGCGGTGCGACGATCTCGCTGGTGACATCAGAGCCGGTGATTTCGGAGCGCGGCCTGACCCTGGTCGAGGAGCGCGCCCGCATCGGCCGCGGCGCAGCGGGCCTGGTCCAGAAGGGCCAGATCGTGATGATCGATGGCGGTTCGACCACTTATGAGGTGGCGCGCAACCTTTCGCAGCTGAAGCGCGACCTGACCATCATCACCAATTCCACCGGCGTGGCCTCGGTGGCCGGCGCCAATCCGACCTTCCGCGTGCTGCTTTGCCCCGGGACCTATGACAGCCGCGAAGGCAGCGTGCTTGGCGAAGACACCGTCGAGTTCCTGCGCCGCTACAATGCCGACGTCGCCATTATCGGGGCATCGGGGATAAGCGCCGATGGTCCGAGCGACATGATCTCGGGCGCCGCAGCCGTTAAACGCGCAATGATATCGCGTTCACTGTCGACGGTGCTGGTGGTGACCCACGACAAGTTTGGCCGCAGCAGTCTGGAACGCATCTGCGGGCTCGATGACATTGCCGATATCGTCACCGACAGCGAACCGAAGGCCGACCTGCGCACTGCTGCCGAACAGGCGGGCACGGAGCTGCATGTGTTTGCCGCCGACTGATCAGCATTGGCTATCCGGCCGCATCCCTGTTGGTCAGCGCGATGTGGCAGCAGCCGGGGCCGTGGCCCGGCGTCCAGGTGACATTGTCGAAGCGCACGCCCGTTGCCTCGAACAGACCACGGTCGAAAGCGCCGGCGATGCGGCAGAGCGTGGCGAGTTTTTCATCACCGACACCGGCCTCGACCCAGGCGTCCTTCAGCGGACAACGCTTCACCTTGAAGGCGATGTGGTCCGGCCCGCGCTCGACATCGGTCGGATACATCAGGCCGCCATCCGGGCTGACGGCCAAAAATGCCTCGCCGATGGCCGGCGCGTCGTTAGGTCCGAAACGGGCGAAGGCGGCCGCCGCCACCTCCTTGCCGCGCTGCTCGATGGTGCGGATCATGATCGCCTCGGCCTTTTCCGCGCCGAGTTCGCCGGTCAGCTCGTCGAGAAACAGACGGTAGAGATCGGCGCGGTTGCGGAAGGCGGAATCGAGTTCGCGCGAGAGTTTTTCGGCTCTGGCTTCTGGTTCGGTCATGCTACTTGCCTGCTGCTTCTGTCCAATCTTGGCGCCGCCGCAACCAGCGCCTTGCCGATTGCCGATTGCGGCGCGTCGACTACGTTGCGGGGGTCGCCGCTCTCGGCGATCCGCCCGGCGTTGAGAAGAACGACGCGGTGGGCGATGGCCCGTACGACGCCGAGATCATGCGAAATGAAGAGATAGGCGATCCGTTCCCTGGCTTGCAGGTCGAGCAGCAACTCAAGGATCTGTCCGCGGACCGAAACGTCGAGCGCCGACACCGCCTCGTCGAGCACGATCAGCGACGGTTTGGTCGCGATGGCTCGGGCGATGGCGACGCGCTGGCGCTGGCCGCCGGAGATTTCGTGAATGGCGCGCGTGGCGAGATCGGCTGCCAGCCCGACGCGATCCAGCAAGGCAGCAATGCGGGCCGGCCTCTCGGCGCGGGAAGCGATGGCATGGATGCGCAAGGGATCGTCAAGCACGCGAGCCACCGTGGCGCGCGGGTTGAACGCGGCGAGCGGATCCTGGAACACCATTTGCAGGCGCGCGCGCTTGGTGCGCAGGGCCGCACCCTTCAAGAGCAGAAAGTCATCGCCTTCGAACTGGACGGTGCCGGCGTCGGGCTCGATCAACCTAAGCACCAGCCGCGCGATCGTCGACTTGCCGCTGCCGGAGGGCCCGGCCAGCGCCAGCGTCTCGCCGGATTCGATGGCGAAGGAGACACCGTCGACGGCCGCGATGGCCTTGCCGCCACGACGGTATCGCTTGGTAAGACCGGAGACGGTGAGCAAGTTCATGCCGGCGCCCGTCGTAGCAGCGGATCGGCGTCGAGGCCGAGATGGGCGTCGAGCAGCGTTCGCGTATAGGCATGGCGCGGGGCGTTTATGATTTGCTCCGTCGGGCCGAGTTCGATCAGTTCGGCGTTCCGGAATACAGCGATACGCTCTGCGAGTTCGGCGGCCAGCGCGATGTCGTGGCTGATGAACAGCAGCGTCATGCCGTCCTCCGCCACCAGTTGCCGAATGAGGCTGACGATTTCGGCTTGCACAATGGTGTCCAGCGCGCTGGTCGCCTCATCGGCGATCAGCAGTTTCGGACCGGCTGCAATGGCCGCGGCAACAGCAACGCGCTGCTTCTGGCCGCCGGAGAGCTGGTGCGGGAAAGCACGCATGGCGGTTTGTGGGTCGGGCAGCCGGACACGTTGGAGTAGGGTTTTGGCTTTGGCGTAAGCTTGTGGCCAGTCGAGGCCGAGGTGGGTGCGGGCGACTTCGGCGATCTGTTTGCCGACGGCCATGACGGGGTCGAGGCTGGCGGAGGGGTCCTGGAAGACGAAACCAATGTCGCGGCCGGGAAGGGGGAGCGTGCTGGGCTCGGTTAATTTGAGAGGTCGGCGTTCCGTCACACCCCCCTCTGTCCTGCCGGACATCTCCCCCGCAAGGGGGGAGATTGCTCTCTCATCTCCGCCTTCGCCAACCACGAACGTTGCAGAAGGGAAGTCGTCGGCAAAGCTGCTGATCTCCCCCCTTGCGGGGGAGATGTCCGGCAGGACAGAGGGGGGTGGGAAGGATCGCGGCGCCTGAAATTGCCACTTGAAATGCCCTTCAATCTTGGCGCTCGCCGGCAGCAGTCCAGCCACCGCCAGCGCCAGCGTGCTCTTCCCCGACCCGCTTTCGCCGATAATCGCCAGCCGCTCGCCGGCAATAACATCCAGGCTGACCCCCTTCAGTGCCGTCACTTCGCCCCCGTCCCGCCGATAGCGCACCGACAGGTCGCGTACCTCAGCCAGTGCGGTCATGACAGGCTCCTCCGCACCGCCGTCGTTTCGACCACGCCTTCGCCGGCGAGATAGACGCCGAGCACGGTCAGCACCAGGGCAATGCCCGGAGCGATCGACAGAAAGGGCGCGGTTCGCAGCACAGTGCGGCCCTCGGCAATCATGCCGCCCCAGGTAACGCGATTGGGGTCGCCGAGACCAAGGAAGGACAGCGCCGCCTCGGTGAGGATCGCGGCCGCCACGATCACCGAGGACAAGGCCAGCACCGGCGGCAACGCGTTGGGCAACACCTCGCGAATAGCGATCTCAAGCGGGTGCATGCCGATGACGTGGGCGCCGGCGACGTAATCGCGCTCGCGGATCGACAGCACTTCGGCGCGCGCTACACGCGCCGGTCCAGTCCAGGCGCCAAGCGCTATTGCCGTGACGACGACGCCGAGCGACGGCCCGACGACGCTGACGATGGCCAGCGCCAGGAGAAAACTCGGCACGGTCTGGAAGGCATCGGTGATGCGCATCAGCCCCTCGTCGACAAGGCCGCCGGCAAAGCCGGCCAGCGTGCCGACGACCGCGCCGATGAAGAGTGCCGCCGCTGCCGCCGCCAGGCCGACCGCCAGCGAGGTGCGGGCGCCGTGGAACAGTTCGGCCAGCACGTCACGGCCGAGCCGGTCGGTGCCGAGCGGCAGCGACCAGTCCTGGAACGGCGGCAGCAGTGCTGGTCCGGCAATGGCCTGCGGGTCGCCGGGGAAGAGCAGCGACGCAAACAGCGCCATGGCGAACAGAAGCGCCAGGATGATCGCGCCGGCGACCGCTTCCGGCCGGCGCAGGAACCGCGGCAGCGCGCTCACGCGCTGGCCTCGCTGGCACCGACGCGCGGGTCGAGGAAGGCGTAGGCGATGTCGACTGCAAGGTTGATGGCAATGACGAGGACGGCGCTGGTGAGGATGATGCCGAGCAACAGCGGCGTGTCGCGCGAGGCGACCGCTTCCTGCGCCAGCCGGCCGAGGCCGGGCACGGCAAAGACGCTTTCGATGACGACGCTGCCGCCCAGCATCTGCGCCGATTGCAGGCCGAGCATGGTGACCAGCGGCAAGAGCGCGTTGCGGGCGACATGGGCGAGCACGATGCGGCGGCGCGACAACCCCCTGGCGCGGGCGGCGAGCACAAAATCCTGCCGCCACGCCTCGGCCATGCCGGCGCGCATCATGCGCAGATAGAGCGCGAGATAGATGAAGCCGAGCGCGGAAACCGGCAGGATGAGATGGACGGCGATGTCGGTGGCGCGGTCAAAACCGGTCTTGTCCGAGGCCAGGCTCTCGATGCCGCCGATCGGCAGCCAGCGCAGGTCGACGGCAAAGACGACGATCAGCACCAGGCCAAGCCAGAAACCCGGCACGGCATAAAGCGCCAGCGAGCCGATCGACAGGAAGCGGTCGCGAAAGCTGCCGGGTCTGGCGCCGGCATAGATGCCGAGCGCCGAGCCGAGCCCGAAGGAGAGCGCGGTGGCGGTCACCATCAGGAGCAGTGTCGTCGGCAGGCGTTCCAGGATAACATCGCGAATTGGCCGCGAGAAGGTAACGGACTGGCCGAGGTCGAAATGCAGCAGCGCCCAGAGATAGTTCGCGAGCCGGGTCAACTCGGACTGATCGAGGCCCCAGCGATGACGCAGCAATTCGATCATGCCGGCGTCGCCGCCGGTCGAGACGATGTAGGCGTCGACCGCGTCACCGGGGGCGGCTTCCAGGAGGAGGAATGTGCCGATGATGACGATCAGCAGCACGAAGATGCTGCCGGCGAGGCGACGGCGGATGAGGGTGAGGGCGCGGGTCATGGGGGACGCATGGCGGCGCGCCAGTCGGGAGAAGTGCGGTGTCTAGGCACCCCCCTCTGTCCTGCCGGACATCTCCCCCGCAAGGGGGGAGATTGGATTTCGCCTCTGCCTTCGCCAATCTTCGATGCCGAATCTACGCGACAGCGAAGCTGCTGATCTCCCCCCTTGCGGGGGAGATGTCCGGCAGGACAGAGGGGGGTGTGACGAAACGCGGCCCCACGCCATGCCTTCACACCAATTTCTTCGCGAACTTTCATCCGCGAAATACTGTCACGATTCCAGATACGTGTCCGCCCAGTTCGAAACCGCCCATCGCGGGTTGTTGGCGATGTTGCCCACGGTATCGCGCGCGACGCTGATGAAGCTCCATTCGGCGACGTTGATCAGCGGCAGGTCCGCCGCGACCTGTTTCTGGAATTCCTTGTAGAGGTCGGTGCGCGCTGACGTATCCAGCGTCTCCGAAGCCTTGGCGATCAGCGCGTCGAGCGCGGCGTTCTTGTAGCCGCCCTGGTTGGAGAACGGCACGCCGTCGGGAATGCCGCTCTGCACCAGGATGGTGGTCGAGATCGCCGGGTCGCCGCGGAACACCGGCGGGCCGACGGCGAGGTCGAAGGCGTGGTCGGTGTAGACGGCCTTGATGTGCGCGGCCGAG
This sequence comes from Mesorhizobium sp. M1004, assembly GCF_040318795.1. NCBI lineage: Bacteria > Pseudomonadati > Pseudomonadota > Alphaproteobacteria > Hyphomicrobiales > Phyllobacteriaceae > Mesorhizobium > Mesorhizobium sp. M1004. The sequence goes on from NZ_JAMYNB010000001.1 coordinate 47,195, forward strand.
TCGTTGTTGACGATCACGGCGTCGATGCCGATTGCCGCCAGCGCCTGGCGCAGATAGTCGCCGAACTGCTTGGTCTCGTTGAAATAGGGTGCCGGCAGGAGTTTCAGCGCAAAACGCTTGCCGTCATCGGCGCGCTTGTACCCCGCGTCGTCGAGCAAGGCGTTGGCCTTGGCGACGTCGAATGGATAGATCGGCACGTCGGCAGTGTAGAATTGCGGATCGTTCTTCGGCACCGGGCCGGTGGCGGCAGCGGCATAGCCGAGGAACACCGTCTTGACGACGAAGTCCTTGTCGATGGCATGCGCGATCGCCTGGCGGACCTTCACGTCGGCCAGTTCCTTGCGGCGATGGTTGATCTCGACGACGAGCTGATAGGTCAGCCCCTCATAGCCCTTGGAGATCACCTTCAGGCCCGGCACCTTGGAGATGCGGTCGAGGTCGGCCAGGGGCACGGCGGAGAAGGCGGCGAGCTGGATCTCTTCGGCCTCGAGCGCCGCTGCAGCCGACGTGCGGTCGGGTAGCACCTGGTAGATGATCTCGTCGAGATACGGCTCGTCTTTGGCCCAGTAATCCGCATTCCTGGTCAGCTTGTAATACTGGCCGGCCTTGTATTCGCCGAACTTGAACGGCCCGGTGCCGATGGGTGCATTGTTGGCCGGGTTGTCCTCGATCTTGCCGACCTCGTAGATGTGCTTCGGCACCACGCTTGACAGCGCCGGCAGCGCGTTGCGGATCAGCTGGAACGGCGTTGGCTTGGCGAATTTGAAGACGGCGGTCAGATCGTCAGGGGTGTCGACGCTGGCCAGATCCTTGAACACGGTGCGGCCGAGATTTTGCAGCGGCTTCCAGATCTGCAGCGCGGAGAAGGCGACGTCGGCCGAGGTGAACGGCTCGCCGTCATGCCACTTGACGCCGTCGCGCAGTTTGAAGGTCACCGACAGCCCATCGGCAGCACCTTCCCAGGAGAGCGCCAAGCGGGGCTCGAGCCCGTCCTTGCCGTCGAACGAGGCTTCGGCCAGCGTCTCGACAATCTTGCTGGAGATGAAGAAAACGCCGTTGGAGGCGACGATTGCCGGGTTGAGATTGCGCGGCTCGGAATCGGCGGCGAGCACCAGCCGGCCACCTTTCTTCGGCGTCTGCGCCCAGCTGAATGTGGGCAGGGCGGTGGAGGCCAGCAGCAAAGCTGAGCCGCCAAGCAGCGTGCGTCTGGAAATATCTGACATGACCGAACTCCGTCCTCTCCGCGACCAGATGGGCGCACCCCTCGAAGCTGGCGGCACCCGCCAGCATCCTCGCGGCGATTATGGCCCTTGCCAAGGGTTTCGCCAGAGACGGAATTGGCGCATCCTTGCTTGGCTTTGAAATTTTCGTCCGCTGGACCAGTTTAGAGGTGGCCCTTTTATTCTGATATTCTGGTAGGACCAGATTGCCTTGATATGCAGCAAAGACGACTTGGCGACCGCCCGCTGAAGCAATTTGACCCTATTTCTGGCTGGACCAGAGTGGACAATGATGCAGATTTGACCGACAGCCAAGGGAATCGGGCGCAGCGCGGCCGGCGATCCCACGGAAATCAGGGAGAGAACAATGAACATTGCCCCGGGCAAGAATGCCGTCAGCAATATCCCGTTCGACCAGGCAAGGGTCGACCGGCTGATGGAGGAAGCCGGCATCGATGTGCTGCTGGCGACGTCCAAGCACAACACGCAATATCTGCTCGATGGCTACAAATTCATCTTCTTCGCCGCCATGGATGCGATTGGCCACAGCCGCTATCTGCCTGTCGTCGTCTATGAGAAGGGCGGGCCGGATCATGCCGCCTATATCGGCAACCGCATGGAAGGCGCCGAGCACCAGAACAACCCGTTCTGGACGCCGACGCTGCATGCCGCCTGCTGGGGTACGCTCGACGCCGCCAATCTTGCGGTCGAGCATGTCAGCAAGATCGGCAAGGCAGGCGCCCGCATCGGCATCGAGCCGGCCTTCCTGCCGTCCGATGCCTATGCGCTGATCCGCAAGGCGTTGCCGGACGCGAAGCTGATCGACGCGACCGACATGCTGGAGCGCATGCGCGCCATCAAGACAGACGCCGAGCTGGAGAAGCTGCGCATCGCCTCCGAGCTGATCACCGATTCCATGTTGGCGACCATCCAGTGGGCGCGCGAAGGCACGACCAAGGCCGAGATGATCGAGCAGCTCAGGCGCGAGGAGACCAATCGCGGCGCGCATTTCGAATATTGCCTGCTGACGCTGGGCTCCAGCCACAACCGTGCGGCGTCACCGCAGGCTTGGAAAAAGGGCGAGGTGCTGTCGATCGATTCCGGCGGCAATTATCACGGCTATATCGGCGATCTCTGCCGCATGGGCATTCTGGGCGAACCGGATGCCGAGCTGGAAGATCTGTTGGCCGAGGTCGAGACGGTGCAGCAGGCGGCGTTCTCGAAGGTGAGGGCAGGCACCATCGGCGGCGATATGATTTCGCACGCGGAGGGCGTGCTGAAGGCGTCGAAGGTCGCGCCCTATACGGATTTCTTCGCCCATGGCATGGGCCTGATCACCCATGAAGCGCCGTTCCTGATGACCAACCACCCGGTCACCTATGAAGGCACTTATTCGGCCAAGCCGCTGGAGACGAACATGGTGCTGTCGGTGGAGACGACCATGCTTCACCCGACGCGGGGGTTCATCAAGCTGGAGGATACGCTGGCGGTGACGGATGCGGGGTATGTGATGTTTGGGGATCGGGCACGGGGGTGGAATAGAGGTGGGATAGCCTAGCTCGGCGCTACCCCCTCACCCGGATTGCCATCCGAATTGCGAAGGGCAATTCGGGGCTATCCGACCTCTCCCCGAGGGGAGAGGAGTTTGCGCCGGCGCTGGCTTCTGCCTCTTCTCCCCCTCGGGGAGAAAGTGGCCGCGAAGCGGCCGGATGAAGGGGGCCTTTCGCGATTACTTCCCCGCCGGGATCAACCTGAAATCCGGCAACTCCCGCAGCACCAGTTCGGGTCCGGCCGGCGAATAGACGACGAAGAGCTGCATCGGCCCATCGCCCGTGTTCAGTGTCGAATGGAAACGGCTTTCCGGCACATAGATGGTGCAGCCGGGGCCGACCTTGGCGACGACCGGATTGCCCTCCTCGTCCTCCACCATCTGCTCGCCATTGCCTGAGATGACGAAGATGATCTCTTCCGCGCCGGGATGGTTGTGGCGCGTGTGGCCCTTGCCTGACGGCAGGTCGACGACGCCGCCGGAAAAGCGCGTCGCGCCATTTACTTCCGGCGCGACTGTCAGCGACAGCTTGCCCCAGTCAAAGCCGAAGGCGCTCACGTCCTTCGGGTATACGAACACCTTGCTCTTGTCGGTCATGATCTCATCCCTTCTTTTTCTTCTGGTCGTGCAGCGTGACGGCCTTGAAATCCGCCGTCTGCCTGGCGATCGCGGCTTCAGCCGGCAGCCGTTCCATCGAACTCGCGCCATAAAAGCCATGCAGGCCCTTGCAGCGGTCGAGGATGTAGCGGGCATCATCCGGCATCGAGATTGGCCCGCCATGGCAAAGCAGGATGACATCCTTGCGCACCGAGCGCGCCGCGTTGGCGATGGCGTCGATCTCGACCACGCAGTCGTCGAGCGACTTGGCCGACGTGGCTCCGATCGAGCCGCCGGTCGTCACCCCCATATGGGCAACGACGATGTCGGCGCCGGCTTTTGTCATGGCGCGCGCCTCGTCGGGGTTGAAGACATAGGGCGTGGTCAGAAGATCGAGTTTGTGCGCCTCGGCGATCATGTCGACCTCCAGCCCGAAGCCCATGCCGGTTTCCTCAAAACTCTGGCGCATGCTGCCATCGAACAGGCCGATGGTCGGGAAATTCTGCACGCCGGAAAAGCCCATCGTCTTCAGCTCGGCAAGCAGCAGCGGCATGATGACGAAGGGATCGGTGCCGTTGACACCGGCCAGCACCGGCGTCTTTTTGACCACCGGCAGCACCTCGTAGGCCATTTCCTTGACGATCTCGTTGGCGTTGCCATAGGCGAGCAGGCCGGCAGCCGAGCCGCGCCCGGCCATGCGGTAGCGGCCGGAATTGTAGATGATGATGAGGTCGATGCCGCCGGCTTCCTCGGCCTTGGCCGACAGGCCGGTGCCGGCGCCGCCCCCGACGATGGGCACGCCGTCGGCGATCATCGCCTTGAACTTCTTCAATATGTCTTTGCGCGGTATTGCGGGCATTTGTTGGCTCTCACTATCTGGCGATGTCGAGGAAGGCCGCGGTTGCGGCTTTGGCAAATTCCGGATCGTTGATGTGCAACGGCAGGCGTGTGACGCGGCGCGCGGCGTTCGGCTTGATGGTGCGCTCGACGGCATCGAACAGCACGGCGTCGGCTTCGGGGTCGAAGAAGGCGCCGCCCTCGATGTCGAGTGCCGAGACGCCTTTTTCGGGGATCAGGAAATGCACAGGGCCCTCGCAGCGAGCGAGCCTGGTGCCGATCCACTCGCCTATACCGCGGCATTCGTCCACCGTGGTGCGCATCAGTGTGACGTTGGGATTGTGCTCGTAGAACAGCCGGCCCCTAAACTTCTCGGGAATGGTCGGCGCCCAGAAATTGACCATGTCCAGCGCGCCGACCGAGCCTACATAGGGCAGCTTGGTGCGGGCGATAGCGCCGAAGCGGTCTTCCGTCGCCGGCAGCACGCCGCCGAACAACAGGTCGCAGACTTCCGTCGTGGTGATGTCGATGACGCCGGCGAGCAGGCCCGAGTCCGCGAGCTTCTCCATCGAGCGGCCGCCGGTGCCGGTGGCGTGGAAGACCATGCAGTCGTAGTTGGCGCGCAACTGATCCGCGATGGCGGTCACGCAAGGCGTGGTGACGCCGAACATGGTGAGCCCGAGTGCCGGCTTGCCAGTGGCGACTGGCGCCGGCCTGGCGGCCATGCCGGCGATTGCCTGCGCCGCATTGTGCAGCACGACGCGTGACAGCCGGTTCAGTCCCGCCATATCGGTGACCGATGGCATCATGATGATGTCGGAGACGTCGACATAGGCCGCGGTGTCGCCGGAGGCGAGCGTCGAGACCATGATCTTGGGCAGCCCAAGCGGCAGCGCGCGCATGCCGGCAGTGATGATCGACGTGCCGCCGCCGCCGCCAATGCCGATCACGCCTGATATGTCGTCGCGCGACGGAATGAAATTTGTGAAGGCGGCGCTCATGCCGGCCACCGCCGTGCCGCGATCGACGATGCCGAGCACGCCACTGGCTCCATCCGGATGATGCGCCGCGACCTCGCTGGCCGGGATATCGACCGGCACGGTGGCGCCGCGCGTTCCGATGTCGACACGGGCAACCGAACTGCCGGTGGCGGCAATAGCATCGGCCAGGAAGGCAAGTTCCTCGCCCTTGGTGTCGGCTGTGCCCACCACGTAGATGCGCTTCATCGCGTTTCTCCCGTCACCGGCCGACCGGCGCCGGGCCGCCTGTCGCCCTTTGCCGGCCTTTCGGTAGGCAAAGGTCATTGCAATTTTTTGAGACGCGCGTATCGTATTGACATGGAAGTCTCACGTCAACAAGCCCCTGGGAACGACGACGCCAACGAGGCTGCCGAACGCGGCCCGCGGGCCCGCACAAAACGGCTGATGCTGGAGACGGCGACGCGGCTGATGCAGGCGGGCGTCACCCCGTCTGTCAGCGAAGTCGCGGAGGCGGCGCAAGTGTCGCGCGCCACCGCCTATCGCTATTTCCCAAGCCAGGCAGCCCTGGTGCAGGCGGTGGTCGACGAGGGGCTTGGGCCGATCCTGACCTGGCAATCGACGTCCACCGATGCCGGGCGCCGCGTCGCCGAACTGTTCGACACCGCCATGCCGCGCATCGAGGCTTTCGAGGCAACTTTCAAGGCGGCGCTGAAACTGTCGCTCGACCAATGGGCGCAGCGGCAGGCGGGCACGTTGGACGGCGAACCGCAATTCACGCGCGGACATCGCGTCCAGCTGCTGAAGGACGCCATCGCACCGCTCAAGGGCCGGCTGCCGCCGCGCGAGTTCAAGCGCCTGGCGCAGGCGCTGTCGATGATGTTCGGCGTCGAAGTGCTGATCGTGCTGAAGGATATATGGGGGCTCGATAGCCGCGGCATGCGGTCGGTCGCGCAATGGGCGGCGGGCGCCCTTGTGCGCGCCGCGGTGGCGGAATCAACGGCTGAAATCGATGCGGCCCCGACAGCGGCATTGGCGAAATAGCGCCAATCTGGTTCGACCAGATTTGGATGCCCACTATTGATGTTAACCGGGATGGCAGTGCCGAAACAAGGCTCTCCTATATCAACGAGTAGGAAAATTCAGGGAAAACAGTCGGATACATGAAAAATCCGGTTATACAAGGTCCGGTGGTGATCCAAGAAAGAGCTTGACGGCTATCCAAAATTGGTAATACCAGATCAGGACAGAAAAAGCGGATCAAAAGTGAGAGCTGCGATCCATTTTCCGGCAAAGCGAGGAGGCTTGGAACCGGAAAGGTGCGATCTCGGGAGGAACTACCAGGGCCGGCTTCACCGCCGGCTCGCATGACAAGGTAGAATGCGCACAAGGGAGGAAATCATTATGCGCAAGACAATGACCAGCCTGCTTGCTGGTATCGGCTTAGTACTTGCCTGCGGAACGTCCGTCTACGCGCAGGACAAGGAGCTCACCATCTTTTGGGCGGAATGGGATCCGGCCAATTATCTGCAGGAACTCGGCAACGAGTACGAGAAGGAAACCGGCGTCAAGATCACGGTGGAAACCACGCCCTGGTCCGACTTCCAGACCAAGGCTTTCACCGAGTTCAACGCCCATGGCGACGCCTATGATATGGTCGTCGGCGACTCGCAATGGCTCGGCGCCGGCTCGACCGGCGGCCACTATGTCGACCTGACCGACTTCTTCAACAAGCACAAGCTTGGCGAAGTGATGGCGCCGGCAACGGTGAAATATTACGCCGAGTATCCGGGCGGCAGCAGCAAGTACTGGGCGATCCCGCTCGAAGGCGACGCTGTCGGCTGGTCCTATCGCAAGGACTGGTTCGAGGACCCGAAGGAAAAGGAAGCCTTCAAGGCCAAGTACGGCTACGATCTCGACGTGCCGAAGGATTTCAAGGCGCTGCGCGACATCGCGGAGTTCTTCTATCGGCCGGATCAGAAGCGATACGGCATCGCCATCTACACCGACAATTCCTATGACGCGATGGCGATGGGCTTCGAAAACGCGCTGTTCTCCTTCGGCGGCGAACTGGGTGACTACAAGACCTACAAGGTCGACGGTTTCATCAACTCCGACAAGGCAATCGCGGCACTCGACGCCTACAAGGAACTCTACACGTTCACGCCTCCGGGCTGGGCCAAGTCGTTCTTCGTCGAGGACAATCAGGCGATCACCGAAAATCTGGCCGCGATGAGCATGAACTACTTCGCGTTCTTCCCCTCGCTGATCAACGAGGCGTCGAACCCGAACGCCAAGAACACCGGCTTCTTCGCCAATCCTCCAGGCCCGAACGGCGATCAGTTCGCCGCACTCGGCGGTCAGGGCATCTCCATCGTTTCCTACTCCAAGAAGCAGGAAGAGGCGACGAAGTTCCTTGAATGGTTCATCAAGGACGAGACCCAGAAGAAGTGGGCGGCGCTCGGCGGCTACACCTGCAGTGCCGCCGTGCTCAAGTCGGAGGAGTTCCAGAACGCCACGCCGTACAACAAGGCCTTCTACGAGACCATGTTCAAGGTGAAGGACTTCTGGGCGGTGCCGGAATATGCCGAGCTGCTGCAGCAGCTCAACCAGCGCGTCTATCCCTACATGATCGGCGGCGAAGGCACCGCCAAGGAAACGCTGGACGCGCTCGCAGGCGACTGGAACGCGACGTTCAAGAAATACGGCCGCGGCCAATAAGCAGCTTTTCTCGCGGAGGAGGCATCCGTGCCTCCTCCGTTCTTTTTTCCGAAACGGGAGCAGGGTCTTGGCGACCACGATGATCACCACGCTGGACACTTCCTCGCGGGCCGCTGCACGCGGCTTGAGCGACATGTCGATCCGCAACCTATTCATAATCCCGACGATCCTGTTCCTGATCGTCTTCAACATTTTCCCGCTGATCTATTCGCTGGGCTATTCCTTCACCGATTTCCGCGCGTCGACCAACGCGCCGGCGAATTTCGTCGGGCTGCAGAATTATCGCGACCTGCTCAACGACCCCTATGTCTGGTCCAACTTCGCCATCACCGCGAAGTACGTCATCATCTCGGTCGCGGGTCAGCTGCTCGTCGGCTTCGGCGTGGCCATGCTGCTCAACAGGGATATTCCCCTCAAGGGTCTCATCACAACGCTGCTGCTGCTGCCGATGATGCTGTCGATGGCCGTCGTCGGTCTGTTCTGGAAACTGCTCTATGATCCGTCATGGGGGGTCATCAACTATGCGCTTGGCCTCGGCAATTTCGAGTGGCTGGCCGACCCCAAGATGGCGCTCTATGCGGTTGCGCTGACCGACATCTGGATGTGGTCGCCCTTTGTCATGCTGTTGTCGCTGGCCGGCCTTTCAGCGGTGCCGAAGCATCTCTACGAAGCAGCGGCGATCGACCGCGCCGGACCGTTCTACACCTTCTTCCGCATCACGCTGCCGCTGGTCGCGCCGATCCTGATGATCGCGGTCATCTTCCGCACCATGGAAGCGTTCAAGACCTTCGACCTCGCCTATATCCTGACCAGCCAGCCGACGGCCGAGCTGATCTCTATCCGGCTGTACAAGATGGCGTTCCAGGAATGGCAGACCGGGCGCTCCTGCGCGCTCGCCTACATCGTGCTGATCATGGTGCTGGCCATCACCAACATCTACGTCAAGTACCTCAACAAGGTGAAGGAGCGCTGAGATGGCCGCCGTCCGCACTTCTTCCGAAATAGGCTTCAATCGCGTCGCCATCGTCGCCGTCCTTTTGGTGACGATCATCTTCCTGGCGCCGATCTACTGGATCGCCTCGACGGCGTTCAAGCCGCGCAACCTTGCCACGACCATCCCGCCGACGGTGGTGTTCCAGCCCGAGATATCGCCGTTCGTCAAGCTGTTCACCAAGCGCTCGCAGATGCGCAACCCGCCGTCGCCGGAAGAGTATGCGGCGGCACCCTGGTGGGAACGTGTCGTGTTCGACGGCGGTGAAAAGATCGTGCGCGACGGCAAGGGCCAGGTGCAATGGTCCGGCTATCCGAGCCGCTTCATGAACTCGCTGATCATCGCCATCACCTCGACGGTGCTGGCTGTCGGCATGGGTACCTTCACCGCCTACGGCTTCTCGCGCTTCAAGGTGAAGGGGGAGGCGGATCTGCTCTTCTTCATCCTGTCGACGCGCATGCTGCCGCCGGTGGTGGTCGCGATCCCGATGTTCCTGATGTACCGGGCCGTCGGCCTCAACGATTCCCATATCGGGCTGATCATCCTTTATACCGCCTTCAACCTGTCCTTTTCGGTGTGGCTGATGAAGGGGTTCATGGACGAGATCCCGAAGGAGTATGAAGAGGCAGCGCTGGTCGACGGCTACACCCGCATGGAAGCCTTCTTCAAGATCGTGCTGCCGGAGGCCGCCACCGGCATCGCCGCGACCGCGGTTTTCTGCTTCATCACGGCGTGGAACGAGTATGCCTTCGCGCTGATCATGACCAACCGCCGCGCCCAGACGGCGCCGCCCTTCATCCCCAGCCAGGTCGGCGCCGGCCTGCCCGACTGGACGGTGATCGCCGCCGGAACCTTCCTGTTCCTGCTGCCGGTCGCAATCTTCACCTTCCTGCTCCGCAACCATTTGCTGCGCGGCATGTCCTTCGGAGCGATCCGCAAATGAGCTTTCGAGCCATCAACCAGAAATATCTCGAACCGGGGTCTCAGGTGCTGATGGTCCTCGGCATCATCGCGCTTTGCCAGCCGTGGAACCTGCTGCTGCACAGCTATGGCGTGACCATCATCCTGATCGGCCTGATCGGCTTCAACATCACCTCGAAGATCGCGCCGGCGGAGAAGGCCGGTACCGGCCAGGTGCGCAATCCGGGAGCAGAGCATTGACCCAGATTGAGCTTCGCGGCGTCCAGAAATTCTTCGGTGCGGTCCAGGTCATCAAGGACCTCAACCTCAAGATCGACGACAACGAGTTCATCGTGCTGCTCGGTCAGTCGGGTTGCGGCAAGACGACGACATTGAGGGCGGTTGCCGGGCTGGAGACGATCGACGGCGGTGACATCCTCATCGACGGCAAGCCGGTGCAACACCTCAAGGCCGCCGACCGCGACATCGCCATGGTGTTCCAGTCGTTCTCGCTCTACCCGCATATGAGCGTCTATGAGAACATTGCTTTTCCCTTGCGCGCGACGCGCAAGAGCAAGGCCGAGATCGATAGCGAGGTGCGCTCGGTCGCCAAGACGCTGCAGATCACGGAACTGCTGGCCAAGAAGCCGTCGGCGCTGTCGGGCGGCGACATGCAGCGTGTGGCCATCGGCCGGGCTCTGGTGCGGCGGCCGAAGGCGATGCTGATGGACGAGCCGATCGGCGCCCTCGACGCCAAGCTGCGCGAAGAGATGCGGGCCGAGATCAAGCGGCTGCACATCAAACAGGGCTCGACCACCATCTATGTCACGCACGACCAGATCGAGGCGATGAGCCTCGCCGACCGCATCGTGATCATGCATGAGGGCGTGCTGCAGCAGGTCGGTTCGCCCGACGAGGTCTATTCGCATCCGGCCAATCTGTTCGTGGCGCAGTTCGTCGGCAGCCCGGTGATGAACGTCGCCGATGCGGCGATCGCCGAGACCGCATCGGCGGCCTCGGTCACCGTCGGTGGCGCTGCCGCCGGCTTCGAATTTCCGCGCACGCTTTTGTCCAAGCTCAACGGCCATGCCGGCGGCCAGCTGGCGCTCGGCATCCGGCCCGAAGGCGTGCTGGTGCGCCATGAAGCAGCGGAGGGTTTCTTGCCGGTCGAGACCCAGATCGTCGAGCCGCTCGGCTCGTTCGACATTGTCGATCTCAAGGTCGGCTCCAAGATGCTGCGCGCGCGCACCAAGAGCGGCTTCGTCGGCGGCCCGGGCGAAAAGGTCTTCGCCAGGATCGATCCGACGCAAGCACATTTCTTCGACACGGCAAGCGGCAAGTCGCTTGAGGTGAGGCTCTGATGGCTCATATCCAGCTCAAGAATATTTCCAAGAGCTTCGGCAACCACACCGCACTGACCGGGCTCGATCTCGAGATCGCCGATGGCGAGTTCTTCGTGCTGCTCGGCGAGACCGGCGCCGGCAAGACGACGACGCTGCGCATGATCGCGGGTCTGGAAAAGCCGACCGAGGGTCAGGTGTTCATCGACGGCGTCGACGTCGCCGACTGGGGTGCGGCCGAGCGCGATGTGGCGCTGGTGCTTCAGCAATATTCGCTCTATCCGCGCTATACAGTCCGCGAAAATCTCGAATTCCCGCTGAAGCCAAAGATACGTCGGCTGCCGGATGCCGAGATCAAGGACCGTGTTGCACGAGCGGCCAAGACACTGCGGATCGAGCATCTGCTCGACCGCAAGACCGACCGCCTTTCAGGCGGCGAAATGCAGCGCGTCTCTATCGGGCGCGCCATCGTGCGCAAGCCGCGCGTGTTCCTGATGGACGAACCGCTGTCGGCGCTCGACGCCAAACTGCGCGAGGCGCTGCGCACGGAACTGAAGAACCTGCAGATCCAGCTTGGCGCCACCTTCCTGTTCGTCACCCACGACCAGATCGAGGCGATGTCGATGGGCGACAAGGTGGGCGTGCTCAACCATGGCCGCATCATCCAGACCGGCACGCCGCACGAGATCTATAACAATCCGCGCGATACCTATGTGGCGAGCTTCGTCGGCTCGCCGCCGATGAACCTGATCGATGGCAAGCTGGTCAACGGCCGCGCGGTGATGGCGCCGCTGAATTTCGAACTGCCTTTCTCTGGGGGTGCCAAGGCGGGCGGTGCGACCGACGGTCGCCCGCTCGTCTTCGGTATTCGACCTGAGGATGTGTATCTTGAAAGCGGTGCGCCGGTCGAGGCACGCGTCCACGATGTCGAGAACCATGGCGTGGAAAAGATCCTGACTCTGCGGGTCGGCGACACGACGCTGCGCGCCACGGTGCCGGCCAGAACCGATGTCCAGATCGAGCAGCCGGTGCGCTTTGCCTGGAATCAGGACAAGGTGGTGCTGTTCGACAAGGGCAGCGGCGTGAGCTTGCGGCACGCCAGCTAGTTGCGGTCGAACGACGGCGCCGCCTGACTATTTCTGGAAGTAGGTCTCGTAAGGCGTATCGTTGATCAGCAGGATCACGCACTCCGTCTCCGAGAGGCAGGCGTCGTCGTGCATCTCGTTGGCCTTCTGGGTCCAGTAGGATCCCGGCGGCAATTCGACCTTCGTCGCTTCGCCGCCGTCCATTTGCCAATGCGCCCACAGTCCCTTGATGACCAACGCGCGATAGTCGGCGGTGTGCGCATGAACCGGCGCGCGCCAGTTGCCGGGAACTTTCAGCAAGGCTGTCCTCGAGGGCAAAGGCGCGAGCGGGAAAGACGCAAGAAACGGCGAGCACCAGAAACGCGCCGTCTTCGGCGGCCTGGTGGTCGACAATGCCGGTGTGGCCAGCGCCTTCGCCTTGTGGCGCTGCGACCTTGCTGGCGGCGATCGTTGTGTTCGCGCGCGGCCCTAAGCGCGTCGAATAGCCGATAGCCATCCTTGGCTGAAGCAGCGGGCCCGAGAACTATCAAGGTTTTCGGGGCGTTGCTTTTGTGGTGAGAGGCCACCGTAGGGTCAGACCGCGCGGCCGTCGAAGTCGAAGACCGGCAGGCCGGTGGGATCGAAATCGGCGACGCAGTTGAGGTTGATGTAGGCGCTGCGTTCGCTGCCCTGACTGACATCCTCGGCAAAGGGATGGATGCCGCAGGTGCGGCAGAAGCGATGCGCCATTGCATGATTGCCGAATGTGTAGGTGCCGAGATCGTCGCCCCACGCCAGCACCGTCAGGCTGTCATGCGGGATGGCGGCCAACAGCGCGCCCTTGCGCGAGCAGATCGAACAATTGCACCGCACGGCGCCGGTCAGCTGCGCCTTGAATTCGAACGCAACCTTGCCGCAGTGGCAGCTGCCTTTGTACAGCATCAGTCCCTTCCTATCGCTGGCAGGTGCAAAGGCACGCTGTCCGGGCTATTCCTTCCGCTGACCTAGCGGCCCATATGCCTTAAAGACGCTCCACCTTGACGGAATCCGACATCGACATGCAATCAATCCGCGATCGTCTCGAGATCATCCTGTCACGTCTTGCCAGTTGCGCGGCAGGCGAGAAGGTGTTCACCAAACTCTATGCCGAGGCGGCGCGCGCAGCGGCCGAGGCCACCGATGCGCGCAAGAAGGCCGGCGTATCGCTCGGGCCGCTCGACGGCACCATCGTGTCGATCAAGGATCTGTTCGATGTCGCCGGCGAGCCGACCACGGCCGGGTCGCTGATGCTGAGGGACACCGCGCCCCGTCGGCACGACGCTGCGGTCGTCAGCCGTCTGCGCCAGGCCGGCGCCGTCATCATCGGCAAGACCAACATGACCGAATTCGCCTTCACCGCTATCGGCGACAACATGCACTACGGCACACCGGGCAATGCCGCCGACACCAGCCGCATTCCAGGCGGTTCGTCGTCGGGCGCCGCCGTGTCCGTTGGCGAGGGGACGAGCGACATTTCCATCGGCTCCGACACCGGCGGTTCGGTGCGCATCCCGGCATCGCTGAACGGCGTCGTCGGTTTCAAGCCGACGGCGCGGCGCGTGCCGCTGACTGGTGCCTATCCCCTTTCCGCGACGCTGGATTCGATCGGGCCGCTGGCGCTGAGTGTTGCTGCGTGTGCCCTGGCTGACGCCGCGATGACGGGCGAGCAGATGCCGCAACTGCACCTGCCGTTAGCGCTTGCCGGGCTTCGTGTCGGCATTCCGCGCGGCCTGCTTTTCGAAGACACGGAAACGGAGATTGCCGCCGCGTTCGATCGCAGCCTTGCCGGGATCGAGCAGGCAGGCGCGTGGCTCACGGACATTTCGATCGACGACCTCATTGCCGATCTGCGCCTGGCCACCAAACGCGGCTCGATCGCGGCCATGGAAGGTTCTGAAATCCATGCCGACTGGCTGGCGACGGGCGCATCGGTGCCGGTCGATCCCCATGTCAGCGGGCCGCTGTCGCGGGCGGCGGCCATACCGACGCCGGTTTATATCAGGGCAATGCGTCGTCGCGCGGCACTGTGCATAGCCATGGACGAGCGGTTGGGTTCGGTCGATGTGCTAGCTCTGCCGACCACGCCGGTGACAGCGCCGACTATCGTTTCGATGGCCGAGGATACGGCTCTGCGTGAACACACCGAAGGTCTGCTGCTGCGCAATACCCAGGTCGCCAACCAGTTCGACCTCTGCGCGATCTCGCTGCCGATGCCCGGCATGACGCTGCCGGCCGGGCTGATGCTGGTGGCGCGCAATGGCCATGACCACCATCTGCTGCGCATCGCGGCTGAAATCGAGCGGCTGCTTGGTCGGTAATAGTCAACCCGACGAGCAGTGCTTGCGTTCGCTGTCCTTGGCGGTGCGCAGGATGCCCGTCGCGAACAATGTCGGCACGTCGTGCTGCTTGCCGTTGAAGCTGTGTGGCCGGTTCTCGATTGTTCCTGTGACAACGAGCTTGCCGGCATAGAGCTTGTCGGAAAGGTCAAGCGCCTTGTCCTGCTGCGGCAAGCCGTCGATGTCGACCCACACACCCTTGACGACCTTTCCGGTGGCGAGGTCGAGCGCGCTGGTAGAAGGGCAGGGCGCCATCACGCAGCGCAGGCCGTTGTCGCAAGGCACGTAGCTGCTTTCGGCCTGAGCCTTGGCTGTCCCTACGCTTGTACCGGCAATCAGAAGAAGAACTCTCACGACGCTCTTGACCATATCGGCGAAGGTCGACGCCAAATCCGCGAAAATTGAGGCGGCTTGCAGAAACGTCAGTCCGCCGGGAACCGCCGGCGGTAGTGCTCGACCACGTCGGGGTTGCGCAGATTGACCGGCAGCCGGTTGGCCAGCACCAGCAAGGTCTCGCCGGCAGCACCCACCCCCATGCGCATCATCGATTGCTCGGTGATCCCCGCCATATGCGGGGTAACGATGACATTGTCGAAACCGAAATAGGGATGGTTTGCCGGCAGCGGCTGCGTGGCAAAGACGTCGAGTGCGGCGCCGCCGATCCGGTCTTGACGCAAGGCCTCGATCAGCGCCTCGTTATCGATCACCGGCCCGCGCGAAATGTTGATCAAAAGCGCTTCCGGCTTCATGCGGGCAATGCGTTCGCGGCTGATCAGTCCGCGCGTTTCCGGCGTCAGCGGGCAGCAGAGCACGATGATGTCGCTCTGTTCGATCAGCGCATCGATCGACAGGAAGCCGATCCTGTCGGGTGCCGGCTGCATGCTGCGGGTCGTCGCCACGACGTCGAGGCCAAAGCCGTGCGCGGCGATTTGGGCGACTGCCTGACCGATGGCGCCGAAGCCGATGATGCCGATGGTCTTGCCGGCAAGCTCGCTGGCATGGCTGGCGTGGTCGCGGCCGGCATTCCAGCCCTTGGCGCGCAAGTCGCGGTCGACCGAACGGAAGCGCCGAAGCAGGGCAAGGGCCGCGAACATCACATATTCAGCGACCGAACGCGCATTGACCGCCGGCACGTTGGCGACCAGCACGCCGGCCGCGGCCGCGGCCTCCATGGGCACCATGTCGAGCCCGGCACCGTGGCGGACCGCTGCTCTGAGTTTCGTGGCGTTTTCGAACAGCGACGGCGGCAGCGGTGCGCGAACGATGATGACGTCGGCATGCTTCGCCTCGGCGGTCAGCGTTGCCGCATCGAGCGCTGAGGCGACGACGAGTTCGCCGGCGCCCGCCAGCATGGCGGAGGCACGCGGGTGCAGCGTGTGCGTCGACAGGATTCTGGGCATGGGGCTCTCGCTAGTCGCAATTCTCAAAGGAAAGCGCCGCGCGCTTTTCCCAGAAAAACCGTTTCACACCTTTCCTGGAATTGCACTAGACCTTCTCAAGTGCCAGGCTTTGCGCTTGCGCCTCCCGGCCCTCGATGATCCCCTTCCAGTAGCTTTCCGCGCCTTGCAGGTGGGCGCTCATCAGCGCCTGGGCGAGATTGCCGTCGCGACGCAGCAGCGCCTCGTAGATCTGGATATGCTCGGCATGCGAGCGCACTGAGCGCTCGGGATCGTTGAAGTAGATCGGCAGCCGCTGCTCGCCCATTAGGTAATAGACACTGCAGATATTGTGGAAGACGCCGTTCTTGGTCGCCCGCACGATTTCGAGGTGGAATTCGCGGTCTTCCTTGGCGAGGCCTTCGCCGGCGGCGATGCACTCCTCCGAGGCTTTCAGGATCTCCCGCAGGCGTTCGAAATTCTCTTCAGTGGCGCGGGAACAGGCAAGTTCGGCGGCCTTTATCTCGTGGATCTTGCGCAGTTCGACGGTCTCGTAGATTTGCACCGGGTCGAGCGGCAGGCCGGCACGGGCAAACAGCGCCAGCGCCTCGACACTGGCCTGCCTGGTGTCGACATAGATGCCTGATTTGGCGCGGCGCTCGACGATGCGCATGGCCTCCAGAATGGCCAGCGCCTCGCGGATCTGGCCGCGACTGACGACGAAATGCTCCG
Source organism: Mesorhizobium sp. M1004 (assembly GCF_040318795.1). Taxonomy (NCBI): domain Bacteria; kingdom Pseudomonadati; phylum Pseudomonadota; class Alphaproteobacteria; order Hyphomicrobiales; family Phyllobacteriaceae; genus Mesorhizobium; species Mesorhizobium sp. M1004. The sequence goes on from NZ_JAMYNB010000001.1 coordinate 63,874, forward strand.
CCAGTTCGCGCTCCGAAGGCGTGCGGCCGGTCTCCTTGTCCGAATGGGCGAAGAGATAGGCGGCGAGCTCGGCGAGAAGGTTCTTTTCTTTCATCGTCAACCGCGTTGCGCGTGCGCCTCCAGGAACCGCTCCGAAATGGTGAATCCCAGACCCGGCTTTTCAGGGATCGCTATCATACCGTCCCTTGCTTCGACAGTCTCTTCGATAAGATCGTGGATCATCGGGTTGGCGCCGAGCGAATATTCAACGGTAAAACTGGCAGGCGAGGCCGCACAAACATGCAGGCCGGCGAAGAAGCATGGCGCGCCGGCCCACAGATGCGGGGCAAAGCGCAGATTGAAGGCACTGGCGATGGTGCCGATCTTCATCGCCTCGCTGATACCGCCGCAAAAGGCCGGATCCGGCTGGAAGATGTCGGCGGATTTCAGCACCGCGAGATCGCGGAAGGCGTAGCGCGTCGCTTCGCTTTCGCCGGTGGCGATCGGGATCGAGCCCGAGGCGCGCACCTCGGCCATACCAGCCTTGTCGTCGGCGATAACAGGCTCCTCGAACCAGGCGAGGTCGAGATCGCTGGCCAAGCTGATGAAGCGCTTGGCCTCGGCCACCGTATAGGTGCCATGCGCGTCGACCATCAACTCGACGTCAGGACCGAGCGCCTGCCGTGCGGCGCGGACGCGGGCGGCGGAAATGTGCGGGGCGCCGTCCATCGCGCCGACGCGCATCTTCAGCGCCTTGAAGCCGCCTTTGGCGATGTAGGATTTGAGCTGCTCGCCGATAGCGTCGGCGGCAGCCCAGCCGCCGGAGGCGTAGGCCGGCATGCGGTCGAGCTTGCGGCCGCCGATGAGCCGCCACACCGGCTGTCCCAACGACTTGCCCAGAATATCCCAGAGCGCGATATCGACGGCGCTGATTGCCGCAATGCTCATGCCGCGCCGCGCCAGGTGCGGCATGGCATGGCCGGCGCGCGCGGCACTGTCATGGCGCACGCCGTTGTAGAGCATCTCCCAGATCATGCCGATGTCGGCGGGGTCGCGGCCGATCAGCTGCGGCCCGACCTCGTGATTCAGCATGTAGACCAGCGCACCATAGCTGCCGGCGCTGCCGGCGGCGTTCTTGCCCTCGCCCCAGCCGATCAGCCCGTCGTCAGTCTCAATGCGCAGGATGGCGGCGTCGAACGTCGTCACCTGGCCAAAGTCGCTGCGATGCTGCTTCGCGGCCTCAATCGGCACGCGGACCCACCACGCCTGGACCGTTTTGATGCGCATCCCGATCGGCTACTTGATTAGCGGCAGCAGCGTTTCGGCCGTGATGCGCATCTGGTCGGTGTAGAATTTCTCCGTCAGCACGCTGGAGCCGTGATCCTGGATGAACTTCAACTGTTCGGGAGAAATGTCGACCGGATTGCGCTCGACCATGTCGGGATAGGGCGCGGCGGGTGTGCGGTCGACGGGCGCGACGAATTCGTTCGTCAGCGCGCCGTCATAGCCGACTTCCTTCAGCGTCTGCACGATCCGTGGCCAATCAATCTGGCCAAGGCCGGCGGCAAAGCGGTTGTTGTCGGCGACGTGGAAGTCGAACAGCCGTTTGCCGACCTGACGGATCGCGTCATGGACGTTAAATTCTTCCATATGGATGTGATAGGCGTCGAGGCAGACGCCGCATTCGGGGCTGACCGCATCGGCCAGGGCCAACGCCTGCGCGCCGCGGTTGAACAGATAGGTCTCGAAGCGGTTGAGCGGCTCGACCGCGATCTTGACGCCGACCTTCTTGGCATGGGTGAAGCATTCGCGGGTGGCGTCGACCACCCACTTCCATTCCTCTTCCTCGGTGCCGTCCGGTACCACTTTGCCGACGGTCGCGGGCACCAGCGTTATGATCTCGCCATCAAGTTCGCTGACCATGGTCAGCACGTCCTTGACGTACTGCACCGAGCGTTCGCGCTGGCCCTGGTCCCTGGCGGCAAGGTTGCGTTCGCCCAGCATCAGCGTCACCGACCCCCAGCAGCGGATGCCGTATTCTTTCAGCAGCGCGCGGGTCTCCTTGGTCTTGTATTGCTCGGGCTCGCCGGAAATCTCGATCGACTCGTAGCCGAATTTCTTGATGCGCTTCAGCGTCACCTCCAACGGTTCCGCGCGCATCCAGTTGTGCGTCGAAAGATGCATGGTCTATCCTTCCCAGAATTCGTCTGTGCCAGTTCGCCTGCGACGCGCCCCACAAGGCGCGTCGCGTGTTTCCTCCCCAAGGCGCTCCAGCGTTTTTGCGCAACTGGTTCGACCAATTGGGCCCTAATGGAGGTCTACAGCAATTTTTGTCGCGCGGCAAGAACCGCCGCCATGCGATATCGACATCTGTGTACCGTATTGATTATGCTGGTATATATCGCCAAAAATGGAATGCCCTGGCAGCTTTGCGCGTGAGTCAAATGGCTTGACCCATTTTCCGTATTTGGTAATACCAGAATGCCGATACGAGAATGCACATCACGAGAGACCAAAGAGGCTGGCCCTGCTTTCATCAGACGCTATGCTTGGTCCTTGGAAAAATGAATTGGGAGGATGCCGATGCCGTCGACAATGAAGGGTCCGGGGCTGTTTCTGGCGCAGTTCGCGGGGGATACCGCGCCGTTCAATTCGCTGGCCTCGATCACCAAATGGGCGGCCGGTCTCGGTTACAAGGGCGTGCAGATCCCGACCTGGGATGCACGCCTGTTCGACCTCAAGAAGGCGGCATCTTCCAAGACCTATTGCGACGAGGTGAAAGGCATCTGCGCGGATGCCGGCGTCGAGATCACCGAACTGTCGACGCATCTTCAAGGGCAGCTGGTGGCGGTGCACCCGGCCTATGATGCCCAGTTCGACGGCTTTGCACCGCCTGCGGTGCACAACAACCCCAAGGCCAGGCAGAAATGGGCGGTCGAACAGATGGAGTTCGGCGCCAAGGCCTCGAAGAATCTTGGCCTGAAAGCCTCGGTGACGTTTTCCGGCGCCCTAGCTTTCCCGTACCTCTATCCCTGGCCACAGCGGCCGGCCGGGCTGATCGAGGAGGCCTTCGCCGAGCTCGGCACACGCTGGAAGCCGATCCTGGACGTCTATGACGAAAACGGCGTCGATGTCGGCTACGAGATCCATCCTGGCGAGGACATCTTCGACGGCGCAACCTTCGAGATGTTCCTAGATGCGGTTGGCGGTCACAAGCGCTGCAACATCAACTACGACCCGTCGCATTTCCTTTTGCAGCAGCTCGACTATCTCGAATTCATCGACATCTATCACGAGCGGATAAAGGCCTTCCATGCCAAGGATGCCGAGTTCAATCCGACGGGGCGGCAAGGCGTCTATTCCGGCTATCAGAGCTGGACCAATCGCGCGGGGCGATTCCGTTCGCTTGGCGACGGGCAGGTCGATTTCGGCGGCATCTTCTCCAAGCTTACCCAGTATGGCTACGATTCCTGGGCGGTGCTGGAGTGGGAGTGTTGCCTCAAGCATCCGGAGGACGGCGCGGCCGAAGGCGCGCCCTTCATCCAGCACCACATTATCCGGGTGACGGAAAAGGCCTTTGATGATTTCGCCGGCGGCACCACCGACAAGAAGATGCTGCGCGCCATGATGGGTATTTGAGACAAGCAGGAGAAAGACATGGTCGGCGCATCGAAGTCGGAAGCGGGGGGCGGCCCGATCCGCTATGGTATGGTCGGCGGCGGCCAAGGCGCCTTCATCGGCGCGGTGCACCGGATCGCGGCGCGCATGGACAATGACTTCGTGCTGGTGGCCGGCGCCCTGTCGGCCAGTCCCGAGCGCGCCAAGGCTTCCGCCGCCGAACTCGGTCTCGACCCGGCGCGCAGCTACACCTCCTATGCCGAGATGGCCAAGGCCGAGGCCAAGCGCCCGGACGGCATCGAGGCGGTGGCGATCGTCACCCCCAACAATGTGCACGTGCCGGCGGCCAAGGCCTTCCTCGAGGCGGGCATCCACGTCATCTGCGACAAGCCGCTGGCGACGACTTTGGCCGAGGCCAAAAAGCTCGCGGCCGTGGTTGAAAAGACCGGCAAGGTGTTCGTGCTGACGCACAATTACACTGCCTATCCGATGATCCGGCAGGCGCGCGAGATGGTGGCCAAGGGCCAGCTTGGCGACATCCGCATCGTGCAGTCCGAGTACCCGCAGGACTGGCTGACCGAAGATCTTGCCGCCACCGGCCAGAAGCAGGCGGCGTGGCGCTCTGACCCCAAGCAGGCGGGCGCGGGCGGCGCGCTCGGCGACATCGGCACGCACGCCTACAATCTGGCGCGCTTCGTCTCGGGTCTGGAGCTCGATTCCCTGTCGGCCGATCTCGACGCTTTCGTGCCGGGGCGGCTGCTCGACGACAATGTCAATGTCATGCTGCGCTTCAAGCCGGTCGGCAAGGTGCATCCGGCCAAGGGCATGATCTGGGCGAGCCAGGTGGCGCCGGGCCACGAGAACGGGCTGAAGCTGCGCATCTATGGCTCTAAAGGCGGGCTGGAATGGGTGCAGGCCGATCCGAACTATCTCTGGTACACGCCGTTCGGCCAGCCCAAGCAGTTGCTCACCCGCAACGGCGCCGGCGCGCTGCCAGTTGCGGGACGCGTCAGCCGCGTTCCGTCTGGCCATCCGGAAGGCTATCTCGAAGGCTTCGCCAACATCTACCAGGAGGCGGCGCGGGCGATCCGCGCGGCACGCAAGAAGGGCGGCAAGCCGGGCAAGGACGTGGTGTTCCCGACCATCCAGGACGGCGTCGAAGGTATGGCGTTCATCGAGGCCTGCGTTAAGTCATCGAAGAAGAACGGGGCGTGGACGAAACTTTAGGGAGCGCCGGCGCCAATTCTCTTCTCCCTTCGGGGAGAAGGTGGCCGCGAAGCGGCCGAATGAGGGCGCATGGTGCGAGGTGCGAAAGAAACCAGCGCGCGCCGTCAAACGGGGAGGGGCTGTCGATGAAAATCGGCATGTGCATGTTTTTGTGGACGACTTCCGTGTCTAAGAAACACGAGCCGTTGCTGCGCGACATCAAGGCGACCGGCTTCGACGGCGTCGAGATACCGATCTTCTCAGGCACGCCAGAGGACTACAAGGAGCTTGGCGATCTGCTCGACCGCATCGGGTTGGAGCGCACGGCTGTTACGGCGATGGGCGACCCGGCGATGAATCTGATTTCGCCGGATGCCGCGACCCGCAAGGCCGGCATCGGCTACATGAAATGGGCGATCGATTGTGCCCAGGCGCTCGGCGCGAGTACGCTGAGCGGGCCGCTGCATTCGACGCTCGGCGCCTTCTCCGGCAGCGGGCCGACCGCTGCCGAGAAGAAGCGCTCGATCTCCTCGCAGCGCGCCATTGGCGATCATGCCGGCAAGCGGAACGTTACCATCGGGTTGGAGGCGCTCAACCGTTTCGAGTGCTATCTGCTGAACACGATGGCCGATCTGTCCGAGCACGTCGATGCCATCGACCGGCCGCACATCAAGGCGATGTACGACACCTTCCACGCCAATATCGAGGAAGCCGACCCGATCGGCGCCTACATGAAGCACCGGCGGAATGTCGTGCACATCCACATTTCGGAGAACGATCGCGGCGTGCCGGGGCGCGGGAACATTCCGTGGAAAGAGACTTTCGCGGCCATCCGCAAGAGCGGCTATGACGACTGGCTGACGATCGAGGCGTTTGGCAGATCGCTGAAGGATCTGGCGGCGGCGACCAAGGTGTGGCGGGATTTTTCCGAGACGCCGGAGGCAGTTTATCGCGAGGGATACAGGCATATCAGGGATGGGTGGAAGCGGGCGGCTTAGCCGCTCACTTCCTCATCCACGGGCGGAGCGGGAGCGCAGCGGAGCGGAGACCCGAGGACCCATGCCGCGACTGTCGCGCGCCGCAGCGGTGCAGGTAGGAGATGCGAATGGACGCCTCTTTTTGCACCGCTGGGTTCTAGCGCAGACGTCACCGAATGAAACCTCGGGTCTGCGCCGCGTCGCTTCGCTCCTTGCTCCGCCCGTGGATGAGGAAGCGACGGGCCTTTTCGCAAATCGCCGAGGTATGCGATCTGCCTTAACTCGGCACTTATCGCTCCACCAAATTTTTCGGATGTCTTACCCCACCTCGATCACAGCCTTGATCAACCCCGATTTCTCATGCGCCCAGCGAGCGAGATCATCCGGCGTGCCGGCCAGCGTGGTGCGGTGGGTGACGAGTTTTGCCAGAGGCACGGCGCCGTTGCGGATCGAGGCAGCAACGTGGTCGAAATCGACTCTCAGCGCGTTGCGGCTGCCGATCAATGTCATTTCGCGCTTGTGGAATTCCGGATCGGAAAAGACGATGTCGTCCTTGACGACGCTGACCAGCACGAGCGTGCCACCATGCGCGACATGGGCGAAGGCCGACTGCACCGAGGCGGTGTTGCCGGTGGCGTCGAAGACGACGTCGAACCCTTCGCCGCCGGTTGCCTGGCGCACCAGTTCGGCTGCCGCTTTTTGTGAACCGTCGAGCGTGGCGAAGCCGAGTTCGCCTTTTGCAAAATCCAGCCGCTCCGTGCTCATGTCGAGCAGGCTGACATCGAGCCCGGCGATGCGCGCAAACAGCGCTGCGCCAAGGCCGATCGGCCCGGCGCCGATGACCAGCGTGCGGGCGCCTGGTTCGGCGCGGGCACGCCGCACGGCATGCGCGCCGATGGCGAGGAATTCCACCGCCGCCGCGTCGGCCAGCGACAAGCCGTTTGCCGGATAAAGATTCTGCGCCGGCACCAGGATCTGCTCGGCCATGGCGCCGTCGCGATGCACGCCAAGCACTTCGATCCTGACGCAGCAATTCGGCTTGCCGTTCCGGCAGGCGATGCATTTTCCGCAAGCGAGATAGGGATTGATGATGACGGGCTCGCCCACGGCAAGGTCGACATCTTCGCCGGTCTCGACGACGGCGCCCGACACTTCGTGGCCCATGATGCGGGGATAGGCGAGGAACGGGTGCTTGCCTTCGAAGATGTGGTAGTCGGTGCCGCAGATGCCGACATGGCTGACGGCGACCAGCGCCCAGCCGGCAGGCGGCGCTCCTGGCGCCGGCCGGTCTTCCAGGACAAGCTCGCCGGGCGAGCGGCAGACAACAGCTTTCATTCGGCAATTCCAGTGTTCAAAAAGGCGCCGGTCCGTTGTTGAGCGGACCGACACGGAAGGTCAGGGAGGATTACTTGCCGCGACGGCGCAGGCCGTCGAAATAGACGATGATGATGATCAACGCGCCGGTGATGATGCGCTGCCAGAACGAGTTGACGTTGAGCAGATTGGCGCCGTTGTTGATGGTGGCCAGGATGAAGGCGCCGAGCAGCGGGCCATGCACCGAGCCGACGGCGCCGAACAGCGAAGTGCCGCCGATCACCGATGAGGCGATCGCCTGCAACTCCCAACCTTCCGCCTGGGTAGGGTTGCCGATGCCGATGCGCGCCGCCAGCAGCACGCCGACGAAGGCCGCGCACAGGCCCGACAGCGTATAGGCCATGTAGATGGTGCGCTGGACATTGACGCCCGAGAGGCGCGAGGCCTCGGCATTGGATCCCACGGAGAAGAGATAGCGGCCCCAGCGGCTGTGGTGCAGGAAGATGTAGGCCGGGATACCGACCAGGATCACCATCCAGAACAGATTGGGGATGCCGACAAAGGAACTGCGCGAGAACGCGGTGAAGCTGTCGCTGTTGATGTTGATCGAATTGCCGTTGGTCATCAACAGGCCGATGCCGCGCAACGAGGTCAGCGTCGCCAGCGTGATGATGAAGGGCGGCAGGCCCATCTTGACGATGCCGAAGCCATGGAACAGGCCGATGGCAACGCCGACCAGCAGCGTCACCAGAATGGCGACCCAGATCGGGAAGCCGGCATTGATCATCATGGCGACAATGACGGTGGCGAAGCCGACCACGGCGCCGACCGAGAGGTCGATGCCGCCGGTGATGATCACGAAGGTCTGGCCGACCGCCATGATGGCGATCATCGAGCCCTGCCGCAAAAGATTGGCGATGTTGTTGGAGGACGCGAAGCTCGGCGTCGCCACCGACAGCACGATCCAGAGCAGAACCAGCAACGCCAGAAGCGTCAGCCCGAACAGGACGTTGTAGTTCCGTTTCGGTTTTTCGATCGCGGCGGTTTCGATGCTCATGGTTCCTCCCGTTTCTTGTTTTGTCAGCCGATCGCCTGTGTCAGCACGTCTTCGTGGCTGGCGGCGCGAAAGCCATGGCTGGCGACCAGTTTGCCGCGCCGGAACACGTGCAGCGTATCGGCGAGCTCATAAACCTCGGGCAGATAGGACGAGATCAGGATGATGCCGGCGCCCTTGGACAACAGTTCCCCGAACAGGCGGTAAATCTCGGCCTTGGTGCCGACATCGACGCCGACGGTCGGCTCGTCGAAGATGAACAGCTTGGCGCCGTGCGCCAGCCATTTGCCGATGACGATCTTCTGCTGGTTGCCGCCGGACAGGCTGGAGGCCAGCGCGCCGCGTGTCGGCGTCTTGATGCGGAGGCCGGCGATCTGGCGATCGGCTTCAGCCTTTTCCTTCGTGTTCGAAATCAGCAGGTTGTTGGAGATGCGCTTGTAGATCGGCAAGTTGAGGTTGAGGCCGACCGGCAGGTTCAGGCACAGGCCCTGGTCGCGGCGGCTTTCCGGCGCCAGCGCCATGCCGAGCTTAATCGCGTCGTGCTCGGAATTGATCAGCACCGGTTTGCCTTGCCAGCGGATCTGGCCGGCCGACTTCTTGTGGCGGCCATAAAGCGTGGTGACAAACTCGCTGCGGCCGGCGCCGATCAGGCCATAGAGCCCGACGATCTCGCCGGCGCGCACTGTCATCGAGACGTCTTCGAAGCCCTTGCCCGACAGGTTTTTCGCTTCAACGATCACGGCACCGGGGGTGAAATGCTCCTTGTGGTAGACTTGCTCGATCGAGCGGTTGATCATCATCTTGACCAACTCGGCGTCATTGGTCTCGGCAATGTTACGAGTGCCGACCAGCGTGCCGTCGCGCAGCACCGAGACGCGATCGGCGAGTTCGAACACCTCTTCCATGCGATGGCTGATGTAGATGATGGTGACGCCTTCGCCCTTGAGCCTGCGGATCAGCGTGAACAGCTGGTCGGCTTCCTTGCGGGTGAGATAGGCGGTCGGCTCGTCGAAGATGAGGAATTTGGTGCCGCGCACGGTGGCGCGGGCGGCGGCGATCAGCTGCTGCTGGCCGATGGTGAGGTCACCCAGCATGACATGCGCCGGCAGGTCGAAGCCGAGACCGTCGATGATCTTCTGCGCTTCCTTGACCATGGCGCGCTGCTGCAGGATGCCGAAGCGCGAATTCTCCTCGCCGAGGAACATGTTGGCGGCGACGGTGAGGTGGCGACAGAGCACGACCTCCTGATGCACGGCGTTGATGCCCAGCGCCATTGCCTCGTGCGGGGTTGCCAGCGCTGCCGGCTTGCCCTCCCAGATGACATCGCCGGAGGTGCGCGGCATGACGCCGGTCAGAAGCTTGATCAGGGTGGATTTGCCGGCGCCGTTCTCGCCGACGATGGCGTGGATCTCACCTGCCTTGAAGGCAAGGTGAACGGGCTTCAGCGCATGCGTGCCGGGATAGCGCTTTTCCAGCCCGTGCAGTTCGAGGATCGTCCTGCCGGGCGCTAGCGTTGGGGCCGGGTGCAGTTCCTGCGCCATGGGCGTCATGACAATCCTCCCAGATTGGCCTTACGATTGGCACGTCGCGATGCAGTCAAGCCGCATCGTCGAGGTGATTCAAGCCGGTGGATATTCAAGCTTGTATCCGGTGTTTCCGGGGCGCGAGGCCCCGGAAAGGATTTTTGGTCGACGGGCTCAGAGCTTCGGGTTGAGCAGGGCGTCGATCTTGGGGTCTTTCATGTTTGCCTTGGTCACCAGGTTGGCGCCTGTGTCGACATTGGCCTCGACCTTCTCGCCCTTCGAGGCGGCGAGCGCGGTCTTGATGCCGTCATAGCCCATCCGGTACGGATCCTGGACGACGAGCGCGGAAATGACGCCGTCATTGAGGAACTTGATCAGCTTCTCGTCGCTGTCGAAGCCGACCAGCGCCAGCTTGCCGCCAAGGTTGTTCTCGGCGACTGCCTGACCGACGCCCTGCGCCATGATCAGGTTGGACGCGAAGATGCCCTTGAGGTTCGGGTTGGCGGTGATCAGGTCGGTGGCGATGTTGAGACCGGTCGTTGCCTGGCCGTCGGCATATTTGTCGGCGACGAGCTTCAGCCCCGGATATTTCGCGGCCAGCTGCTCGGTGAAGCCCTGCTTGCGCTGCTCCAGCGAACCGGCGCCCGGCGCGTTGGTGATCAGGGCGACGTCGCCCTCGATCTTGCCGCCATTGGCTTCGCCGATGGCTGCTGCAAGACCGTCAGCGGCTACGCGTCCGCCCTGCACATTGTCGGTGGTCAGGAACGAGGTGAACGCCTTGGAGTCGGCGCCGGAGTCGATGCCGATGACCTTGACCTTGCTGGCCGCTTCATCGATCGGCTTGCCGAGCGCCTTGAATTCGGTCGGCGCGATGACGATCGCGGCCGGGTTGCCGGCGACGGCATTCTCGAGGATCGAGACCTGGCCGTTGACGTCGGTTTCAGCCTGGGCGCCGAGTTCGGGTACGTTGACGCCGAGATCCTTGCCGGCCTTGCGGGCGCCGGCCAGGACGATCTGCCAGTAGAAGGACGTGGTGTCCTTGACGATGATCGGAATGGTCACGTCCGCCGCCGAAGCCGGCGCCGTATGCAGCGTGCCGGCAAGCATCGAGGCGGCAGCTAGTGCCATCAGTGAGCGGCGGTTGAGAATGCTGGTCACGAATTTCATTAGGAATCCTCCCTAGATCGCCCGGTGAAGGTTACGGAAGCTCCATTTGGATAGGCGCGGCCCAAACAGAACTTTATCAATAAAAAACAGTTGCCGCTTTTTGATAGTGCATCGGTCCGGCCGACGCAAGCGGTGTTTCATATCGGCCTGCGCATGGCTTGGCGGGGAAACCTCCCTGCCGATCCTCAGTGCCACGTCCAGACGCTCCCGATCCTCCTTGATCATCATGGAATATTAATTCCACCGTCGAGTCAATATGGAATATTCATTCCTTCTTGAGAACCGTGATTGTGGCGTTTCGTCAGCCGAGCTCCTGCACGATGGTGTAGGGAGCGTAGCGGGCGAATTCCGCTTGCGGCACCTGGACGTCGAACAGGTCGAGGTTGCGCGTCAGGTTGGCAGGCTTGGCCGTTCCGGTCAGCACGCTGGCCACGACAGGCTCCTGCAGCGGAAACTGCAATGCAGCCGCCGCCAGCGGATATCCGCCCTCATCAGCGATTTTCTCCATCGCGCCGACACGCTCGAGTATGTCCTGCGTCGCCGGCAGATAGTCGAAATGCGCACCGTGCACCGGTCCGGTCGCCAGGATGCCGGAGTTGAAGACGCCGCCGATGATCAGCGAAGTCTGTCGCTCACGACACAGCGGCAGCAACTCGGCTTCAGCCGAGCGGTCGAGCAGCGAATAGCGGCTGGCCAGCAGGATGCAGTCGAGCGGTGCTTCGCGCAGCACGTCGAGGCAGATCTGCACCTCGTTGACGCCGAGCCCATAGGCGGAAATTACACCCGACGTTTTAAGCTCGTCCAGCGCCTTCAAGCCGCCGTCCATCAGCTGGCGAAAGTGCAGCTTCGTCTTCTCGACGCCATGTGTGTAGGTGCCGATGTCGTGCACAAACAGGATGTCTATCCGGTTCAGCCCGAGCCGCGCATAGGAGAACTCGACCGAGCGCATGATGCCGTCATAGGAGTAGTCGTAGTCGAGCGCGAAAGGCAGCGGGTCGACATAGGAATGATCGGGAACCTGGTCTTCCGGCACCGGGCGGAACAGGCGGCCGACCTTGGTCGACAGCACATAGGAATCCCGCGGCTTGTAGCGCAGGAAGTCGCCGGTCCGCCGCTCCGACAGGCCGAAGCCATAGAAGGGCGCGGTGTCGAAATAGCGCAGGCCGGCATCCCAGGCTGTCTGCAGCGTCTCCATCGCCGCTTCGCGCGGACAGGCCCGGTAGAGCCCGCCGATCGCCGCCCCGCCGAAGCTTATCTCGGTTACCTCGAGCGCAGTCGTGCCGATGCGGCGTTTGTCCATCCAAAGCCTCCCCTTGTGAGCCGTCGTTGCAGCCCGTTTTTTTTCGTCGGTGGTTAGAGCGTCGCGCCGAGGTGCCACGGCACGAACTCGTTGTCGCCGTAGCCGAACGCCTCGCTCTTGGTCTTGCGGCCCGATGCCGTCTCGACGATGAGTTCGAAGAGTTCCCGGCCCATGCCGGCGATGGTCTTCTCACCCGAAGCGATGACGCCGCAATTGACGTCCATGTCCTCTTCCATCTGGTGGTACATGGTCGAGTTGGTGGCGACCTTGATCGACGGCGTGGGCCGGCAGCCGAAGCAGGAGCCGCGGCCGGTGGTGAAGACGATGATGTTGGCGCCGCCCGCCACCTGACCGGTCGCCGAGACCGGGTCGTAACCGGGCGTGTCCATGAACACCAGGCCACTGCCGGTGACCTTTTCGGCATAACCGAAGACGCCGTTGAGCGGAGTCTGGCCGCCTTTGGCCACGGCGCCCAGCGACTTTTCCAGGATGGTGGTCAGGCCACCGCGCTTGTTGCCGGGCGAGGGGTTGTTGTCGATCGAGGCGCCGTGCTTGGCGACATGGTCCTCCCACCATTTGACGAAACCGTCGAGCTTCTTGGCGATCTCCGGCGTTGCCGCGCGATAGGCGAGCAGATGTTCGGCGCCATAGATCTCCGTCGTCTCCGACAGGATGCCGATGCCGCCGACGCCGGCCAGGATGTCGACCGCCGCTCCCAGCGCGGGATTGGCGGTGATGCCCGACATGCCGTCGGAACCGCCGCATTGCAGGCCGACGACGATCTCCGAGACCGGGATCGGCTCGCGCTGATACTGGCCGACTTCCTCGGCGATTTCGGCGAGCACGCCCATCGCCTTTGCGACCGATTTGCGCGAACCGCCGGCGTCCTGGATGTTGAAATGGCGTTTTCCCGCCGCCGCACCCTTCTGGCCGTAAAGGGTGAGCTGGTTGACCTCGCAGCCGAGGCCGACCATCAACGCGCCGCCGAAATTCGGATGGCGGGTGTAACCGGCGAGCGTGCGGTGTAGCACCATCATGCCGTCGCCGGTGCCGCTCATGCCGCAGCCCTGGCCATGGACGATCGGGACGAAGCCGTCGATCCCCGGATATTTCGGCAACAGCACGCGGTTGGCCTCGTCGGCAATGGCGTGGCAGACGGTGGCCGAGCAATTGACGCTGGCGATGATGCCGATGAAGTTGCGCGTGCCGGCACGGCCATCGGCGCGACGATAGCCCATGAATGTCCGGGCGCGGTCAGCTTCGGTGGCATGCTCCGCTTCGCTCGGCGGCACGACCGGCAGACGGCCGGACTCGAAGACCAGGTTGTGCGAATGGACGTGGTCGCCGGGCGCGATGTCCTGGGTGGCGCGGCCGATGGCCTGGGCATACTTGACCACCGCCTCGCCGGCGGCGATAGGCTTGATCGCCACCTTGTGGCCGGGCTCGATCAAGGCCGTGGCGACGGCGCCGCCGGGCAGAGGGGTGCCGATCTCGATGCGGCCATTGGCGACCGCGACATTGTCGGCGGGGGACAGAAGAATGCTGTTCGAAGCGTTCACGGGCAGTTTCCTGGGTCTGTTCCTGGGGATGCGCGGATTGACACGCGTCTGTTTACATATAATGTCTTTTATCGTGAAAAAACATTTGTGCGTCAATTGTTTTTTCAGGAGGAGACCATGCGTCCGATGGACGCTTGGCTTGTGGGGAGCGGCGTCTGACACGCAGAGCGTTTTGCTTAGCCGGGTGAGCGCCAGGACATATGATATCGCGCTTCAAGCCAGCCACAGCAAGCGCTGGCGCGCAACGGGGCAGGGATGTCGAAGAGCAACAACGTCTACAAGGACGCTTACAATAGGGGTCTGCGGCTGCTCGATGAGACGCAGAGCCTGCCGTCAGAGCCGGAGCTGGGCACTTTGCTTGGCGTCAGCCGTACCACCGTGCGCACCATTCTGGCGCGCATGGAAGAGACCGGGCTGATCGCGTGGAACAAACGCAGCAAGACAGTGCTCAGGACGCCGAAGCCGGATGATTTCTTCCCCGAGGAGGAGACAGACACACTGGCCCAGATCATCGAGCGGTCGTTTATGCGCAGGTTGCTGGCCGGCGGTGCAGAGGCCGGCATGCAGATCAACGAGCTCGAACTGGCGCGCGAGATCGGCGTCGGCACCACCAGCGTGCGCGAGTTCCTGATCCGCTTCTCCCGCTTCGGCCTGATCGAGAAGCGGCGCAACAGCCACTGGGTGCTGAAAGGATTTACCCGTGCCTTTGCGCTCGAACTCACTGAAATCCGCGAAATGTTCGAGATACGCTCGGCGGCGGCCTTTGCCGCCTTGCCTGGGGATAGTCCGGTCTGGGCGGATCTCGACCGGCTGGAAGACGAGCACCGGCTTCTGGCCAGCGAAATCGCCATCCGCTTCAACGAATTCTCGGAGCTAGACGAGCGCTTCCACCGGCTGATCCACCGGGCGTCGCACAACCGCTTCATCGTCGATTTCTACGACGTCATCGCCATGATCTTTCACTACCACTACCAGTGGAACAAGGCGCAGGAGCGCGAGCGCAACGAAGTCGCGGTTGGCGAGCATCTCGCCTACATCGCGGCGCTGAAATCGCGCGATCTCGGCAAGGTCGACGCCGCCTGCCGCAAGCATCTGAAGTCGGCACGCCACACGCTGTTGACGTCGATCCCGGAAATCGGCGGCCGCCCGGCTTCCTGAGCGCGACGTCCGAAGGGACGTTATGCGCACAAGATCTCTATCTCTGCCTCATGCGTTATCCCAAACCGCTGCGCACTTTTGTGCGACATGGATCGAACGCGCCGCGTTGCCGCAGCGATGATTTGGCGATTTTCCGCCGACATGCCGCGTGCTAGATATCCACGCGTTGCTGCGTGAAGAGGCAGGTCTTTGGACTTCCGGCGTAAGAGATGGAGCATGACGGCCGCCTTTGTCGCGGCCTGTGTGCTGCTGCTCCAGTCGACGCTCGGCGTGTTTGCCTTCGGCATTGCGCCGGATGCCTCGCAACTCGACGCTTTCGGCAATGTCATCTGCAGCCATGAGGGAGCGGTCAAGCTTCCCGGCGGCGATCCGCACCAGCAGCATATGCCGGCGTGCTGCATGCTCGGCTGCAGCATGGCCTCCGTCGCCTATGCGCCGCCGGCAGGCGTCGGCCTGGCGCCGGTCAGCCAGTACTTGGAAACAGTCGCTTTTGCCCCGCCGGCAGTCAGGCATCCCGACGTCACGCGCGAGCGCTCTCCGGCCAATCCGCGCGCGCCGCCGCTTGCGGGCTGAAAACCGCCGCTCGCTTTGCGTAACCTGCGCAGGCGATAATCATCCAATGATAAACTCGTTCGCAGCCGGACAAAGGCGCGACCTCATATTCATGGAGCCTACCCATGTCCCGTTTTCGTCATGCCGGCGCGTTGCGCCGCAGCACCCCTATCTTCACCACTATCGAGCAGCGTCTCGGCAGCGCCCTCTTTGCCTTTGCACTGTTGTTCGTCGGCGCCCATTCCGTCCTTGCGCATGAGTTCAAGGCCGGTGACATCGAGATCGAGCATCCCTGGTCCCGTGCCACGCCAGCCGGCGCCAAGGTTGCCGGCGGCTATTTCACCATCGTCAACAAGGGCAGCGCACCAGACCGGCTGCTGTCGATTTCCTCCGACATTTCGGGGAAGGCCGAACTGCATGAAATGGGGGTGAAGGATGGCGTCATGACCATGCGCCCGGTCAGTGGCGCCCTGGACATTCCGGCGGGCGGCAAGATCACGCTGGGTCCTGGCGCCTACCACGTGATGTTCATGGATTTGAAGCAGCCGCCTAAAGAAGGCCAGATGTTTGCCGCCACGCTGACTTTCGAGAAGGCCGGAACCGTGACCGTCGAGTTTGCCGTGCAAGCCATAGGCAGCGCGCCACCCCTCGAAGACAACGACTGACCAATCAATTTGCCACCGATTTTTCGAGAGGGACCATCATGAACAAGTATCTTTTGCCGGCCGCTGCATTCCTTGTCCTGGGGACAAGCGCTGCCTTCGGCCATATCACGCTCGAAACCCAGGAAGCGCCGGTCGGTTCGACCTACAAGGCCGTGCTGCGGGTGCCGCATGGCTGCGACGGCAAGGCGACGATTGCCGTGCGCGTGCAGATCCCGGAAGGGGTGATCGGAGTGAAGCCGATGCCGAAGCCGGGCTGGACGCTGCAGGTCAAGAAAGGCAAGTACGAGAAATCCTACCAGCTCTATGGCGAGGCGGTGACCTCGGGCGTCAAGGAAGTCGACTGGAGCGGCGGCAGCCTGCCGGATGAATTTTATGACGAGTTCGTCTTCCGCGGCACGTTGGCCGCCGATCTGCCGGCCGGGCAAAAACTCTATTTTCCGGTGGTGCAGGAATGCGATGGCGCCACCACGCGTTGGATAGAGATTCCGGCGGCTGGTCAGGATGAGGATGCGCTGGAAGATCCGGCGCCCGGCCTCAACCTGCTGCCCAAGAAATGATGCATTGGCGGCGCGCTGCTTCGAAGCGGCGCGCCGCTGTTTTGGTGGATGGCATGAACGTGGCCTGTTTTCAGCGGATAGAACGGACAGCCGGCAGGTGCTTCGGCCTGCTGGCCGCGATCCTGCTGCTTGCCGTCCTTGCCACGCCAAACCAGGCCTTTGCCCATGCGGCGCTGATCAAGGCCGAGCCTGCCGACGGCGCGGTTCTGGAGCGAGCGCCGACGCAATTTTCGCTGACCTTCAGCGAGCCTGTGTCGCCGCTGGTGCTGACCTTGGTGCGGCCCGACGGTACGCCTGTCGCTTTGACCTCGTTTCGGTTGAGCGACCAAACGGTTGAGATCGACAATCCACAAAAGCTCGGGCCGGGCACCCATGTCTTGAGCTGGCGGGTGATTTCCGCCGATGGCCATCCGGTCGGCGGCTCGGTGCTGTTTTCCGTTGGCGCGCCAAGTGCGGCGCCGGCGGTGGGGGAAGCTGTCGATATAGATTTGCGGTCAGCGATCTGGACCGGCAAGGTTCTTCTCTACATCGGGCTTTTCCTCGGCATTGGCGGCGCCTTCGCGCTGACATGGCTGGCGCAAGGCCAGCGCTCAGGCCAGCGCTTCGTCATTGCCGCCATCCTGTGCGGGCTGGTCGCAGCACCCCTGTCGCTCGGGTTCCAGGGGCTGGACGCGCTGGGCGCGCCACTCGCCCGGCTGGCGCAACCGGTGGTCTGGCGGACGGCGCTTGGCACCAGCTTCGGCTGGACGGTGCTGATTTCGCTGGCGGCGCTCGGGCTTGGCCTGCTGTCGTTGGTCGGATCGCGTGCTGGCGCCAGGCCGTTGGCGCTCGCCGGGCTGGCCGGTGTGGGTGCAGCCCTTGCCGCCAGCGGCCATGCCAGTGCAGCCGAACCGCAATGGCTGACGCGGCCTATGGTGTTCCTGCATGGCGCCGGCATCGCTTTCTGGGCTGGAGCATTGCTGCCGCTCGGCCTGGCGTTGAGCAGCCAATCGGTGGAAGCCGGGGCGTTCCTGCGGCGGTTTTCGCGCGCGATCATGCCCGTGGTGGTAGTGCTTGCCGCCGCCGGTGTGGTGCTCGCCATCATCCAGGTGCAGACACCGGCGGCACTGGTCAACACCGCCTATGGCCGGCTGCTGCTGATCAAGCTGGCGCTGCTGGTGTTTCTGTTCACGCTGGCGGCGGTCAATCGATGGCGGCTCACCGCCTTGGCCGAGGCCGGAGCGACGGAAGTGCGGCGACGGCTTAGCCGCTCGATCTCAGTCGAAATGCTGATCGTGCTCCTGATCTTCGGCGTTGCCGCCGGCTGGCGCTTCACGCCGCCGCCACGGGCCCTGGCAATCGCCGCGGCACAACCGACGTCGACCCATATCCACACTATGAAGGCGATGGCCGACATCGACATCACGCCCGGCCATACCGGGGAGGTCACCGCCTCCATCGTCATCATGGATGGCGATTTCGGCCCGCTCGACGCCAAGGAAGTGACGCTGGTGCTGTCCAAGCCCGATTCGGGGATCGAGCCGATCAAGCGTCCGGCGACCAAGCCAGGCGACGGCACCTGGCGCGTCGATAATCTCGTCATTCCGATTCCTGGCCGCTGGACGGCGCGGCTCAATATTCTGGTTTCGGATTTCGAAGTGGTAAAGATCGAAGCGCCGATCGATATCCGCGCCGAGTGATATTCAGCCCGCCTGCGAAGGGCGCTCAGCCGAGTTCCTGGGCTAACCCGATGAGATGCCCTTCCGGCCCGCGGATGTAGCAGAGCCGATACACGTCCTGGTAACGGACGACTTCACCGGCCAGCTGCGCGCCACGCTTGCGGAGCCTTTCAAGCGTGTCGTCGATGTCGTCCACGGTAAACATGACGCGCAGGTAGCCCAGGGCATTGACCGGGGCGTTGCGGTGATCGGCGACGACCGTCGGCGTGAGGAAGCGGGAGAGCTCGAGCCGGCTATGGCCATCCGGTGTGCGCATCATGGCAATCTCGACGTGCTGATCGCCGAGCCCGGTGACACGTCCGGCCCACTCGCCTTCGATCGTCGCCCGCCCTTCCAGTTCGAGGCCGAGCTCGCGAAAGAAAGCAATCGTCTCGTCGAGGTCATCGACGACGATTCCGACATTGTCCATCCGTTTGACTGCCATATGTCCAACCTATCGCCATATGTTCGATCGGCAAGGCGTCGCCTGGTCACCAACTGACCCTTCCTGACTCGGTTTGACACAACGCCGACGCAACACAATTCGGCGAGGCGGTTGACGTGGCGCGAAAGGCCCGTCAATCATCTCGCCGAAAAATGGGCATCCCGAAAAACGCGGCCTCAACAAAATCCGAAAGCAGGGAAGAAACGATGGAAAAAGCCGAAATCGGCCTGATCGGCCTTGGCACAATGGGCTCCAACCTCGCGCTCAACATTGCCGAGCACGGGCACCGCATCGCCGTCTTCAACCGCACCAAGGCGCGCACCGATGCCTTCCTCGAAGGCGCCGGTTCGCTCAGGGACATGGTGGTGCCCTGCTACAGCCTGGAGGAACTGGCAGCTGCGATCAAGCCGCCGCGCCCGATCATCATCATGGTGCTGGCCGGCAAGCCGGTCGACGAACAGATCGAAGCGCTGCGCGGCGTGTTGTCTGACAACGATATCGTCATCGATGCCGGCAACGCCAACTTCCGCGATACGATGCGGCGCTTTTCGGAACTGTCGGGCTCGGGTCTCACCTTCATCGGCATGGGCGTATCGGGCGGCGAGGAAGGCGCGCGCCACGGGCCGTCGATCATGGTCGGCGGCACCGAAGACTCCTGGAAGCGCGTCGAACGCGTGCTGACCGCGATCTCGGCCAAGTTCAAGGATGAACCGTGCGCTGCCTGGCTTGGCACAGACGGCGCCGGGCATTTCGTGAAAACCATCCACAACGGCATCGAATATGCCGACATGCAGATGATCGCCGAGATCTACGGCATCCTGCGTGACGGTCTCGGCATGGGGCCGAAGGAGATCGGCAAGGTCTTCGAGGACTGGAACAAGGGCCGGCTCGATTCGTATCTGATCGAGATCACCGCCAAGGTGCTGGCCGCCGACGATGCAAAGACCGGCAAGCCGGTGGTCGACATCATCCTCGACCGTGCCGGCCAGAAGGGCACCGGCAAATGGTCTGTCATCGAGGCGCAGCAGCTCGGCATTCCGGCGACGGCCATCGAGGCGGCGGTGGCGGCCCGCGTGCTGTCCTCGATCAAGGATGAGCGGCAGGCGGCCGAAAAAGCCTATGGCAATATCGGCGTCACCAAGATCTCCGGCGACAAGGCGGCACTTCTGAAAGACCTGGAGCTGGCGCTGCTCGCCGGCAAGATCGCCGCCTATGCACAAGGTTTCGCGGTGATGAGCGCCGCCTCGAAGGAGTTCAACTGGAACTTGCCGATGCCGACCATCGCCAAGATCTGGCGTGCCGGCTGTATTATCCGCTCGCAGATGCTCGACACCATGGCGGAAGCCTTCGGCTCGGGCGGCGCGTCCACCAACCTTTTGATGGCGCCGGCTTTCACCACCATGATGCAGGAGGCGCATCCGTCGCTTAGGCGCACCGTTGCCAAGGCATCAGAAGCAGGCTCGCCGGTGCCTGCACTGGCGTCGGCACTTGCCTATTTCGACAGCTACCGCCAGGGCCGCGGCACCTCGAACCTGATCCAGGCGCAGCGCGATTTCTTCGGCGCGCATGGCTTCGAGCGCATCGGCGAGCAGGGGGCTTTCCATGGCCCATGGGGCAGCGGTGCTGCCGGCTAGGGTCAGGTGAGGCGGCCTCTCAGGTCGTGCCAGTCAGCCCTGATACGCGACGACGTCGCCTGGCTTGACCACAGTCTGCAAAGAGCCAGGTGCCGCGCCGCCTATCCAGCCCAGCACGGCGCGGGCAAGCTCGGTGCCGGCGAGGCGGAAGTCTTCGTTGACGATCAGCAACTCCCGGCGGAACAGATGCAGCAGTTCCGACGATTGCTTGGACACGACATCGACGTCGCGGCCGAGTTTCAGGCCGGCATCCTCGATGCCGGCGACGATGGCCAGCGTTGCTGCGGCGGCGCTGCTGACGAAACCGTCCGGCCTGACGTCGCGGCGCATCAACTGCGCGGTCCGCGTCCTGATCTGATCGATCGACTGGTCGATCGAAACAGCGTTGAACGGCACTTCGCTGGCGTCGACCTCGCTCAGTGCGTCGGCAAAGCCATTGACCGTGTGGTCGTAATAGGTGAGCCCGACCGGCGGCGCTACCAGCGCCAGCCGGCGCCGGCCGACGCTGGCCAGATGGCGCACCGCTTCGGCGGCGAAGGCGTAATTGTCGAAGTCGTGATAGGGGTGGACAAGCCCCATATCGGTGCGGCCATGCGTGGCAAAGGGAATGCCACGCTCCAGCATGTAGCGGGCGCGCGGATCGTTGGGCTGCGTGCGTGAGATGATGACGCCATCGGCCGAGCCGGACTCGACCAGATACTTTACCGGGTCCAGCGGATCCTGCGAGCGCGAGTAGGGCGTGACGATCAGGTGATAGGGTGTGTCGGCAATGACCTCCGAGACGCCGTAGATGATGTCCGAGACAAAGCTCATGATCTCGCGCTCGGTATTGAGCACGAGGCTGATAACATTGGTCTTGCCAGTCCGCAGGCGCACGCCGGCGCGGTTCGGCCGGTAGCCGATCTGCCTGGCGACGAGTTGAACCCGCCGCCTGGTCTCGGCGCCGATCTCGGGTGCATCCTTGAGCGCGCGCGAGACGGTGGTGACGCCGAGCCCGGTCATGAAGGCAAGCGTTTTCAGCGTCGGCCGCTCATGCGCCGACGCCTCGTCGTCCTTCTCCGTCTGGTCCCTGTCCATTCGTCCCGCCCCGTCAGGCGCATAGCAGCCGCCGGACCAGCCGACAATCGCTTCGATGACGATGTGGCACGGTTCTTCGCCGTCAGACCTCAATATACTGAAACGTTACAGATTTCCAACATCGCAGCGCGTGGGTCTCTCAAGCCATGGTTTTGGCAGGGTTTTGGCGGCCAGAAACGTTGCGCGAGAATCAGGTTCGAGACGGTTTTCTTGCGCTGCAGCATGATTTTGCAGCGCAGCACCCGGTTTTGCGCGGAGTTTGCCGGTTTGCACGCAACGAATTTGTTCGCGCCTCGAAAAAACATTCGAGCGCGTTTATCTCAGGGGTTGCACGCTCCGCATAATTGCCGTATCGAAAATCTGTAACGTTTCAGATTCTGGGAGGAACCGAAATGCGCTATAGACTTTTGACCGCTGCCCTTGCCGCGACGGCCGCGCTTCAGCTTGCCGGCCCGGCGGCCGCCACCGACCTGGAAGTGACCCATTGGTGGACGTCGGGCGGCGAGGCGGCGGCGGTTGCGGAATTCGCGAAGGCTTTTGACGCGACCGGCAATCACTGGGTCGACGGCGCCATTGCCGGATCCGGC
Source organism: Mesorhizobium sp. M1004 (assembly GCF_040318795.1). Taxonomy (NCBI): domain Bacteria; kingdom Pseudomonadati; phylum Pseudomonadota; class Alphaproteobacteria; order Hyphomicrobiales; family Phyllobacteriaceae; genus Mesorhizobium; species Mesorhizobium sp. M1004. Next base: position 85,943 of record NZ_JAMYNB010000001.1, read on the forward strand.
GGCACGGCACGGCCGATCATGATCAGCCGCATCACCGGCGGCGATCCGATGGGCGCCACCCAGTTCAATCACGGCCGGCAGGCCGAAGAACTGGTGCAGGCCGGCCTGATGCGCGACCTCACCGATGTCGCCACCAAGGGCAAGTGGACGGAAATCGTGCGGCCGAAGAGCCTGCTCGACAGCTGCACCATCGACGGCAAGATCTATTGCGTGCCGGTCAATATCCACTCCTGGCAGTGGTTGTGGCTGTCGAACGAAGCCTTCGAGAAGGCCGGCGTGCCGCTGCCGAAGGACTGGAATGAATTCGTGGCGGCAGCGCCCGCCCTGGAAAAGGCGGGCATCATCCCGCTCGCTGTCGGCGGACAGGCCTGGCAATCTTCCGGCGCCTTCGACGTGCTGCTGGCGGCGGTCGGCGGCACCGACGCGTTCCTTAAGGTCTACAAGGACAAGGATGCCAAGTTCGCCGCCGGGCCCGAGATCGCCAAGGTCTTCAAGGCCGCCGACGATGCCCGCAAGATGGCGAAGAACACCAATGTGCAGGACTGGAACCAGGCAACCAATCTCGTCATCACCGGCAAGGCCGGTGGCCAGATCATGGGTGACTGGGCGCAAGGCGAGTTCCAGGTTGCCGGCAAGGTCGCCGGCAAGGACTATGCCTGCCTGCCGGGCCTCGGTCTGAACGAAGTGATCGCCACCGGCGGCGACGCCTTCTATTTCCCGCTGCTCAAGGATGCCGACAAGTCCAAGGCGCAGGAGGTGTTGGCAGAGACGCTGCTCGACCCTAAGACTCAGGTCGCCTTCAATCTCAAGAAGGGCTCGCTGCCGGTGCGCGGTGACGTCGATCTCAATGCGGCGAACGACTGCATGAAGAAGGGTCTGGCGATCCTCGCCAAGGGCGCCGTCATCCCGTGGACTGACCAACTGCTTTCGCAGGACACCCAGAAGCAGAAGGAAGATCTCTTCGCCGAATTCTTCGCCAAGCCGGACCTGACCATCGAAGACGCGCAGAAACGCTTCGCCGACCTCATCGCTTCGGCAGACTGACGTTGGAGGCAATACACCTCGCTCCCGGTCTTGCGAAAGCAGGGCCGGGATAGCACCGCCCTTACCCAGCCGGCTGACGAGATGAGCAAGAGCGAACGCCCCAACCCGCTGTTCCGCAACCTCAATGCGAAGGTCGCCTCGATCCCGATGATCCTCACCGCGTCGGTGGTTTTCGTCGGCGGCACCGTCTGGACGGTGTTCTATTCCTTCACCAATTCGAAGCTGCTGCCACGGCTGAATTTCGCCGGGCTCGATCAGTATTACCGGCTGTGGGTGACGCCGCGCTGGCTGATCTCGATCGAGAACCTTTTGATCTACGGCGCGATCTCGCTGGTGTTCTCACTGGTCATCGGCTTCCTGCTTGCAGCGCTTCTCGACCAGAAGATCCGTTTCGAGGACACGTTCCGCACCATCTTCCTCTATCCGTTCGCGCTTTCCTTCATCGTCACCGGCCTGGTCTGGCAGTGGCTGCTCAATCCGGATTTCGGCATCCAGCATGTGGTGCGGGACCTCGGCTGGACGAGCTTCAACTTCGACCCGCTATACAATTCCAGCATCGTCATCTACGGCATTTCGATTGCGGCGCTGTGGCAAGGCACCGGGCTCATCATGTGCTTGATGCTGGCCGGCCTGCGCGGCATCGACGAGGACATCTGGAAGGCGGCGCGGGTAGACGGGATCCCGATGTGGAAGACCTATCTGTTCATCGTCATCCCGATGATGCGGCCGGTTTTCATCACCACGCTGGTCATCATCGCGTCGGGCATCGTCAAGGTCTACGACCTCGTTGTCGCCCAGACCAGCGGCGGCCCCGGAATCGCCTCCGAAGTGCCGGCCAAATATGTCTATGACTACATGTTCTTCGCACAGAATCTTGGCCAGGGCTTTGCCGCCTCGACCATGATGCTGCTCTCGGTGGTGATCGTCGTCGTGCCGTGGGCCTACCTTGAATTTGGAGGCAGGAAGCGTGGCTGACCCGGCCGTCCCTTTGCCCGCCAGCGCGGGTGCCGCCGAGCGCGAAGCCTCCGGGCCGCGCGGGCCGAAGCCGCGGCATGTCTTCTCGCGCGGCAATATCTTCCTCTATGGCACGCTGATCGTGGTGGCGGTCTACTATCTGCTGCCGCTCTACGTGATGGTCGTAACCTCGCTCAAGGGCATGCCCGAGATACGGATGGGCAATATCTTCTCGCCGCCGCTCGAAATCACGTTCGAACCGTGGGTGAAGGCGTGGGCGACCGCCTGCACCGGCCTCAATTGCGACGGGCTTTCGCGCGGCTTCTGGAATTCGGTGCGCATCACCGTGCCGTCGGTGCTGCTGTCGATCGCGATCGCCTCGGTGAACGGCTATGCGCTCGCCAACTGGCGCTTCAAGGGCGCCGACACATTCTTCGTCATCCTGATCGTCGGCGCCTTCATCCCCTATCAGGTGATGATCTATCCGATCGTCATCATCCTGCGCGAGATCGGCCTCTACGGCAGCCTCAGCGGCCTGGTGATCGTCCATTCCATCTTCGGCATGCCGATCCTCACGCTTTTGTTCCGCAACTATTTTGCCTCGATGCCGGAAGAGCTGTTCAGGGCGGCACGGGTCGACGGCGCCGGCTTCTGGGGCATCTTCCTGCGGATCATGGCGCCGATGTCGCTGCCGATCTTCGTCGTCGCCATCATCCTGCAGGTGACCGGCATCTGGAACGACTTCCTGTTCGGCGTCGTCTACACCCGTCCCGACACCTATCCGATGACGGTGCAGCTCAACAACATCGTCAATTCGGTGCAAGGCGTGAAGGAGTACAACGTCAACATGGCCGCCACCATCCTGACCGGCCTTGTGCCACTCATCGTCTACTTCATTTCCGGCAAGCTTTTCGTGCGCGGCATCGCCGCCGGTGCGGTGAAAGGGTGATGGCGATGACGGCAGCCAACGGCACCAGCGTTTCGATCCAGGACCTGTCCCTGAACTTCGGCTCTGTATCGGTGCTGCAGACCCTCAATCTCGAGGTCGCAGAGGGCGAGTTCATCGTGCTGCTCGGTCCCTCGGGCTGCGGCAAGTCGACCTTGCTCAACTGCATCGCCGGGCTGCTCGATATTTCCGAAGGCCGCATCTTCATCAAGGGCAAGAACGTCACCTGGGAAGAGCCCAAGGATCGCGGCATCGGCATGGTGTTCCAGTCCTATGCGCTTTATCCGCAAATGACGGTGGAGAAGAACCTGTCGTTCGGCCTGCGCGTTGCCGGCGTGCCCAGGGACGAGATCGCCAAGCGCATCGCCCGCGCCGCCGAGATCCTGCAGATCGAGCCGCTTTTGCAGCGCAAGCCCGCGGCCTTGTCCGGCGGCCAACGCCAGCGCGTGGCGATCGGGCGGGCGCTGGTGCGCGACGTCGACGTCTTCCTGTTCGACGAGCCACTATCCAATCTCGACGCCAAGCTGCGCTCGGAACTGCGCGTCGAAATCAAGCTTCTGCATCGCAAGCTGCAGAACACCATGATCTACGTCACCCACGACCAGATCGAGGCGATGACGCTGGCCGACCGTATCGCGGTCATGCGCGGCGGCGTCATCCAGCAGCTTGACGCGCCGCAGACGATCTATAACCGGCCGGTCAACCGGTTTGTCGCCGGCTTCCTCGGCTCGCCGGCGATGAATTTCCTCGAAGGGGAGCTGGAGGCCAATGCTGCTCCAGTGTTCAGGACCGACGGTGTTTCGGTGCCGCTCGATCGCTATACCTTTGACGGCACGGAGCGCCCGGCCGGCGCTTGCGTGCTGGGCATCCGGCCTGAACATATCGCTTTCGGTGACGCGGCGAAGTCGATGCCGTTTTCCGCCGGCGGTTCGGTCGAGATCGTGGAGCCGATGGGTTCCGACACGCTGGTGTGGACGAAGCTTGCCGGCCGCAACCTCTCCTTCCGCGTCGAGGCGGAACGGACGCTGCGCAGCGGCGATCCGATCCAGTTCGGTTTCGATCCGGCGCGCGCCTCGCTGTTCGACGCTGCGACCGGCAATCGCCTGTGACCCTCTAGAATCATCCGCAAACCATCCTCCCAAGAACGATCCCCCTAAAACGATCTCGCGAAAACGATCCCCCGAAAACATCCCCAAGCCTTAACCACCCAAGAAACGGACAGAGACGATGAACTGGTCATTCCAACTCTACAGCGCCCGCAATTTCCAGCCGTGGGACGGCATCCTGAAAATGCTTGGTAAGCTCGGCTACAAGGAAGTCGAAGGTTTCGGCGGCGTCTATGACGACCCCAAGGCGTTCCGCGCCGAACTCGACAAGAACGGGCTTTCGATGCCGACCGGACATTTCTCGATCGATGCGCTGGAGAATGATTTCGACGGCGTACGCAAAACAGCCGACGCACTCGGCATCACGCTCGTCATCTGTCCCTATCTGCTGGCCGAGCAGCGGCCGGCCGACGCTGCCGGCTGGCGCGGCTTTGGCGAGCGTCTGGCCAAGGTCGGCGAGACCGCAAAAAAAGCCGGCTACGGCTTTGCCTGGCACAACCATGATTTCGAGTTCAAGACACTCGCCGACGGCTCGGTGCCGCAGGATCACATCCTGTCGGCTGCGCCCGACATCGGCTGGGAGATGGACGTCGCCTGGGTAATCCGCGGCGGCGTTGATCCGCTGCCGTGGATCGAAAAGCACGGCAAGCGCATCAGCGCCGTCCATGTCAAGGACATGGCCAAGTCAGGCGAAGGCCTTGACGAGGACGGCTGGGCGGATGTCGGCCACGGCACCATCGACTGGGCCGGCCTGATCAAGACACTTCGGGCGAAGAGCGCGGCCAAATATTACGTCATGGAACAGGACAACCCCAACGACATCGAGCGCTTCGCCAGCCGCTCGCTCGCATCCGTCAAGGCTTACTAGGAACAATCATCATGGCAAAGAAACTGGGTATCGGCGTCATCGGCTGCGGCAACATCTCGAAAGCGTATTTCTCGCTGGCGCCTCTGTTTCGCGGCATCGAGATGCGCGCCTGCGCCGACATCAACATGGACGCGGCAAAGGCACGGGCGAAGGAGTTCAAGCTGCGCGCCGAGACCGTCGAAGAACTGCTCAAGGATGACGAGATCGACATCATCGTCAACCTCACCATCCCGGCGGTGCACTACGGGGTGTCGAAGCAGATCCTCGATGCCGGCAAGCACGTCTATTCGGAAAAGCCGTTCGTGCTGTCGGTCAAGGAAGGGCTCGACCTCAAGAGCCGGGCCGAGAAGAAAGGGCTGCGCATCGGTTCGGCTCCGGACACTTTCCTCGGCGGCGCGCACCAGCTGGTGCGCAACCTCATCGACACCGGCGCGCTCGGCAAGATCACCAGCGGCACCTGTCATGTGATGGGCCACGGCATGGAGCACTGGCACCCCAATCCCGATTTCTTCTTCCAGCCGGGCGCCGGGCCGGTGCTCGACATCGGGCCCTACTACATCACCAACCTGATCCAGCTGATCGGGCCGGTGAAGCAGGTGGCGGCCTTCGCGACAACGCCTGCCAAGGAGCGCACGATCTCGTCGAAACCGCGCGCGGGCGAGAAAATCCCGGTCAACACGCCGACAACGATCCACGGCCTGCTGGAGTTCGAGAACGGCGCCGTGATCACGCTCAACACCAGCTGGGACGTCTGGGCGCATGGTCACGCGCCGATGGAACTCTATGGTGAGACGGGCACGGTGTTCGTGCCGGATCCGAATTTCTTCGGTGGCGACGTGCGCATAACCAAGGCGGCAAAACCGGTGAAGAAACTGCCGAAATGGCAGCATCCGTTCGGCGTGCCCAACGAAATGCACGGCCAGGGCATGATGGCCAACTACCGCACCGCAGGCCTTGCCGACATGGCGCTGGCGATCGCCGAGGGCCGGCCGCATCGTTGCTCGATGGAGCTCGCGCTGCATGCCGTCGACGTCATGACCGGCCTGTTGCGGTCGGGCGAGACCGGCAAGTTCGTCGCCATGCAGACCAGCTGCGAGCGGCCGGCTGCACTCGGCGTCAAGGACGCAAAAGAACTGTTGGCGAAGCAGAAATGAGGTAGAAGGGTGTCGGCGCGCTCGCGCCGACACCCATACAATCCAGGATCTGTACCCATGCGCTGGCAGCCGGCTGAACACCGCTATGAGAAAATGCTCTACAACAGGTGCGGGCGATCCGGCCTGAAACTGCCGGCGATCTCGCTCGGCCTGTGGCACAATTTCGGCAACGACACGCCACACAAGACCAAGCAGGCGATCGCGCGCAAGGCCTTCGATATCGGCATCACCCATTTCGATCTCGCCAACAATTACGGCCCGCCGCCGGGCTCGGCCGAGATCGCCTTCGGCGAGATATTGCGCACCGACTTCGCCGGCTATCGCGACGAGCTGATCATCTCGACCAAGGCCGGCTATGAGATGTGGGCAGGGCCTTACGGCGAATGGGGCAGCCGCAAATATGTGCTGGCGAGCCTCGACCAGAGCCTGAAGCGGATGGGGCTCGACTATGTCGACATCTTCTATTCGCACCGCTTCGATCCGGATACGCCGCTTGAGGAAACGATGGGCGCGCTCGACCATGCGGTGCGTTCCGGCAAGGCGCTCTATGCCGGCATCTCGTCCTACAATTCGCAGCGCACGCGCGAGGCGGCCGACATATTGAAGCAGCTCGGTACGCCCTGCATCATCCATCAGCCGAGCTATTCGATGCTCAACCGCTGGGTCGAAGAGGACGGACTGCTCGATACGCTGGAAGGGCTCGGTGTCGGATCGATTGTGTTCTCGCCGCTGGCACAAGGCATGCTGACCGACAAATATCTCGGCGGCATCCCCGAGGGCAGCCGCGCCAGCCAAGGCAAGTCGCTGCGGCCCGCCTTCATCAACGAAAAGACCATCGCCAACATCCAGGCGCTGAACGCGATCGCCGGCAAGCGTGGCCAGACGCTGGCGCAGATGGCGCTAGCCTGGGTGCTGCGCAAGGGCCGGGTCACCTCGGCGCTGATCGGCGCCAGCCGGCCCGAACAGGTCGAGGACTGCGTCGGCGCGCTCAAGGTGCTCGAGTTCAGCGATGCCGAGCTCGCCGAAATCGACACTTACGCACGCGAGTCCGACATCAATCTGTGGGCGGCGTCGGCCGAGCGCAAAGGCCCGCCGCGGAAGTAAGCGGAACAGCCGGCACCGGACAACAAAACGGCGGGAAAGATCCCGCCGTTTTGCGTTTATCAAGCTTCGGGCCCGTTCAGGGCTTCTTGGCCGTGCCGAGACCGGCCTTGGGCGCCGCCGCGGCTGCCGGAGCCGGGGTCTTCATCTTGGCTTCGATCCAACCCGTATAGTTGGCCAATCGCGTGTAGATGCCATAGGCATTCTTGTGGCCGCAAGCGGCGGTGCCGTCGGACGGACCTTCGCCCCAGGAGACGACGCCGACCTGGACCGGACCGCTGGCGCCGGTCATGAACAGCGGACCGCCGCTGTCGCCGTTGCAGGCGTCGCGTTCGCCGCTGTCGGTGCCGGCGCAGATCATGTTCTTGGTCAGCGGATCCGACATATCGGCGGCGATCGCATTGGCGGCGGCATCGATGCCCTTTTCCGAATAACGCATCCGGTGGGAGAGATCGCCAAGTGCCGCCTTTAGGTCATGCGCATAGATCGACTTGATGCCGCTGTTGCAGGCAGCGCTCGGCTCGAGATCGAGATCGGCCACCATCAGCGCGGTCGGGAAGGTGCCGTCCTGCATCTTGCCCCAGCCGATGACCGTGGTCTTGCCGCTGTCTGGCGTCGGCTCATTGGTGATCTTGATGACCGGCGCATCGGCGGGCTCCGCCAGCCGGAGCAGGCCGAGATCATTGTCCAGCGTCTGTTCGCTGTAGCCCTCGTTGACGATGACCTCGACCACCTTGTAGCGCTTGCCTTCGGTAAGATCGGTGGCGCCGGTCAGCACGGTCACCGTGTCGGGCGAAATCGGCCGGCCCTTGTCGTTGAGGCAGTGCGCCGCCGTCAGCACCCATTGCGGAGCAATCAGGCTGCCGCCGCAGAATTGCGCGTTCGGCTGCGAGGCCGGGCTGGGGTCCAGCCGGGCGCTGGTCAGCAGCGCCACCTGGAACGGATAGGCCCCTTTGTCGGCTTCCTTGCCGCCATAGACGCGGTCGGCGCCGTCGGGGTTCTCGGCCTTGGCCTTGTCCCGGGCTTCGGCAACGCGCTGCATCGGCGAGACCGCCGCTTCCGGCCTGACGGCGTCGTCGGCTGCATAGAGCGCGTCGACAGCGGGGAAAGCGGCCGCGATGCCCAGCAGCGATGCAGCGGCAAGCGGCCTGAACCGATGGATAATGTTCACCTTGAAACCCTCCTGAGATGAAAATTGCCGAGCCATGCCGCCATGACGCATAACCAACAGAAGCGGTACCGGTACCTCGATCGCCTTCCGCCAGAACGAACGACGTCCGCGCGGCCATAAAACCGAAATACCACTTTTGCTAATCGTGCCCCATCGGGCAGAGCCCACCCAAACCCTATAGCCCCCCACGGCCTACGTGGAAGCGATTTGTCATTGCCAATGTTGGATTATTTTAGGCAGTATATCGACGCGGGTGCGTTTGGCGGAGGGCTTTAACGAGGCCGCCCGGACCGATGATCCGATACGGGCGGGTAACCAAACTAATTTTTTAACTCCACCACGATCTCGACAATATTTCTGTATTTTGCTCCACTCCTTGCTGACTTTTGGGAGAGTCTCACCATGACGAAACTGACAAGCACTATCATTGCGTCCGCACTGCTATCCACCGCACTGTGGACGATGCCTGCCTTCGCCGCCGAACCCGGCTCAGCGAATGCCGGCAATGGCGAAAGCATGCGCGATCTCGGAACGGGCGACTACCAGCCCGGCCGGGCAAAGCCGATCGCTCCGCCGAAACTGACCGAAGATGAAGCCAGCCGGGCAGCGCCGCTGACCGACGAGGGCACGGCGGTCAAATCCTATGGCATCGTCGGACGTTCCGCCGATGGCAAGGACATCAAGATCGATGCAGGCGAGACGCTGAAGGACCTTGTCATCAAGGAATTGAACGCGCCCGCCAACACACCGAACGCCGACAAGACCGGACTGACGGGCGGCGACGAAGCCGGCCGCCAGGTGTTCGGGGCCGACGACCGCGAGCAGATCAAGAACACCAAGACCTACCCGTTCACCGCGATCGGCTATATCGAAGGCAAAGCCAAGAGCGGTTACGGCAGCTGTTCGGGGACTTTGATCGGTCCGCGCACGGTGCTCACCGCCGCGCATTGTCTCTACAGCAATGAAGACAAGGCTTGGCTCGACGACGTCATCTTCGTGCCGTCGCTCAACGGCAACACCGCCGACGATGCACCGTTTGGCGCTTTCAGCTATGAGAGCGTCTACATCCTGCAGGGCTTCATCGACAATTATCAGGGTTACTACGGCTCGGTCATTCCGTGGGACCTCGGCATCATCACGCTGAAGCAGGATGTCGGCACCAATCTCGGCTGGCTGGGTTATGCCAACTATGAGAACCTCGGCGATTTCACCGCCAACATCGTTGGCTACCCCGGCGACAAGCCGATGGGTACGATGTGGAAGGCGACCTGCGAAGTGAAAGCCGAAAACATCGGCGCGGAGTATTTCCAGTACGACTGCGACACCTATCCGGGGTCGAGCGGCAGCTCGGTCTACGCCTATGACAATGGCGCCAAGCAGCGCGTCGTCACCGGCGTGAACGTGGCCGAAAGCCCCAACGCCAACACAGCGGTGCGCCTGAACGCTGCCAACGTGGCGTGGATCAACAGCCTGTACAAATAAGGCCCGATCTTTCGCCGGCAAACAGCGGCGAGAAACAGCATTAGCAAACCGGCGGCGGGACGTTCCTGCCGCCGGTTTTTTTGTATCGGAACACCTCTCTTGCACTGTGTTACAGCGGTGCTTACGCTAGGCGATCCAAGGGGTTGGGTAAGATGGCGCGGGCAAGAATGATCTTCGGAGTCAAAGCGATGGCGGCTGCATCCATGCTGGCCGCACTGACATGCTTTTCCGCTATGGCCGATCAAGGCGGTGCCACACCCGATGGCGCCTGGGCCGAGCGGGTGCAAATCCTCTATAAAAGCGAAACACGTTCGGTGCTGCGCAAGAATGTACGGGTCTGGGATTCCCACCCGGAATTGGGTCTTGATTTCACCTGGGAGCCGGCAGCCGGCGTGTCGCCGGACCGCACCGTCGCAGCCGACGGCACCGTCAACGGCAAGGGCAGGCTGGTCTGGCGCGTACGCGGCTCGGCGAGCTATGACCCCAAGACGATCTATTCCAGCTATTTCGGCGAGATCAGGAATGGCCGCCCCGAAGGACAAGGCCGGCTGGAGCTGCGTTCAGGCGAGATTCTCGACGGCCGTTGGGTCGCCGGCCAGCTCTACGGCCATGCGATCCATGTCGATGCCGACGGCAATCGCTATGAAGGGCAATTCAGGGCCGGTGTGCCGAATGGCGAGGGCAGGCTGGAGACGAAGACAGGCGAGATATTCGTCGGCTCTTTTGCCGATGGGCTGAAGGACGGCAAGGGCCGCACCCGGCTGTCCGGCGGCACCGTCTACTGGTCGCAATGGGCGATGGGCAAGGAGATCGGCGGTGCGCGCCCCGACGTGCTGGCCGATGCCAGAGTGGGCGGGTTGCTCAAGGCGCAGACCGGCGGCGGTTCCGCCGACAAGGTCGAGATCGGCATTGCCGTCGACCAGCGCATGACGCAGCAGGCCGACATGCAGTACCAGCATCTGGTGCGCGACGAAGACATCGCGATCTATCCGGTGTCGGACCAGTACAACGATGCCTGGAACGGCACCGGAGAGATTCGTACCGGCAATGTCTATGAAGGCATGGACTGGGAGACGGCGCCGGCCTTCGCCGAAGTCGACCTCAAGACCACCGACCGGTCGAGGGTCAAGATCGACAGCCTGGAAATGAAGGTGGCCGCGAGCGAGGCCTACCGCAAGCCGATGCTGTCGATCAGCGAGCACTATGGCTGCGTCGGCTTCCGCCCCGACTTCTCGATCGTCAACAATGGCTGGGGCGACGTGAAAGACATGAAGATGTCGATCCAGTTCACCAGGACCGACGAGCAGGACAACGCGACCGGCGAGCCGAGCCGCATGTTCACGAAGGACATCGGCACTTTCGGCGATGGCGTCGACGTCTCGATCAAGGACGTGCTGACTGAAGCCGGCGTCGACACAACCACGCTCGAGACCGAGCGCTTCACTTGCCCGTCAAGGGACAGCCTGGATGTCTGCCGCGCCCAGGTGGCCAACAAGGTCAAATTCGGCGACGTTGCCGATTACATCAGCGGCAGCGTCGAGAAAATGAGCGTGACCGGGATTGGCAAGCTCGATTATTCCTGGGCGGACGATCAGGGCGCTGTCTACCAGCAGAGCGAGCCGTTTCGCGTCATCGTCTCGCTGGTCAGCATCGAGGTCCCAGAATCGCTCGCCGAATGCGGCGATGGCGGCGGCGCGTCGCCCGAAGCGCTGCGCTACCAGAACATCGAATTTCCGATCGGCAAGACCGATTACAGCATCCCCATGCCGGTGCGCGGCAACAAGAATCTCAGCGCCTACACGGCACGGCTGAAAATGTGGTCGTCAATGTCGTCGATCCATCGCTTCAGCATCGCCGCCCATTTCGCCGATGGCAGCACACGCGAGAGCAAGCCGGCCACGTTCTTCTATTTCAGGCCGAAGCAGTCGCTGTTCGAAACCAGCACCAAGCCGGCGGTCTGCTATCTGCCGGAAGATCTGCAAGGCTGTTGAGGTCCTGTCACGTCCTTTCGGGAATCGCGTCATTTCGAGCCCATCTCGAAAAAATTGGGCAGCGGGATCAGCCGGGCAAAGATCGTGCCCTGGCTGAACACCCTGAGTTCCAGCATCGACCCGGACGATCGTTCGGCTTTCTGGTCGAACAGGAAATTGCCGAGCGAATAGATCTCCGCAACATCGCCACCGCCGAGCGGCAGGATCGCCTCGCTCGATACATGTGGATGACCGCCGACGATTGCCGTGACACCGCGCAGCCGCATCTGGTCGGCAAGCATCTCCTCGTGCGGCGACGGCTCCGTCTTGTACTCGCGGCCCCAATGGACGAAGGCAATCACCGGCCGCTCGGCATTGTCGTGCAGCAGCCGGTCGAGCAAAGCAGGCGTCAGAAGGTCGGTGTTCCTGGAGCCGTTGGTATCGATGTCGGTCAGCCCGACCAAGTCGAGATCGGCAAGCGCCAGCGTCTCGCCCTGGCCGAAATGGGCGATGCCGGCCGCATCGAGTGCGGCCAGCGTCTCGGCATAGCCTGACGGGCCGAGGTCGTAGGCGTGATTGTTGGCGAGGCTGACAGCGGCGACATGCAATTTCTTGAGCATGTCGATGGCGAGGTCTGCGGGCATGGCCAGCGTCATGTCGTCGATCGCCTCAGGGACGTTGGGCAGGATCACGCCTTCGAGATTGACGATCAGCGGCCGCGAGCGGGTCAGGGCCAGCACGCTGTCGACGATCTTCTCGGCAACACCGTCGCGGACCACGATCCTCATCATGGCGCGACCGAAATTCACGTCGCCGGCGAAATAATAGAGCTTGTCGTCGGGACGGGCAGGATTGTTCAAGCCGGGGCCGAAGGCGCCGAACAGCGCCACGACATAGCTGGTGGTGCGCTCGACATAGTCGCTTGAATGCGCCTGCGAGTTCTCGTTGGCGACGACCAGCGGCGCAGCACCGAACAGTTCGCGCTGCAGCCTGGTCTGGATATAGAGCGCACCGACCGAATCGGCGTGATCCGGCTGGCGCAGCGCCGTGATGCCGTCGAGCGAACCGGCGGCGAGCATGTTCAGCGTCTGCTGGTCGAAACGCCTGGCTTCGTGCTGCGGCAGATAATGTGAGAAATCGGTGGATTCGACGATCAGCGTGTCCTTGTCGACGATCGCTTTCAGCGCCTGCGCCAGCCGGTCCCAGTCGCCGCGCTTCGCCTTGACCGACATCGCCACCGGCACGATGGTTGCCTCGGGAAAATAATGGTGCAGGAAGGGCAGCATGGCTTGAACGCCGTGCTCCTTGGCGAAGAGGCAGGAGTCCTCGACCATCTCGCTGTTCGCCTGGATAAGGCGCAGGGCTGCCGTGTCGGCCAGGACCGGGCCAAGCACAGTGTCGAAGCCGCGCGTCGTGGTGGCGAAGAGTTTCTGCGTCTTATGGAAATGGTCCGGCGACAGGATGACGATGCGCTTGTAGCGGAAGCCGGACGCGGCGTGGAAACCGAGTGCGACGAGATCTGCGACGAGCAGGTGGTGGGGGACTGTGATGCCGGTGAGGCGTTGGTTGGACGGCTCGATTCTGGCGACGGCGGCGATGGCGTCGGTGAAGAGTGTGGGGTCGGAGTAGAAGGACGGGAAGTTTGTGTCGCCGGGCGGGCAGGTGATGGGGGCGGCAGACGCTTGAAGCACTGAGAGGATAAGCAAGGCGGTGGCAAAGATCAGAATGCTGGTCCGTGCCCAGGCACCCCCCGCTGTCCTGCCGGACATCTCCCCCGCAAGGGGGGAGATTGGATGTCGCCTCGACTTTCGCCAATCACCAACCTTGAAAATAGATCTCCAGCAATGAAGAGACTGATCTCCCCCCTTGCGGGGGAGATGGCCGGCAGGCCAGAGGCGGGTGCCTGGGTGCCGACCTCTCACGGCTCAGCCAGCACAATGTTCTCCACGCCGCCGACATAGTAGAACGGCTTCTGCTTGGACGCGGTCAGCCGCAGCACTTCGCGCGAGATGTAGTCGGCGAGGCCGAACAGCGTCACGCCGCCGTCGGAGGTCTTGGCCCGGCCGCGCAGGCCTTCGAGGATCGAATAGGTGAAGACGCCATGGCCGAGCTCGGGCAGTTCGGCGGCGGTGTTGTTGGCAGCGGTGGCCGAGAAGACGACGATGCGTGCGTCCTGCGCGTCTTTTTCCAGGCGCGGGTTGAAGGCGTTGGCGGCGTGGCAGGTGTCGAGCAGCATGAAGCGCATGCCCTTGGCCCGCTCAACCGATTTCTGGATGTCGCCCCAGTCGACCAGCGAGGAGCGCTTCCAGCGGTCGGCATCCTGTTTGCGGCCGTCCGTGGGGATGAAATAATAATCTTCGTCGATGTTGATGCCGTGACCGGCGACGAAAATGATGGTGGTGTCGTTCTCGCCGGGTCTGTCGAGAAAGTCGGCGAGCTGGTCGTTGATCGTGTCGGAATCCGGTTCCAGGATGGTGTCGGCGCTGGCGACCTTGAACACGTCCTTGCCGGAATCGGGCGCCTCATCCAGCGCTTCGCGGTTGACCAGAACCAGCGTCTCCATCGCCGAAAACAAGGGCGCGGATTTCTGCGAGATCACCTTGAGGAATTCGGTGGCGTCATCGACGGGATAGCGCAGATCGCAGGCGTGGCCGGCGCATGCATCGGTGAGGAAAGGATATTTGTCGACGCCGATCACGGCGACGTAGAGCTTGCCCTTGTTGGCGGGCTTTTCGGTTTTCCTGCCAAGTGCTGTGACACTGCGCTCGGTCAGATAGCCGAACTCGTTGGTGCCGGTGATGCGAATGGTATTTTCGCCATTCTCGACCGGCACTTCGACGATGGTGCTCTTGCCGCCATCGGCCGAGCGCGCCGTGACATTGCCGACATTGCGGCTGTTCGACAGGATCGAAAATCCGGCGACATCGGCGCCGGCTTCCTGCGCGCCCGAAATCTCGACGGCGACATAGCCCTCGCGGACGTTGCTCTGGTCGGCGGCAAGCTTGATGCCGAATTCCGGCGGTTTGCGCTCGAGCAGCTTTTCCAGCTGGCGGTCGACGCCGGGGCGCATTTCCTGAACCGCCTGTTCGGCGCTGCGCAGGATGATGGCCCGGCGCACCATTTCCGGGCTCCAGAGATATTTTTTCAGCTGGCCGGCGCTGATGAAACGCCCTTCGTGGTCGCGACCCTGATTGACGTGCCAGCCTATCAACTTGTCGCCGTCGGCGGAGGAATAATAGTAGCCCTGCGGCATCCAGGCGATCCATTCGGAGCCGGCGAAGAACATCGACACTATCAGTTTGTGTGTCTTCAAATTCCACAGCCGCACGGTCTGGTCGGCGCTGCCGGTGACCAACAGCCCTTCCTTCTCGGCGGCAACCATGGCGTTGATCTCGCCGGTGTGGCCGGTGAATTCACCCGATAGCTCGGCGGTCGCGGTTTTGTATTCCAACAGCGTGCCGTCGCTGCCGCCGGTGATCAGGCCAAGCCCATTGCCGATCAGCGTGTAAGCCGAATGGACGAAGCCATTGGTGGCGGCATTCTCGATGCTGTGCATCACCTTTCCGCCGCTCGCGATTTCGAGCACGGCATTCTCCAGGCCGTCCTTGCCGCCGGGGGCAGCACGGAGCGACCACTCACCCTCTGCGAGTGCCGCGCGGGCATAGGCGCCCTGTTCCGCAAACGCCACCGGGTCCTCGAAGAACCGCTCGGCCGTCGGTAGCGCCAGCACCTTGTCCAGCGTGCCCTGCAGCTCGGGACAGGACACGCGTTCAGGGCAGGGGTTGGTGTTGCCCCAAGCGATGGAGCTGCTCGCCGCATCGATCCCGATCGCCGTCACCGGTTCGCCGACCCCTTGCAGCAGCGCCTTGCGCTCGCCGGTCATGGGGTTCCAGACCTGGATGGCGTTGCGGGTGCCGCCGGCTGTCGCCACCAGCGAGCCGTCGGCATTGCCGGCGCCAGCAAAGACCGTGCCGTCATGGCCGTTATAGTCGAGCAGTTGCTCGCCGCTGTCGGTATTCCAGACCACCGAGCGATGCTTGTCGGCGCAGCGATAGCTGCATGACGCCACAAGCCGCGAACCCGTCGCGAAGCTCAGAGCGCCGATCTGGAAATCCTGCTTCGGCATGGCGCGGACGAATTTGCCGGTGCTGGCCTGCCAGAGCTGGACGTCGCCGTCCTTGCTGCCGGTGGCGAACAGGCTGCCATCCAATGACACGGCGAGTGCGGCGACGCCGACATCGCGCAGCGGTTCGGCCTCGGCGGGCAAAGCGATTTCCTCTGACTTGGCGACGTCCCAGAGCCGGATGCCATTGTCGGTGGTCGTCGCTGCCAGCCGGGTTCCCGCAGCGGCGAAGGCGAGCTTTTCCACACGCCAGGAATCGGCATCGAATTTTTCCGCCAGCGTCCAGCCCGACGCGGATTTGTCGTCCGCCCGCCAGAGGTAGACGAAACCATCGCCACCGCCGGCGGCGAGCGTGTTTCCGTCGGGTGAAAAGGCGACATCATAGATGGCATAGTCGGCGGCCTTGAGCACGGTTTTGATCCTGCCGGTGGCGAAATCGAACAGCCTGATATCGCCATAAGGGGGCTTGTCGCCGATGCCGGCGCCGAAATAACCGCCGGCGGCGATCGTCTTGCCATCCGGCGACACGGCAATCGCAAAGACCTTGCCGTCATTGCCATTGCCAAGATAGCCGCGAATGGTGCGCAGCGTCACCCCGCTCTGCCAGTCCCAGATGCGGATGGTCTTGTCGTCAGATGCGGAGACCAGTTCCTCGCCGTCCGGCGTGAAGGCAAGGTCGGTGACCCTGGCGCTGTGGCCGCCGGTGTTGAGATCGAGGTGGAAATCGAGGTCCTCGGCACCGGCGGTTGACGTTAACGCCAGAAGACCGACCAGGATTAGCCACCGGATAGCACGCAAGGGATGGGAGCTGCCCGGCACCTTGTTGCGCCGCTATTTGGAGTCGGCGGGCGGCGCCGACCCGTGACGCACATAATTCTCGATCGCCTGGGCATAACTGGCGGAACCGGCCTTGCGCTCTTTTTCGATGTAGCCGGCAAAATAGCTCCAGAACGACACCGCATAGTCGCGGAAATAGGCATCGGCGACATCGCGCGAACAGAGCTTGCCCTCAACGCAGATGGAGAGACGATTGAGGAAATAGACGATGCGATCAAAATTGTCGTTGAAATCGGCGATCGGCATGGTGCCGCCGCCGGCAGTCATCGCCTCAATGCCAATGCGTTGCCGGAAGACCCGTTCCTCGGTCGGCGACGGCGTGGCGCTGAGCAGATTGTCGTATTTGGCGTTGAGCGACGAGAGGCGCTCCTTGAGCGCGCGCTGCGCCTGCTGAAAATCCTTGCTTTCCCAAAGCTCGACCAGCGACATCGTCTGCTCGACGCGCTTCTGTTCCTGGTTTGCCAGAAACTGGAAGACCGAGAAGCCCAAGGTGAAGACGATCGCCAGGCGCACGGCGAGACCCGACCAGGCATAGATCAGCATGCGCCAGTCGCGGTCGGTGAACGGGTTGGCTTCCTTCTTGATCTCGTGACTGCTCGGCCACGGAAAGCCTTCGGTGGTTTCGGGCAAGGTCGCCGGCTTCTTGGCCGGTGCCGGCGCCGATGTGGCTGGCGATTTTTGCGTTGCAGTGCCCCCCGGCTTTTTCATCCGCAGCTGTCCAGTCGGATAATGGCGGTGGGATCGAGCACGATGCCGGGTGTCTCCAGCTTCTTTTTCAGGCAATCGAGCTGCGTGCGCGAAATCATGAACTGCACGTCCGGTTCGGCAGCCGCCTTGCTGGGTGACGGCAAGGGCTCGACCACGCCGCGCGAGGCGCAGCTGGAGAGATCGACGACAACGGCCGTGTTGCCGGTCTTGGCGATCTGGTCGTACTGGTCGAGAAAGCAGGTGGCGAGCTCGGAGTTGGTGACGATCTGCTTGGCGCACAGGCCGCAATTCTCGTCCGCCGAGGCGCTGGCAACCAGCAACAGGCTTCCGGCAAGGCCGGCCGTCGCTGCACGCCAGGAGAGCACGGGGATAGTCACTGATGTCCTCATCTGTTGCATTCAGCCGCGGCGCATAGAAGTGTCGCGAGCCGGGAATGTTCATATATCACGCCGGCAAGAGCCGGCGAAGCGATGTCAGGTCAGGCGCGGGGCACCGTCTCCATCGGGAAGATCATCACCGCGCCTTTGGGACCGCTCTCGTCGGCAAGCCGCATCACCGAGCGCGTCGCCGGCGCCATGCCGATGTCGGCCAGCATGTCGGAAAAACCAGGCGTTCCCGATGCGGCACGCGTCACGGCGCGCACGCCTTCCTGGGCAAGAAAGCTCAGATCCTCTTTCTCGCTCTGCGGCGGCGCCTCGGTCAGCACGGCAATCATGCGCTCCATGCCGAAGCTGGTGTCGGTGAAGGCGAGCAGCCCTTCCTTCAGGCCCTGATCGGCCTGCTGGTTGATCGGCGCCAGCCGCTCGGCGACGATATGGGTGATCGAATAGTCGCTGCCGATGTAGAGCACGTTGATGTCGACGAACTCGTCGGACCCGTTCTTGGCCGCAATGTGTACCTGATCGCCCGGCGAAACGCGCGGCACCGTCGAGGATTCGATCGGCTCCAGCACATCGCTGTCCTGGCGCTTGATCAGGAACTGGACGCTGACCTCGTCCGGCCGGTAGTCGGACGCCGCGGCGAGCCGCGACAGGCCGGTGGCGCGGAAGATCGTGGTCAGGTTCTTGGCTGTGTTTTCCGCAAGCTTGTCGCGGCCATCCTGATGGATGACGATGCGCGGCGGCTTGCTGCCGTCCTTCAAGCTGATGTCGCCGGACGCCGGCAGGAACCACAGCGCCGGTTCGTCGCTGGCGTTGGCGGCAGCGCCGTCCATGGATTTTTCGCGCAGCACCGCAAGCCGCAGATCGGCGCTCTTGCCGGGCTCGACCAGCGCGATGTGGAAGCCGGACTTCGGCTTCGCCACCAATTCGTCCAGAACCGAATTGACCAGCTCGGTTTCTTTATCGAGCCCTGCGGTCGGCGCCGGCTTTGCCACCAGCAGCTTGTAGTCGACTGCGAGTTCGGCAACGCGCGCATAGGCGCCGGCGGGCACCGCCGTCGGCGCAAGCGCCGGCTTGCCGTCGAATTCGACCGGTGCGAGCTGGCTTTCGAGGTTTTTTGCCAATTTCACTTCGAGATAGCCGACGGCGTCGGAGAGCTTCGACAGCGCCGAAGGCAAAATGGCGAGCTTGCTGCCGGGGGTCAGACCCTGCAGCAGCCCGGCGCCGATCGCGACATCGCCGTCCTTGACGGCAATCGGCCATTGCATGACGGCGTCGGTCTTGTCGGTGCCGAACACGCGGGCGTCCAGTTCGCCCTCGAACAGGGGCGTCGGCCTTGTGCGGCCGTCGGCCGA
The DNA here is from genome assembly GCF_040318795.1 of Mesorhizobium sp. M1004. NCBI lineage: Bacteria > Pseudomonadati > Pseudomonadota > Alphaproteobacteria > Hyphomicrobiales > Phyllobacteriaceae > Mesorhizobium > Mesorhizobium sp. M1004. Next base: position 105,142 of record NZ_JAMYNB010000001.1, read on the forward strand.
ATATTGCTGCAGCACGGCCTGGCCGAGCTGGCGATAGGTGACGTTGGGGTTCTCGGCCAATTTCGACAGGATGGTGAAGGTGAACAGGCCGAAGCGCGGCGCGTCGGGCGTGCCCTTGGGCAGCGGCATTTCCGGCGTCGTCTCGACCGTCTGCGCGGCATAGAAGGCGACCAGCTTGCCCCTGGCGATCGGCTCTGCGCCGGTCGGCGTCAGGTTGAAGGCCGGCTTGCGGCCGCCATTCTCGTCGAAACCGCGCGATGCGCTTGCCGAGATGTCGTCATAGGCCTTCACCGCCGCTGCTCTCGCCGCGTTGTCGCCGCCGACGAGGTCGGCGAACTCGACCTTGCGCTCCAGTTCGTCATCGACTTCCGCGGCGCGCGTCGCGGTGCCCGAATGGCAGCAGTCGAACACCACCCAGACAAAGGCGCCCTTGTCGCGGATGGCGTCGAGTGCGGCGCCGACCTCGTTGTCGACCAGCGCGTTCGGCACGCCCTCTTCGCGGTTGATCCATTTGTCGATATCGGACGGCAGGAAAATCTCGTCGAGGCCGTCGGTCTCGTCACCGGCCTTGGCTTGCGGCTGCTGGGCGCCGTGGCCCGACAGATGCAGATAGACGAAATCGTCGCGTTGCACCTTGCCGGCGAGGTCGGCAAGGGCGGCCTTGATCGCCGCATGCGTCGGCGGGCCGTTGGCGCCTTCGACGTCCTTGGCGAGCAGGATCACATTCTCGGCCGAGAACTTCACCGGATCGGGCGTGTTCTTCAGGAGATAGTCGCGCACCAGGCCGGCATCGTTCTTCGGCCCGATCAGCCAGTTCTTCTGCGGCAGGTTCGGATAGTCGGTGCAGGCAACCAGCAGCGCGTGATAGGTGCGCGAGGCGGCGAGAGCGCGGAACGAAACCGTACCGGCAGCCACAAGCGCCGACGTGCCGACGAGCAGCGTCCGTCGTGTCAGTTTGATCATAATTGCTTCCCCAAGCCCGATCGAATTTGCAAGTGCGGCACCTTTCGTCGCGAATTTTGTCAGTATTTTGAATGTGGTCGGTGCCGTCAATCGGCGGTGGTGGTCATGGTGTCGATGGCGATAACGGAAACAGTGGCAAAAAGCCTGCTTCATCGCTATCTCAAGAGAATTGAGACCGTCGCATGGCAGAAATGATTTGCGAGCGGCGCTGGATCAAACAGATGGAACGATGTCGTCCGAGAACCGCTCCACACTTTTCGGCATCATGCTCTAAACGATCGGAAAACGGGATCATGGCGGCAAGGGATGTGCTGACGAAGAATCAGCTGAGCGTGCTCGAAAAGCTCGAGGCCGCCAGCGGACCGCTCAGCGCCTATACGCTTCTCGACCAGCTGCGCGAGCGCGGTTTCCGCGCGCCGCTACAGGTTTACCGGGCGCTCGACAGCCTGGTGAAGTCAGGCTTCGTGCACCGGTTGGAAAGCCTCAACTCCTTCGTCGCCTGCGCCGAACCGCACGACCATACGCATTCGATGACAGCCTTCGCTATCTGCGACACATGCGGGCAGGTGATGGAGATGTCCGACCATGACGTCGACCATCGGCTGGACGAATGGGTGCGCTCGACCGGGTTTGCTGCGAAGAAGGCGGTGATCGAGTTTCGAGGGACGTGTGCCAAGTGCCTGGCTGAGGCTGCCTAACGTTTCGACGCTGGCGGGACAGCACCCCCTCTGTCCTGCCGGACATCTCCCCCGCAAGGGGGGAGATTGGCAGTTCAAGCGCTGCGCCCATTGCAGCAACGTCGGAGATTGGCGAAACCGGAAGTGGCGGCTGATCTCCCCCCTTGCGGGGGAGATGCCCGGCAGGGCAGAGGGGGGTGTGAAGGATCGCGGCGTATCCGGCGCTAATGCGCCTCGTCCCAGTTGTTCGCTGCGCGGGCATCGACATGCAGCGGCACCGACATCGAGATGGCCGGCATCGGCGCGTTCTCCATCACCCTGCGCACCACGGGGATCGTCGCCTCGACTTCCGCTTCAACCGTCTCGAAGATCAATTCGTCATGCACCTGCAAGAGCATGCGGGCGGACAGGCCGGCCTTTTCCAGCGCCTCGTCCATATGCACCATGGCGCGGCGGATGATATCGGCAGCGGTGCCTTGCAGCCTGGCGTTGATCGAGGCGCGCTCGTTGAAGGCACGGATCGACGGGTTTGACGACCGGATCTCAGGATAGTGGATGCGGCGGCCGAAGATGGTTTCGACGAAGCCATGCTCGCGGGCATAGGCTTTTGTTGCCTCGATATAGTCGCGGATGCCGGGGAAACGCTCGAAGTATTTCTTGATGTAGGCGCCGGCCTCCTCGCGCGGGATCGACAGCTGGTTGGCCAGCCCAAAGGCCGAGATGCCGTAGATGATGCCGAAATTGATCGCCTTGGCGCGGCGGCGCACTTCGGAAGGCATGCCTTCGACCGGCACGTTGAACATTTCCGAGGCGGTGATGGCGTGGATGTCGGCGCCATTGGCGAAGGCCTGCTTCAACTGCGGGATCTCGGCGACGTGGGCAAGCACGCGCAGTTCGATCTGGCTGTAGTCGGCCGAGACCAGTTTCTGGCCCTTGTCGGCGATGAAGGCCGTCCTGATCTTGCGTCCCTCCGCGGTGCGCACCGGGATGTTCTGCAGATTGGGATCGGAGGAGGACAGCCGGCCCGTCGTCGTTGCGGCCAGCGCATACGATGTGTGCACGCGCCTGGTGTCGGGATGGATGAAGCCGGGCAGCGCGTCGGTGTAGGTCGATTTCAGCTTGGTCAGCTGGCGCCAGTCGACGATCTTGCGCGGCAGTTCGTGGCCTTCGGCGGCGAGGTCTTCCAGAAGCTGCGCGGAGGTCGACCATTGCCCGGTCTTGGTCTTGGAGCCGCCGGGCAGGCCCATGCGGCCGAACAGGATGTCGCCGAGTTGCTTTGGCGACCCGATGTTGATGCGCTCGCCGACAAGGCCGTAGATCTCCTCCTCCAGCCGTGCAGCGCCTTGCGCCAGCTCGCCGGAGAGCCGCGACAGGATCTGGCGGTCGACCGAGATGCCGCGCTGTTCCATCCGCGCCAGCACCGGCACCAGCGGCCGTTCCAGCCGCTCATAGACCGAAACCAGGCCCTTGGCGGCAAGTCGCGGCTTCAGCACCTGCCATAGCCGCAGCGCTACGTCGGCATGGCCGGCGGCGTAGGCGGTCGCCCGGTCGATGTCGACCTGCTCGAACCCGACCGAGCTTCTGCCGGAACCGGCGAGATCCTTGAGCGGCGTCGTGGCATGGCCGAGCCATTTGTCGGCAAGCGAGGACAAAGTGTGGTGGCCGGTGCCGGCGTCGAGCACATAGGAAATCAACATCGTGTCGTCGAAGGGTGCGATATCGATGCCGTGGCGGCTCATGACGACGATGTCGTATTTGGCGTCCTGGGCGATCTTGAGCACCGATTTGTCTTCCAGCAACGGCTTCAGCAGCGCCAGCGCCTCGCGGACCGGAATCTGGTTCTCCAGCGTGCCGCCGCCGAGCAGGTCGCCAGCGCCGCTCTTGTGGGCGAGCGGCACATAGGCGGCGCGGCCGGGGCCGATCGCCAGGGAGAAACCGATGAGGTCGGCCAGCATCGGATCGGAAGACGTGGTTTCGGTGTCGAAGGCGACGGTTCCGGTCTCCTTGGCTTGGGCCAGCCAGGTCTTGAGCGTTGCCGTGTCGCGGATGGCGACATAGGCGGCAGGATCGATTTTGGCCGCGGCGGCCGTTTCCAGGCGAAGTGCGGCAAGCAGCGAAGGCGCGTCCCCGGCCCTTGCGGTTTCGGATTTGGCTTCATCCTGTGTTGCCGCAGGCACCGGTGTGCCGGAGCCGACATCGGGGCCGTGCGCGGTGTCGGCGCGCTCGACGGTGACGGCGACAGCCTGCACATCGCCGGCTTCGGTGCTGGTCGCCTCGGCCACACGGCGGGTCAGCGAGGTGAATTCCATGGTTTTGAGAAAGCCGATCAGCTTCGGCCCATCCGGCGCATGCAGCACGAAATCGTCGAGCCCGTCGGTCACCGGCACGTCGTTCTTCAGCGTCACCAGCTGGCGCGATATGCGCGCCTTGTCGGCATTGGCGATGATGGATTCGCGCCTCTTGTCCTGCTTGATCTCGCTGGCCCGGGCGAGCAGCCCGTCAAGGTCGCCGAACTGTTCCAGAAGCTGCGCCGCCGTTTTCGGCCCGATGCCGGGTACGCCCGGCACATTGTCGACGGAGTCGCCGGTCAGCGCCTGCAGGTCTATCATCTTTTCCGGCGGCACGCCCCATTTCTCGATGACTTCGGGGATGCCGATCTGGCGGTCCTTCATCGGGTCGTACATGCCGACCGTGGGTCCGACCAGCTGCATCAGATCCTTGTCAGAGGAGATGATAGTGGTGTCGCCGCCGGCCTCGCACGCCAGCCTGGCATAAGTGGCGATGAGGTCGTCGGCCTCGTAGCCTTCGATCTCGATGCAAGGCAGGTTGAAGGCCACGGTTGCCTGGCGGATCAGACCGAATTGCGGGATCAGGTCTTCGGGCGGTGCGTTGCGGTTGGCCTTGTATTCCGGGTAAAGATCATTGCGGAAGGTTTTCGACGAATAATCGAAAATGACCGCTAAATGCGTCGGCACGATGCCTACATCGGTGTTGCGGGCGTCCTGCATCAGCTTCCACAACATGTTGCAGAAGCCGGAGACCGCGCCGACCGGCAGCCCATCGGATTTGCGGGTCAGCGGCGGCAGCGCATGATAGGCGCGAAAGATGTAGCCGGAGCCGTCGATAAGGAAGAGATGGTCGCCTTTTTTCATGCCGGCAGGGATAGCGCGGCAGGACGGCGCGGTCCATGGCAAAGGCGGGCTTCCAACAGGTGTTGCGGCGACATGCTGACAGAGCCTGCCTGCCGATAGGTCCTGCTGCTGTTTGCCTCGGCGCTCACGGCTATGTTACAAAAGTGTAATTTTTGTGCCCTTGAAACGCCACGATCCGAGACACAAATAAAGGTCATCGGCAGTTTTCGCCGAGTCCGGAGCAAGGCCCGTCCCCCGCCTATCCCGGACAATTGCGGCAGCCTATCCCCCCTCTCCGGGCTGCCGCATCGTTTCGAGTAAAAGACCGCCGTGGTTCCCCTCCACCACGGCGGTTCTTTTTTGCCTTCTGACAAGTGTTTACGGTCCGTGGTCCAACGATCGCGGGCTTTTCGTTTTGATGCGCTGCCTTTACGGTCCCGGCACCGAAAAGAAAGGCCCGCAGTAATGTCCACCATTTCCTCCGTCCTCGACCGTCTCGACAAAAATCTCGACCAGAGCCTGGAGCGCCTGTTCGGCCTGCTCCGCATCAAGTCGATCTCCACCGATTCAGACTATACCGCCGACTGCCGCAAGGCCGCCGAATGGCTGGTGGCGGACCTCAAGCTGATCGGCTTCGACGCTTCGGTGCGCGACACGCCGGGACACCCGATGGTGGTTGCGCACCATGAAGGCCCCGCCGGTTCGCCGCATGTGCTGTTTTATGGCCATTACGACGTGCAGCCGGTCGATCCGATCGAGCTTTGGGAGAACGACCCGTTTGCGCCGGCGGTCAAGGAGATCGAGCCCGGTCACAAGGTAATCACCGGCCGTGGCTCGGCCGACGACAAGGGGCAGCTGATGACCTTCGTCGAGGCCTGCCGCGCCTGGAAGCAGGTGCATGGCAATCTGCCCTGCCGCATCACCATCCTGTTCGAGGGCGAGGAGGAGTCCGGTTCGCCGTCGCTGAAGCCGTTCCTCGAGGCCAATGCCGATGAGCTCAAGGCCGATTTCGCTCTGGTCTGCGACACCGGCATGTGGGGCCGCGAAACGCCGTCGATCTGCGTTTCGCTGCGCGGAATGGTCGGCGAGGAGGTCACCGTCAAGGCCGCCGATCGCGACCTGCATTCGGGCCTCTATGGCGGCGCCGCCGCCAACCCGATCCGCATCCTGGCGAAAATCCTCGCCGACATCCATGACGAGAACGGCCACATCACCATTCCCGGCTTCTATGACGGGGTCGAGGAAACGCCGTCGCAGATCCTGAAATCATGGGAAACTCTGGGCGAGACCGCCGAAACCTTCCTCGGACCGATCGGCCTCTCGATCCCGTCGGGCGAAAAAGGCCGCTCGGTGATGGAACTGACCTGGGCGCGGCCGACGGCCGAGTTCAACGGCATCATCGGCGGCTACACCGGCAAGGGGTTCAAGACGGTGATCGCGGCGGAAGCGTCGTCGAAAATCTCCTTCCGCCTCGTCCACAAGCAGGACCCCGAGAAGATCCGCGCCGCGTTCCGGGAATTCGTCAAGGCGCGCATTCCCAGGGACTGTTCGGTCGAATTCCACCCGCATGGCGGCGGGCCGGCAATTCAGCTTTCCTACGACTCGCCATTCCTGGCCAAGGCCAAGACTGCGCTGTCGGATGAATGGCCGAAGCCAGCGGTGACGACCGGCAGCGGAGGCTCGATACCGGTGGTCGGCGACTTCCAGACCTATCTCGGCATGGAATCGCTGCTGGTCGGGTTCGGGCTCGACGACGACCGCATCCACTCGCCCAACGAGAAATACGAGCTGACCTCCTTCCACAAGGGCCAGCGCTCCTGGGCGCGCATTCTCGATGCGCTGACGCGCTGAGGAGGCTGGGAAGTTTTCTTGTTGATTTTTCAGCGGATCGCGGCGAGGACGAGTTACGCCGCGATCCGGAGACAACTATGCCCGACATCCGCTTCCACAAGAACGATCTGCCCGACCTCGCCCACTACAATGTCGACGCGGTGGCCATCGATACCGAGACGCTGGGGTTGAACCCGCACCGCGACCGGCTTTGCGTGGTGCAGATCTCGCCCGGCGATGGCTCGGCCGACGTGATCCAGATCGCGCCCGGCCAGAAGAAAGCGCCGAACCTCGTCAGCCTGCTCCGCAACCGCGGCATATCGAAACTGTTCCACTACGGCCGTTTCGACCTCGCCGTGCTGTACAATGCCTTCGGCGTCATGCCGGAGCCGGTGTTCTGCACCAAGATCGCCTCGCGGCTGACCCGCACCTATACCGACCGGCACGGCTTGAAGGACATCTGCTTCGAACTGCTTGGCGTCGGCCTGTCGAAGGCGCAGCAATCGTCGGACTGGGCGGCCGAGACCCTGTCGCCCGAACAGCTCGAATATGCCGCTTCCGACGTTCTCTATCTGCACCGTCTGCGCGAGGTGCTGGCTGGACGCCTGGCGCGGGACGGGCGCACCAAGGAAGCCGACGCCTGCTTCCGCTTCCTGCCGACGCGTGCCAAGCTCGATTTGATGGGTTGGGACGAAGAGGATATTTTTGCCCACAGCTGATGGCCTTCGGATAACGCTTCCGGCAGCCTTGCAACCAGACACGCGTCGTGGCGTTCTGTCGACTCAATGAGGGGGATGACGTGGCAGACCGCAAACCGATAGCGACCGCCCCGACGGATGGATCCAAGGTCACTGTTCTGTGGAAGGACGGCGCCGGCGTCGTCAGCGAATCCGTCGGGCAATATCGCGACGGCGCCTGGTGGGTCTACACCGACAGCGATACCCAGAAAAAGGTCGACCCGACCAGCTGGCGGCCAGTCTCCAGCGACGATGACGACGATCAATGAGCGCCGCTGGCGGGTGCAACTGCTTTCGCATAGCCTGAAGTCGTTGATATCGAGGCCGATTCGGGGCCTTCCGCTCCGTAGCCTCTCTTCCTGGAGGAACGCGTCATGGGCATCGAAAGCCTTCTCATCTTCATCATAATCGGCGCCATTGCCGGCTGGCTCGCCGGCCTCATCGTCTCGGGCTTCGGCTTCGGCCTCATCGGCAACATCGTCGTCGGCATTATCGGCGCCCTGATCGCCGGCTGGCTGTTTCCAAGGCTGGGCTTCGCAATCGGCGGCGGCATTCTGGCTGCCATCATCAACGCCACGATCGGCGCTGTCATCCTGCTGGTGCTGGTCAAGGTCTTGAAGCGAGCGTGACGCTCGATACGAAACGGAGCGCGCCATGAAACAGAACACCCTCTATCTCCTCATCGGCGCGCTCTTGGTCGTGGTCATTGCGCTAGGTATCTATGTCTATCACGAGCAGACCAAGCCAAAGGGCGTGGAGCTGAAGATCGACGACAAAGGCATTTCGATCCAGCAGAATTGATGATGTCCGCCTGCGGGTGGCGCTGATTTGTCATCCAGGCATTTTACGGCGATTGGGAGTTTCCTTGTGCAAATATTTGCACATCGTGATTGACTTTCGTTTCCACTATGTGCAAAAATTTGCACATAGATTTGAGCCGAGAAATGAACGAAACCAACACCGCCAAAGTCAAGGCCCGGCTCGAGAGGGAAGGCTGGAAGAACGTCGGCGGCACGAAGCATGACAAGTACAAAAAAGACGGCATGCCGACGATCATGGTTCCTCGCCACAAGACTCTGACGCCGTTGGTAGCTCGGTCTATAGCCAAGGCGGCAGGCTGGGAATAAACCGACCTCATCGCGTTCCGAAGCCTAATGGACATAAAGTCGGAATAAGGAAAGCTGTTAGATATGTCTCGCTATGTCGCACTCGTGGATGCTGCCGACGGCTTTGTCGGCGTCTCGTTTCCCGATGCTCCTGGCTGCGTCGCGCAGTCGGAAAGCCGGGACGAGGCTGTAAAGGACGCTATGGCCGCGTTGGCCGAATGGGTGGCTGAAGAAATCGCGGACGGCCGTAAAATCCCCACTCCTCGCAAAGTCGAGGCGCTTTTAGAAGATGCTGAGGTTCGAGCAGCGCTCGCCGCTGGCGCTATCTTGATGTCCGTGCCCTTGATCCGAGATGCCGGCCGTCCGGCCCGGGCCAATATCTCGTTGGATGCCGGTTTGCTCGCCGAGGCTGACGAAACAGCCAATCGGTTGGGGGTCACCCGATCGGCCTTTGTCGCCGCCGCGTTGCGAGACAAGATCCGTCAAACTGTTTGAACAGTGATCTCGGGCACCCGCCAAAGTACCGCGTTGCCGACGCCTGTTAGCCAGCGGCAGCGGATTTTAGAAATTCTTAAGGAATTTCAGAAGGGTGCATAAACCCTGCTTTAACGCGCCCTTAAAGGTAAGTCATTGATTTTATTGCAAAGCGTTACCGGTTCCATCTCCGGTAGGCGCCATCGCCAATTTGTGCGTAGCATATTCTGGGAACTCTGCCTCGGCCCACGCACTCAGCGGCTTAACCATAATGAGCGCATCATCGGCATAGCCGTTGCGGCTGTAGAAATTGTGTGTGCGCTCTTTGCCGAGAACCATTGAGATGCGGGTGATGTCGCAGCCGACACGCGCTGCTTCCTTCTCGATCCATCCCATCAGTTTGGCGCCGATACCAGCACTGCGCATATCAGCGTCGACAACCACATGGTCGGCCTCCGCCCACTTTCCTGCCCATAGCTGCACCCCTATCCAGAAGCCTGACATGCCGACCATTCTTTCACCGACGAAGGCGGCAATGCAGCGATAGTTGCCTTGGGCGATCATGGCGGTTAGGCGCTCCTGAAACATGTCCTCCGGCATGGATCCGGTTTGCTGATAAAGCGGGTAGATGGCCGCGATCTCTTCGAGCCCCATCAGTTCGCGAATGACGATGTCCATTTAAAGCCCTCCTCTCGCACCCAGGGGTCACGATACCGGTGGGCGTGACAGGGATTCAACCTGTGACCCATGCAATGTCAATGCGGTACCAACAGAGCGGGAACGGAGCGAAAACATTCAAATGTTTCTGTGCCGTTTCTGTGCCAGAAGATGACGACGTAAAAAAGCCCGTTGCCGCGATTGGCAACGGGCTTGAGCTATGGCGTCGGGTCAGGAGAGCAAAATGGAGACCCAACGACACGATGCGCCACGCCTCATGATCGACGTCTTAACCGAACCGCGACAATTCTAACCATCTTGTCGACGTGTGGATAACTTTGCTGACGCCAGATCATCGGCATGGAGAAGACGTGATTTGACCTTGGCGGAACAGCCGCTCACGATGCGATGGCTTGGGAGAGGGCGCCACATACAAGTATGCAAAGACATGATTGTTGTGCCGCCGATCGGCGCACAGTTCGAGACGCCTGAATTCCTCGCCGAGATCGGCGTCCTGCTCGATGACGCCTTTCCCGACTATGATTTTACGATCACCACCGTAAGCAAGTTTCGGGATGACAGCTTCGTGTTGATCCCGATGCTCGGCAGCGTCGGCGGTGAGGGCTCCGTTCTAGCGGCTTACCCGGATATGGCGACGTTGCAGGAGATCGGCAATTTCTTGTTCAAGCACATCCATCGGCCGTCACCGTCGCGGCACTAGGCCGCCTATCGGGCCGAGATCTGCCAGATTGCTACGCCAGCGAGCACTAAACCTGCTGCGCCTTCGATGGCTCGCGATATGGTATCGAACAGCCGTGGCCTGCTGTCGAAAAAATGCACCAGGCGCTCCCGAAACAAGATCGACAGTACCGCCACGCTGGACAGCGTCAGGGCCACGCCGGTCATCATGGTGATCGCGAACAGAATGCCAGCTCCTGGCACCCCTCTGGAAATCGCAAACGTCATGACAAAAAGCGTCAGCGGGCACGGAATCAAACCGGCCATGACCCCCACGGCCTCACCCTCATGCTTGTGATGGTGGCCGTGGCTCAATGCGCGCCAAAGCATCCAGACGCCGATCAGCCCGAGCAGGCCGCGACTGACATCCTCAAGCAGTGGCGCGCGTCCAACGCTGCCCAATGCAATCGAGACAAGCGGCAGCGAAAATACGGCGATCAGGACCGCTGTCGTCACATGAGTGAAGGACAACGTAATCGACACCAGGAGGCCGCGCGAAACCTTCGCATCCGAACCGGCAAGGTACGTCGCCAAGACAGCCTTACTGTGGCCGGGCGTCAGAGCATGTGCCGCACCGAACAGGACGCCCATCGGCAGAAAGGCAAGGAACGCAAGCCAATCACCGCCAACTGACAGCAGCTTTATCTGATCTGCGAGCGCCAGGTATATGGAGCGCTGAAATTCGACAAGCGCCTGGAACATCAGCCGAGACCGGCAAAAGCGAGTGGTTTCCGGCAGTTGTCAGTGCTGGTGGCCGTGATGTTCGCCCTGATCATGAGAGTGCGGATGCTCGTGCTCACCTTGGTCGGTCGAAAACCGGATGTTGGCAGCTGCGAGCGCCGGCAGGTGTTCGAACAGTTCGTTCTCCAGCGCCGCCGTGATCTTGTTTGCTTCTGAGAGGGGCAACGTTTCGTCTGCAGCGATGGCGATGTCAGCATGCAACTTGTGGCCAATCCAGCGGGCCTTGGCATCGACGATATGAGCCCCCGGCACGTGCTCGCCAGCATGATGAATCTCGGCCATCACACCCGGCTCGACGCCGTCGAGCATACGGGTGAGCACCGAGCGCGCTGATTGCCAGACGATGCCGAAAATGGCGACCGTGATGAGGAGCCCGATAATCGGGTCGGCCAGCGGAAATCCGAACCAGACGCCGATAGCGCCAATGACCACGGCAAGGCTGGTCAGCCCGTCGGTGCGGGCATGGTAGCCGTCAGCGACGAGCGCCGCACTGTTGATTTCCCTGCCGATGCGGATGCGAAACACCGCGACGGCCTCATTGCCGAGGAAGCCAACGATGCCCGCCGCCGTCAGCCAACCGAGATGCGTCACTGTCTGCGGATGGATCAGGCGCTCGATAGCCTGGTACCCGGCGACGATGGCGCTAGACAGAATGACCAGGACGATGACGATACCGGCGAGGTCTTCGACCCGACCGAGCCCGTAGGTGAAGGTTGACGACGGCTTGCGTCTCGCCAGCATAAAGGCGACCCACAACGGGATGGCAGTGGTTGCGTCTCCAATATTATGAATGGTGTCGGCAAGAAGGGCCACGCTGCCCGAGACAACCACCACTGCCATCTGCATTGCTGCCGTGACCGCCAGGATGACAAAGGACCATTTTATGGCCCAGATGCCCCGATCGGTCGTCGCGATGGTTGCATCGATGACGCCGTGTGTATGGCCATGCGGACCGTGGTGATCGTGATCGCGGCCGGCATGGTCGTGCGAACCGAAGCCGAACCAGTCGAGGGTGCGCCTGCCGAGATCGCTCATAGATACTTGGCCAACTGCTTGAGTTCCGCAAGCGAGTCGTGCGCTCCGCCCTCGGCGGTATCGGTCAGGCAATGTTCGATATGATCGTGGATCAGTTCTCGCTTTGCGCTGCTGATGGCGCTCTCCACTGCATGGAGTTGCTGCGCCAGGTCCAGGCAGGATCGCTGCGCCTCGAACATGCCAAGCACGGATGCAAGATGCCCCTGTGCGCGCTTTAAGCGCTTCACGATAGCCGGATGAGAACTATGGATGCCTTCGGACATGCCCACCGGTATCCCCCCTAGGGGGATGCGTCAAGCAGCGTGAGCGCAGATCGGCTCTTGATCAAGCACGCCGCAGAACGCGTATCCCATTTGCGCTGAAATGGTTCCGGAACATTTTAGGGGAAATGCATGTTTAAGTGCTTATGGTTGATGTGGACATATCCGACTGCCGCGTGGCGCTGCGCCTGATCAGAATGGCGATCGAGGAGACATGCCCGCCCGGTGTCCTGCCGAGCGAGGAAGCGGTCAACGGGCTTTATGGCCCCGAACCAATCCATGAAGCCGAGGCGTTGGCGACCGCGATCTACGCTGCAGTGGAGAAGCTAACCGCGGTGCCGGTGAAACCGCGCGCCGGCAAGCCATCTTCACCGAGCATTGCACCGGGCACAACGTCGCGCCTTGCTGCCTATGCGGCGAGCCGATCCACCGCCGGGATGACCGCTGGATAATTGAACACAAGCGCGCCCTCGCCTTGTTAGGCCCGGACTTGAACACCGACTGTGCCCCGGCACATTTCAGGTGTGGCGAGGTCAAGACCCACACCCATGACTTGCCGAGGATCAGGAAGGCCAAGCGCCAGCAGGCCCGGCACGAAGGCACAAAAAAACCGGCGCGAGGTTTCCGGCCCCGGCCGGCGTTTCGTTCGATTGGAAGCGGCGCCGCTACGTCGCGACCGCCTAGCATCCGTCATTTGCCTTGCCGTATGCATTCGGGGTAATGCCACCATCTGCGGTCCAGGGTGTGGTTCCCGAGCGCACGCAGAGGCGCCTGGATAAAAAATCAGGAGTGAACGGGAGTGGCCGCCATTGAGGCGTTATAAGAAGTTTATTTTGCATTGCGGTATTCACAAGACTGGAAGCTCCTATCTTCAGGCGAGCCTGGCTTCCAACCGCGACGTATTGGCGGCCAACTCGATCCATTACCCCGAATCCAACGACCCGGCGAATGAAGCGTTCGGGCCGCAGCACAGCATCGCAGCCATCGGTTACGACGAGGGCAAGTCGTTTGAGCAGAACGTTGGCGCGTTCTTCGCAATCGATTCCGATTGCGAAACGTTGCTGATGTCAGGCGAGGAATTTTCGCGAGCGAGTGCTCATCCCTCTTTTTTCCAAGGCTTGTTGGATATTGGCGACGAGGTGAAGGTGGTGTTTTACCTCAGGCGCTTCGATCATCTGCTTGAGAGCGTGTATTCGCAATGCGCCAAAGACTACCTGACGGGCCCCATCGAAGTCGCGGAATATCAACTTGATTTCTGCGAAATCCTGCGACCGTTTGTTGAGGCACTCGGACCTGATCGTGTGGTCGTTCGACCATACAACCCTAAATTCTGGCCCGGCGAATCGATCGGTCAGGATTTCTTCTCTGCAATTGGCTTGCCTCACCTCTGGGGCGCCATGAGGAAGCCGGCCGGCCGGATCAACGAAAGTCTGTCACGGCCGGAAACATACATGCTTTCAGTTACTGAAGGCATCGCGGAAAAGCAGCGCTTGATGGACCACTTCCGAGCCCGGCCTTTCCCGGACTGCGACAGGGCCAAGTTCTTCCGGTCACCCGATTTTCGTTTTGACTTCAACCTGAGATACATCGGCTTGAACTCTGGCGTCGCCGCCCTCAATGGCGGGGTGGACATCACCGAGTTTCTCGATCTGGCCAACGTCGATGACGATCCAGATTGGCAAGCGTTCGACCCGAACGACCCTCAGATAGTCGACTATATTGAAACCTTCAGGGCCAAGCATTCGGACTTAGACGGTGGGTATGATTGGGAAGTGCAGTGAAGATGGGGGTCGAGGAGATGCGCTTTTAGGGCGCGGATAATCGGGCGGAAACACTTACCCAACCGTAGGGTAACGGCCGCTAGCTAAAAGCCCGCCAGCCTTTCGGTGGGCGGGCCTCTACTGTCGGAACTGGAGAGTGTCATGTCGACAGCTCCGGCACTTGCGAACGGTTTGGTTAGTGGCGCCAGATCAGCAGGCAGAGCTGGCGCAGGTCACGATCATAAACGCCCCGGCTCTCGATCACGTCGATGCAGCGCTTCTTGAACCGAGTGATTTCGGCGCTCGACATAGCGTCAACAATGCGAGGCAGATCCGTATTGGTCGGATTGTCGGGGGACTCGGTTCCGACAGTGGCACCGCTCGCGCCAATGGGTGCAGTGGTTCCGTCGACGCCAACTGCGGCGTTCGCCGGCATGGAAAGATTTGCGAGAACGGCTCCAATCGCTATGCTTCCCACCAGGATCTCAAAAATCTTTGTCATATTAGCGTTCGTGGCCCGCTTTAGGAGGCCCAGGCCAAGCCAGATCCGGGTGAAGGTGTTGAATGACATAGCTTGTTAGAAAGCACGCATAAATTAATGATGTCTAAAAGGCGAGATGAATTTCACGCATGACTGACTCGCAAAACCGGGTCAATTTGCTTGCGCTGAAATGGTTCGCCGGCTCATGGCGGCGGCCGACCAGTCGCCCAAGTGTACATTGCGGCCAGCCAGCCGGCACACGTGACAACGCCGATCCCGATCCTAATCAGCCAGCGCCCCATCGTGCCGGCGCCTTGCGCGCGCTGGCGAAGCTGCTTCACATCGTCGGTGACCGTTTGGATGGCATCGGTCTTGTTTTTGACGGCAAGCACATCGGACTCAAGGTGTGTCGTGCGCATCACCACTTCATCAAGGGCTTTGTGAATACTGGTGCGGCTTTCGTCGGCGCGGTCGAGCCGATCCTCGATGCCTTCGACCTTTCCCAGCAGAATTCCAAGGGTCCGCTCCACGCTGCTTTGCGACATCTGCCCCTGCTATTTCCAGCACTTGCGCCGCTGGCCGTTGCGGTCATTGCCTATGACGCGCTCGTAGCCATGGCGGTTTGCCTTGATCAAAGCTATGGTCCCTTCAGGGCTCAGGCTGTTCGATAGAAACCCCGCGCAACTGCTCGCAGGCGTCGACTGGCAAGCCGTTGCCGCGAAGGCCAGAGACACACAAATTAAAGTCAGACATGCCGTTGAGCTTCGCATTGTCGCCCTTCCTTTCGAGTTCGGCTTTGAGGTCGGCCGCCGCCACTTCGGCGACGCGGCGGTTGTAACCTTGGGTGTCGCCCTTCCAGTGCGCGACCGGATAGACGACAGCAGCAGCGAGCACGGCGCCGGCCGCAGCGCCGACCCCCAGCTTGATCCAGTCCAGCAACCCGAGCATCAGGCCGGCACCGTGCCGAGCGCTTCAGCCAGGCGCTTGGCCTTGCGGTTGGTCCACCAGCGGTAGGCGCCGCCACAGATCAGCAGCAGAGCGCTAACCAGTGCGAGGATGACCACAATCTTGGTGATCCACTCGCTGGCGTAGGACAGCGGCGAGAGCTGTTCCTGAAGGCCTTGGAGCGTACCAGACACACCGAGGCCACCGCCCCCGGCGCCGATGGCAGCATCTGCCGGCGCGGTCGACGGCGCAGTCTTCGCGTCCTGCACGAGTGCCTTTGCTTGCCCGCCTTCAATGAAGTTCGCGGCTTGCGGCGTTTCGCTGGTTGCCCAAGCCTTTCCGATCGATCGGACTTCCTTCACGCGGGCCGACCAGCCTTTGCCAAAGACGGCGAAGGTGCCAAGGTGGCGCAGGAAGTTCATGCGCGCATCGCAGATCCGATCAATCAGCGCGTCGTTGTTGTTGATCGCCTTGAGCGCGGTAATCGTACCCATGCCCATAACGCCGTCGATGTTGCCGGTGTAGACCGGCCGCAGGGCTTGCTGAAGGAACATGATGGAGCGGCCAGGCCCTGAATTGACGGCGCCGTCGAACAACACGTAATCGACGCCATCGGGAAGCAGATCGGCCTTCACCGCGTCCCAATATTGCCGGTCGTAAATCTCGTTAAGCTCGTCGGTCGTGATGCTCCGCACCGAGCGCGTGGCCTGCCCCTTGCCCTTCCGATAGGCGTCATAAACCCGCTGGGTGACGCCCTTCATGGTCGGCCCGCCAGGGTCTCTCTTGTTGTTCGAATACCCGCCTTCGTGCGCGAGCACCTTGGCAAGTGATTCCTTTTCACGTGGAATAGCCATGTTAAACCTTTGGGTTATGTTGAGATGCTTTCAGGTGCGCCGAATGGCGCAGGGGCGGGGAAGGATGTCGTTTTTCTCAAAGTGGTTTAGAGACGCACGCGGGAAGCTTCCGGCCCATGTCTCCGTCGGGCGGCACACCTACGGCGTGACTTGGCGAAAAGTGCTTTTTCCAACCAGCGAAGCGCCGCTCAAGGTCGGAAGCTTCTGTTCGGTCGCCGGCCAAGTTCTTTTCATGTGCACCGGTCAGCACCAGACACAGAGTGCGACCTCATTCCCGATCTATAGTCGGCTCCTCGACCAGGCCGGGCCCGTACCCAACGGGGGTAAGGCCGGCGGTATCTCTGTCGGGAATGATGTGTGGATTGGGCACGGTGCCATCATCCTGCCTGGTGTCTCGATCGGAGACGGAGCAATAGTAGGTGCCGGTTCGGTGGTCACCAAAGACGTGCCGCCTTATGCGATTGTCGCGGGCAATGCTGCTCGACTGATACGCTATCGCTTCGCCGACGACGTCATTGCGAAAATGCTCAGCATTCGCTGGTGGGAGTGGAATGACGAAAAGGTCAAGCAGGAAGCGGCGTCATTGACAGGGCCGATCGAAGCGTTCGTCGCGCAGCACTCGGGCGGCCGATGACGGACATATTCGGATACATCGCCTATGGCGAAAACCATTTTTACCATCAAGGCGCTCTGCTGAGCGCGTTGAAGCTGTTGCATTATTGCCCAACAGCCAGGATCATAGTTGCAACCGACCGGCCCGAATTGTTTCTCGGCTATCCTGTGGAGACGATGCTTCTCACTAGTGAGCAGAAAAAGGCCTGGTCGTTCAATGCCCGTTACCATTTCGGCATCAAAGCGAGGGCGATGATCGAACTTCTGAAAATGGCAGATCGGCTAATTTTCATGGACACCGACCATTACGCGACAGCAGACCTTTCTCGCGGATTTGAGACCATCACACCCAAGCACTCCGTAATGCGGCGCCAGGAGAAGCCGCACAAATGGACCCCTGTCTTGGAAGGAAAGGACCTTCGTATCGGCGACTACGTGATGACGGGCCGAGAGCCTATGTGGCAAAGCGGCATCCTCGGCGTGCACCGCGCCAATCTTTCTGCCCTCGTCGATGCTTATCCGCCGATGCTTGCCGTTCACGAGATATCCAAGATCGACGCTGCTGAACAGTTCTGCATAGGCATCGCGTTATCCTTGGGGGAGCGGACGATCAGCGAGCATCAGCTCCAGATTGCGGACTACAACACCAGAGGCAAGAAGGCCTTTGCAGCGCCTCGTGTCCATCGGTTCTTCGCTGCCTACGGTGCCGAGCCGATTTCACGACAAATCCGGGAAGCTGGCCGATATCGTTTGCGCCGAACGCTGATAGATATCATTCGCCAAAAACTTACGACGTGAGAATGACGGCTGGATCGAGACCAAGGGCACGAACCAGGCCGATCGCATCAGGGTCATCGCAGTAAATTTCCGGGCGATCGGGTGCGAACCAGCGTGCGAAATAGACCGGGTTGCCAGTTAGCATGGCATACGCCTGAGGCATCTTGCCCGCATCTATGATCCGAGCTTGCACAACAGATTTCAGAATCAAACGGCGCAAGACTGGCTGCTCGCTCCAAGCGTTGCCGTTCCAGATTTGGCGCGCGTCGCCGGGCGCCTCGGGCACCTCTATGCCATTTTCAGGCAGCACGACGCCTTCACCGTTGAAGCCGCCGAGATAGACGCCATCGGCGTCGACGAAAAATCTGGTCATATCTACCGGTCCCTTACCCAGAAATTGTGATTGATGTATGTGTTGGCCAAGCACGCTCTTTTTGCGATGAGGCGAAGATGTTCTATTTGGGATTGGCGATCGGCTTTGCGTTGGGCGTCGTCGCTATGTCAGCCGTCGTTTACTATTGGACGCACCACGATGATTTTGAGATCAGGCGAGGGGAAACGCGGTAGGCGCGTGCCTTCTCGGCACCGATTTAGACGGGCAGATTTGACCAAATGAACTCATGCTTCTTTTTGGCCGCTGACGCGGAATATTTCCCGTACGCCTGCCTTGCAGCGCGTCGGATCACAGACGTTTCGACGCCGATCGATGGCTACCTTCTTTATACCGGAGTTCGCCAAGAGGATCTCGGTATCGGCCAGCGTATATTGAGCGGCCGCGTCGAATTGGTTGATGTCGCCGCCTTCATCGCGAATGCTCGATTTGAGGCCGCAAGCCACAGCATAGCAGCCTACGTTCGCCTCTTCTCCGATCGGTTGCCTGTTTTCACGGGCTACGATCGCATCGCATATTCAGATTCCGACGTCCTTTTCAACCGCGACATCAACGATCTGGTTGGGCAGCAATTGCGCGCCCCACTACTCGCCGCTCATGACGATTACATGTATTTCCGGCCATCATATCGCGAAAAGCTGGGCCTGCAGCCCGGCGCGCCATACTTCAATTCCGGCGTCGTCGTCATGGACATGAACTCGATTCGGGCTGACGACCTATTGGGGCTAACCCGCAAGACGGCCGTTCTCGGAAAACTGAACGATCAGAACGCGCTGAACATCGTCTTCGAGGGCAAGTGGCAGACAATGCACCCGAACTGGAACCTGCAATCACTCGGCACAAGGGAATTCCGGTTCGCCCATGCCTATGCCCGCCATTTCGCCGGCGGCAAGCCTTGGGGCAATCAGGTGGGTGTCGAACTTGAAGCCCTCAAAGTTTGGCGCGATCTGGCGAAGGACACGCCTTGGGCAGAACCTTTCAAGCAACTGATCCCATTTGAGCGAGGTGTCATCAAAAGGTTCAAGCGCCGATTTGATGGTCTGACGGCCATGGTATCGAGCAAAGAATACTATCAGCGACGCGCTCGCTACGATGGACGGAAGACGCATGCTTTATATTCAGCGCAAGCTGATGCTGGGGAAATGGCGATCAGTTTTCCGGAGGTTGTCGGCGGCTTCGCCTAGGCCCATGCCCTCACGACAATTTTCCAACTGCTGGCTGTGGCCACAAAACCACTACCACCGGCTTTGCTGATGTAATCGAAAACGGTGTTACCGATCCTGACGTTGATGTTCGTAGCATCCGGCCAAATACCATGCCCCTTGTTACCGGCACCGTTGCTCATGAACAGCGGAATTTCGTCACCGATAGCCCAGCCGTTATCTGCTGTGGAGCATTGTGCAAACATTCCATACAGTTTTGGCTTGACACCAAGACCGTGCGCGAGTGTCAGAAGCCCCCCTAGCGTGTAGGTCTGCTGCGCGCTCTCATAGGCTGTTTGGAATTTAGCGCCGGCGATCTGAAGGTATCGCGCATCCTGTTCGGCCTGAGACCACTGGATTTTGTACCAAGCACCCCAGACGCCGCCATTCTGGTGGCGCCGCCAGATTGTCGTGTTGGCTGCTGCTGCCGTGGTGAAGTCATAGACTGTCTGCGTCCTGTATCCGGCAGCACCGTGGGCTTCGACCGTGCCGATGTTCCACCCGGTGTTTGCCGCAGGGGCGTTGGCCGCCCCACTGCCCATATACCAGCCGTTGTCGAGCGCCGTGTTCCAATCGGCAATGGTCTTGGCCACCACGCCCAGGCGCGTGGGGAGGTTGGCGTCGGAGATTACGGCGATCGGCTGGCCTGAGGCGCGCATGTAGGATCGAACACGCCAGCTGCCACCGCCCAGGGACTGCGCCACGGCGGTATCACCGGCGGCGGCAACGATGTTGGCGGCGCCCGGCAGGATGAGCGTGGCGGCATTGTGGGTAAGCGTCGCCGCTCCGGAGAAGGTCAGGAAACGCAAGACGCCGCTGGGCAGCACGCCCAAAGCGGTGATCACCGCCGCGCCCGACACAGTGACGGAGACACCGGTTGCCGCGGCCAGATCAGTCGTTGCGGCTGATGCGACACTGCTGGTAGTGTGCAGAGCATCATTGCCACCAACCGCCGTGCTCGCGCCCGTGCCGCCCATCGTGATCGGGCGCGGCGTGTTCATTATCGACAGGAGATCGGCCAAGAAGGCATTGTATTTTCCGCTCTCAATCGTCGTGTTCGGAATCGCCGTTGTGTTCGGCGGCCAGGACGTGACGCCGGCTCCATTCATAGGCATTGGCAGCACCTTTTGCTTTTTGGGGGATTGGTTTATGTTCCGCGCCCATGCGCGTCAGAATTCTTCAGGTCATCGCTGCTGTGATCACGATTGGCATCATGGTCGTGCTGCACGACGTGCTTGGAGGGTTTCTCCGAAGCCTCGAGCCCCAATTCGTCATCGGTCTTGCCGTTGGCGTTATGGGAACGACAGCGGTTTTCGTTGCGCTATTGCTGTGGGAGCGCCGAACGCTGACCTTGCGAGAGGAGCAGCGCGCGAGAGACTTTATCGACCTCTGACGCATTTACACGCGAGCCACGGCCGGCACGAAGAAGCGTTTCAAGCACTTCCGGATCGTTACTGGTGAGGATCTTGGCCATAGCGCTGCGCGTGGCTTCGTTCTTGATGCCGCTGAGTGCTTCAACGACCGCGTCGACGCCTTTCATGGCCGTGGCCCGGGCCGCCCCCGCTACCCCGCCTGCCATGAAAGCCTGAGGGACACCAAAGGCCTCGGCGCCGGAGCCGGTGAGTTCCTGCTGTGAAGCCTGGCGGGCTGCGGTGAGAGAATTCCGCGTCACAATATCGGTTGTGTCTGCGAAATGCTTCTCGCGATCGAGAAGACCGATGATGCGGTCGGCTCGGTCCTTGCCGAAAAGCGTTGCAAGACGACTGCGGTTCCAATCGCCTTCGCCCTTGATGAGGTGCTGAAGGGCAACGCGGTCATTTGCGTTTGTCCCCACGATGCGCTCAATCTCGGCACGCGCGCCCTCGCGCAGCCGCATAGGGACAGCAGACGGGCCGATCTGCATGCCTTGCGGCAACGCACCTTCCTGCACTTCTTGGGCGAGCTCGGCGGGCCTCGGCGCTTCCCGGCCGCTGGACAGCACCTGTTGACCGCGTCCGACCGCCTCCCGCTGGCGGGCCAGCTCGACAAATTTGCTGTCGACTTCTTTGATGCCGGGCACGGAAGCGCGCAACTCGTCATCAACAGCCTGTCTGGCCGTCTGAAGCGCGTTGCGGGCGTTCGTTTCCACCGTCGTTTCCAGCATGCCATCAATAGCCTTGCGGGTTTCAAGCAACGTTACGGGATTGCTTTCCAGTTCCTGGGTGCCGGTGCGGTTCAGCATCGTGCGGACACGCTGTAGACCACGCTGCGCCTCGCCGCGAAGGGTCTGGATTTCCCGATCAAGATAGGTGGCGATGGGTCGCGTATTGACCGGCGAAGCGTTGGCAAAGGCCGCCCGATATTCCGGTGACAGGTTGGCCTGGTTCAAGTCGATGCCGGCATTGATGCGCGATGGGATAGGGGCTGGGCCAAGTTCCTGGTCGATCGTGCTGGTGATGCGCTGGTTTGCACCGGCATTGCGCGCGTCGACGGCCCCGCGAACAATGGCTTTGCCTTTTCCGGGCAACGCTGCCAAGCCGCCGGCCTGCGAACGAAGATTTTCGCCCAGATCTATGATCATTCCGCCGGGGCCGAGCTTGTCCATCTGACCCAGCGCGCCGGCATCGAGCGCGTCGCGCCCTGCCGCCCTTGACAGCATCGCCGCGGCAACCTTGTCGATGCCAAGTTCCTTGGCTGCACCGCCGAGGTTCCAGCCATCGGCAACATACTTGACGCCTCGGCCGACGAGAGGGCCGATAACTGGGGCGAGCACACCGAGGCCGGCTCCAGTAACCGCGCCAATGCCTGTTGCCGTAGGATCTCCACCAGAACGGACTGCCGCATCGGTTCCGTTGATAAGTCCGCCGGTCAAGGCACTGGCGCCGAAGCGCAACGGCGCCGACGTCACGCCAATACCGAAGGCCCCAGGCGCTGCCGCCATCGCCGGGATAGTGCCCGCGACAGCGCCCGTGACTTGTGACGCGTTGTCGAGGTTCGGGTTCATCGACTTTTCAGCGACGGTGCCCGCTTGGATGCGCTTCAGAACTTGGTCATAGGTCTCGTCAGACGCTCCTGCGATTGTCGCAGCAGCTGCACGATCGACGCCGCCCCGGATCATTGGGCCCAAGATCGGGATGCCCTCCAGAATCCCGCCCGAGGTGGTGCGCATTTTGCTCAGAGCATCGTCGCCCTCGATCCTGTCGGTGAGTGCATTGTAGCCAGGTGGTGCGAAGGCAGGAACGCGGTTCGGCTGCAACGTCTCTTGATCGACCCCGGCAATCGCGCGCTTTTGCTCGGGTGACAGCGCATGCATCTGTTGAGCGAGCCCAATGCCCGCTTGAGCGCGGGCATCCGGACCCGAGGATGCGCCCGCCTGTCCGAGGGCGCTCAGCGCGGTCTTTTCGTCGGGCGCATCGACTTCGTAGGTCTTGCCGTCCGCGCCTTGAATTTCGAACGTCGCCATTATGGTTTCACCCTGATCCGCGCACGCCGTTGCCGACATCTTTCCAGCCATCCGGATTTGGCGATGGTGCCGGAGCGTTCGGCTCGGCCGTCGTCCTGTCAACCGAGGCCTTGATGCCTTCCAGCATGCGCTTCAGCTCTTTGACGCTGTTGGCCGCCCTGTCACCCGCCCCGCCAGTAGCTGCGGTGTAGACCTGGCTCGGAAGGTTCCATGCCCCGCCGTCCTTGGTCACGTCGACAACCGGGTCGTAGATCATGTTTTCCATCAACTGGAGATCAGGCCCGTTGAGAACGCCTAGATTGAAGAGTTCCTTCATCTGCAACATGATGCCCTGGCGGACGGTGTTCAGATTGTCCTTGGACGCGCCGGGCATTGCCTCGATGCCGGTCTTGGCGACCAGCTCCGAATAGCGGTCGAGTTCGCCGGTGATGGCATCGAACGCCTGGTTGACGGAGGAAACCCGGTTCCGCTGTGTTTCTGTCGGCTTCATTGTGCCGGGGATGACGACTCCTGCAGAAGGAGCGGCCGAAGGCGGCGCAACGACGGCGGGAGCCGGTGCCCCAGCAGCAGGAGGCGCTACCTGAGCGGGCGAAGTCACTCCTGGCGCGGCTGGCGCGGCAGGCACGGCACCACCACCGGGAGCCTGTAGCCATGCCGGAAGGTTGGGCGGCACCTGAATAGGCACCATGCCATCAGGCGTCTGCACCATCTGCGTCTTTGGCTGCGAAATGATGGCGTAGGCAGTCGCATATTCTCGCGAAGCGGGATCGGCGGTCGAGAGGATGTTCCAAGCCTGGGCATCGAGGCCGTTGCCCTCGAACTTCGTCGGGCCGGCGCCTGAAATGCTTTTCGTCTCGCCGCTGGCCGCATCGAACAGGGTGTCGTCGTCCAGCTTCTGCCACTGCTTCGGCGGAACGGCCAGAGACTTGCGCGCAGCCTGAATTTGCAGCTGCCGCAAAGGATCGGCCTCCTGCATTTTCTGCTGGAGCATCATATTGGCCATCGCCTTTTGCTCAGGCGATGCCCACGGGTCAGCGGCAACCTGCATGATCTGCTGAATAGACGGACCGCCCTGACCGGGCTGGATAGCGCCGCCAGTGCCGCCAGCCTCTACCGGGATGCTGGACAGGTCTTCCTGCGGAGACATCGCCTGAGCGACCTTCTGGACGCCGGGAGAGGCTGGCGCGGCCTGAGGCTGCTGAGCGCCCGCGAGTGCCGCAACGACCGGCGACGGGGCTGCCGCTGCTGGTGCGGGCTGCTGAGCCGCGCTGAGGGCCTGCACGACGCCACCGCGACCGCTCAGCGGTTCCGGGCTCATCATTGTCGACAGCACGCGCTGGCCGGCCGGCGTGGTCGCGGCAGGCTCACCGGGGCCGGGATTGGGCAACGGCGAATTGGCATTGACTGGAATCCAGCCCTGATCACCGGTCGCGCCGGCCATGCCAGTTGTCTCGACAAACTGATAGGTCTTGCCGTCGGCGCCGCGGCGAACTTCACCAGCTTTTCCAGATCCTTGCGGAGCGCCGGGATAAGTCGGACGCGTTGCGGGTGCCATCGGGTCGTTAGGATCGAGCGGAGGAAGGCCGCTGGGATCATACGCAGGAGCCGTGGTGCCGGGCGACATGGTGGCGAGGCTCGGGGCCGGTGTCATACCAGCGGAGGGATCGAGCGAGGCAACTTGAACTGGGTCTTGTGACTGCTCCTGCTGGGCCGCCTGCGTTGCCTGTGCGGGCGTAGCGCCGGCGCCAAGCGCCTTCTGGTAGGTCGCAACGAACCTGTTCCTATTTGTGCCCTGCTCGATGCCACCGGGAAGGCTCGTCCACGTCCCGCTCAAGACCTGGCCGACGTTGGCGATAGCGTCCGGATCGCCGGATTGTAGAACGTCATCGAGCACTTGGCCCGTCTTGGCCTTGTAGGTCTTGGCGGCGAGGTTCCATGCTGCCTTGTCCTGGTTGACTGGCGAGAAGTCGGGCAAGCCGAGTTCCTTGGCCTCATCGTCCCATGTGGAACCCAGAAACTGATACTTGCCGGCGGCCGACGAGGTGCGGCCAGCATTCGGCCCGGTTTGGATGCGCACCGCCTGGTTCGGATGGTGGGAGAAATCATCGAACTTTCCGCCGCCATAGATGACGTTGTAGCGACCGCCGCTTTCTGGGCCGGAAATCGTGTTGAGCAGCGCCTTCTGGTAGGGCTTTGCGTCCTGCCATGCGAGTTGGTCGCCGCCGTAGTCGGCCGCGCCGCTCGCGGAGGCCGCAACTGGAGAGCCCGGAGCCGCCGGGAAGGTGCCCGCATTGATCATGCCGCCAAACGCGTCGGTCGCGTGGGCTTGTCCTGCGATCTCTGCCGCATCGGCGCGCCTGGTGAGAACATTCTGAACGATGCCATCCCCAAGCGCGTTCAAGCCCTCGCCGATGTTCTGCGGCGCGCGCTGGGAAGACATCAGCGCCTGGACAATTGCCCGCTTCTTGGCGACGGACGCAGGCGTCTCGCCTTTCTCGGCATCGAAGATGAATGACAGCGCCATGCCTCAGGCCCCCAACGACAGAGCTTTGCCGTAATCGACCTGGCGATAACCGTCAGGCCGGCGCGAAACAGCATCGGGTCGCACGCTCTCGACTTCGCTGGCCATGAGGCCAAGCCGCATCGGAGCGCCCTTCGCCTCGCCTTTGTAGTGGAACTTCCACAGCCCCATTTCCGGGGTGATGTCGGCGAGCCGTTCCTTGTCCTTTTTCGCCTCGTCGTCGGATAGTCCGATGAGCTTGCTGCCGAGACCGAAGAGGCCGCCGATCAAGCTTCCGCTCTGCGCCTGCTGCTGGTTGTAGGCGGCCATCCTGTCCTGATAGTTCTGATTGATCAGCCCAGCGTTGTCGGTTGTCGGAATGGTGCTGCCGGTATCGCCAGCGGCCTGGGGCGAACTGACCTGCGATCCGGAAAGCAGCGCCGTGATTTCGTTGATGGGCTGGTTGCGGATTGCCTGGCCCTCGGCGAACGCCTGCCCATGGCCTGAAAGGATGAGCTGGTTGTTGGCATCGTTGGCGTTCTGGCCCTGCTGGGCCATGGCACGGTCATAAGCAGCTGAGCCAAGCTTGATGCCCTGGTTCGATAGCCGCGTCGCCAAGGCATCCTGTTGTTGAGCCAAGATCGGATCAAGGCGCGCTTTCCCGAGCTGCAGCAGTCGCGCCTCGGTGGCATCGTTCGATCCATCGAAGGGCTTGGCCATATAGTCGTTCAGGAATGACGACTGGTTGTTGGCAAGCGTGCCAAGGTTCAACTGTGCCTTGTCGGTCTGGTCCTTAATCGCCTGCTGCGCAGCGGAAAGCGTGGTCGTCGCGGTGCGCGTCGGGATTTGATAGGTCTTGCCCGTATAGGGGTCAGTGATCGGTTGCGTACCGCTGTTCGTATATGTGATCGTGCCATCAGGCCCGACCTGATTGGCATTGTTCAAATATGAGTTGGCAATAGCGGTCGAGATGTTCGTACCCGTCGAGGCCGCGGAAGTTTCCTTGGGATCTGGCGGCTTAGGTGCTGAGGCTTTACCCATTTGTCTTCCTCGTGAAACGGCCGTTGCGCCAGTCTTCTTCAGTGAGCGTGAAAACGTAGCCGTCTTCGTCGCGGCCGCGCATGCGCTTGATCAAGTAAGGGGTGAAGCCGAAAGCCTTCGCGATCCGAACCATGCGCTCGTTCTTTGCGGAAACCTGCAGAACGACCATCTGGCAACCGATCTGGTCGAACGGATATGAAAACATGATGTGGCGGACATCCGCCGTCAGCCATCGCGGCGTTTTCGAAGCGCTCGAAATCTGGATCAGCCCCGGGCCTGGTTGCCAGTCGTGAAACACCATGCCAGCAACAAGTTCGCCGGTCTCATCGTCACGAACACCGATCGCCTTGCAGTTGCCAAATCCGGCCTCGCAGCCTGGCGTCATGTCGGCGACGAACCTCGCCACCACCAGGTCATTGCCAAAGATCAGCTTCAAACGACGACGCCCCC
This sequence comes from Mesorhizobium sp. M1004, assembly GCF_040318795.1. Lineage (NCBI taxonomy): Bacteria > Pseudomonadati > Pseudomonadota > Alphaproteobacteria > Hyphomicrobiales > Phyllobacteriaceae > Mesorhizobium > Mesorhizobium sp. M1004. Next base: position 131,946 of record NZ_JAMYNB010000001.1, read on the forward strand.
GACCTCGTAGGTCATGTCGATCGCCACCAGCTCGGCGTCAGGCGTTGGAGTGATACCGCATGTCACCTGCACCTGAGGGGCGATGACGAAACCCGTCAGTCCGACAGAGACCCATTTCGTGGAAACCGTCTTCGTTGCGCTGGCGTCCCACTTCGCAACATCCCAGAGGCCCAGATCCCATTCATCGAAAACGACATCGTCGGCAACCGACGACGGCGCCGACGGCAGCGAGACCTGATAGTCCTTGGAAACCGAGAGCTTCGCGATGAACTTCCGGCTGGCCAGGAAGACCGTCCGCGCCATGTGGACGATCTTGCTCCGCGCCGGCGACTTCATGTGATCGAACAGGCCAACATAGGTGCAGGTATAAGGCGAGCCATCATCACTGCCGCTGACCTCGCACTGCATGATCTTGCCGTCCGACGTCCCGAAATACGCCCAGCCGTCATGCAGGACCAGGCATCGCGTATCCCAACCTGTGTAGTCCGCCCATGCACCGGTTTGCAGGTTGACGACGAAGCACCTCGCATCCTGTCCGACATCCGCCGGCAGCGAGACGATTGCCATGTTGAACAGCGGCCACTTCAGGATTTCCCAAGGCAGGTTGGCGCGAGCCGCAGCTTCCCTGCGCCAGTCCGGTTCGATGTTGCGCGAAACGCTGATCATCGAAAGCGCCGCACGGTCTTTCTGGATGGCTTGGGAGATCGGAATGATTCCATCATCCATGCCGATCAGCAGTTCGCCACCGGCTTGCATCACTGCGCGCTTGCCGCGAGGCGGCGACATGTCATAGCGGCCGACGAGCGACCAGTCATTCGGATCGGCGGGGTTTGCACCCTCGTAGACCGCTACCTCGCCCTTGGTCGACACGAACACGCATTTGTCGTCGACACCGTCGCCGGCATCAAGCGACCAGGTGCCGCCAAAAAGCAGCGATCCGCCCTTCTGGAAGACACCGGCAAGTGAGAGATCGACGGCGGTGCCGGCAATGGTGTCGACTGGTAGAAACCACGCCGTAAGGCTGTTTTTTTGGATGAAGAATTCGCGGTTGCGATAGGTCCAGACGTGCGAGAGCTTGTTCGTGGCAATGGTGCCCAGCGCGGCCACCGTGGTCCATGCCGTGCCGTCGAATTGGCGCATGCTGTCCGTGCCGTTAACGGCCGACAGATAGTCGCCGCCAGCGGTCTCGAACTGCACGTAGGAGAAATAGCCGCTGGTCAGCCCGGAAACGACGGGAGCCGGCGCTACATTGGGGTTGGCAGGGTTTGTAACATCGAAAATCTTCGTGCCATCCGCGGCGAACATGAAGCGGCCCGGCGACGCGTCATAGGACATCATGCTGACCACTGCGGTAGTGCCGATCGTCGCCTTCTTCTTCTCGCCGCCACGCAATCGGATGCCGGTTGTCGTCGGAAACCAGTTCTCGAGGACGCGGGCACCCTGCGGCTTCGATGCAGCCAGATTTTCGTTCGAAATCTTGCCCCGGATCGGTGCTGGAAATGTAAGTGTGCTGTGGCGCTGCTGCGATTGGGCCGCAACAGGAACGCGCCTGAAGCCGGCCCTCATGGCGTGATTACTCCCGGAAAGGCAAAGTCGGCGTCAATCGTCGAGCGGCGCCGACCGACGGCCAGGATGTTGGAGCCCTTGTCGGCACCGGCTGACACCGCGATGGCATCCTCGTAGGTCGCCATGTCCTCGGAATAGGCTTGCCCCTTGTTGGCCTTCCATTGCCAAATCATGCCGAGCTTCAAAACGCGCTCATCGAGGCGGAACACGTCATCGTCAGCCGTGAAAGCTGCTTTTGCGGCGCCGTCCTTATCCTTCACGATTTTGTTGGTCAGGTAATAGAATTGCGCCGTGGCCAGGTTGGGGATGGCGGGCTTGATCTGGATCTGATCGCCGATCATCGTCCAGGCGCCGACGAGGATCTGAAAATTCTGCACCGCCAGGCCCAGCCACTGGTCACTGTCGGGATAGTGCGTGAGCGATGTATAGGGGCTTGCCGACGGCCAGACGCGCGCTTTCTTCAGCATACGCTGGTAGTCGGCCGGAAGATTGAGGCCGGTCGAAACGCCGTCGCCGGTGAGCGTGGCAAGCGTCTTGAGTTTCGTCCAGTCCCGTGTGTCGAATGCGATCCTCTGCGCCATCTCGTTCGCGAGCGACTGCAATTCAACGTGCTCACGATCTGTCGATGAAAAGACAGCCGTCGGCACGGTCAAACCGATGACCGTGCCGACATCCTTGATGACGCTGAGGATCGACATGGCGGATCAATCCACCATCGCCAGTTCCTTGGCCGCAGCGACCAAGGTGTCGTGGTTAGGATTGCCGCGCGGCCGGGAGCCGGTTTCCTTAGCGATGTAGACCTTCAGGGCTTCATCATCCATGGCCTCGATCTCGGCAGCGGTTGGCGGCGTGGTCTGCTCGGTTTCTTCGTCGCCGTCCTCGTCTTCCCTGGTTTCCTCGTCCTCGTCGCTGGGTTCATGGTCGGCGGCGGTATCTTTGGCCGTCGCGGTGGCGCCCTCCAGTGGCTTTCCTGCCTGCATGAACTCCTCGCGCAACCGGCGTTCATCGGCTAACTGCTGGGTCAGGGCCGCGACCTGAGCCGCAAGGTTGACGATGTCGGCGCTGCCGGCCGCGTTGTCGAGATAGGCCTGCGCCTGGTTCTTCAGTTCGCGGCCGCCCATGCCGAGCTGCTTCAGCGGGGTTCCGTCCAGCGAAGCCAGCTGCTCGACTGTGTGGACGCCGAGAGCCTTCAGTTCGCGGCGCTTGCCTTCCTTCAGGAACGGCGCTTCGGAAAGCGGCGTGCCGGAGAGCGGTTGAGAGGTGCCGTCTTTGAAGGCCAGATACTGCTTGTTGTAAAGCTGCGCATAGGTGACGAGACCGCCGCCGGCCGCAATGCTCTCGCGCGTGGCGTTCGGTTCGGCATCATGGGCCGGATAGGTCGCCTTGGTCTGGCGGTTTGCCGGGAATGAAAGGTCGCAGACCTCCATATCGGTGAAGATCGGCCGGCCGGCGGACCTGCTGGCCTGTTCGTTGGGGATGACATGATTTCGGAAAACAACGTTGACGATATTCTGGTTCGCGCTCATGGCGAAACTCCTGTCTGAGAGGGTGCAAAGAAAAACGGGAGCCGAAGCCCCCGTTTCAGTGTCCTGTTGGAATTGGCCTGTTTACGCGGCCAGAGCGTCGTCAACGTACGGTCGATCGATCTCGAACTCGGCGAGACCGGCAGACGGTACGCCGAGCGCAGAAGCGCCCTTGGCGTTCTTGACGCGGTCGCCAGCGACAACAGCATCGTCGACGCTACCGGCGGTCGCCGTGGCGTAGACGTTGGCATTGTCGAGGAACCCGACCAGAGCCTTGCCGATGGCCTTGCCCTTGATCTGATACCAGCCGTACTGGCTGGCGACATTCGCGGACATGGCGACAGCAACGGAACCGATCATGTCGGGGCCGAGAAGCACCGTCGACCAGTCGTCAGGGTTGTAGAGCACCCACGAGCCGACACCAGTGGTGGCGACGCCGGCGAGATAGACGAACTCGCCGACGCCGTAGACCGGATCTTGCGCCTGGATGATCTGACCAAGCCAAGGGCCAGGAGTGGAGCGCCCGGCCGCCGTAGAGGCCGGGAGGGTTGCGGCGATCGGCGGGAGGCCGAGGTGCGGAGTGTGAGGAACGTAAGCCATTTTCTGGATCCTCTCCTTTACGCGGCCGGGTTGCTGTCGATGAGCTTCCACTGGAACAGCGGATTGTTCATCGTCAGTTCGCCCATGAAGCCGATGTACTGGACATTCGCGTCCTGATTGATCGGCATCATGGATTTGCCGATCTTGTTGAAGTTGCGTTCCGGGTGGTAGCGGAGCCAGAGCGTGTCGGTGTCCAGACCATAGGTCGTGTTCGCCGGCATGTTGGAGCCGATGCCGCCTTCCTGGACGATTTCAGCAGAGCGACCGGCGCCGAAGTATTTCAGCGACGTGAAGCCGAGCTTGCCGAGCCCAGAAACATCGTTGACGCGCTGGATTGCCACGGTGGCCGCGTCATAGGCCGCGTAATGCTCCGGCGACATCAGCAGGAGATCGGCCGCCCTGGTGCCACGCGAGCGCTGCGTCATGATCGAGTTGAGCATTGGGCGGATGGTGGTCGCCGTGACCTGCGTTCCGATAGCCGGGAAGGCAGAATTCGCGTCGAACACCGAAGTGCGCCAGATCGCATTGGCGCCGCGATCGATGCCGGCATAGACGCCGGAATTGACCACAGTCGGAACCGCCAGCTGGAGGCCGCCAAGTTCCTTGCCGCCGAAGCGGGTGCCGTTGCCGTGGAGCGAGATATCAACCTCGTCCTGCAACTCACCTTCCGCAGCCTCGATGTGAGACTCCAGAATGTCCATGAGCTGGTTTTCGCCCTCGTTGTTGAGGATGTCCTCGTTCGCGAGAGTGACGGCGACGGCGCACATTTTCGGCGAGTATTCGGCGTCGTTGAACAACTCGGCCGGAACCGGGTTGAGGAAGTCGAAGCCGTTATACCAGACCGCCGAACCCGTCTTGGTATAGAGCAGGCGCTGGCGGATCTTCGGGCCGGAGTATTCCTTGAACTTGCCCTTGCGCTTAAGCACGTTGAGCAAGGCGTTGGAATTGGAGACCAGGTCCTGGTAACCCGAGGCTCGATCCTCAAGCGCCAGAGACAAAATCTCCTGGTTCTTTTCTACGGAAGTAAGAGCCATTTCGGCCCTCCTTTTTGCGATGGATTATCCGATCTGGGACACAGCCCGCCGGAGCGAATCCTTGATTGAGGTGGAAGCTCGCTTCGTTGCCGGGTCTGAGCCAGCCGAGGGCGCGCCTGTGATGGATTTCTGGCCCTTCAGGGTCTGAGCCTGGGGGTCTTGAGCGGTGCGCGTCTGAGGCGCTGCTGAAACTGTGGTTGTCGATGCGGCCGGGTCGGGATTGAGCATTTCCGCGAGCTTGTAAGCTTCGGCCAGATCGGCGGTTTTGCCTGATTTCAGGAAAAAGGCGATATCTTCGGCCAGGTCCTCGAACCGGGGATTGTCAACCGCGAACTTCTGCACCTGCGCATCGATCGTTGCGACGTGCTGCTGCTGCATCGTGTTGGTCACGCCGCCGACGCTATGCTTGAGCGTCTCGATCTCGCGCTTGAGCTGCTGGATGGTGGCGTCATTCTGGCCCTGCACCTCGTCGGGCTTTTGACCCATGACATGCGCAGCGAGCTGGCGAAGCGAGATGCCGGCATAGTCGCAGACGGCTTCAATGCCCTTCAGCGGGTCCGAGAGTAGCGTCCGCTCCAGATTGGTGTAGCGCGTCATCGCATCGCGCATCGTGGTGTTGTTCTTGGTGGCCAGTTCGTGAAAGTCCCGGACCTTCTCGAATTCCTCCGCTGGCACGCGGTGCTTTTCGATGCCGGCTTCAAGCTCGCGGATCGAGCGGTGAACGGCTGCCTTGACCGGGTCGGGAGCCTTCTCCCATTCGGCCATCGCAGCGGCATCGCTCTTGAAGCGCGCTGGCGCCTCGGCATGGCTGGTTTGCGTCTTGCCGGGCTCAGTCTTGGCCGTCTCTGCCGGCTTGCCAGGCTGCTGAGTGGTGTTCGCGTCCTTGATCGGCTTCGGATCGGGAAGCGTCTTGTCGGCCTTGTCAGCAGGCTTCTCGCTCGGCTTGGGCTGGGTCTCCACTGGTTTCTTGCCGGTGTCGGTCTCTTCGGCCTTGGCCTTCTCATTGACCTTTTCGGCCGCTGCCTTCAGCGCTTCGCGAGCGGTCGGCGCCTTCTTTGCTTCCGGTTCGGGCTTGGGCTCGGCGGTGTTGGATTCGGTGCTGATCGGATTCGGCGTCTGCGCGTCGTCTGCAACAGTCGAGATTTCGGCGGGCGCCGAAGCGCCTCCGTTCAAGTCTTCCATGGGATTGCTCCGTCTGAGGGATTGCGGATAAATAGGCGCATGTCCCGGGCGCGATTGCGCCGCAGAATTCTGCATGACCCAGTTGTTCGGGCCGAGGGTTTCGCCGGGGAAACCCTGAGGGATGTTAGTTCTTAACTACCGACGAGTGGCCAAGTATTTTAGTTAAAACTTTGTCGGCATCTCGGCCCATAGGTAGATCGCCGGCCTGCACCTGGGCTCTTACGAACGCCTCTATCTTCGCCATGTCTTCTTCACTGTAGGCGTTTTGGGGATATCCATGCGGCACGCCCGCGTGAAACTCTACGATGCACGATGTCAATCCGTTAATTCCTGTCGTGCACACACGATGCTGGATGGGTGGGTCTTCGACGGTCCAGCGTGGGCCAAAGTTGAAAACACCAAGGTACAAAATTTCGGCCTCTATCGGTCCTACGTCTGAGGCAATCATCGCATCATAAAACATCTGGTGCACGTACCACCAAGGGGTTGTTTCTTTGTCGCATTCGTAGTCGTGAATGACAGAGGCATTCCGATACTTGCCCTCGAATGGCCCGCCTGTAATGCTCCAGAGAGGTTTTGGAATCGAAGCTCCATCTACCTCCGTTCCACTGGGCACGTTCCACTGTTTGCCATTGTCATCATCAAACTCGTAGGGCTGCAAAAGTCTTATCTTGCGCCCGTCGTCCAGAAACTCGGCTTGGAAAGTTCCGACGAAATGACCGGCTCTAGCCGGGAAAACTTGCAACAGAACAGCAATCGCAGAAAAAATAGTGCGCGACGTTCGCATGAATCTTCGCCCTCCGCTATTTGACTATCGATGGTAGGACTTCGCCGGATGATTTACAATGCAGCTGCGAGATCAGTTGCTTGGGGTTCTCTCGCCGCGGTTGAACCTGGCCTGCGCCTTCTGCACGCTGTCCTTGATCGCCTTGCGGTCGATCTTCGGACGCTTGCGGGGCCGAAGCCTCGCGGGGTCGTTCCCCACCTCCTCCAGCCCGGCAGCGCGGTAAGTCGCGCGCAGTGCCGATTTCGAGGTGTAGACCTTGCCGTCGTGCATCGACTGGACTGCGGACATGGTGTCCGAATTGATCATTGGTGCCGACAGATGCGAGCGCTTCGGCTTGGTCGTCTCGACCTTGCGGAAAACCTGCCGGCCGTCGCCGAGATTGGTCCACGTGTAAGCCATTTAAAGACCGCTGGCCCGCTTCAGCGTCGTTGCGACCCCCGGGTTAACGTTGGTCAGCGCCAGCTTGTGGGCATCAAAGGCGCCGGCGTTGATCTGCTTGGCAATTTCCTTCGCCTGCTCGCCCGGAATCCCGACGGCCATAAGCCGGTAGACGTTGCCATTGGTGAGGCCCGCGTTCATCTGGCGGGCAACCTCGATTGCCACCGGATAGCTCATGCCGCCCCGGCAGAGTTCATCAGCACTGACTGGCATGGTGTTGTCCTTTTCAAAGTTGGGCAGCAGCTGGCTGAGGCGCGGCGTTCTTCTGCGCTTGGCCGAGCACCTGAAGGCGCAGCTTTTCGATTTCGAGCTGACCCTTCTGCATGTCCTGCTCGTGCTTCTGAGCTGCGGCGGCCGAGTTGGCCTCGATCTCGCGAATGCGGATATCGGCCTCGCGCTGCTTTTGCGCGGCATCGGCGTTGATCCTGGCGATATCGGCCTCCGCCTTGGTCCTTGCGATGTCCGCGTCGCTTTGTGACTTGGCCATTGCGGCGTCAGACTTGGCCTTTTCCACCGCCATCTTGCCTTCGTTGGCCTTGGCGTCAGCTTCCGCCTTGCCGGCGCTGGGATCTGGCCTAGGCTGGGAACCCATCGCCTTCATTTGCTCGGCGAACTCGTCGATCGTCGCATCCATGCTGCGACCGGGGCGGAACGGCGCCATGGCGAATTTCAGCACCTCGGCAGCAAAGGGAGCCGTCTCAGGTTGCGCCTGCACCATCGGGCCAAGCTGGGCGAGCGTACCAGCAAGCGCCGTCAGGAACTCGCTGCGGCGCTGCTTCTCGGCATTCTCGTCGGGCTGGATGGTGCTGTCGGTCTCGATGTCGAGGCTGAACGGCCGGATTTTCTGATCGTGCAGGAAGTCCATCACCTGATCGATAGTGACGGTCTTTTTCAGCTCCTCGATCTGCTTCGTGATCTCGGCAATCTGGCCCTGAGCCTGCTGCATGATCTGCTGCGCGGCTTCCGGGTTCTGCTTCGCCATCGCGGCGATTTCGGGATCACGCGACGCGCCCTGCAATTCCTTCTCGATGCTCTTGGCCTGGGCCTCCAGCGGCTTTACCTGCTTGGCGACATCGGCGTCGCTCGGCAGTTCCATCTGGCTCATTTCCAGCAGCGTCTTCGACTGGAAATTCTCTGCCATGACCTCGGCGATGATGCGCGCCGCGTCGCGAGCGATGCGCACCAGCTCGTTCTGCCGGTCGCGGATGCGGACAGAGCCGTATTGCGTCTTGATCTGCTGCGCGCCGAGCGTTTCGTTCGGGTTGCTCTCGCCCCGCATGATGTCCGACAGGCCGCTGATCTGGTAAATGTCCTCGATGAGCTGCTTGCGAAGCGCGATCAGCTGCGTGATGGTCGACGCCACCATGTCCGTCGGCAGCCAGACAATCGTGTCCTTGGCCGATCCATTGCCGAACGCGGCCCAGTTGCTGACCGGAACCATGATCTGGCGCGGATCGCGCGTCTTAACCGCAGCCTCGATCGCATCGCCGATTTCACCAGCGCCGGCCGGATAGAAGCCGCGCACCTGAAGCGCTTCGGTCAATGCCGAAATGCGGTTGGTGATGTCGTTGATTTCCTCGATCTGGTCTTTGTAGAAGACGTAATCGGGGACCGGGATAAGGCTCTCCGGCTGCAACGTGCCATAGGCCGGCTGCGGACACGGGAAGAAGTTTTCCAGCGTCAGGTGCGGCGCTCCCTCGTCCAGCACGACATCAACGCCTGGTGACAGCCACACCACCTTGTTTTCGGACTTCGACCACAGTTCCCAGACGCGCGCCTTCAGCTTGCCGTCGGTGTTGTTCTTGTCGTCCTTGCGCTTGGCGAACTCGGCATCCTGATAGGCGTTGCCCGACGTTGCCTTGAAGCGCTTGCGCATCTCTTTGCGCGTCATCCATGCGCCGCCGGCGACCCAGTCCACTTCCTTCCAGTTTCGGGCGGGATCATGCACGAAGTCGCGACGGTTCTTGTGCTCGATGCAGACGGTTTCGGTGTAGCCGTTCTCTCGGCTCTTGGTCTCATACCGGATCCACATGCAGCCGCGCGCAATCGTGGCCAAGTCGTCGCGGACCAGCCGCATCACGCCGTCAATATTCTGTCGATCGAACGTGACCGCCGTCGAGCGCTCGACAAGCTCCGATGCCGTGCGCGGGAGCGGTCGCCTGTCCTGAAAGCGCGGCGCCACCACCGGAACCGGTGGGCGGGAATACATGGAAGGCTTCAGGACTTCGATATTGGCCCAGAAGATTTGAAACTCGCGGTCGCGGGTGACGTTGGCCAGGCGCTCCAGATCGGCATATCGCTTCTGGATGTTGGTGCACCGTGTCTGATAGTCGGCAAAGCCGGCCTTCTCCTGATCGGTGATCAGCTTCAGCCAGCCCTTGGAGCCCTTCGGCTTCAGCGACGAGTCGACCGCATCATCTGCGGTGCTGTCGATCTCGTCATCAGTGTCGTTGATCATATGCGAATCCTTCGACGCCCGTTGCCGTCGTCAGGCACGCCGGGAAGCTGGACATGGCCTTGTGGCACCTTGGGAGCCGGCGTCTTGGTCTTGGCTGCCCATGGCCGCGACATGCACGCGTAGCGCGTCTCGTCGGCCGCATGGTCTTCCTGGTCGCTATTGAGGTCTTCCGGGTTCGCCTCGTCGTGCTGCAGCGCCGGCAGTGTCCGAATCGTGTGGATGCAGGTTTCGAAGAAGAACAGCATCGCCCGGCCGTCCTCGTCGCCAGTCAGTCGACCGCGCAACTGATCCCAGCCGCCCATTGCGCCGCGTCCAGCCGTTCGCTTGTTGTCCGCGCGCCGGAAGGTCGATCCGTTAGCGTTCGTCCCGTTCGCCATGCGCTCGGCGAGAGATGGTCCGCCGTCCTGGCTGAAGGCAGCAGGGTCAAGCACGCCGTAGCTGATCGTGTCGTCATAGTCGCGCTGCCGGACACCGGCGCCGACGGCTTCGGCGTGCAGCTTCAGACCTGTGTTAGGCAGATAGCGGCCCGATTTATCGATCTTCACGCCATACCACTCACGGTATTTTACGAGCGCTCCGCGTGGAATGACGATGCCCGGCGCGCCAGCCACGCCAGACGGCACGATCGTGTCGTCGGACGCCACCGCATACCAACCGAATGAGAACGGCTTGGCGCTGCCCCAGTCGCCCGCCCTGAAGCGTGTCCAGTGGTCTGGAATGGCGAACGGTTTGACGACATGCCGGCGACGTTCGAAGTTTTCGAAATAGGCGCCCTCGACCACATCCCAATCGCCAAAGCGCATTGCGCGCACCAGGCTTTCCGAGCCGAGACCCATCAGCCGGCTTTCATAGCCGGGATCGTTGTCGTTCATCGACGGATTGTCTTCGAGCTGGGCAGGGATGAACTGCCGCTGCATGCCGCCTTCGCTGATTTCGGCCTTGTACACCTTCAGCGGCAGCGCGCCGTCAATGAACGTTGCCTTGACGAACTGGTGACCAATGCCGCCCGGATTGGCGCCACACAGGATGCGCGGGAACCGGCCGGCGTATTGCGGTGGAACCTTGATCCCGACCATGCGCACGCGGTTGCGGAGGAACCGGTAAATCACTTCGGTGAAGTGGGTGAGCTCGTCGATCAGCAGCACATGGATTTCAGCGCCCTGATATTTGAAACGGTCCTTCTCGTCCTTGCAGTGGCAAAGGTAGATCCTCGATCCGTTCCAGAACCGAATTTCATCCTCGACGATGGTGACGAACCCGCATTCCACCCAGCCGGCGAGCATCTGGCGAAAGCCTTGCGGGCCTTCCATGTGGTTCTTGATCAGGTCGTCGCGGATGCGGCGGAAGAGGTAGACCTGAAGGCCTGGGATTTCGGCGCACCACGTGATTGCGGCCGCGCGCATCAGGTGCGACTTGCCACCACCAGCAGCACCGCCATAGAGCGCTTCGGTTGCTTCCGTCTCGAATGCCAGCGCCTGCTTGTCGTGCAGGTCGAGATTGATTTCAGCTGCGGCTGCGGAGGCGGACATTGACCACGGGGACGAGCGCAGCGCCGTCCTTGCCAGTGAGCTCGACGCGTTCCTTGAACATGCCGAGATGCTTGCCCAGGTCGACCAGCGCCGATTTCTTGTCGTGCATCTTGATCTTGATACCGGTTTGGGTGAGCGAAACCTCGGACACCGCTGCGGCCGTGTCGTCGTCAATCTTGTCGCTGCCGACCAACTCGACCGGATAGATGCCGAGACCATTCGGCTTGGCGTTTTCCGATTCCGTGTCGATCGGGCTGCGGCCCCACTGCACCGCCTTGCGAATATCGGAAAAGGCAATCTTCGCCAGCTCGGCCACGATGCGTTCCTGCGTGACGCCGAGCTTCTGAGCGATGGCCGCCTGGCGGGCTGCGATGGCCTCGCCAACCATAACATTCGATAATAGGCGCGATCCTTGCACCTGGGCTGTCAATTCGCTGTAGCCGGCCCGCTTTGCCGCCTGTGTGGCGTTCAGGTCGATCATGAATTCTTCGACGAAGCGCGCTTGCTTCGGGGTCAGCTCTGTTGCGGGCATTGAGGCACCTTGCGGTCTGAGCGCATGCGGAATTATACGTTTGAACCTTGCGACTGAAATGGTTCGTTGGGGCTCGTGTTTGGGAGTGGCGACCGTGGACGAGAGTACAAATGGTGTTCGTGTCGAAAGGATCGACGGCCAATGGGCGGTGCAGATCTTTGAGAACGGCGAAACCACCCAGCATCTTTTCGAGAACGAAGAATTTGCCAGGAATTTTGCGGCCGGTCAGCGGATAAGGCTTAACCCGCCGGGGATCGAGCCAACGCTCACTTGAGACGGTCAGGCTGCAAGAAGAGCGAACCGCGTCTCTGGAGGAGCTTCCTGCTTCGCTGCTCAACAAAAAACCCGCCTGACTTAGGCGGGTTCCGGCGCAAATCGTCACCGTGCCCAAATATCTACCATACGTGACGGCACGTTTCAACTGTTGTGACGCGTTGCTGACTGCGACCCGTAGTGGAAAACGAGGCGTTCCAGACCCATGCGCAAAAGCTGGGCGGGAATGTCTCGGACCACGTTCTCCCGCTGCGCCACTTCCTTGATTGACATCCCGAGACCGCATACCGCATCGATTACAGCCAGTATCTCGGGATAGACCAGAGCTTGCCGCGCCCGCGCCATGACAGCATGGTTGTCGATCAGCTTGGCCGGGACACTCGCTCCGGACCGCCCTCCGTCCACGCGCTCGCCCATGCCCATGGTCTTCAGGCCCTCGCGCGTGGCCAGTTCGAAGTCAGCGCGATAGCGAGTACCGGCCTCCCGCTGCTTGTACGTCAGGCTCGAGATGCCCTTGAGGGGATCGACCTTGCGAACCCGGGCTATGCCACCCGTGCTGATATAGCCGCCATTGCTGACATCGTAGACCCGACGCGCTTCTGCCGTCCCGGCGATAAGCCGATCGCGCCCGTAATCATCCGTCTGGACAGCGAAGTCATGGCCGAGGTCGCGACGGATTTTCACCTGTTCGGCCTCACCCTTGCGCATCTTTGGCGCGGTCGGCTTGGTTTTCTTTGCTGCTTTCGTCATACGAAACTCCGTTGGGGTGCGCCGCGCCGTCAATTCGCCGCGGCGCGCCGTTTCAGGCGACCAAGCGCATCACCTGTCGCTTCTTCTTTGTCTTGCGGTACCAGATTGATCCGAGCGCCTTCCATTCCGACGTGCGATGGGTCTTCGCCATTAGTTTCGCTTCGTCTTCGGCCGACAGGTACAGATCGCCTATCGTTTTCGACAGATCATCGGGATCGAGCTTTATCGACATCTCACTGTCGGTCATGACGTACTCGGCAGCCTTGATGTGAGTTGCGGTGATGGGTGCCAAATGAGCCTTGGCCAAGACCTCAAGGATGATCCGCGCTCCCAGTGGTTCACGACGGGCGACGAGGCCCCTGATGGCCGAAATCGCAATCGTATCGCCAGGCTGATATTTGCCCGACTTGGGCAGATTCTTAAGAACTTTGACCCCGGCCCGCTGACAGGTACGGTCAACGTCCACAGCGTCCTCAAAACCCGCTAAGACCGCAGAGTGATGGAGATGCAGTGCGGTAACTCCAAGCCGCTGAGTGTTTTGACCGACGAATGCCGCTGCCTGGGTCTGGGTGTCGGGCGCGTCGACGATCATCACCGGGATAAGATCGATATGAGGATTACTCGCAGCTGCAATTGCAGTGTGCTGCCCGTCAAGCACCTTCAAGATAGTTTTGCCGCCATGCTCGGCGTAGGCACAGATCGGCGGCTTATATTTCGTCCAGCAAAACCTCTCGATGATTTGCCGGATTTGTCTGTGGCCTTTTTCGCCAATAGCACGCTGGTACTCATGGTCGACGAATAGGGCCGACGGATCTACGCGCTCGCAGATCGGCTCACCTGTGCTGGGCTTACGTGGATTGAGGCCGGTTGTTGAGATCGCGGCAATACCATTGAGAAGTTCCACAGAGTTTTTCCTGTTACGCAGCTCAACCTGAGCGGGGACGCCTCTGCATGAGTGCGCGGCTGCTTGGTTGCAGGCCTCGCTGTGGACAACGACCAAGCGCGCCGAGCTTTCCCCGACATTCTCGGTGTCTGCCCACCGGTAGCCGAAAGATTGGTGAACGAACGCTTGCGAACCGCTCAATTTTCGTTCCCTTCGCTTGCCGCTAGATATTCCGCTGGACTGATGTGGCGGACGGGCGATGCCGCGCCAAATGTCCCGAGCTGCGCATCCCGATAATTGCGCTTTCCCTTCGGGTCGAAGTCAGTCGCCGCTATTGTCCGCAGCCATTTCGGAGCCTTTGCTGCAGCGCGCTTCCGCCGCTCTTTCGTCCGCCGTTTCTTAGCGGCCTGTTTCTTCTCCTGCCGGGTCTGCTTCGGAAGGGTGGGAAACGGGTTTTCCTGCAACCCGTTTTCTGCCGGCCCGCTCGACAGGATCTTGTTCGAGATCCAGTCAGCCCGCTTTTCGGCTGGCGATATGGGCGAGCCCTCGATGCGATCAGCCGCGCGCCAGGCTTCCGCGTTGGTCGGAAACGGCCCCGCCAAGGTTTCGCCGCGAGAAACCACAATCCAGCCCCCGCCCGAAGCTTCAATCACGGTCATGGCAACGCCCTTTGTTGTCGTTCGAAAGTGTCAGGCCTCGGGGAAATTCGCGGCGCCGGTAATCAACCTCGTCAATGATCCGCCGCAGATCCGCCCTATTGGCGTTGCCGATCGCTATCCACCGCTCCAGGACGGGTTTCATTGCCAACCAAGTCTTGTCTGGCAACTCGCACAAGATGCCGATTACAGCGTCGCGGGCCGCGAGATTGATGCTCGTGTGGACAAGCAACGCCTGTTCAACAGACCACGGAAGCCGCTCGGATTTTTCCTTATTCGGCATCTTCAAACCTCCCGTTCTGGATGTTGAAGTTGATCTTCAGCTTGCAGGGATGGCCCAGCTCGTCGAAGCGGGTCTTCTTGTGGAAGATCACCGCATCGGTGCAGCGTTGGCCCTCGTCGAACATCTTCGGGCGGTGCACGACCAAGCCCTGGTCAACGCGGTTGTCCCAATGCTTTGAGCCGGCTATGTCGTCGAGCTCCGGGGGCGAACCTTTGCGCGGCCCGTCCATTTTCGCCGGATGGGCCAACACTTGGACGTGACAGCCCATGTCCTGCGAAAATTTGTAGATCGCCGTCAGGCAGCGGCCGATGTATTCGGTTTCTGTTTCCCGAGCCTCGCGCTGGCTTTCCAGTCGGTTCCATGGGTCGAGCTGCACCACTGATGCGCCGTGCCTGACCACCGCGGCCTCTGCCGTTTCAAGTAGCCAGCCTAGCGTTGGCGTCTGCTCCGGGTGCTGCATGAACAGGTAGTGGTCGTTTATCCACTGGTCCGAGTACCGGATTTCTTCCGGCGTCATTTCTCGCTCCAGACGGCCTGCATGCAGCGTCCGCAGGATGCGCCGGTAGTGTGGCTTGGCCCGCGTCTCAAACGTGGCCGTGGCGATGACCAGCCCGTATTTGTCGGCGATGTCGGCCCAAACCTGCGCCATCACTGCCGTCTTGCCGTGGCCAGGGTGACCGGTGACCACTGACATGGTGCCGGGCGCGAAAAGGATCTTGCCGCGCCAGGCCGGCATGCGGGGAACCTCCCAAGCTCGGATCGGCGCCATCTCCGGCAGTTCCGCGAGCCTGTAGAGACCGGCGACCGGCCACGGCAATGCACCATTGGTGACCAGGTCTTTCAGCGCTTCGATGCCATCAGCGCGCAACATGTCGTTGGCGTCTTTGATACCTTCGGGCCAGTCGATGAACCAGAACTTGGCGGCGCCGAGCAGATGGGCCATGTCCGCCCGGAGCGAAAGCCCGGTGTCGTCCATGTCCCCGCACCAGATGAAACGCTTGTGCTTGCCGAGGCCGCGCGCCAGAGCCTGTTCGACGTACTCATAGCCGGCGGGCTCCGCTGGCTTGTCGTCCGCGCCTTCCTTCTTCTCCCGGCCGCCGTTTGGCACAGACAGAATCCGGCCGATCGGTAAACCGGCCTCGACCATGGCGGCCAAGTCCCATTCGCCTTCGACCATGTAGACATCGCCGGGGGGCGCGGCCAACACGCGGTCGAGATTGTAGAAGCAAAGCTTGCCGCCCTTCTCGCCGATGAAATCCTTCTCTGGGAAGGCGCAGGCCTTGTAGTTCACCCGCTTGCCGCTGAGCGTGTAGGGGAAGAAAACGGCCTCGCTTTTGCGTTCAAGACGGCGAGGAAAGTAGACCGTTCCTGAGGCGGCGCCGAGCTGCGCCAAAGTCGTCGCGCTTATGCCCCGGACCGTCTTTGCGTAGTCCTTTGCCGCCGCCGAAAGCTTGCCCTGTTCGAACGCCACCGTTGAAACCGCAGTGGTGGCAGAAGTAGGTTGCTCCGTCTCCGTCGATCCTGACAGCAAGGCATTTGTCCTTTTTCTTCCGGCGATGCGGGGAACAAGACGGGCAGGTAGTCCGCTGCTCGCCATCGCGATCATTGATGAAAATTCCGAGTTCGCTCAGCTCGCGCATCAGTTGCCGACCTGTTGCTTGGTGTCGTCGTAGAGGCCGCCAGCGAAGCGCCAGTACGTGCCTTCCCGCTCGACCGGGTAACCCTGGCAGCGCGCGTCTGTGATCCATGCCGGTAATTTGGGATCGACCTTTGCCGGCGCCGGGGGGCGGTATTGTTTCAGCACTCCGCCGAGATAGGCCTTTGGCTTTTTGGCGCTCGCGGCTCGACCAGCGATGTCAATCAACTGATCGAAGTCGCCGCCAAGATGCTCGCCGATCTGAAACAGCATCCCGCGCGGCACTCCGGCTTTCTGCCATCCGGGCAGGGCGGCATAAAACTTCTCTTCGGCCGACCCGTGCCAATCCGGCCCGCCCTCGCGGTCATTCTTGTTTTCTGCCGGGTTGGGTTGGACGGCTTGAGGGGGAACTTTGTCGACCACAGCCGAAGGCGCGTTGTTCTTCTTTTTAATGCCTTCAATGCCTTTAATGTCTTCTTGTTTGTCTCGGGGTTGTCTCGCGGTCGTCTCGCTTGGTGTCTCGCTAGCTGTCTCGGCTGGAAGGCTGACGCGCTGATAAGTGTCGTATTTACAGATAGTTATGACGCTCTGCCCTGTCTCGACGGAGATGCTGATCATTGTCTCGGTTTTTAGACGCTTTAGAAAGCGGTCGACACTGGACCGGTGCCATTGCCAGCGATCGGCCATGAACCTGACCGATGACGCGAGCTGGCCGCGCTTCAACGCTACCATGCCGTCCTTGACCCGAACGCGCCGCGCTTTCCATGCCGCCTCGCGGATCAGCCAAACCCATGCCTCGCGCTCGGTGAACGGTTCCGCCGCGAAAAAATGATGTTCGAAGATGTCGCGAGACACCGCGAAAACGCCGCTGGTCATTGCGCCGCCGTCATGCCGATGCTCGCACCAAATCAACTGACGGCAGTTCCGGCGGGTACAGGTCGGGACGGAGGCGGCCACGATGGATGCCTGTCAGCCGCTCGACTGCAATCACGCGGTCGTGCGGGATCTGCTTCCACTGGCTTACGGCCTGCGGCGTGATATCCAGCATCTCGGCAAGCTTCTTGGCCTGGCCGATTGCTTCAACGGCCAGTTCGAGGCCGCTCTTTCCGTCCGGATCACTCATGAAGTTCTGCACCCCTGGCTTGATTTGCGAAGTGAAATTCAAGCACGGCTTAACCATAAGTTCAAGTGCAGCTTGCTTGAATTAATCAAGTCTGGCTTTAGTCTCTTGAATTGAAACGGAGAATTTTTTCATGACCTTGGGGGAAACCATCAAAGCCGCGCGCAAGGCGAAGGATTTGACGCTGGCCTCGGTCGCCAATTCCATGGGCGTAAGTCTTCAGGCTGTATCCCAATGGGAAAGTGACACCACCACGCCGACTGGAGGCAGATTGATCAAGCTCAGCAATTTGCTGGGTATCGATCTAGCCCCAGCTGGTGGCCGGCGCGAGTTGCTCCCTTTCAAAGCGGAAGGCAAGGTTTTCGCCGCGCCGCTGATCAGCCGCGTGACAGCAGGCTCTTGGTCACCAGTCATTGCCGAGCAGCCACTGCCCCCAGATACCCAAGCTTTTGAAATCCATTGGGAGCCGGCCGGATACGCCTTTTCTTTGGAAATCGATGGCGACAGCATGCTTCCCGAATTTCAGAGCGGCGACGTGATTATAGTCGACACCGGCCTTCGGCCTCTGCCTGGCGATTGCGTGGTGGCCGCCATTGAGAGTGAGGAAGAGGCAACTTTCAAGAAGTACCGCCCGCGCGGCTTGGACGACAACGGCCAGCCGATCATCGAACTTTACCCGCTCAACCCCGACTATCCTACGCTGACCATCTCAGCCAAGAATCCTGGCCGCATTGTCGGGACAATGAACGAGCATCGAAGGTTCCGGCGCCGAACAAGGTGAAGCGGAACTTGAAAAGATGTTAAGCGTGGCTTGACTATATGGTTAAGCGGTGCTTGAATAGTATCCATCGCATCCGATGGAGCTTTCAATGAACCCCACCCCCTTATCAAGCCTTATGCATACTGACGCTGACCTGATCGCCCTTGGCGTCGAATTCCGCAAGGCCTGGGCGGACGAGCGCGCCGCCTTCAGCGATTCAGGAGAGGACTTCGACAAAGACCCCTCTATTGCGGCCGCATTCCATCGATGCTCGGAGCTCTCCGACCGAATCCTGACGCTCACGCCCGAGACCATGGATGGGGCGCGGGTCGCCGCGATGGTTTGGGGCTGGTGCCACTATCTCAACAGTCAGCCCGGCGTTTACGACGGCGGCGAATTCAGCAACGCGGCCGACACCCGCGCCGTCCACAAGGTGCTAACGTTTCTGCTGAAGGATTGCGCGGCGTGAGCTATTCGCCGCTTTCATCGTCTTGGGCTGCCTTAGCGGCGGCAGCGTCGCGTTCGAGCTTGGCCAACCGTTTTAGTCGGCGCCGTTCGGTATTTTCCGCCGCGACCGAGACAACGATTCTTGCGTCGTCGATACCGGCATCTTGTGCGGGTTCGAGGCTATTTGCGGCGCGCTCGCGCTCCGCAAGCCGTTCGACCCGTTCAGCGGCGCGAATGCTTTCGACGCTTTCTTTCAGCGTCTTCGACAGGTCGGAAAAGAATGTGCCGATAGATACGTCGATGGCAGGCGTCCCAAACGGCAACGCCTCCAAGCGGATCGTGATCGACGGCGGATGCTTGGGGCCGAGAAAGGACTGTTCCAGCCGAGCGACGATTTCAGCGGTGGTGCTGCGGTTGTTGCGTTCGGCGCGCTCCTCCAGGCGCTCTTTCAAGTTCGCCGGTAGCCGGATGTTTATCTGGGGATCTTCGCGCGCCATAGGCTGGGGATATATAGCACGGTGCTATTGCTCGCAACCTAGCACGGTGCTATATTCCGTCTTGGTTAACGGAAAGGAAAGGACATGAGTCGGGCGGACCCGAAATTTCTGGTGAGACTGCCGGCAGACGTAAAGGCATTCATCGCCACGCAGGCCGCGCGGAACGGAAGTTCTCAAAATTCTGAAATCGTGCGGTGCATCCGTAACCGCATGGACGAAACGAAAACGACGACCAGCGAGCCGGCAAGCTCAATCTGATCGTCGTTCGAAATGAAACCGCCTTGCACGGCGGCTCCCCACGATCACCGACAAAGGATATTGAAGATGACCAAGGCGTTACATAACACCGCATCGGCGAAAATTCAAACTGGTCGCCCCGCTGCGAAGATAGCGCATGAGGCTGACACCCTGTCGTTTATGCACCGCAAAGGCCGCGATGCCGGCGGTGGCATCTGCTACTGGAATGTCGACGCAACCGGCCATTTCGGCAAGGACGGCGACAAAGGCCACGAACTGGCGCGCGAATATCTCGACTTCATCGGCCGTCACCCGACCAACGGCGCAACCACACTTCTCGGCTGCATCGTCAACGATATGTGCCGACTCCGGCAGGAAGAACGCTTCCCGTCCCGCAACCATCTGACCGGCGTCGAGATCGGTTTCCTGGGCGAGGTCAACCGCTACGCGATGGCGACAATGGTTGCCGTGGTCAAAACCATGGGCAAGTCGGAAGGCGGTGCGGAATGAGCCGCCCAGCGCACCCGCTCGGCTTCAAAACCGACCATCTCTCGCTCAAGCAACTGTCGGCACTCGTCGAGACGCTGACCACTGTCGCCCAAGTTCTCAGCGGTCTTCAGGAGCAGCCTCGTTTCAACGGCCCGGATGACGGTCAACCGTACAACGAAGCTGGCGAGATACTAGAGTTCCTCCGCAACAATATCGGCTGCGAGATCGACGACATACGCGAGGCCGTGTTGCAAAGGCCAGTCAGCACCCGAGACGAAGGCGAACTTAAGTTTGGGATCATAGTCGGCCAGTATGACGGGGGCACCGACAGCCCTGCATCGGTTGTCGCGGAGTTGGCCAAGATTGCCGGGGACATCGATTGGCAGCTTACCCGGGAAGGTGGCAAATGAGCCGCTTCATCGATCACAGAGACATGTCTGCAGATCTGATAATGTCTTGCTGCATCCAAGCGGCTGCAATCGTCCGGGTTTGCGGTGCAGCGGCCTGGGCGATCCAGGAAGGCGGCCATGTGAATATGGCAACCAGCATCGTTGATGCTCTTGCCGCCGCCGACGAACTCCTTGGACCCGTTACCGATGCGCTTGAGGGCCATGAAGGTCCGAAGGCAGGTGCGAAGTGATCCAAGTCGTCAGCATTACGAGCAAGATCAAGACCGCTGGCGCCCGGCTGGCCTGGGCGAGAACTCAGGCCGGTATCCACACCGTCAGCGGCGGCGCCGAAGCGCTGAAAGTGCCGCCCGGCACATATGCGGGCCACGAGAGCGGAAACCGCGCTTTCGACTATGAAGTCGCCCGCCTGTATGCGGCTGGCTATGGCGTCCGGTGGGAATGGTTGCTCAGCGGGGAGGGCGATCCACTAGGAGGCGGCCGGGTTGTCCCGCTCTCAGCGATCGACCAGCTTCACCAAGTGCGAGACGAACTGCGCACCATTTGGTTGGCCCTGGGCAACACGTCAGATCTGGATGATGACGGCACATTGACGCCGATACGCGAAGCGCTGAACGGCTCAACCAATCGGCTCGAAGACGCTTGCCAATCGATGGAGCGCGCCGGATGAACGGCGATTTCAGCAATTTTTCGAAAGCACAGCAACATTGTGACAACGCCGGCCTGTGGTTCTGGACCTGCGCGAGGGCGGGCAGATGACCCGCGCCGGGGCAACCCTCGACGATCTGCCCATGTTCGCATCGGACGAGCAGATCGCAGAGGCCATCGTCGGGAAGGATAAAGCAGGCAAATGGATGCGCGAGCGCCTGCCGACCCTTGCCAACAAGCCCGGTTTCCCGGCTATTGATGAATTTCACGGAGGGCGCCCGGTCGCCTTGGTGCAGCGGTTCTATGAAAATTACCTTGGAACCGGCTCGACCACGGCAACAGCGCCACCCGGCAAAGCGGACGCAAGCCAATGGAAAACGAAGACGCGACAAAGGCCCCAGGTCTGAAATGGATCAAGCGCGCTGGCGGCCGAGTGCCGCACTGGGTTGCCGACGAAAATGACGTAAAGAACGGCTACATCCCGAAAACGGTGAACCTCTACTATCTGGCCGATCAGCCGGAGATGCTGAAGGCGAAATGCCATTCGCTCCAAGCCGAGATGCTTCTATGGCGCACCGGCTACCGTGCCGACCCTCTGAAGTTCGACGGAACGATCAAGTCGCTCCTGACCATCTACGAGACGCACAAGCGCAGCCCATACCGGAAGCTGAAACCCGGTTCGCTGCGGCCCTATAACCACTATCTGAAGAACCTGAAGGGCCACATAGGCAGCGTCCGGCTTGACGAAACAACCGGCGTTGACCTCATCGACTGGCATGACGTTTGGTCGGAGAACGGGCGTTATCTCGCCGCTGCGTCGACCGCGCGCGCCGTTCTTTTCGCTGCAGTCAGCTTCGGCATCATGATGCGCTTGCCCGGCTGTTCGGAATTGTCGGTCGTCATGCGCGAGACTGCAAAGAGGCTCCCGCACCCCAAGCCCCGCAAACAGTCCGCCACCGCCACCCAGATCATCGCGGCGCGCGCGGCAGCGCATCAGGCCGGCCGGCCTTCGTCGGCGCTCGCCTATGCCTTGTGCTTCGAGACGGTGCTTCGGTTGTGGGACGTGATCGGCCAGTGGTGGCCGATGGACATGGGCGGAATTTCCGAAGTGCTTGACGCCGACCGGGATCTGAAATGGTTTGGCCTTCGCTGGGAAGACATCGACGCCGACATGGTGCTGCACTACACGCCATCCAAGACCGCCGATAGCACAGGCATCAGCATTTCCTATTCGCTGAGGAAGGCGCCGATGGTCATGGAAGAGCTGCAGCACTGGCCGATCGAGAAGCGCAAGGGGCCGATCATCGTGGCCGAGGAAAACGGCTTGCCCTGGCGCGCCACGATTTTCGCGCAGCGCTGGTCGGTCGACCGCAAGGTGGCAGGTCTTCCGGTGACCCTTTGGGCGCGAGACTTGCGGGCTTCAGGCATCACCGAGGGCAGGGCATCCAATGCCAGTCTGGACGATGCCAGCAAGGTCGCCGGGCATAGCGCAACCACCACCACCAAGCAGTATGATCGCGCCGTGTTGGAGGCTGCGGACCGCTTTGCTGACGCGCGCGTCAAGCGACGTGAACAGAGCGGTAACGGCGGCGGTAACGCGCGGTAACGGATTAAGAATTTCGTAAGGAATTTCAACGGCCTGCACGAGCCCTGCTTTAACGCGCCCTTAAACCGCCGCATCTACCCTCCAACCCGAGCGCCATTGATACCGGGAAGACAGCGCAACGCATGGCGAACCGCAGAGACAGTCGCGTCGAACCCAGCTTCGAGGGATCGCCAAAGGCGAAATCCGCGGCCGGTTTTTCGGTGAACGAGGAGGATCGGGTCGTGCCGGCCAATCGCAAATCATCTTCGGCGCGCAAAACCTCCAAGGCAAAATCATCGTCACGCGGCAAGCGCGGCAAACCCCGGCGCGGGCTGTTCGGCGTGATGGCCCGGATGTTCTACTGGTGCTTCGTGCTCTGCATCTGGGGCGGCATCGCGGTGGCCGGCATCGTCGTCTATTACGGCGCCAAGATGCCGGCGGCGACCACCTGGTCGATCCCCGACCGTGCGCCCAACATCAAGATCGTCTCGGTCGACGGGCAACTGCTTGCCAACCGCGGCATGAGCGGCGGCGAGGCGGTCGGCCTGCACGAAATGTCGCCCTACATTCCGGAAGCCGTCATCGCCATCGAGGACCGCCGCTTCTATTCGCATTTCGGCATCGACCCGATCGGCCTGTCACGCGCCATGGTGACCAATGTTCTGGGCCGGCGTTTCTCGCAGGGCGGCTCGACGCTGACCCAGCAACTGGCCAAGAACCTGTTCCTGAAGCCCGACCGCACGCTGGAGCGCAAGGTGCAGGAAGTGCTGCTGGCGCTGTGGCTGGAGCACAAGCATACCAAGGACCAGATCCTCGAAATGTACCTCAACCGGGTCTATTTCGGCTCCGGCGCCTATGGCGTCGAGGCGGCCTCGCGCCGCTATTTCGGCAAGAGCGCGCGCGACGTCACTCTGTCGGAGGCGGCCCTTCTCGCCGGCCTCTTGAAGGCGCCGTCGCGACTGTCGCCGGCGCGGGATCCGAAGGCGGCGGAGGAGCGTTCGCAGCTGGTGCTCGCCGCCATGCGCGACGAAGGCAAGATCAGCGCCAAGGAACTGGCCTCGGCGATGAGCGCGCCGGCAACGCGCGCGCCATCCTACTGGACCGGTTCGGAAAACTACGTCGCCGACACCATCATGGAAGAGCTGCCCGATTTGATCGGCGACGTGCGCAGCGACATCGTCGTCGACACCACCGTCGACCTCAACCTGCAGAAGCTCGCCGAAGAGTCGATCCGCCGGCTGATCGACGAGAGCGGCAAGAAGCTCAATGTCAGCCAGGGCGCGCTGGTCTCGATCGACAATTCCGGCGCCGTGCGCGCCATGGTCGGCGGCTACGACTATTCGACCAGCCAGTTCGACCGCGCCTCCGAAGCACGCCGTCAACCGGGCTCGGCCTTCAAGCCGTTCGTCTATATGGCCGCGCTGGAAGCTGGTCGCACGCCCGACAGCGTGCGCAACGACGCACCGATCAAGATCGGCAAGTGGACACCGGACAATTACGGCGGCAAGTATTTCGGCAAGGTGACGTTGGCGACCGCTTTGGCGAAGTCGCTGAATTCCGTCGCGGCACAGCTAACCATGGAGGTCGGCCCCGACGCGGTGGTCGAGGCGGCGCATCGCATGGGCATCCAATCCGATCTGATCGCCAACACCTCGATCGCGCTCGGCACCTCGGAAGTGACGCCGCTGGAGCTGACATCGGCCTATGTGCCGTTCGCCAATGGCGGCTACAAGCCCGACATCCATTTCATCCGCCGCATCACCACGACCGAAGGCAAGGTGCTCTATGACGACAATGGCGGCAGCGCGCCGCGCGTCGTCAAGCCGAACATTGTCGGCATGATGAACTCGATGATGACCGGCACGGTCGAGATCGGCACGGCGAAGAAGGCGGCCTTCGCCTGGCCGTCTGCCGGCAAGACCGGAACCAGCCAGAATTCGCGCGACGCCTGGTTCGTCGGTTACACCGCAAACCTCACCACCGGCGTGTGGTTCGGCAACGATGACGGCACGCCGATGAAGAAGGTCACCGGTGGCGCGCTGCCGGCACAGGCCTGGCACGAGTTCATGGTGGCCGCGCATGAAGGTGTGCCGGTCCGGCCGCTGCCCGGCACCTGGAAGTCGACGCCGCCCGACACCATCGTGCCCGACGATATTCCGTCAGTCGATAACAATCAGGCGGCGCCGTTGCCTGCCGTGGCCGTCAGCCGTTCTGAGCCTGCTGCCGCACCGGCACCTGCTGCTGTACCCGCACAAGCACCGGTCCGCCGTCCGGCCGAAACCGTCGATGCCGACGGTTTCAACATGCCGGGCGACGGCGGCACCACGGCCTCGATCAAGCATCCGGTACCGCCGGGCAGCGTCGGCGGCCCGACCAAGAAGCGGAAAACCTCAATCCTGGATATTCTCGGCGGCGGCTGAGTGGCTCGTCATTCTAGCTTCGAACCAAATGCGAGCTGGCAATCCGTTCCTCATATGAGAGCTGCGGTGACAATTCGGCCTCTCGCCACCTTCGCGGCATTCGGCTACATCTCCGGCCGGAGTGACAGACATGGCTGAGACCGACACCAGAAAAACCATCGTGCTGACCGGAGCCAGCCGCGGCATCGGACATGCCACGGTCAAGCGCTTTTCGCGTGAGGGCTGGCGGGTCATCACCTGTTCGCGCCAGGCTTTTGCCGAGGATTGCCCGTGGCCAGCCGGCCCAGAGGACCACATCAAGGTCGATCTCGCCGACCAGGAGGATGTCGGCATCGCCGTCTCGGAGATCCGTCACCGGCTGGAAGCGCATGGCGGGCAATTGCACGCGCTGGTCAACAATGCCGGCATTTCGCCGAAGCTCAAGGACGGCAACAGCCGCATGGATTCGATCGACACGCCGATGCATGTCTGGCGCGACGTGTTCCAGGTCAATTTCTTCGCGCCGATCATGCTCGCGCGGGGCCTCTTCAAGGAGCTTGCTGCAGCAAAAGGCTCGATCGTCAACGTCACCTCGATCGCCGGCACGCGCGTGCATCCTTTCGCCGGCACCGCCTATGCGACCTCGAAGGCGGCGCTCGGCTCGCTGACGCGCGAGATGGCGCATGATTTCGGCCCGCACGGCATCCGCGTCAATGCGATTGCGCCGGGCGAGATCGACACCGCGATTCTGTCGCCTGGCACCGACAAGATCGTCGAGACGATCCCACTCAGGCGCCTTGGCGCCACCTCGGAAGTCGCCGACATCATCTTCTTCCTGTGCTCGCAGCAGGCGTCCTATGTGACGGGCTCGGAAATCCACATCAATGGCGGCCAGCACGTCTGAGCACTGACAGACTGCTCATTCGGCGATGGTGAGAACAGCCTTGCCGCTGAAGCTGCGCTGTCGCAAGGCGTCCAGAGCCTGGGCGATGTCTGTCCACGGCACGGTCATGGACACACGGGTTTCCAGCCGGCCAGCCGCGACCAGAGCGAGCAGCGAGGCGATGTCCGCGCCAATGGCTGGACCGGATGTGTAGTAGGCGAAAGTCTGAAGCCTCGCTCCCTCATGGCCCGGAACGAACTGTCTGAAGCCAACCGGCGTGAGTTCGCCGCTGCTCGAACCGAACATGACGATGGTGCCGCCGGGGGCGACGCGTTCGATGGCATGGGCGAGGCTTTGGCCGCCGACCGACTCGGTGATCAGAGAGAATGGCCCTTCGGCCAGTTCGATCGACTCGACGACTTCGTGAGCACCAAGACCGCGGAGATCCTCGGCGTGCCGGGCGGCGGCGATTGCAGTCACCGCGGCGCCTTGCTCGCGGGCGATCTGGATCTGGAAACGGCCGACCGCGCCGCTGGCGCCGGTGATCAACACCTGCTGTCCCGCGAGGTCGCCGCCATGGCGCAAGACCCTTAGGGCCGTCGTGCCCGCCACGGGAAGCGTGGCGGCGGAAACGAAGCTGACCTCATCCGGGATGACGGCGAAGCGGTCGGTCGGAACGGCGACCCGTTGCGCCCAGCCGGCCTCGTCGACCAAAGCCACAACCCGGGCGCCGACGGCAGGCCCGGAGCCATCGGCTGCCGCCCGTTCGACAATCCCTGCGATGTCCTGGCCGGGTATCCAGCCTTTTGGGCGTATGGTGAGCAGGCGCAGTTCGCCGCGGTTCAACGAGGTTGCGTGGACGCAGACAAGCGCTTCGTTGGCGAGGGGTTGAGGTTCGTTGGCCTCGGCAAACGTCAGTCCGGTGGGGCTGTCGGGAGAGATGACGAGGGCGCGCATGGGAAGCCTTCCTGCCGGTTTGTGAAATGCCAGCCACGAACCAGAGCCTATCGACATCCCGGATCAAAGAATTTAGCTATCATAGCGAATAGTCGCTAAAAGCCGTCAATCATAAGACAGCCTCTCCGCTACCCCTGGGTCAATTTCGACGTCGATGATGTGATCGCTCCTGCAATTGCGGTTCGCGTCGATGTCACCGAAACCAAAGCGGAAGTGGCGACCCATTGGCACCGCAAGGGCCAACTCGTCTTCGCGCTCGGCGGTGGCGTCACATGCCGCGTCCCGAGCGGCCTGTGGATGGTGCCGCCACATTGCGGGGTGTGGATTCCCGGCGGCATGGAACACAGCAATATCGCGACCGCCAATGCGCGGATTTTCTTCGTCTATATCGAGCCGGGAGCCGCCGATCTGCCGGACCGGTGCTGCACGCTGTCGATCTCGCCACTGCTGCGCGAATTGATCATCGAGCTGGCCGACCGCATGGAGGAAGACGAAGGGAAGGACGCGCTTTTGACTGGGATGCTGCTCTCCGAACTGCCGCGCATGCCGGTCCAGCAGCTGCATTTGCCGATCTCCGCCGAGCCGCGCTTGCGGCGGATCGCCGATGCGTTGGCGCAAGACCCTGCCGACCGCAGCACGCTTGCCGAGTGGGCCACCCGCGTCGCGCTCTCAGAAAGCAGTCTCGCCCGTCTTGTGGTGAAGGAGACCGGACTGAGCTTCGGCCGCTGGCGCCAGCAATTGCACCTGATCGTCGCCATACGGGAGCTGGCCTCCGGTGCGAGTGTCCAGCAGGTTTCGGGCGATCTCGGCTACGCCTCCGTCACCGCCTTCATCACCATGTTCAAGAAAGCGCTCGGCAAGCCGCCGGCAAAGTATCTCGCCAGCGTCGCGCACAATGGCGGCTCCGCCTTCGTGGCGTGATCAACGCGCCTGTGGGCAAGCCTCAGGCCGGGGAGGGCTCAATGGCTTCGGGGCGCGGCATCAGCTTTTGCTCCAGCACTTCTTGCACGATGCCGCGGGCGATTTCGCGTTCACCCATGATGACGGTGTCGGCGCCGAGCCCCATCAGGTGCTCGACCTCGGCATCGGAATGGGCCCGCGCGATGACGTTGATGCCGGGGTTGGCGGCGCGCGCCCTGAGCACGATCTGCCCGGCCTCGAACGCGTTGGGGATGGCAAGGATCAAGCGTTTGGCCCCCTGCGGATTGGCGGCGGCAAACACGCTCGCGCTGGCCGCATTGCCGGAGACGATTTCGACGCCGTCGTCTCTGAGCCTCGCCAGCGTCTTGTCGGCGTCCTCGATGACCAGGAAGGGCAGCGATGCCTGTTTCAGCGCCGCGCCGACCAGGCTGCCGACGCGGCCGTAGCCGACCAGGATGGTGTGGCCCGAAAGCGTTGTGCGTGGCGGCGGGCCGTCCTCTTTGGCAGCAGCGGCCACCGAGGCCACTTGTCCGGGCTGCGTCGCCGGGCCGACCGGCTTGGCCTCTTCCGGTGGTGCTGCCTTGGCGGCGCGCGCGTCCAGCCATGGCTTCATCCAGTCGAGGGCGAGGAACATCAGCGGATTGACCAGGATCGACAGGATGGCGCCTGCCAGGATCAGGTCGCGTCCCTGTTGCGGCAACAGCTTCAGGCCGACGCCGAGCTCCGCCAGGATGAAGGAGAACTCGCCGATCTGCGCGAGGCTGGCCGAGATCATCAAGGCGGTTCCCAGCGGATAGCGGAAGGCGATGACGATAACGAAGGCGGCCAGCGACTTGCCGATGACGATGATGGCCAGCGTCGCCAGGATCGGCCAGCCATTGCTCATCAGGCTGAACGGATCGAACAGCATGCCGACCGAGACGAAGAACAGCACCGAGAAGGCGTCGCGCAGCGGCAGTGATTCCTCCGCCGCGCGGTGGCTGAGCTCGGATTCGCTCATGATCATGCCGGCGAAGAAGGCACCGAGCGCCAGCGAGACGCCGAACAGTTTGGCGGCGCCGAAGGCGACGCCGAGCGCGATCGCCAGCACCGCCAGCCGGAACAGTTCGCGCGAGCCGGTATGGGCGACGTAATGCAGGATCCACGGAATGACGCGGCGGCCAACCACCAGCATGACGATGACGAAGGCGACGACCTTGGCCAGCGTGAGGCCGACGACGCCCCAGATGCCGAAGCTGGCCGGCAGCGACAAAAGGCTCGCATGGTCATCGACCTGCGGCTGGCCGCCGAGCACGCCGGCCAACGCCGGCAAAAGCACCAGCGCCAGCACCATGGCGAGGTCCTCGACGATCAGCCAGCCGACGGCGATGCGGCCGCGCTCGGTCTCGATCAGCCGTCGCTCCTGCAACGCGCGCAACAGCACCACTGTGGACGCGACGGAAAGCGCCAGGCCGAAGACGAGGCCTGCGCCCATCGACCAGCCGAGCATCCAGGCAAGGCCGGCGCCCAGCGCGGTGGCAAAGCCGATCTGGACGATGGCGCCGGGTACGGCGATGGCGCGGACGGAGAGAAGATCCTTCAGCGAGAAATGCAGGCCGACGCCGAACATAAGCAGGATGACGCCGATTTCGGCCAGCTCATTGGCAAGACCGGCATCGGCGACGAAACCCGGCGTGTTCGGTCCAACCAGCACGCCGGCGACGAGATAGCCGACCAGCGGCGGGATGCGAAAACGGTTGGCGAGCGCCCCGAAGATGAATGCCAGCCCCAGACCGGCGACGATGGTGGCGATAAGGGGCGTGTCATGCGGCATTGTCTATGGAGCGCCTTTCGGGAAATGTCGGGTGTGCGCCGCCCGAAGCCGCCGCCTTTTTCAATATGGTGGAGGGGGTGCGGGCGACGCAA
Source organism: Mesorhizobium sp. M1004 (assembly GCF_040318795.1). Taxonomy (NCBI): domain Bacteria; kingdom Pseudomonadati; phylum Pseudomonadota; class Alphaproteobacteria; order Hyphomicrobiales; family Phyllobacteriaceae; genus Mesorhizobium; species Mesorhizobium sp. M1004. The sequence continues at coordinate 161,331 of NZ_JAMYNB010000001.1, forward strand.
CCCGCAAGACGTAAATTGGTGGCCAGAGGCACCGAAAACGAAAGGCACGCGCAGCAAAACCGCTGCGCGCGCCAATAGCGAATGATCGATGAGCGTCACGCCGCCTGCAGCATGGCCTCGATGTCGATCAGCGGGCGGTTGGTCAGTGTCTTTGGGATCTCCGCCTGCACCTTGTCAGTGACTTCCTTGTGCAATTTCTTGCGCATGGTGCCGAGCACCAGCGGCGGCGCGACCAGCACGATGTCGTCGAAGATGCCGTGATGGGCGAGCTTGTAGAGCCGGTCCGCGATCTCTTCGGCAAAGCGTTCCTTGCCCTGCCGGTGCCAGTCGGTTTCCTCAACTGCGCTGCGATGCACAGAGGGGCCGTCATTGTAGCGGCCGGGACTGTCGCTGCCTTGTTCGCGCGTTGCCGGATTGTCCTGTTTCATCTCCTGGAAGAGCTGCAGGTGCGGATAGAGATTGTCGCCCTCGTTCTTCAGGAACAGCGCTTTCTCGCCATCGGCCACCATGACCAGAAGGCCATGTTTCAGGTTGATCTTGCTCATTTGCGGGCTCCTGTTTGAAGGTTCAAATCCAGCCGACGATTGTCTGTTACGGCAGGGGCAGAACGCGTCGCGAAGCGGGAACGTTCCACTTCGTTCGCCGAGATCGCACACAGCCATATCGAGCCCGATCTATCGTCCATCGGAGCAATGTCCGAGGTGACGGCTTTAATCTACTAAATTGGTAGAATTTAGAAAAAACAATTTTGCAGCTTGGCCGACTGCCGGATAAAAGAGCCGCAGAACAAGGCCTGCGGCAGCAGCTTGAATCCGCCTGGTATGCGGATGTGGAATATTTTTCTCTTGGCCCTTTGGCTTGCGGAAAAGCGATTGCCTCCCGCAAGGGGATGCGCGAGTGGGTTCCTTCAGCTTTTTCGCGTCCGCGCCTAAAACTGCCGAATTGTTCCGGAATCTGTTCGTCATGCCGCACGCCAATCCCAAGCTCACCGCGTTCCCGGTCTTCATGCGGGTCGAAGGCGAAGCCGTGGCCATCGTCGGCGGCGGCGTCGAAGCGTTGGCCAAGGCGCGGCTACTTGATCAGTCGAGTGCTGTGCTTCGCATCATTGCCGATGTTGCCGACGCCGAATTGCTGAGCTTCATCGCCACGACCGGCGCCATCCGTATCGACGCCCCCTACGACGCCGCGCATCTCGAAGGCGCGGTCCTGGTGTTTGCCGCCAGCGGCGACGAGACGCTCGACCGCCGCGTCGCCAACGATGCGCGCCGCCTTGGCATTCCGGTCAATGCCGTCGACCGGCCGGAGCTATGCGATTTCTTCACCCCGGCGCTGGTCAACCGCGCCCCGGTCGCCATCGCCATCGGCACGGAAGGCGCGGGTCCGGTGCTGGCGCAGATGCTGCGCAGCCGCATCGACCGCATGCTGTCGCCGTCGCTCGGGCCGCTGGCAGTGCTTGCCGCCTCGTTCCGGGGTGCCGCCGAAAAGCTGCTGCCGAAAGGCAACGCCCGCCGCCAGTTCTGGAGCAGTTTTTTCCAGGGTGCACCGGCGCGCGCCGTCGAAGCCGGCGAGCTTTCGCAGGCGCATGACGCCGCCGCCGATCTGTTGCTGTCGAAGGCTCCGGCTTCGGGCCATATCGCGTTGGTTGGCGCCGGGCCAGGTGCTGAGGATCTTCTGACGCTGCGCGCGCATCGGCTTTTGATGGAAGCCGACGTCATCGTCTATGACGCGCTGGTGCCGGAGGCGATCGTCGCCATGGGCCGCCGCGACGCCGAGCGGCTGCCGGTCGGAAAACGCAAGGGATGCCACACCAAGAGCCAGGCCGAGATCAATGCGCTGCTGGTCGATCTCGGCAGGCAGGGCAAGCGCGTCGTGCGGCTGAAGTCGGGCGACCCGCTGGTGTTCGGCCGCGCCGGCGAGGAGATGGCCGCACTGCGCGATGCCGGCATCGCCTATGATGTCGTCCCCGGCGTCACCGCCGCCTTTGCCGCCGCCGCCGACTTCGAGCTGCCGCTGACGCTGCGCGGCGTCTCCTCGTCGATGGTGTTCACCACCGGCCATGATCTGAAGGGCAATTCGCTGCCGGATTGGGCCAAGCTCGCCATTTCCGGCGCCACCGTCGCCGTCTATATGGGCCGCTCGGTCGCCGCCGAAGTCGCCGGACGACTGATCGAGGCCGGCCTGTCGCCGGACACGGCGGTTGCCGTGGTCGAGAATGCCAGCTTGCAGAACCGCCGCCGTTTCCACGGCACACTGGCCGATTTGCCGTCGCTGGAAGAGCGCGCCGATCTGGCCGGTCCGGTGATGACCATCATCGGCGACGCGGTTGCCGGCGCCAACTTTGAACGTTCCGAGCCGCTCGCGGCACATAACTATGAGGGCGCCGCCAACGCGGCCGACGCAGAGGTCGAGCCATGAAGATACTGACCGCAAACCGCCTCTCCGACGGCATCGCCGTCTGGTACGCCGATGGCGGCTGGGCCGAGACGGTCGACCATGCCGACCTTGCCCATGACCAAGCGGCAGAGGACAGGCTGGAAGCAATCGGCGCCAAGGCCAACGCCAACAATCAGGTTGTCGACGTCAATCTGATCGACGTTGAAGTCATCAATGGCGTCGTCGTGCCGGTACGCTTGCGCGAAAAGATCCGCGCCGCCGGCCCGACCATCCGGGAAGATCTGGGCAAGCAGGCTGCGCGGGCAGCGTAACAAAATACGGGCGGACGCGCCCTGAAAGACGAAACATGTACCGCTACGATGAGTTCGACCACGATTTTGTCCAGGCCCGCGTCGCCGAGTTCAGCGACCAGGTCGAACGCCGGCTGTCCGGCGAGATCACCGAGGATCAGTTCCGGCCGCTGCGGCTGATGAACGGCGTCTACCTGCAGCTGCACGCCTACATGCTGCGCATCGCGGTGCCCTATGGCACGCTGAACAGCGCGCAACTGCGCATGCTCGGCCACATCGCGCGCAAATACGACAAGGGCTACGGCCACTTCACCACGCGCCAGAACATCCAGTTCAACTGGCCGGCGCTGTCCGACATTCCGGCGATCCTGGCCGATCTCGCCAGCGTCGAGATGCATGCCATCCAGACCAGCGGCAATTGCATCCGCAACGTCACCGCCGATCACTTTGCCGGCGCCGCCGCCGACGAGGTCGCTGATCCGCGCCCCTATGCCGAGATCCTGCGGCAATGGTCGTCTGTGCATCCGGAATTCTCGTTCCTGCCGCGCAAGTTCAAGATCGCGGTGACCGGGGCCGAGCGCGACCGCGCCGCCATCCAGACGCATGATATCGGTCTGCATCTGAAGAAGAACGCCGCCGGCGAGCTCGGCTTTGCCGTCTATGTCGGTGGCGGCCAGGGCCGCACGCCGATGGTGGCGCGCAAGATCCGCGACTTCCTGCCGGAAGCCGACCTGCTGTCCTACTGCACGGCGATCCTGCGCGTGTACAACCTCTATGGCCGCCGCGACAACAAGTACAAGGCGCGCATCAAGATCCTCGTCCACGAGACCGGCGTCGAGGAAATCACCCGGCAGGTCGAGGCCGAATGGCAGGAGCTGAAGGACGCCGAGCTGAAGCTGCCGGAAGCCGACATCCGTGCCATCGACGCCTATTTCGCGCCGCCGGCACTGACCGCCCGGCCGGAAGGCGACGCGGCGATCAAGCTGGCGCGGCTCGATTCCAAAAGCTTCTCGGATTGGCTCGACCAGAATGTCGTGACGCATCGCCATCCCGACTATGCCGCGGTGACGATTTCGCTGAAAGGTATCGGCGAAGTGCCGGGCGATGCCACCGACAGCCAGATGGAAGCGGTCGCCGACATCGCCGAGAAATACGCGTTCGACGAACTGCGCGTCAGCCATGAGCAGAACCTGATCCTGCCGCATGTGGCGCGCGCCGATTTGAAAGCGGTCTACGACGCTTTGGTCGACATTGGCCTCGCGACGGCCAATTCCAACCTGATCAGCGACATCATCGCGTGCCCTGGCCTCGATTATTGCGCGCTGGCGACAGCGCGCTCGATCCCGATCGCGCAGGAGATTTCGCTTCGCTTCGCCTCGCTGGAGCGGCAGCGCGAGATCGGCGAATTGAAGCTGAAGATTTCCGGCTGCATCAATGCCTGCGGACATCACCATGTCGGCCATATCGGTATCCTCGGCGTCGAGAAGAAAGGCTCCGAACTCTACCAGGTGACGCTTGGCGGATCGGCCGACGAGAACACCTCGGTTGGCGAAATCATCGGCCGCGGCTTCTCTTCGGAAGAGATCACGGACGCCATCGAGCAGATCGTCGACACCTATCTCGGCCTTCGGCTCGGTCCCAGTGAACGTTTTATCGACGCCTACCGCCGTGTCGGTCCCGGGCCGTTCAAGGAGGCGCTCTATGCTGGCGAAACCAAAGCCGCTTGACCGCATCGTCGACGTCGACGACAGCATCGCCGCCAAAGCGGCGGGCTTCGACGCGCTGTATGGACATCTGAGCCCGCTCGACATCATCGAACGCGCGGCGAGCGAATTGTTTCATGACGAGATCGCCGCCGTGTCGTCCTTCGGCGCGGATTCCGCCGTCCTGCTGCATATGATCGCCAAGGTCGACCGCACGCTGCCGGTCATCTTCCTGGACACCGGCAAGCATTTCGAAGAGACGCTGGGCTATCGCGATGCGCTGGTCGCCGATTTCGGGCTGACCAACATCAGGGTGATCAAGCCCGAAGACGCGGCGCTCGAGCGGGTCGATCCGACCGGCAATCTGCACCAGAGCAACACTGATGCCTGCTGCGACGTGCGCAAGGTCGAGCCGCTGGCGCGCGGCGTCGCCCCCTTCCGGGCCTGGCTGACCGGCCGCAAGCGCTTCCAGGCGGCGACGCGAGCCGCGCTGCCGGTGTTCGAGGCGGTCGGCCCGCGCGTACGCATCAATCCGCTGGCGCACTGGACGACAACCGATCAGGCCGACTACATGCGCGCGCATGCGCTGCGCGAAAATCCGCTGGTTGCGTACGGCTATCTGTCGATCGGCTGCTTCCCATGCACGCAGCCGGTGCAGCCGGGCGAAGATGCGCGCAGCGGACGCTGGGCCGGTCATGCCAAGACCGAGTGCGGCATCCATCTGTCGGGACTGGAAGTGTCGCTGACCGACGCATCCCTTTAAGCTATGGTGATATTCAGGTGAGGTTGGCCTGCAACGGCGGCTTCCGCCCGGAGGCCGCCGGTTTCGTGTGGACCGGCTTTCGCGGACTTCGATTTTGGGGCTTTTAGGAATTTTCGATGACTGAACCGACGACAGCGGAGACCCGCCTCTGGACCCGGACGGGTTTTCGGGAGGACGAGTGGACACATGCCGAAAGTGCGGATGCACTGGCGGGCAATGGCCGCTTCATCCTGCCGTTGCAGGCATTTCTCGGCCTCGATGCCGAAGTGCGGCGCTCGGCCAAGGAGCGGCTGGGCGTCGCATTGCTGCCGGGCGACCAGCTGGAAAAGATCGTGGATCTGCTCGACCAGCTGTCGCTGGTGGCGCTGGCCTTTCCGGCCTTCAGCGACGGCCGCTCGTTTTCCAAGGGCGAATTGCTGCGCAGCCGCTACGATTTCGAGGGCTCGGTCCGCGCCACGGGCCAGGTGCTCGTCGACCAGCTGCCGCATATGCTGCGCCTCGGCTTCGACGAGTTCGAGATCTCCAACCCGGTTCTGCTGAAGCGCCTCGAAGAAGGCCGCACAGGCGGGCTGGGCCTTTACTATCAGCCGACCGAAGCGTCGGAGCCGAAGGGGCCGAAATACTCCTGGCGGCGCGTTCGCAACAGCTGACGCAGCGGTAATTTCGCCTGTCTTTACAAAGACTGTGATCGGGCCTTCTCTTGGCTGTCCGGACGGAAATATCCGCCGGGCGCGAGGGAGGAACCGGCGCTCATCGGCGGCAACACCAATGCGCCGACCATCATGATCGCCGAAAGGCGGCAGACATGATCAGGGCTGCAAGATGATGCGCGACTAACGCAAGGCTGCCTGAGCCGGTTTTTGGGAGATGCCGCCGCGCCTTTGATGCGGCGGATTATTTCTTTGTCTTACGGAATTCCCAAGCGAAAGCCCGGGAAAACCGCATCACACTTTGCTGGGATTGCTTTCAGGCCAAGGCCCGCGCTTCGCGAAACGAGATCAGCTTGCGGCGATTCTCGTCCCATAGCGCCAGCTTTACGCAGCGCAGGCTGTCGAGAAGCGTGACGCGGCCGATGCCGCGCAATTCCGGATAGTCGCGCAGCACTTCCTGCAGCCGGTAGCCCGGCACCTTGGCGGAGAGATGGTGCACGTGATGGACACCGATATTGCCGGTGAACCAGTTCAGCACCGGCGGCAAATCATAATAGGACGAGCCGTGCAGGGCGGCACGCTGGAATTCCCACTCTTCGTCCTTCGCCCATTCCGTCTCCTCAAACTGGTGCTGGACGTAGAACAGCCAGATTCCGGCCGATCCGGCCAGGATCACGATCGGCAAATGGACGATCAGGAAAGCGCCGGGGCCGACCAGCCAGATAAGCAGCGCTGCCGCGACCGCGATGCCGAGATTGGTGGTCATCGACGACACCCAGGGCGTCAGGCCGCCGCGCATCATGCCGACCGGCAGCCTCTGCTCGAAGATGAACAGCCAGATCGGGCCAAGGCCGAACATCACCAGGGGATGGCGGTAGAGACGATAGGCAAGGCGTCCCCGCCAAGACAGCTGCCGGTATTCAGCAACCGTCAACGTCCTGATATCGCCCATGCCGCGCTCGTCAAGATTGCCGGCGCTGGCGTGATGGGTGGCGTGCGCGCGGCGCCAGCAATCGTAAGGGGTCAGCGTCAGCACGCCGAGCGCGCGGCCGATCCAGTCGTCGGCAGTGCGGTTGGCGAAGAAGGAGCCGTGGCCGCAATCGTGCTGGATCATGAAGATCCGCACCAGAAAACCGGCGGCGGGAAGGATCAGGATCAAGCCCCACCAGTGGCCATAGGAATAGGCTGCCGAAGACAGCGCCCACAGCGTAACGAAAGGAATAAGGGTGATGGCGAGTTCAAGAGTGCTGCGTCGCCGGTCGGGCTTCTTGTAGCGCGCCAGGATCTTCAACCAGGCGCGCTTGCTGTTGGCGGCCGTCTCGGGGGAAATCATGTTCATCAGGAAGCATAGGCGGGGCGTCCCGCTGCCGCAAGGAAAAGCTCACGCAAAATTACTGCGCGTAATTGTCGCGCGATAGCATCGCTATTGACGGCGTTGGCCGCCGGCCATGCTGGCTTCTATGCCGTCCAGCCGGTCGAGCAGGTCCCGGAAACGGGCGGGAATGTCGGCCTCGGTGCGGAAGGCCGGCAAGGTGCGCAAGAAGCGCGTCGTCGCCTCGGTGCCGAACTGGCGCCTGATGTCGGCGGCGAGCTCTTCGCTTCTGTTGCCAGTATTGCGGTCCATTGTCTCAAATCCTGTGTCGGTTTCAAAACTCCTCCAAGCTTTGAATGGTTCCCCATAGCGGGGTATTGGCAAGCAAAGGCTGCCGTTACGGTAAAGTTTGAATTAATTTTGAACGTCCTTGCGCCCCGCACCAAGTCCGACGGGCTGCCCGCAACATTGCCTGCTGTGGGGCGTCCTCCTGGGCTTGCCCCTTGATTTTTGGCCGCCAAACCTCGATATCGGGCGCAAATCCAAACCATTCGAATGACGGGAAATGGCGATGAGCGACCAGACAAAAGACGAACGCGCGCCCGAGGATATCGAAACGGCCGAGGCCGAGCGCACGCAAGGCGGCATCGACGGCGACTATGAAGCGCTGGTGCGGTTGCTGAAGGAAAACGAGGAGCTGAAGGACCGCGCGCTGCGCGTCGCAGCCGAGATGGAGAATCTGCGCCGCCGCACCGCCCGCGACGTGCATGATGCGCGCGCCTATGCGGTGGCCAATTTCGCCCGCGACATGCTGTCGGTGTCGGACAATCTGCGCCGCGCGCTCGATGCTATCCCCGCCGAGGCGAAAGCGGCCGGAGATGCCGGCTTCAAGGCGCTGATCGACGGCGTCGAGATCACCGAGCGCGCCATGCTGTCGACGCTGGAACGGCATGGGGTGAAGAAGCTCGAACCGGAAGGTGAGAAGTTCGACCCGAATTTCCACCAGGCGATGTTCGAAGTGCCCAATCCCGATGTGCCGGCCAACACCGTCGTCCAGGTCGTGCAGCCGGGCTATTCGATCGGCGAGCGCGTGCTGCGGCCGGCCATGGTCGGGGTCGCCAAGGGCGGCCCCAAGATCGCGGCCACCGAAGCGCCGGTCGAGCCGGGGCCGGTGAACGAGCAGGCCGAGAAGGATGCGTGAGTAGGGTAGGCAGTAGGGAATAGGGAATAGGGAATAGGGAATAGGGAATAGGGAATAGGCAGGCGTATCAATCGCGCGGCTTCGTGTTATTCATACTTTCCTTAATTCCCAATCCCTACTACCTCATGTCCCTGACACCCATCGACCTCCTCGACTATGCCGGCGTCGCCGTCTTTGCCGCGACCGGGGCGTTGGCGGCTTCGCGCAAGCAGCTCGACATTATCGGCTTCCTGTTTCTGGCCAGCGTCACCGGCATTGGCGGCGGCACGCTTCGCGACGTCATCCTCAACCTGCCCGTCTTTTGGGTCGCCGACTCCGGCTATGTGCTGGTTTGCGCGGCGGTTGCGGTGCTGGTCTTCTTCATCGCCCACCGCGTCGAATCCCGCTGGAAATGGCTGCTCTGGCTCGACGCCATCGGATTGGCGGCCTTTTCCGTAATGGGCGCGGCCAAGGGGCTGGCCATCACCGGCTCGCCGGTCGTCTCCGTTGTTATGGGCGTGTTGACCGCCACATTTGGCGGCATCCTGCGCGATCTGCTGGCCGGCGAGCCATCGGTGCTGCTCAGGCCCGAAATCTACGTCACCGCCGCACTCGCGGGCGCCGGCCTCTACACACTTGGCGATCTTGCCGGCCTGCCGCCGCTCGCCTCGGATATTGCCGGCTTCGTCGCGGCTTTCCTGGTGCGCGGCGGCGCGCTGAAATTCGGCTGGACCTTTCCGTCCTACAAGAGCCGCCCGGGACGGCGACCGGAGGATATTCCGTAGGGAGAGGGAATAGGGAATAGGGAATAGGGAATAGTCGGTAGTCAGAAATTCGCGGCAGCCTTCACTACTGCACTGCCTACTGCCTACTGCCTACTGCCTCACGCCGCAAAGCGCTGCGCTTCCCCGCCATAATAGTTGACGTAGCGGGCGCCGATTTCCTTGACCGGCATCACCACGAACACATCGACGGTGGAGAACTCACGGTCGATGACGCAGCCGTCGCCGATGCGGGCGCCGACGCGCAGATAGCCCTTGACCAGCGGCGGCATGGCCGCGATCGCCGCCTTGGCGTTGACTGCCTCGATCGGCATCAGATCCATCGAGCAATAGCGGCCGGAGACCGCCCGCACATCCCAGGCGGAGTTGGTCCGGCAGTGATGGGCAAGGTAGGTGAGCGCCTCGGCATGCGCAGCCGGCACCGTGCCAGGGAACGAGGCACAACCGGTCATCACGCCGATCTCATAGTGGTTGATGTAGGCCCAGATGCCTTGCCACAGCGCCTCGATGGTGCGCTTCGAGCGGTATTCCGGCAGCACGCAGGAGCGGCCGAGCTCAAGGAAGCGCTGGCCGGGATGGCGGGCGATCAGCTTGGTCAGTTCGAACTCGCCTTCGGAATAGAAGCCGCCGGCGGTCGCCGCAATCTCTTGCCGCAGCAGGCGGTAAGTGCCGACGATGCGGCGATGCTCGGGGCCGGAGATCGAAGTGTCGAGCACGAGGAGATGGTCGCACAGCGGGTCGAAGCGGTCGGCGTCGCGCCGGTCCTGCGCCTGGAACAGGTCCTTCCTGGCGCCAAGCTCGTCATAAAACACCCGGTAGCGCACTTCCTGCGCGGCGGCGATCTCGGCCTCATTGCGGGCAAGCCGCACTTCGAGATTGCCGATACGGCCCAGCGGTGCGCCTGTTGCGACGGCATCGGCGTTCCGCGCGGCGAGCAAAGCGCCGCCTGCGCTGGGCCGAGTGTCACATTCCGGCATAACTGTATGCACGAGTGATTCTCCTTCGAGCCATCCCTCTTGGCACGGGGATACGGTGTAGGTGCAACAGGATTGTGACAGTACCGTGATACGGCGCGACGGGCAATACTTCGTCGGCTGGCGAAAACCCTCATTCGGCTACCTACGTGACGCGAGGATTTCTCCAGCGTCGCTTCAGGCGGCCACCTGGCCCTCGACGGCATGGACCAGCGCGTCGGGATCGAGCGGCTTGGTGACGAAGCCGCTGGCGCCATGGGCGAGCACGGCGTGGCGGGTCTTTTCCTGGCTGTCGGCCGAAAGCACCATGATTGGCACCGGCGGCACAGCCATTTCCTCTTCGTGGCGGCGGATGGCGGCGATCGCGTCCAGCCCGTCCATCACCGGCATGTGCAAATCCATCAGCACCACATCGAAGCGATTTTTCAGCCCGGCTTCGGTCACCGCCTCGACCGCGGCCTTGCCATTGCCGACCACTTTCACGCGATGTCCCGCCTTCAAAAGCGTGGCGCGGGCAAGCATGGCGTTGATGTCGTTGTCTTCGGCGATCAGCACCGACAAACCTTGCTGGCGCCCGCCATGGGCACGAAGCGAGGACGCGCCGGTCTTTTCCGGCTTGGGCGGCGGCAAGGCAGGGGCATGACTGGTCAGCAGCACGCGCAGCAGGGTTTCGCCGCGCACCGGCCTCGCCAGGAAGGTGGCGTAGCCGCTGGTGCGGAATTCGCCAAGCATGCCGCGGTCGGTCGGCGCGATCAGCGTGATCGCCTCGCAATCGGCAAAGCCACTCTGGCGCAGGCGCTTGAGCAGTCTGCCGTCGCCGTCCTCCAGGGCCGCGTCGATCAACAGCACATCGCAATGTTCGGCGAAGGGCGTCGCCTGGGAAGCGGTTGCGGCGACGTCGACGGCGCCGCCATGGGCGCGGATGGTGCGGGCGATGGCGTCGGCCTCGACGGCGTTCTTCGACACGATCACGGCGCGCCGGCCGGCCAGGATGTTCTGCCGGTTCTGCGGTGCTTCGGTTGCTCCTGCGGCCGGGATCTCGAAGACGAATTCCGATCCCTCGCCAAGCCGGCTCGACACCGAAATGGCACCGCCCATGGCGGCGACCAGGCGCCTCGATATGGCCAGACCGAGGCCGGCGCCGCCATGGGTGCGGGTCGAGGTGCCGTCGGACTGTTCGAACTCCTCGAAGATGCGCTCCATATCCTCTTCGCGCAGGCCAGGGCCGGTGTCGGCGACGGTGAAGCAGATGCGGTCGCTGGTCTCGGTGCGGGCCCGTGCAACCGAAACCAGCACGCCGCCGGTGTCAGTGAACTTGATCGCATTGCCGATCAGGTTGAGCAGCACCTGCCTGACTCTTCCCGGATCGGCCATGATCATCTGTGGCACGTCGGGCTCGACATGACAGCCGAGGCCGATGTTCTTGGCGAAGGCTTTCGCCGCCATCAGTTCGATGATGTTGTCGGCGATTTCGCGCAGCGATGTCGGCTGCGGCTCCGGGTCGAAACGGCCGGCCTCTATCTTGGAATAGTCGAGCAAATCCTCGATGAGCGCCAAAAGGGCGCTGGCCGAGGTCGAGACAGCGCCGACATAGGTGCGCTGCTCGGGCGACAGATTGGTGTCAGCCAGAAGCTTGGCCATGCCCATGATGCCGTTCATCGGCGTGCGGATCTCATGGCTGACGGTGGCGAGGAAGCGCGACTTGGCCTGGCTGGCATATTCGGCGCGCTCGCGCGCGGTGATCAACGAGGATTCGGCGCGCTTGCGGGCGGTGATGTCACGGGCAATCGCCCGGTGCGAGACGGCGCCGCTATCCTTGTCGCGCACCGACAGTTCGATCCACGAGAACCAGCGCGGACCGTTCGGCGTGCGGATGGAGACGTCGGTGGAACTCAGGCATTCGTGATCCGAAAAGGCGGCGTCGGGAACGATACCGACATCGATGCCGAGGTCGGCCAGAGTCCTGCCGGCAAGGTCGCGCTGATCGGTTCCGACAAGGCCGGCGAAAACCATGTTGGCATAGACGATGTGGCCGTCGCGGTCGCGGTGGACGACGAGATCGCCGAGCGCATCGATCAGCCCGCGAAAACGCTCCTCGCTCTCCTGCATCTCCCACATGCGGTCGGCCAGCGTCTCGATCTCGGCGCGGCTGCGGGCGGCGGTTTCGTCGAGCAAGGCCGTCGCGCGGTGGACGGTGCGGCGGTTGCGCAGGTGCATGGCGACGCCGGCAAGGCCGGTCGCCAGCAGACCGAGGGTGATGAAGATCGGCGCGCCGGTGAGGTGAGACAGGCCCGCCAGCACGACGCTGGCGACGACCGTCAGGAACAGCAGGCCCTCGTGCGTGGCGCGCGGAAAATCCGGCGCCAGCGGCGGCGCGGCAACATGCTGCCGCTTGGGCGTCGCCGGGTTCGGCCCGTCGATGCTTTCGGCGCGGCTCTTCTCTTTCCTGGCGGACTCCGCGATCATGCGGAACTCCTTGCCAGATAGAGATTATGGAAAAGCGCGGCGGATCGTTCGAATTTTAGCGGTCATGCATTTTTGGCGGTTTTCCGCATCGCCTGATCTTTTCCGAAACCTGATTCCCTTTCGGGATCATGCTTCGGGAGCCTCACATATCGACAACCACGCGGCCCCTGATCTTGCCCTCGACGATGTCATGGGCGGCGGTGATGATGCCGTCGAAGCCGATGGTCGTCGACAGGCCGGGGAGCTTCTTGAGATCAAGATCGCTGCCGATGCGGCGCCAGGCTTCCAGCCGCACAGCCTTTGGCGCCATCACTGAATCGATGCCGAGCAGCGAGACGCCGCGCAGGATGAACGGGGCGACGCTCGACGGCAGATCCATGCCACCCGCCAGGCCGCAGGCGGCGACCGCGCCGCCATAGGCGGTCATCGACAGCACATTGGCCAGCGTGTGGCTGCCGACGGCATCGATGCCGCCGGCCCAGCGCTCCTTTGCCAGCGGCTTGGCCGGCTGGGAGAGTTCCTCGCGCGAAATCACTTCGGCGGCACCGAGGTCGATCAGATAGGAGCTTTCGGCGTTGCGGCCGGTCGAGGCGATGACGTGATAGCCAAGGCTGGACAGGATCGAGACCGCGACCGACCCAACGCCGCCGGCCGCACCCGTCACTACCACCGGGCCGCGATCCGGCAGGATGCCGTGCCGCTCCAGCGCCATGACGCTGAGCATGGCCGTATAGCCGGCGGTGCCGACCGCCATCGCATCGTGCGCGCTGATGCCGTCGGGCAACGGCACCAGCCAGTCGCCGTTGACGCGCGCGCGCCCGGCATAGGCGCCGAAATGCGTCTCGCCGACGCCCCAGCCATTGAGGATGACTTTGTCGCCCTTGCGCCAGTCGGCATGCGATGAGGAGAGGACGGTTCCGGCGAAATCAATGCCCGGCACCAGCGGCCAGCGGCGGATCACTGGCGCTTTCCCAGTGATGGCCAGCCCGTCCTTGTAGTTGACCGTCGTCGCCTCGACCGCGACAGTTACGTCGCCTTCCATCAGATCGGCTTCGCCGAAATCGACGATCTCGACCGATTGCTTCTTTTCGGCGTCGCGCGAAACGAGGATGGCTTTGAAGGTTTCAGGCATCTCTTCTCCTCGGCTTCGCAAAGGCTGGCGGTCGGCATTGGCTGGCTCTGGCCGAACTGTGCGGCGACCGTCCGGCGAGGTCAATTGGTCAAAAGAGTCGGGCCGTCAGGCTTCTGGGCCTTGCGGCTTGGCCTCGCGCCGCCAGCCGATGAACTCGTCGAAGACGACCAGCGCCGCGCCGACCGAAATGAAGGCATCGGCAAGGTTGAAGACGGCGAAGGACCATACCGGCGTGTGGAACAATATATAGTCGATGACGTGGCCGTAGACGGCGCGGTCGATCAGATTGCCGATCGCGCCGCCGATGATCAGGGCAAAGCCGATGCGGGCCAGCACATGGCCGGAGGGCGTGCGCGTCGCCAGATAAAGCACGAAGGCAACGACCACGACCGCGATGACGACCAGGCCGGTGTCGCCGAAGGACGAGAACATCGAGAAGGCGATGCCGGTATTGTAGGTGCGAAACAGCGCCAGGAATGGCACCAGGTCGAGCTTTTCCTGGAAGACGAGGCCGGTCTCGATCAGATGCTTTATCCACTGGTCGAGCGCGATTGCCACCACCACCAGCAGCGCATAGGGAGACCATGATTTCACGATGTGGCGTCCTCGGGGGCAAGTTTCAGCGCGCCGCGCCGGATCTCGAACAGCATGATTCCGGTGGCGACCGCCAAATTGAGTGAATCGGCGCGGCCGGCCTGCGGAATCCGCAGCAGCCGGTCGCAGCTTTCCGCCAGATTGTCGGGCAGGCCCTGCTGCTCATTGCCCATCATCAAGAGCACCGGTCCTCGGGAGAAATCGACCGAGCGGTAGTCGACCGCACCCTTCAGATGGGTGCCGACCACCAGGCCCGAGAAGCTGTTTCGCCAAGCCAGAAATGCTTCCGGCGTCGCCTTGGTCACCGGCACGGCGAAGATCGAGCCCATGGTGGCGCGCACGGTCTCGACAGAAAAAGGATCGGTAGTCTCGCCGACCAGGATGACGCCCTTGGCGCCGACGGCATCGACGGTGCGGATGACGGTGCCGAGATTGCCGGGATCGCGCACCCGGTCGAGCGCCACCCAGACGTCGCCGTCGTGAGCGCGGATGTCTCTTAGCGGCAGCAGTTTTTGCCGGAAGACGCCGACCACCATTTGCGGATTGTCACGGCGGGTGATGGCGACCAGCACTTTTTCGGACACTTCGAGCACGGTGCCGCCGGCGGCAACCGTGCGCGCCGCCACCTTTTCGATCGCCGCATTGCCGCGTCCGGCCTTGGCGAAAACCAGCGTCCTGATCGACCAGCCGAGGTCGAGGGCGTCGATGACCAGCTTCAGCCCTTCGGCCATGAAGGCGTTCTGCTGGTCGCGGAATTTCTTCTGGGCGAGCGCCTTGATGTCCTTGATCAGCGGATTGGCAAGGCTGGTGACGTCCTTGACCTGCCCGGGCGCGCCGATGTGCCGCTCATTCATTCGGGACTCCCGGGCATTCAGGTCTCCGGGGCATTCAGGCCACCCAGCGCGAAAACAGCGATGTCGACAGCGCCCGCCCGGCGGACTGCTCGCGGATGATCAGTTCGCCTGATTCAACCGTGCCGCCCATGCCGGCAAAGGTGTCGCGCATCAAGGCATGGATGGCGAAGAAGGAGGCGCGGATGGAATAGGCGGTCAGCACCACGGTGAGCGGTTTCGGCGTCAGGATCGCGCGGCAAAGATCGGTCAGGCCGGGCAGGTCCTCGAACAATTGCCAGACCTCGCCCTTGGGGCCGCGGCCATAGGCGGGCGGGTCGAACAGGATGATGTCGTAGCGGCTGCCGCGGCGCTCTTCGCGCTCGGCGAATTTCACAGCATCGTCGACGATCCAGCGGATCGGCTTGCTGCCGAGACCGGCCATTTCCTGGTTTTCGCGCGCCCAGCCGACCGCCTTCTTGGAGGCATCGACATGGGTGACCTCGGCGCCGGCACGGGCGGCCACCAGAGACGCGAGCCCGGTATAGCCGAACAGGTTCAGCACCTTGACCGGGCGCTTGGCCGCCACGATCTGGCTGGCCATATGGTCCCAGTGCGAAGCCTGCTCGGGGAAGACGCCGACATGGCGAAACGAGGTGAAGCGGCCGAGATAGTCGATGCCGTCATGCCTCATCGGCCAGGTCTCGCCCAGCGGCACCTTCGGAAAACGCCAGCGGCCGATGCCTTCTTCGTCGGTATCGCCGGTGAAGATGGCGTCGGCTCGGTCCCAGTCCCTGGCGGGCAAGGCCTTTTGCCAGATCGCCTGTCCCTCGGGCCGCACGATGCGGTAGGGGCCGTATTGTTCGAGCTTTTCGCCGGCGCCGCTGTCGAGCAGTGCATAATCCTGATTTGGCGCAACTTCGAGGATCACCGGCAGGCGCTCAGTGGGCAGGACGCCTTCGCGACGCGCCAGGATACGGGGGGCGGGCTTCGGATCAGACCGGTCGTCCGGTTTTGTTTCGTGGCGTGGCTGTCTGGCTTCGGGTCGGACTGGTACGGTGCCCGGCTGCGGCCGCGCGTGTTCGGTCCTGCGCTTTGCGGGCGGACGGTTGTCGCGGCGTTTGTCGCGAAAAGACTTCAAGCAGGAGCGTCTCCGGAGGCGGCAGGCCGCTTTTGACATAGGGTCACCGGCTGCGCAAACAAAATGGTCCAGCGTGCGAATGTCTGAGGTGGTGGACCTCGCTGAGGAAACAGGCAAATCTGGAATCATGTCCCGTTCCGAACGCCTGCTCGACTTGATCCAGATCCTGCGCCGGCATCGCCGGCCGGTGAGCGGTCGCACGCTTGCCGGCGAGATGGACGTTTCGATCCGAACGCTCTACCGCGACATTGCCACGCTGCAGGGGCAAGGCGCGCCGATCGAGGGCGAGGCTGGGCTGGGCTATGTGCTGAAACCCGGCTTCATGCTGCCGCCGCTGATGTTCACCGACGAGGAGATCGAGGCCATCGTTCTGGGATCGCGTTGGGTTGCCAGACAACCGGACAAGCGGCTGTCGGCCGCCGCCACCGACGCGCTGGCCAAGATCGCCGCTGTGCTGCCGGATGATCTGCGCGAGGACCTCGATGCGACCGCGCTTTTGGTCGGGCCGCACGGCGATGCTGTCGAAAGCATCGACCTTGGCCTGGTGCGCCAGGCGATCCGCAACGAGAGAAAACTCGGCTTTCTTTACCGCGACGCCGGCGGCGCCGCCTCCGAGCGCTTGATCTGGCCATTCGCGCTCGGCTTTTTCGACAAGGTGCGGGTGGTGGTGGCCTGGTGCGAGACGCGGCAGGATTTCAGACATTTTCGCGCCGACCGGATGTCGGGGCTCAACACCACGTATATCCGCTATCCGCGTCGTCGGCAGGCGCTGCTGAAGGAATGGCGCGCGACGCTGGACGCACCGAAGCGCCAGCCTGGCGCTTAATGCTCCTTTCCACGCGCCCACAAGACGCTGCTGCCAGAATCTGACAGTGGGGTCACCTATGCTCCTCCAATCGAAACCCTGGAGAGCAGACATGAACACCCCCAATTTCGTCATCCTTTATGTCGACAGCCCGGAGCGGAGCGGCGCCTTCTACGGTGCGCTGCTGGGACGCCAGCCGGTGGAGACGTCGCCGACCTTCGTGCTGTTCGTGCTCGACAATGGCTTCAAGCTCGGCCTGTGGTCGCGCCACACGGTGGAGCCGTCGGCCGCGGCCGCGGGCGGCGGTGCGGAGCTCGTCTTCGCGTTGGACCGGCCTGATGCGGTGGACGCCGCCTACACGGACTGGGCAGGACGCGGCTTGACCGTTCTGCAGACGCCGACCGACATGGACTTCGGCCGCACCTTCGTTGCGCTCGATCCCGACAAGCACCGGCTGCGCGTCTACTGGCTGAACGACGGAGAACAGGCCAATGGGGAACAGGCCAATGGAGAACAGAAATGAGTGCGCACTGGATCGCGGTCGCTTCCGCCGAACATGTCCGGCGCGGCCGCGAGGCCGGCTTCATGCAGGTCAACCACGGCAAGGCGGCACCTTTGCGCCGCATCAAGCCCGGCGACGGCATCATCTACTACTCGCCGACCACAATTCTGCGCGAGAAGGACGGCCTGCAGGCCTTCACGGCAATCGGCACCGTGCGCGAAGGCGAGCCTTATCAGGGCGACATGGGCGGTGGCTTCACGCCGTTCCGCAGGGATGTCGAATGGGCCAAGGCCGAGGAGGCGCCGATCAAGCCGCTGCTCCAGCAGCTCGACTTCACCGCGGGCAAATCGAACTGGGGTTATCAACTGCGCTTTGGCCTGTTCGAAATTACGGCGCATGATTTCGCGCTGATCGCCGAGGCGATGGGCGCTGCCATGAAGGCAGGCTGAAGCATCCAGCCGCCGGATCGGCAAGGCACCGTGACAAGGCTGCTGACACCAAGTTGTCAGCAGCCTTGTGCGACAAGCGATTGTCTTCAGATAGCGTCGCGCTTGCCCCAGGAGAATAAGATGGACTTCGTCTCGATCCGCATCATTACCGATCAGATCAAGCCCTTGGTGGCATTCTACGACACGATCACCGGGCTTACCGCAACCTGGTTCACAGACGATTTCGCCGAACTGGCAACGCCGTCCTGCACACTGGCGATCGGCAGCACCCGCACGCTGGCCCTGTTCGGAACTGATGTGGCGCAGCCGGCCGCCAATCGCTCAGCGATCATCGAGTTTCGCGTCGCCGATGTTGATGCTGAGTACAGCAGGCTGGCGAAAATTATCGGCGATTTCGTACAGACGCCGACGACGATGCCATGGGGTAACCGGTCGCTGCTGCTGCGCGATCCCGATGGCAATCTGGTGAACTTCTTCACCCCGGTCAGCGCGGAAGCGATCAGGAAGTTCGATCGCAGAACCGGCGCAGACGCTACTGCTTGAGCGCGTTGTAGACGGCAATGCCGGCGGCAAGGTCCTCAAGCGCGGCGCCGACCGACTTGAACAGCGTGACCTCAGTGGGGCTCTGCCGGCCCTGTTTTTCCCCGCGCGCCAGCTCATGCAGATCGGCGACGATCGCTTCCGGCTTCAGCACGCCGGAGGCGAGCGGCTGGACGATGTCGCCGGCTTCCTTGGTGGCGCCGGCGCGGGTGTCGACATAGACGCGGGCGCGCGCGATCGCGTCGTCGTCGCTCTCGCGCATGGTCGGCGTGAAGCCGCCGACCAGATCGACATGCGCGCCCGGCTTGAGCAGCGCACCCTTGACCAGCGGCGTCGTCGTGATCGTCGCCGATGAGACGATGTCGGCCTCGGCGAGTTCGGCGTCGAGATCGCTTGCGGCCTCTGCGTTGAAACCGTCCGCGCGCAAATCAGCCGCGACCTTTTCGGCATTGGCGGGCGTGCGGTTCCAGATGCGGATGGTCTTGATCGGCCGCACCGCGGAGTGCGCCTTGGCGAGGAACGGCGACAGCGCGCCGGCGCCGACCACCAGAAGCCGCGATGCGTCCTCGCAGGCGAGATAGGAGGCCGCCACCGCCGAGGCGCAAGCGGTGCGCCACTGTGTCAGCCGTTGGCCGTCGATCAGCGCTTCGGGCTCGCCGGTGGCGCCGTTGAGCAGGAGGTAGAGCCCCATCACCGCCGGTTTGCCGATGGCGTTGTTGTCGGGCGATACGGTGACGATCTTGACGCCGATATGACCCCCGACCGACGTGCCGGCCGCATGGAAGTCGGTCCACGCCGGCATCAAAAGCAGCGTGGATGTGGCACCGTCGGGCCGCTCGACCCCGTGATGATGGCGGACGGGTTGCACAGCACCCTCGCGGAAGGCCGCGCGCAATGTCTCGACCAGCCCGGGAAAGGTCAGCGCCTGGTCGACAGCGTCGGCCGAAATGGTCAGCATGCAAAACTCCGCGAAGATAAAAGCGCCGGCTTCAGGCCGTTGGCTTCGGCAGCGCCGGCCCGGTGGCCGCGCCCTGCTGCACGGCGGGTATACGGCTGACCGCCTGGCGCAAATTCTCGGCCTCGACGCCGCGCTGGCGCGCCAGCTTGCGGTAGCGGCCCTGCTTGACCCAGGTCGCCAGGCTGCCGACGACCATGCCGATGGCGAGCGCCACGAACAGGAAGATGAACATCGGCAAGGTCAGCGTCAGTTTCGGATTGCCGGGGTTGAACGGGTCGAGCGTGAAGGCGACCAGCTCGCGGTTGGCGACGGCCAGCGCAATCAGGATGACGGCGAGCGGCACGAAGACCACCATAAGTATGAAGCGGTTCAACATAGAGATTCCCTGGAGAAGGCAGGCCTCGAATAAGGCCGGCGCGTGGTCCGCGCCTACTTGCCGCCATTCAGCCTTTCACGCAATTCCTTGCCGGTCTTGAAGAACGGCACCCACTTCTCCTCGACCTCTACGGATTCGCCGGTGCGCGGGTTGCGGCCGGTGCGGGCAGGGCGATTCTTCACCGAAAAAGCGCCGAAGCCACGCAACTCGACCCGATTGCCTTCCGCCAGGGCATCGGTGATCTCGTCGAAGATCGCTCCCACGATGTTTTCGACGTCGCGCAGGAAAAGATGCGGGTTGCGCGTGGCAATGATCTGCACAAGCTCGGATTTGATCATCAGAAAGGTCCCCGTGAAAGCGCTGCGGTCAAATTATCAGGATGATTTTATTTGCTTTTTTACTCGCCCCAACCGGCAGATCAAGGGTGCCAGACGGAAACGAGACCGTCAAGAAACAAGCGATCCGCGCCAATTTCGTGAAGCACGTCGCTGCCGGCCTCCGACAGGCCGAGCGCGCTGCCGACGCTGCGCGCTATTGCTTTCGAGAACAGGAAGCCGCCACGCCGCTCGGTGTCCTTCCATTCCACCACCTTGAGCTTGGCGTCGACACCCTTGGTCGCCAGCCAGTCGATCGCCACGCTCTCGCCGCCGACAGCGTCGATCAGACCGTTGGCAAGGCCCTGGCGGCCGGTGAAGATCGAGCCGTCGGCAAGGGCCAGTGCCTGATCGCGGGTCATTTTGCGGCGCTCGGCGACGATGCCGACGAACCAGTCATAGCTGTCGAGGATGAGCTTGCGGACCATGGCTCGCTCGTCTTCATTGGTCGGCTTGAAGGGCGAGGGCGATGCCTTCAGCGGCGAGGATTTCACTTCCTCGAGCTTGATGCCGACCTTGTCCATCAGACCGCTGACATCGGGATACTGGATGAGCACACCGATCGAGCCGACGATCGACGTCTTGCGGGCAACGATATGGTCGCTGGCACTGGCGATCATGTAGCCGGCCGATGCGGCCAGCGTGCCGACCTCGGCCACCACCGGCTTGTCGGCGGCAAGCTTGCGCACCTCCTCGTAGATCGATTCGCCGCCGACCGTGGTGCCGCCGGGCGAATCGATCGCCAGGATGACGCCCTTGACCTGCGAGGATGTGCGGATGGTTTCCAGCCGCTTGATCAGTTCCTCGTCCTCGGTGATGGTGCCTTCGATCCTGACCTTGGCGATGTGGTCGACGGAAGAACCGCCGAGGTCGCCGCCATAGAACCAGCTTGCAAGCGCAATCACCCCAAGGGCCACGATGGCAATGGCGGCGCCGCGCCAGAAGGTCAGCTTGCGCCGCAAGCGGCGGCGGTCGATCAGGTCGTCGGCTCTCAGTGCCATGGTCTGCCTCACAGTCGGTGGGAAGCGATGCTTTTAAAGCAAGCGTCCGCGCCCGGCTACCTCTTCCTCAAGAGCCTGCGACGAAGCGACCTTCACGACGGAGGCATTTCAGGAAAAAATGACGCGGCGCGTTCGTTTCTGCTATGAAGTGACGAAATTGTGTCGCCTGAGTTCCGTCTGTAAAACAGCGGCCGTCACATTTTTGCGGTTTTCCTCCGCTTGTGCTTGCTTGCGGGGGCCGGCAACCCACCTATAGCAGGTGTTTTGGCGGACAAGGGTTTATTAGAAGTCAGTCATGCTTGCGCGATCGAACGAACCGACCAACGCCGATGCGGCCTTGGCGCCCACGGCGCCAGCGGGCACGCGTGGCGACGCCTTCGACCGCGCCCAGCGCCACTCGCGCCGCGTGCGCGTGCTTAAGTTTGCCGTGCCGGTGCTTGCCGCCGGGATCGCGGTTGCGTTTCCGGTCTATTCCTATCTGGCGGCGCCGATCAACATTTCGATACAGGCAGACGGCACCGCTTTCGCGGATGGCAAGCTGGTGATGGCCAATCCGAAGCTCAACGGCTTCACCAAGGACAAGCTGCCCTATTCGCTGACGGCCTTGCGCGCCATCCAGGATGTCGGCAAGCAGGACATCATCGAACTCGAAGGCATTCATGCCAAATTGCCGCTGACGGCCGACAATGTGGCGACCGTCGACGCCAAGCGCGGCATCTACAACAGAAACGCCAACACGATGGACATGACCAGCGACGTTACCGTCACAACCACCGACGGCGTCGCTGCCATCTTCAAATCGGTCTTCCTCGATATGGGCAAAGGCTCTATGAAGACAGGTGATGCGGTCGATGTCAGCCGTAACGGCTCGCGGATCACCGCGGGTTCAATGTCGGTCGAAGACAATGGCAAGGTCATCGTTTTCGAGAACAAGGTAAGCGTTCACATCGATCCGGCCACTATGAAGGCGGCAGAGGCAAAGAGCGGAGAAACGAATGCGTCCCAGTAATTCGGCACGGCTTGTCGCCGCAGCTTCGGCCTTGCTGTTGCTGGGTATGGCGCCGTCCTGGGCTCAGTCCAGCGCCAGCAGCCAGTCCGGGCTCAAACTGTCGGGCGACCAGCCGATCCAGATCGAGAGCGACAAACTTGAGGTCCGCCAGGCCGACAGCATGGCGCTGTTCAGCGGCAACGTCACCGTCACGCAAGGGCCAACGCTGCTCAAGGCCGGCAGCATGGAGGTCTACTACGTCAAGGACCCCAACGCCGCCAAAGGTGCTGCCGCCGGCGCTTCGGCGATGACCGGTTCGGCCAATATCGACCATCTGGTGGTCAAGAACAAAGTCTACATCAAGTCGAATGACCAGATCGCCACCGGCGACAACGCCACGTTCGACATGAAGACGCAGGTGCTAGTTCTGTCGGGCAAGGAGGTCGTCTTGTCCCAAGGACCCAACGTCCTCAAGGGCTGCAAGCTCACCGTGCAGATGAAAAGCGGCCTTGCTCAGGTCGATGGCTGCGGCGGGCGCGTCATCATGTCGATGACGCCGCCACCGAAATCCGAGGCCCCGAAGCCCGAATGACTGGCGTGTCTTCGCTGCTGACTCGCCTTCCGGGACGGGCGGCCAGTAAACTTGCAGCACCGGCCACAGTCACCGTTGATTCCTCGAAGTTCAAGGGCACCCTGATCGCCAAGGGTCTGACCAAGAGCTACAAGGGCCGCAAGGTGGTCAGCGGTGTCACCATCGGCGTGCGCGCCGGCGAGGCTGTCGGGCTGCTCGGGCCGAACGGCGCCGGCAAGACCACCTGTTTCTACATGGTCACCGGCTTGGTGCCGGTCGATGAGGGCACGATCGAGATCGACGGTTTCGACGTCACCTCGATGCCGATGTACCGCCGCGCCCGCCTCGGCATCGGCTATTTGCCGCAGGAAGCCTCGATCTTCCGCGGCCTGAATGTCGAGCAGAACATCCGCGCCGTGCTCGAAGTGGTTGAGAAGGACCGCAAGGTGCGCGAGCGCAATCTCGACGAACTGCTCGAGGAATTTCACATCAGCCATCTGCGGAAGTCGCCGTCCATGTCGCTGTCGGGTGGCGAGCGGCGGCGTCTTGAGATCGCCCGAGCTTTGGCGACGCGCCCGGCCTACATGCTGCTCGACGAGCCGTTCGCCGGCATCGACCCGATTGCCGTCGCCGACATCCAGCAGCTGGTTCGTCATCTAACGGCGCGCGGCATCGGCGTGCTGATTACCGACCACAATGTGCGCGAAACGCTCGGCCTCATCGACCGCGCCTACATCATCCATGCCGGCCAGGTGCTGACTCATGGCCGTGCCGACGAGGTGGTGGCGAACCCCGATGTGCGCCGGCTCTACCTCGGCGAAGGTTTCACGCTCTGAGCGTGAAATTTGTTTCCTGACGTGATTTTTGCCGCCCCGCCGGGCTTTTTTCTCCGATTTTGCGTGAGATAATGCTTCGGTAGGGGCCTTTTGCCATCGTTCGCCTTGACAAGCAAAAGCCGGGCCAGTTTCTATGGAAGGTCGGAAAAATTCATTTTCCGGCAGCTTCTGATGTGTAGGCTTCCGGGTGCAGAAGGGCGTTTGAAACCGAACCATGGCGTTGGCGGCGAAACTACAGCTACGACAATCCCAGTCGCTGGTGATGACGCCGCAGCTGATGCAGTCGATCAGGCTGTTGCAGCTCACCCATGTCGAGCTCGACCACTTCATCGACGACGAGATCGAGCGCAATCCGCTGCTGGAGCGCGCCGAGCCCCAGGATGACGCCGCAAGCGACCAGGTGCAGAAGGGCGATGCCGCTCCTGAGCCTGCCGCCGATGGCGACTGGTTCGAAAACGAGACGGCGTGGAGCGCCGAAGCGATCTCCGACAAGCTCGACAGCTCGCTGGAAAATCTGTTCCCCGACGATCCCGGCACCAGCGAGCGGCTCGGCCCGGACCTGACGGCGCAGTGGAAGTCGGCCACCGGCAATAGTTCGTCCGGTTCTTCCGAAGGCTTCGACGTCGGCGACATGGCAGCCGCAGCGATCACGCTGCGCCAGCATGTTGGCGAGCAGATCGCGCTTGCCTTTGCCGATCCGGCCGCAAGGCTGATCGCAGCCGAACTGGCCGACGGCCTGGACGAGGCCGGCTATCTGCGCGCCGATCCCGCCGAGATCGCCAAACGGCTCGGCGCCGATCAGGCGATGGTGGCCAATGTGCTGGCAGCCTGCCACACATTCGAGCCGGTCGGCCTGTTTGCGCGCGACCTTGCCGAATGCCTGTCGCTGCAGCTTGCCATGCGCGATCGTCTCGATCCGGCGATGAAGACGCTGATCGGCAACCTAGAACTCCTGGCGCGGCGCGATTTCCAGACGCTGAAGCGGCTTTGCGGGGTCGACGAGGAGGATCTCCTCGACATGCTGGCCGAAATCCGCGCGCTCGACCCGCGCCCGGGCATGGCGTTTTCGGGCGGCGCCAGCGACGCCATCGTCGCCGATGTCGAAGTCCGCGCCGCCAATGACGGCAGCTGGACGGTCGAGCTCAATGCCGAGACGCTGCCGCGCGTGCTTGTCGATCACATCTATTTCGCCCAGGTCTCGCCGCATGCGAAGAATCAGGCGGAGAAGGATTTCCTGGCCGAATGCCTGCAGAATGCCAACTGGCTGACGCGCAGTCTCGACCAGCGGGCAAAGACGATCCTGAAAGTGGCGTCGGAAATCGTGCGCCAGCAGGACGCTTTTCTCGTCCATGGCGTGCGTCAGCTCAGGCCGCTCAACCTGCGCACGGTGGCCGATGCCATCGGCATGCATGAATCGACCGTCAGCCGGGTGACGGCCAACAAATACATGCTGACGCCGCGTGGCGTGTTCGAGCTGCGTTATTTCTTCACGGCTTCGATCGCGGCGTCGGGCGGCGGTGATGCGCATTCCTCGGAAGCGGTGCGCGACCGCATCAAGCAGCTGATCGACGAGGAAAAGCCCGCCGATGTGCTGTCCGATGACGCAATCGTCGATATGTTGAAGGAAAGCGGCGTCGATATTGCCCGGCGCACGGTGGCCAAGTACCGGGAGGGTATGAATATTCCCTCGTCGGTGCAGCGGCGGCGTGAAAAGCGCGCTCTGGCGAGCGCGGGGCGCTAGGCTGCTTGCCCGGCAAGGCTTTTGCTATGGCTGGATTCCACAACTTTCCGACCTTAAAGCGCATCGCGCTGAAACGGATTCATACGACACGCTTTAAGTCTTTGTTTTGATGCATGTCGTTGTCCCAGAACCGCAGCGCACTTCTGGGCGACATGCATTAATTGACAAGCTGCAATGAAGTGTCTAGAAGCCCGCCCGCATGAGACGGGCTCGCGGCCCGCATGCGGATGGTCCGTCACGATGAAGGCCACGGGACGGCCAAGAAGGCGGATTGTGATCAACCGGAAAGTTCGGATCTAAAATCGGCGCGAGTTGACGCCGCAAAGCTTGTGCGCACGGATCACGAGTATAAACTCTGGCCAGTTTGAAGCCTGAGCAAGGAAGGTCAGTTTTCAGATGAAATTGCGCATATCGGGTAAACACATGGATATCGGCGATGCGTTGCGTACGCGCATTACCGATCGTGTCGGCGAGGCGATTGGAAAATATTTCGATCGCGGTTTTTCAGGGCACGTCACGGTCATCAAATCGGGGTCGCGTTACTCGGCCGATTGCATGATCAGGCTGGATTCCGGCGCTTCGCTGCAGGCAACCGGCGATTCCCAGGATCCGACACTTGCCTTCGAGGCGGCCGCGGACCGCCTCGAAACCAGGCTGCGGCGCTACAAACGCCGTCTGAAATCGCACAATTCAGGCAATGGAAATGGCGAAATCACCGACATCGCCTATACGGTAATGGCGCCGCTGACTGATGACGATGAGGACATTCCGGAGGACTACGCCCCGGCCATCGTCGCCGAATCAACCATGACGCTGCAGACCATGTCGGTCGCGTCGGCGGTCATCGAACTCGACACCAAGGACAGCCCGGTTTTCGTCTTCCGCAACGCCGGAAACGACCACCTCAACATCGTCTATCGGCGGCCGGACGGAAATATCGGCTGGATCGACCCGTCGACGACCAAAGTCGCACAGGCGTGACGACAACGACAATGGTCGCACAGGTGACGACAATGGTCGCACAGAGATGATAGCCAGCCGCGCGAGGGGCGAGGACTGGTGACGGCAGGCGAATAAGGGATTTCAAATATGGATCTGAGCGATCTTCTCAACGTTCCGGCGATCTTGCCGGCGTTGAAGGCGAACTCCAAAAAGCAGCTTCTGCAGTTGCTGTCCGAGAGAGCGGCGGCGATTTCCGGCATTCCGGAGCGCGAAGTGTTCGACACTATCCTGCAGCGCGAACGGCTGGGCTCCACCGGCGTCGGCAACGGCATCGCCATTCCGCACGGCAAGCTCGCCGGGGTGAAGCGCATCGCCGGCGTCTTTGCCCGGCTGGAGACGCCGGTCGATTTCGAGGCCCTGGATGACCAGCCGGTCGATCTGGTGTTTTTGCTGCTGGCCCCGGAAGGCGCCGGCGCCGATCACCTCAAGGCACTGTCGCGCATCGCCAGGGTTTTGCGCGACGCCGACACGGTGGCCAAGATCAGGGGTACGCGCGACGCGGTCGCCATCCACGCGCTGCTTTCGGACACGCAGGCCTCGCACGCCGCCTGAAGTTCTTCGGATTTAAGTCTTCCAGGGGCCGCCGAAGGCGGCCCTCTCCATTTCAACCGCCAGCAGTCGCCTTAGTGAATGGCGACAGTGGTCAGGTCGTTTTCCATGGCGCCGGCCAAAGCCCGGTCTTTCGCATCCGAAAGCAGGATCGGCTGGCCGTTGGCGGCAAACAGGGCCCACAGGACCATGCCGGGCGCGATTTCGCCCAGATTGGGGAAGCGGCCGAGCAGCTCGTCGCTCGAGACCTTGCGGAGGTAAGCGACCGAGCCTTCGCCGAGATGGGCGAATTCGCCGCTGGTCATGGTGATGGTTTCGTCAGTTCTGGTCATTTCAAGCCTCCTTGGCGCGAGGACGCCGCTCAAGGCCATCCCGCATGAGAGCCATCGGTAAAGATCAGTCTTTCACCGATATATTTATTTTCCGTACCAGCCGTTCGGTATCCGGCCGATCGAGATCGATCGACAAAAGGCCGTTCTTCAGTTCCGCTGCGATCACCCGCATGCCGTCGGCCAGCACGAAACAGCGCTGGAATTGGCGCGCGGCGATGCCGCGGTGGAGGAATTCGCGCTCGGTGTCGTCGGTTTGACGGCCGCGCACGACCAACTGGTTTTCCTCCGTGGTGACATCGAGATCGCTTTCGGCGAAACCCGCGACAGCCAGCGTAATGCGCAGCCTTTCGGCCTTGCCGTCAGCACCGCTGAGGCGCTCGATGTTGTAGGGAGGATAACTGTCACCGGATTTCGCCAGTCGTTCCAGGGTCTTTTCCATGGCATCGAAACCAAGGAGAAGCGGGCTGGAGAAGGGCGTCATTCGGCTCATGTTACACTGTCCTCTTTGGAGCGACATAAACTGGAAAAACCCGGATGGCATTTTTCCCGATGGTCTTGATATGGTCCGCGCCGCGGCCAAGTTCAAGCCGCCGAACACCCCCGCCAGAAAGACTCCCCCGCATAAGGAAATGAAATGCCCCAGACCCGCAAGATCATCATCGACACGGATCCCGGCCAGGACGATGCCGTCGCCATATTGCTGGCGCTGGGCAGCGCCGAGCTGGAGATCGTCGGCATCTCTGCTGTTGCCGGCAACGTGCCGCTGAAATTGACCGAAAAGAACGCCAGGAAAATCTGCGAACTGGCCGGACGGCCCGATATCAAGGTCTATGCAGGCGCCATCCGCCCGTTGGCGCGCGAACTGGTCACCGCCGAGGAAGTGCATGGCAAGACCGGCCTCAACGGCCCGCAACTGCCCGATCCGAAGATGAAGCTGCAGGGCCAATATGCGGTCGACTTCATCGTCGAGACGCTGATGAGGGAAGAGGCCGGCACGATCACGCTGTGCGCGCTCGGCCCGCTCACCAATGTCGCGCTGGCGCTGATCCGTGAGCCGAAGATCGCGCCGCGCATCAAGGAAATCGTACTGATGGGCGGCGGTTTCTTCGAAGGCGGCAATGTCACGCCGACCGCAGAATTCAACATCTATGTCGATCCGCAGGCCGCCGACCTGGTGTTCAAATCCGGCATTCCGATCGTCATGATGCCGCTCGACGTCACCCACAAGGCGCTGACCACGGCCAAGCGCACGCAGGCCATCCGCCAGCTCGGCACCCGGGTCGGCACCGCGACGGCCGAGATGCTGGAGTTCTTCGAGCGCTTCGACGAGGAGAAATACGGCACCGACGGCGGCCCGCTGCACGACCCCTGCGTCATCGCGTATCTGTTGAAGCCGGAGCTGTTCAAGGGCCGCAACTGCAACGTCACCGTCGAAACCACCTCCGAACTCACCATGGGCATGACCGTGATCGACTGGTGGGGCGTGACCAAGCGGCCGAAGAACGCCATGGTGATGCGCGACATCGACCATGACGCGTTCTTTGCGCTGCTGGTGGAGAGGTTGGCTCGGCTTTAGCTCTGTCTTTCCTTTCTCGCCATTGTGGGTTCCGAAGGGACGGGGCGAGACAAGTGGCTCGCCCCCGGGCGGTGTCGCCGAAGGCGACGGATGTGGGGTGTTCCAGGGAACGCCCACGTCTCACTCCGCTGGAACACCCCTCATCCGTCTCGGCGCTATCGCGCCGATCCACCTTCTCCCACAGGGGAGAAGGAAGGCGCCGCCGCCGTTCACTTTGCAAATCGATAGAAGACCATTCCATTCTCGCGCGTGACGCGCTCCAATCTTGCCGGCGCGCCGATCAGATGCGGGAGGTCGTCTTCGACAAGAATGGACGAACCGCTTTCGAGCGAAACCAGATAAAGGGTGTGGTCGTGGTCCGATTGGGCGCTTTTGACCGTTGCGTGGATTGGCTCGACTGACCGGATAGGGCTCGCGTCATTCGTCCATTTGTAGAGCGCCGAAGGAACCATCATCGCGAACATGGCGACGATCAGGACCACGCCGGGCGCGTTCCTTTTCAAATCCCTATAAGTCCATGACATTTGAAAGAATCCCCAGCACAAAGTCATGTGGTGGCGTGGAGACTGACTTTCAATCAGCCTTCACGTACGGGCTCATTCTGCCGTTGGAAACGACCGTCCACGGTTGTTACTTCGCCTTCGAAAAAGCTAGCCACAGGCCGCCGCCGACCAGAAAGCTGCCGCTGATCCTGGACATCAGCTTGATGCGGCTGGCCGAGAGCAGGCGGCCGGCGCGGCTGGCGGCGAGAGCATAGGTGGAATCCGAGGCGGCGGCAAAGATCATCGCGGTGAGGCCCATGACGACGATCTGTAGCGTGTAATTGCCCTGCGGGGCGATAAACTGCGGGAAGAAGGCGCCGAAGAACACCAGCGTCTTGGGGTTGCTCAGCGCCACGAGCAGACCCTGCAGGAAGAAGCCGCCGCGCGGCTTTCTCGCGGTGCCGTCGGCATTCAGCGCGCCCTTGGAACGGAACACCTGCACCCCCATCCAGATCAGATAGGCGGCGCCGATCAGCGTACCCATTCGAACCAGTGGCCCATGCCCGATATCAGCGTGTTGAGGCCGATGCCGACAATGGCGATCATCACGGCGAGCCCAGCCTGCGTGCCGGCGACATTGGCAAGGCCGGCGCGGTAGCCATGGCGGATGCTGTTGGCGATGATCAGCGTGACAGTCGGACCGGGCACCAGGATGATGACGATGCAGGCAAGGACATAGGCGGCGTAGAGTTCCAGCGACATGGGGATTTCCTCGAGGATGCGCTTAGGCGGCTGGCTGCAATCAATGCATGGCGGCGGGGCTGGTGCAAGCCGGTCGCAGACCGTGCCGCCCCTCGCGTCAGGACGCCCCCACCTGCCAAGGCAAGGTCGCCTCATAGGCCGCTCCGGCCCTGAGCACGGCGAGGTCGCCGCGCGGCCGGCCGATCAGCTGCATGCCCAAGGGGCGGCCTTTGTCGTCGAAGCCGACCGGCACGTTGAGCGCCGGACAGCCGCCGAGCGTGGCGAAGGCCGAGACCTGCATCCAGCGATGGTAGCTGTCCATGGTCCGTCCGGCGACCTCACTTGGCCAATGCGTGCCGACTTCGAAAGGAAACACCTGCGCCGTCGGCAGCGCGATGAGATCGAAGTGCTCGAACAGCGACAGCAGCGTCCGGTGCCAGGAGGTGCGGATGACCGAGGCCGCGCGGATCTGCGGCGCCGTCAGCCGCATGGCGTTCTCCACCTCCCAGACGGCTTCCGGCTTCAGCAGGGCGCGCTTGTGCGGGTCGTCATAATGGACTTTCAGCGCCGAGCCGCTGCTCGCCTGCCGCAGCGTCACGAAGGCTTGCCACAGTGCCTCGAAATCGAAATCCGGCAGCAAGGGCTCGGTCAGGAAGGATGCCTCCGCGAAGCGGCCGAGTGCGGCCTCGCACAGATCGAGGATGCCAGGCTCTACCGGCAGGTGACCGCCGAGATCACCGAGCCAGCCGACGCGGCCGCCGCTTGCCGGCGTTGCCAGCCCTTCGAGGAATGAGCCGGGTTTCTCCCAAGACAGCGGCGCGTGCGGGTGGTAGCCCGCCTGCACATCGAGTAGCAGCGCCATGTCGCTGATGCTGCGGCCCATCGGCCCGTCTATGCCCATCTGAGCATGAAAGACTTCCAGGTCCGGCCCTCCGGGGACAAGGCCCTGCGACGGGCGGAAGCCATAGACATTGTTCCACGCCGCCGGATTGCGCAGCGAGCCGCCGAAATCGCTGCCGTCGGCGACCGGAACCATGTCGAGTGCAAGGGCGACCGCAGCGCCGCCGCTCGACCCGCCGGCGGTGAGCGCCGGATCGAAGGCGTTCAGCGTCGGGCCGAACACGTTGTTATAGGTGTTGGATCCCAGCCCGAATTCGGGAACATTGGTCTTGCCGATGATGATGGCGCCGGCCTTGCGGATGCGCTCGACGAAGAAATCGTCCTCCTGCGGCACGAAATCGGCAAAGATCGGCGAGCCGAAACTGGTCCTCAAGCCGCGCGTCATGGCGAGGTCTTTTATCGCCATCGGCAGGCCAAACAGCGAGCCGGCCGGCCGGCCTTGCGCTAGATGCGCGTCCGCCGCGTCGGCCTCGCGCAGGATTTCGGAGCGCTCGCGCAACGAGACGATGGCGTTGACCAGCGGGTTTACCGCGTCGATGCGGTCGAGGAATGCGGCGACCAACTCGCGCACGGACAGGCGGCGCAGCCGGATCGCCTCGGCCAGGTCGACAGCGGACATCCGGCAGATGTCGCCGGCGGGGGGCACGGCGTGCTTCGTTGTAGGGCGCAGGGCAGTCATCCGGCGTTGTTGCGCAGGGCGGTGTCCACATCCGCGGCCAGCGGGATGGCCGGCTGGGCGCCGGGCTTCAGGCAGGCGAGTGAGCCGGCGGCTGCGGCGCGGGTGAGAGCCTGCTCCAGCGGCAGGTTGGACGCCAGCCCGGCAGCGAGATAACCGCAAAAAGTATCGCCGGCCCCGACCGTGTCGACCGGCGTGATTTTCAGCGCCGGCACGGTCAGGAAATCCTCCGGGGTCGCCGCCAGCACGCCGTCGCCGCCGAGCGTGACGACGATGGTGCGGCCGGTTTTGCCGGCGAAGTCGCGCATGCGCGCCGGGCGGTCGCGGCCTTTCAGCGACAGCGCCTCGCCGTAAAGGTCGAATTCGGTTTCGTTGGCGACGGCGTAGTCGGCCTTGCCGAGCAACGCTGCCGCCTCGCTACGGAACGGCGCGGTGTTGAGCACGGTGACGGCGCCGGCGGCGCGTGCGGCGTCAAGCGCTGCATCGACGGTCTGCAGCGGGATCTCGTGCTGCAGCAGGACGACGTCGCCCTTCGCAAGGAAAGCCTTGGCGAGATCGCCGGGCAGCACCGAATCATTGGCGCCCGGCACGACGGCGATGACATTCTCGCCATCGGCGCCGACGAGGATTAGCGCCGTGCCGGTGGAGGCGAAGCTCTGGCCGACGCCGGAGAGATCGACCTTGCCGGCCACGAGCAAAGCCAGGGCTTCGGTTGCGAAATTGTCCTTGCCGACGGCGCCGACCATGCGCACCTTGGCGCCGGCGCGCGCCGCAGCCAGCGCTTGGTTGGCGCCCTTGCCGCCGGGCGCGGTGGCGAAGCCGGAGCCGCGGACCGTCTCGCCCGGCGAAGGCAGGCGGTCGACATTGGCGATAAGGTCGAGGTTGATCGAGCCGACAACGATGATCAAGAAAGCCTCCTGCGGAATGCGCGGGAAGCTAACCTGTAAGCCGGCGGCTTGCCAGAGCGTGCGGATGTTTTGCGCCGGGAGCTCGCAAAAAGAACAACACCGGCGAGGGGATTTCGCCGGTGTTGTTTGATGCGGGCAGCTTCAGGACGCGGTCTGGCCCGCTTCCCAACCGAGGATGGCGCGTTTGCGGGTCAGGCCCCAGTGGTAGCCGGTGAGTGCGCCGGACTTGCCCAGCGCCCGATGGCAAGGGACGACGAAGGACAATGGGTTGGCGCCGACCGCCGCTCCCACCGCCCGGCTGGCGTTTGGCGCGCCGATCCTGGAGGCGATCGAAGAATAAGTGCAGGCCTTGCCCATCGGGATCCTGAGCAGCGCGTCCCAGACGCGCAGCTGGAAGTCGGAGCCGATCATCACCACGCGCAGCGGCTGGTCGGCGCGCCACAATGTCGGATCGAAGATGCGCGCCGCATAGGGCTGGGTGGCGCTCATGTCCTCGACATAGGTGGCGTTCGGCCAGCGGCCCGACATGTCGGCGAAAGCCGCCCGCTCGCCGCCCGGATCGTTGAAGGCGAGCCCCGCAAGGCCACGGTCGGTGACCATGATCAGGGCGATGCCGAAGGGCGAGATGTGGTAGCCGTAGCGGATGGTCAGGCCGGCGCCGCGCGTCTTGTAGTCGCCCGGCGACATCGCCTCGTGGGTGACGAACAAATCGTGCAGCCGGCCGGGGCCGGACATGCCGAGTTCGAACGATGTTTCGAGGAGCGGCATGCCGGAATCGAGCAGTTTGCGGGCATGGTCGAGGGTGACCGCCTGCAGGAAGGCTTTTGGCGACAGGCCGGCCCAGCGGGTGAACAGTTTTTGCAGGCCCGTGGGTGTCTCGCCGACATCGGCTGCCAGGGCTTCCAGCGAGGGCTGGTCGCGATAGTCGAGGCTGATCTTCTCGATGGCGCGGCGCACGACCTCGTAGTCGCTGCCCTCGGGGGTGATGTCGTGCTGCAGGATCGCTGTCGGTTTCATCTGCGTATTCATGGTCATCTGGGCGTTCATGGCAATATCTCCTTGACCGCGAATATCGGTCTTTCCGCCCCTTGCAACCACCCGAAACTTGCCTTGTTGCCGCCTGTTCCCAGATAAATACTGGATTGCGCCCCGGGAGATGCCGATGGCCGGCGAAAGGGTGAATCTGAGCGGAGCAAGGGAGACCTTGCTGATGACGCTTTATGGCAAGGCGCTGGAAAGCCGGCTGCCGCATTCGCTGCTCGGGGATCGCTTCGCCGACGAGGCCGTGCGCAAGATCGACTATGATTTCTCGCACCTCAAGGTGGACACCAATCTCGGCATCGGATTGGCGATTCGAGCCAAGACCTACGACGTGCGAGTTCAAGACTTCATCGCCAGAAATCCCGGCGCCATCGTGCTGCATCTCGGCTGCGGGCTCGATACGCGCATTTTCCGTGTCGATCCACCCGAAGGCGTGGAGTGGTTCGATGTCGATTTTCCGGATGTCATCGCGCTCCGGCGCAAGCTTTACCCGTCCCGGGACCACTACCACCTCGTCGGCTCTTCGGTAACCGACCCAGACTGGCTGGCAGAAGTGCCGCGCAATCGTCCGGCCGTCGTGGTGATGGAGGGGTTGACGCCTTATCTCCCCGGTAGAGGAGGGGCCACGGCTGCTGTCACGCCTTGTCGCGCATCTTGCCGGCGGCGAGCTGATGTTCGACGCCTACAGCCACTTCGGCCTGAAGATGCTGCGCCTCAATCCGACCATCAGGGCGACGGGCGCCGAGGTTCACTGGGCGATCGACGACCCGCAGGTACTGGAGCGTGCCGTTCCGAAGCTGCGCTTTGTCGACGATATCTCGGCCTACAGCGCGGAACGCACAGCGCATATGAGCTGGTCCGCAAAACTGTTCATCGGGCTCTGGAGACACATTCCCGCATTGCGCAAGGTCGGCAGGATTTTACGCTACCGGTTCTGACGCGCCGGCTCTAACGCGTCCTGGCTTTCGTCAGAGCACGTGAAAATGCAGTGGCAAAACTCTCGCGGGAGTCAGGGTCCAGGAATGACCCGATCGGCACATTCTGTCCTTGTGCTTCCACCGTCATCTTGGTGATGCCGATCTCGGCATGGCGAGCGACGGAAAAGCGCGCCCAGAACGGGTTGAAGCGATGCGCTTCCGACTTTCCCGAGGGCGCCGTCTTGCGGATGTCGAGGCTGGTGCGCGACACCGACACTTCCTCGCGGGCACGGGCGGCACGATAGTTGGCGCGGAAGGCGATGTAGACGGCGATGACGTCGAGGCCGAAGAAGCCGAACACCGGCCAGGCGCCGCGCGACAGGAAAAACGCCCCGGTCACCACCCAGCCGAACAGCAGCGCGCCCATCAGCACGGCAAAGCCGGTGCGGCCCAGCGAGCGGTGCGGTGTCAGCAGCGCCTGGAAGAATGGCTCGTCGGCCTGAAACGAGGCGTTTGTGTCGCTCATCCCAGGATATTATAGGAGGGAAATGGCCAGCCCCAAGTCCAAAAATCTTTCCCTATCCAAAAGTGAACTGCCGCCCGGGCGGCGCGACGGCTCGAATGCCAAGCCGCGACCGCGGCCGGCGCGGCTCCGTTCGCTCTACAGCGCCGCCGAGGTGCATGAGATCTTCCGGCGGTTTTCGGTGCAGCGGCCCGAGCCGAAGGGCGAGCTCGAGCACGTCAACGCCTTCACGCTGCTGGTGGCCGTGGTGCTGTCGGCGCAGGCGACCGATGCCGGCGTCAACAAGGCGACGCGGGCGTTGTTCAAGGTCGCCGACACACCTGAAAAGATGCTGGCGCTGGGCGGAGCCAGGGTTGGCGAGTACATCCGCACCATCGGACTCTGGCGCAACAAGGCCAAGAATGTCGTGGCGCTCTCGGAGGCGCTGATACGCGATTACGGCGGCGAGGTGCCCAGCGAGCGCGATGAGTTGGTCAAGCTGCCGGGGGTCGGGCGCAAGACCGCCAATGTCGTGCTCAACATGGCGTTCGGCCAGCACACGATGGCGGTCGACACCCATATTTTCCGCATCGGCAACCGCCTCGGCCTGGCGCCAGGCAAGACGCCCGAACAGGTCGAGCAAAGGCTGCTGCGGATCATCCCGGACGAGTATATGCGCCATGCGCATCACTGGCTGATCCTGCATGGCCGCTATGTCTGCAAGGCGCGCAAGCCCGATTGCCCGGCCTGCGTCATCGCCGATCTCTGCAAGGCCGAGGTGAAGACGACAGACGTGCCGGCGCCGCTCGTGGAAATCGCGGCGCCCGGCGTCCCGACAACTAGCTTTCCTCCACGAACACCTCTTCGCGCTTCTTCTTGACCGACGGCAGGAAGACGACGACGAGCACGGCCAGTGCGACGAGCAGCAGGCCGGCGCTGATCGGCCGCGTCACGAAGGTCGAGGGGTCGCCGCGCGACAGGATCATGGCGCGGCGCAGGTTTTCCTCGAGCAGCGGGCCGAGCACGAAGCCGAGCAGCAGGGGTGCGGGTTCGCAACGCAGCTTGGTCAGGATGTAGCCGAGCAGGCCGAAGAATGCGACCGCGTAGAGATCGAAGGCGTTGGTGTTGACGCTGTAAACGCCGATCGAGCAGAACGCCATGATGATCGGGAAGAGCACATAATAGGGGATCGTCAGCAGCTTCACCCATAGCCCGATCAGCGGCAGGTTTAGCACGATCAGCATCAGATTGCCGATCCACATCGAGGCGATGATGCCCCAGAACAGCGCCGGCTGCTCGATCGCGACATTGGGGCCGGGCACGATGCCCTGGATTATCATGGCGCCGATCATCAGCGCCATGACCGGATTGGCCGGAATGCCCAGCGTCAGCATCGGAATGAAGGAGGTCTGGGCGCCGGCATTGTTGGCCGATTCCGGTCCGGCGACGCCGGCGATGGCGCCCTTGCCGAACTCCTCCGGGTGTTTCGACACGCGCTTTTCGACCGTGTAGGAGGCAAAGGCCGCAAGCACCGCGCCGCCGCCGGGCAGGATGCCGAGCGCCGAACCGATGATCGTGCCGCGCACGATGGGCGCGGCCATCGCCTTGAAGTCGTCGCGGGTCGGCATCAGGCCGGAGACCTTTTTGATAATCACCGAGCGCTCGTGCTCGTTTTCGAGATTGCGCAGGATCTCGGCAACGCCGAAGACGCCGACCGCCACCGCGACGAAGTTCAGCCCGTCGGCATATTCGCGGATGCCGAGCGTGAAGCGCGGCGTGCCGGTGTAGATGTCGGTGCCGACAATGCCGAGCAGCAGGCCGAGCACGACCATCGCCAGCGCCTTGACGATCGAGCCGTGGGCGAGCGCGATGGACGAGACGAGGCCGACGATCATCAGCGAAAAATATTCGGCCGCGCCGAATTGCAGGGCTATTGCCGTCAGCGGCGGGGCAAAGACGGCGACGAGAAAGGTCGACACCGTGCCGGCGAAGAACGAGCCGATCGCGGCGATCGCCAGAGCCGCCCCGGCGCGACCGTTCCTGGCCATCTGGTAGCCGTCGATGGCGGTCACGGCCGAGGAGGATTCGCCGGGCATGTTGATGAGAATGGCGGTGGTCGAACCGCCATACTGGGCGCCGTAGTAGATGCCGGCCAGCATGATGAGGGACGAGACCGGGTCGCCGATCTGGAAGGTGATCGGCAGCAGCATGGCGATGGTTGCGGTGGCGCCGATGCCGGGCAGGACGCCGATCAGCGTGCCGAGCAGAACGCCGATGAGGCAAAAACCCAGATTGGCCGGCGTGGTGGCCGTCGAAAAGCCGAGTTCGAGGTTCCTGAGGAGGTCCATCTCAGCGCCTCACAATGCCAGCCATTGGGGCAACCAGGGGCCGAAGCGCTGGAATGGCAGCCCGAGCGCGTAGCTGAAGACCAGCACCGAAAACAGCGTCAGGCCGGCCGACAGCAGAAGTGCCGTCAGCGGCTTCATGCGGGCGCTGGCAAAAGAGGCGATCAGCGCCGTCAGGAAGATCGACGGGACGAAGCCGAGGCCGCGCACGGTCATGCCGAAAAAGATCGGCGCCGGCAGGATGAACAGCATGCCGCGCCACGCAATGGGGCCGATCGGCTCGCCCTCGACGCGCACCGCCTGGACGAGGATGATGGCGCCGAGCACGATCAGCACGATCGCCAGCACCAGCGGGAAATAGCCCGGTCCCATGCGGAAGGCGGTGCCGATTTCGAGGCCGAGCGATTGTATCGCGAAAAAGGCGCCGAAAAAGATGAACAGCGCGGCGCACAGGCCGTTTGCCCTGTCGATGGCGAAAGGTTTCATGGCGGTCCTCCCCTGACCCTTGCAACGGGCTTGCCGTTGCAAATGTGAAAACGGACGTCGAAGCGAAAACGGGGCGCCGGCAGCGCCCCGTTCAAGCCTCAGTCGGCGTATTGGCCGGCGGCTTCGATGATCGGCTTCCAGCGCATGATCTCGCCTTCCAGCTTGGCCTTCAGCGCTGCCGGCGTCGCGTCGGCCTCGGACGACGGCTTGGTGCCGAGTTCGGCGAAGCGGGCGATGACGTTGGGGTCCTTCAGCGCGACCTGGAGCGATTTCGACAGTCGGCCGGTGATCTCGGCCGGCGTGCCCTTCGGCGCATAGAGGCCGTGCCAGATGCCGACCTGCACCGCGGGCAGGCCGGCTTCGATGGTCGTCGGCACGTCCTTCAGCACGTCGAGGCGCTCCGGCGTGGTGACGGCATAGGCCTTGATCGTGCCGCCCTGGATCTGCTTGGTGGTGTTGGTGGTCTGGTCGCACATAATGTCGACCTGGCCGCCGAGAAGGTCGGTCATGGCCGGACCGGTGCCCTTGTAGGGCACGGTGACCAGCGGCGTGCCGATGGCGCTCATGAACAGCATGCCGCACAGATGCGAGGCAGCGCCGATGCCGGCATTGGCGACGGTGATGGTGTCCTTGTTGGTCTTGGCGTATTCGACCAGCCCTTTCAGGTCGGCCGGCTCCAGGTCCTTGCGGGCGACGATGGCCATCGGCACCTCGGTGACGAGGCCGACATACTCGAAGGCGTTGAGCGTGTCGTAGGCGAGTTTTCTGTAGAGGGTCGCGCTGGTCGCCATGCCGATGTGATGGAGGAGCAGCGTGTAGCCATCCGGGTCGGCGTTGGCGACGCGGCCGGCGCCCAGCGTGCCGCCGGCGCCGCCGACATTTTCGACGATGATCTGCTGGCCGAGATCCTTCGACATGGCTTCGGCGACGAGCCGCGTAACCGTGTCGGTCGGACCGCCGGCCGCAAACGGCACGACGACGGTGATGGTGCGCTCGGGATAGGTCTGTGCGCTGGCGGTGAACGAATAAAGCGTGACGGCCGCGGCGGCGGCCAGGGCGGCTACAATTTTCCTCATCGTAATTCTCCTCCCAGGATATCAATCTCCGATCGCTGTGCAGGTCAGGCAGCGAGGGTGCAACAAAGGCAAGCTAACAGATTGTCGCCTGACGCAAACTGCAAAATACAGTCGTGCGCAACCATGGCGATCAGTGGGGAGTATGCCCGGAGGAGATGGGTTTGGTGTTGGCGTTGCTTCAATAACCGTAGCCGCGCGCCATCGCCGCCGCGAAGATCGGGATCAGCAGGAAGATGAAGGCTTCGGCGCGCACATAGGTCTTCACCGAGGCGAGTTCCGCCACCGGCACCTGAAAGCCGGGATTTGCACTGGCTTGCCGCTTCCAGGAGATGAAGCGGATGGTCGGGATGATCGACAGCAGGCCAACGATGCCGAATGCCGCCATCTTGGCCCAGAACACCCAGTTGTAGACGTAGAATTCCCAGCCCTTCAGGCCGTAGATGACGCGGCAGATGCCGATGATGATGATCAGCATGGCGATGATGCCATAATGGCGGTCGATGCCGGCAAGCCGCTTGAGCGTGGCGGCGGAGAGGTCGCCGCGGATCAGGACAAATTCGGCGCCGATGATGCCGGCCAGCGACAACACCAGCAGATGATGGAAAATGGCAAGCACGAGATCGGTGGTGTCCATGGCGTTCTCCTCCCATTGGCGGTATCGAGACCGGCCCTTGCCGGACCGGTTGCGAAAGGTAGCATCGTTCGGCAGAATTCCCAGAGGCGGACCTGGGTTGGACCATCGGCGTCGCCATCCTGACAGCTGGGGTTTTCTGAAATGACCGGACTGAAGCGCGCCCTGAACCCGATGCCGGACGACATCCGCATCGCCCTGACCGAAAAAGGACTGACAGCGGCCTACGAGGCGCGGCCGGACTACCAGAAGAACGATTATCTCGGCTGGGTCGCCCGCGCCAAACGCAGCGACACCAGGCAGAAGCGGCTCGACCAGATGCTGGACGAATTGCGGCGCGGTGGGCTCTACATGAAGATGGTCTGGCACGGCTGAAAGTAAGCCGACGCTGTTCGCTTCGACCGCCTGGTCGCGCCGGGCCGTTCGGAAGCTTCCCTGGCTGAATGATGATCCGGCTTGGCCCTTGTCCGGGCGCGCTGGTTTGCTAAGCGCTGACCGTCAACGGAGGCAGAGTTTCATGGGCAGTCCAAAAACAGCCGGCGTCCCGGTTCTCGAAACGGAACGGACCATCATGCGGGCGCACCGGATCGAAGATTTCGACGACTATGCCGTCATGTGGGCCGACCCCGTCACCACCCGTTTCATAGGCGGCAAGCCGCGGACGCGGGAGGAAAGCTGGATGCGGTTCCTGCGGCATGCCGGCCTGTGGTCGCTGCTCGGCTACGGCTTCTGGGCGGTCGAGGACAAGGCCAGCGGTCGCTTCATCGGCGAAGCCGGATTCCACGATCTGAAGCGCGACATCGAGCCGTCGCTCGAGGGCATTCCGGAAGCCGGCTGGGCGCTGGCGCCGCAAGCGCATGGCAAGGGTCTTGCCAGCGAAGTCGTCAGAAGGGCCCTGGCCTGGGGCGACGAAACCTTTGCCGGCGCGAGAACCGTCTGCATCATCGATCCGGAAAACACCGGCTCGTTGAACGTTGCGGCAAAGTGCGGCTACACCAAGGTCCTGGAAACCACCTATCACGACGGGCTGACGATCCTGCTCGAACGGCGGGTGTGAAGCGCTTCATCGACGCAATTGCCTCGCGCTGCTAGGATTGGCTATTCTAATCTAGCTAGCAATTCCTGTGGGAAAACCGCTCACACTTTTCCTGGAATTGCCCTTTGGGGGAGCCGACCATGCGTGCGATCAATGCGATATTTCTGAAGCTTTTCTGGGCGGGGCTGCTGCTCCTGGCGGCCGTGCAACTGGCGGGCGCCGATGCGACGGTGCCGACCGCCGACATCGAGGGCGGTGCCGACAATCATCTGGCCAAGCGCTACGAGGGGTCGTTCATCGTCTCCTACGAAAAATTCGCCTATACCGATTTTACAGTGCCGCTGTCGCCGCTGAAGCCGAGCGCCGATCCGGATGCCCGTGACACGATGAACAACCGTGTGTTCGCGCCGGACAAGAAGGCTGAGGTCGAAGGCGCGCTGACCCGCATCGCCTATGTGCTGCCGGCCGAGCGCTCCCCGCTCGAAGTGCTGCGCAACTACCAGGATGTGATCGCGGCCGCCGGCGGCGAAGTCCTGTTCGAATGCAAGAAGGAAGAGTGCGGCGGCGCCGCCGACCGGTCGTCGAGCGGTGGCGGCGGCGACATGAGCCTGATGATGTATTTCTTCCATGAAAGCGACGTCAAGGACGCGGCCTTTTCCAATGGCGCCTGTGCGGTAACCACCGGTATCAACGACCAGCGCTTCTTCGCTGCCAAGGTGCTGCAGGATGGCGGCGACGCCTATGTCACTGTTCAGGCCTATTCGCTGATCGACGACCTCTACTGCAAGGAACTCAACGGCCGCACCATCGCCGTCGTTCAGGTGCTGGAGCCCAAGGCGCGCGACAAGAAGATGGTGGTGGTCGAAGCGGCCAAGATGGCGGATTCGCTGTCGGCCACCGGCTCCATCTCGCTCTACGGCATCTTCTTCGACACCGACAAGGCCGACATCAAGCCGGAATCGGAACCGACGCTGAAGGAGATCTCGACGCTTCTGACCAACGAGCCCGGCATGGCGGTGATCGTCGTCGGTCATACCGACAACCAGGGCGCCTTCGACTACAATATCGATCTGTCGTCGCGGCGGGCGCAGTCGGTGAAGGCGGCGCTGGTCTCGAAATACGGCATCGATGGCGGCCGGCTGACCGCCGCCGGCGCCGGCATGATGGCGCCCGTCGCCAGCAATGACGGCGAAACCGGCCGCGCCAAGAACCGCCGTGTGGTGCTGGTCAAGGCGAACTGAGGCCGATCACGGTTTCAGCGCCGGCTAGGCGCGCTGCCTGCTCCAGCATCGAGGCATCCTCGCCGAAGGCGCGGGTGGCGCGAGCGGCGGCCTCCAGCAGGTCCGGTGTCATGCGGCGCAGGAACGCCGTATCGACGCGTGTCGACGGGCCGGCGAGCGTCAAGGCGCCGAGCAGAACGCGGCCCGGTCCGAACACCGGCACCGAGACGCCCGCCGTCTCAGGGTCGCGGTCGCCGATCGACAGATAGTGGCAGGCCTTGCGGATGGTCTCGTATGGTTCGCCCGGCTGGCCTGAAAACGCTGCCAGCACGCGGCCGCCCGAGCCGGTGAGCAACGGCAGCAGGTCGCCTTCCCGGATCGTGTAGCGGATAGGATGCTTGGATTCGACGCGGTAGAGACAGGTGCGGGCGTCGCCCGAGCGGACATAGAACGCCACGCTTTCCCAACTGCGTTCGGCAAGATCGCGCATGATCGGCAGCAGGATGTCGACCGCCACGACCGAGCGCTGGTAAAGCGCGCCAAGCCGAAAGGTGGCGGGTCCGATGCGGTAGCGGCCATCGTCGAGCCGCTCCAGCAACTGCCCGCGCAGCAACGAGTTCGCCAGCCTCAAAATGGTGCTTTTGTAGAGCCCGGTGCGCGCCGCGATCTCGGCCAGGCTGAGCGAGCGGTCGGCGGTCGCGAACGCATCGAGAATGGCGATCGCACGGTCGAGTGCGGCGACGCCATCTACCTGTAAGGGCTGGGATCGCGCTTCGGTCATCTCACGAACAGTTTCATTCCAGTTTACCTGCTCGGACAAAGGCCGGCCGAAGCGATTGTGCCGCACATCCATGGTTCTGTCTAGCAGAACCGCGTTCCTGTTGACAGAACGCACCGAAATCGGCATGAATTTTTGCCGAGCGGGTCTGTTTTCAGGCTACGTTTCTGGCAGGCACCGGAGGAGGTGTCGTGATTTGGAGGAATCCCATGCTGAACAGACGCAGATTTTTGATGAGCACCGCGGCCGCAGGCGCTGCCGGATTCGTTGCAACGCATTTGACGCCCGCTTTCGCTCAGGATGCACCGCAGATCCAGATCTTCGTGCCGGCCGCGCCCGGCGGTGGCTGGGACCAGACGGGGCGCACCATCGACCAGGTGCTGCGCAGTGAAAAACTGATCTCCGGCTCGCAGATCACCAATGTCGGCGGCGCCGGCGGTACTGTCGGCCTGCCGCAGTTCATCAGCCAGTGGAAGGGCAAGGGCAATTCGCTGATGGTGGCCGGCATGGTCATGGTCGGCGCCATCATCGCCAACAAATCGGCCAACAACCTCTCCGAAGTGACGCCAATCGCTCGCCTCACCGGCGAGTTCGAGGCGCTGGTGGTGCCGGCGGATTCGCCGTTCAAGACGGCCGGCGATTTCGTCGCCGCGCTCAAAGCGGATCCGACCAAGGTTCCGG
This sequence comes from Mesorhizobium sp. M1004, assembly GCF_040318795.1. Lineage (NCBI taxonomy): Bacteria > Pseudomonadati > Pseudomonadota > Alphaproteobacteria > Hyphomicrobiales > Phyllobacteriaceae > Mesorhizobium > Mesorhizobium sp. M1004. The sequence continues at coordinate 204,562 of NZ_JAMYNB010000001.1, forward strand.
TGGCCGGCGGCTCGGCCGGTGGCTCCGACCACATCCTGTTCGGGCTGATCGCCAAGACGGTCGGCGTTCCGGCAACCAACCTCTCCTATGTGCCTTTCGCCGGCGGCGGCGAGGCCCTGTCGGCGCTGCTCGGCAACCAGGTGGCGGCCGGCATTTCCGGCTTCGGCGAGTTCTCCGAGCAGGTCAAGGCGGGCGCGCTTCGGCTGTTGGCGATCTCCGCCGACAAGCGCCAGGACGGCATCGACGCACCGACGATGAAGGAAGCCGGCATCGACGTCGAACTGTTCAACTGGCGCGGCGTATTCGCACCGCCAGGCGTCTCCGACGCCGACAAGGCGGCGATGGTCACGATGATCGAGACCATGGCCAAGAGCGATGCCTGGGCAGCCGAATGCAAGAACCGCAACTGGACCCCCATCCTTCTGACCGGCGACGATTATGCGAAATTCCTCGTCGACGACACCGCCCGCATCACCGCGATCCTCAAGGATCTCGGCCTCGCCTGATGTCTTCAGGGGCGGCCACGGCCGCCCCTTCCGACATTAGCCTGCGGCATGGACATATCATGCGCTGGGAGTGAAACTGCGGATGCGGCCGGCGGGAGGATGCCGGCCATCTCGGGAGGACATCGATGAGCACCAGCGACCAGCAGCCGGCGCCCCCGCGCCTTGCCATGCCCGAATTGTTGATCGGCATCGGGCTTCTCGCCTGTGCCGCGGCCGTGGCGTGGCAGACCCTGGCGATCCCGGTTTCGCCGCTCTATTCCAAGGTCGGGCCGACCGTCTTCCCCTACATCACCATGACAGGCATGATCGTGCTTTCGCTGCTGCTCATCGTCGCCGCGCTGCGCGGCGGCTGGCAGCCGCAGGAGGAAAAGGAAACGCCGACCGACTGGAAGGCCATGGGCATCGTCGTTGCCGGCCTGGTCGCCAATCTGGTGCTGATCCAGCCGCTCGGCTTCACCGCCGCCTCGGTCATCATGTTCGTGCTCGTCTGTTATGGCTTCGGCAGCAAGCACACGCTGCGCGATGCGCTGACCGGCCTGATCCTGGCGCCTGCCGCCTATTTCGGCTTTGCCAGGGCGCTCGGCGTCAACATTGGCGCCGGCTTCATCGAAAACCAGCTGAACACGGTGATCGACGCGATCATCGCCACTGCGAGGGGCTGACGCCATGGAGACGCTCGGCCATCTCGCCCACGGATTTTCCGTCGCTTTCTCGCCGATGAACCTGCTGTGGTGCCTGGTCGGCACCACGCTCGGCACGGCCATCGGCGTGCTGCCCGGCCTCGGGCCGGCGCTGACCATCGCGCTGCTGCTGCCGATCACCTACCAGGTGGCGCCGGAGGCGTCCTTCATCCTGTTTGCTGGCATCTATTACGGCGCCATGTATGGCGGCTCGACGACCTCGATCCTGCTCAACACGCCGGGCGAAAGCGCCACCATCGTCACCGCGCTGGAAGGCAACAGGATGGCCCGCTCGGGTCGCGGCGGCGCGGCACTGGCGACCTCGGCGATCGGCTCCTTCGTCGCCGGCACCATCGGCACGATGGGCGTCGCCTTCCTGGCCCCGGTGGTGGTGAAGTTCGCGCTCGCCTTCGGGCCGGCCGAATATTTCTCGCTGATGGTGCTTGCCTTCATCACGGTGTCGGCGGTGCTCGGCTCGTCCTCCGTGCGCGGCCTCACCAGCCTGTTCATCGGTTTCGTCATCGGCATGATTGGCGTCGACCTGCAGACGGGACAGCCGCGCTTCACCTTCGGCATGAACGAACTGCTCGATGGCGTCGATGTCATCATTGCCGCGGTCGGCCTGTTTGCCGTCGGCGAGACGCTCTACATGGCCTCGCGCCGCTATGCCGGCAAGGACGAGATCGTGCCGCTCAAGGGCTCGCTCTACATGACCGCGGCCGAATGGGGGCGCTCGTGGAAGCCATGGCTGCGCGGCGCTTTCATCGGCTTCCCGATCGGCGCCATGCCTGCCGGAGGCGCCGAGATCCCGACCTTCCTGTCCTACGCCATCGAAAAGAAGCTGTCGAAGCACAAGGAGGAGTTCGGCACGGTCGGCGCCATCGAGGGCGTTGCCGGACCGGAAGCCGCCAACAATGCGTCTGCCGCCGGCGTGCTGGTGCCGATGCTCACCCTTGGCCTGCCGACCTCGGCGACCGCCGCAATCATGCTGTCGGCCTTCCAGAGCTACGGCATCAATCCGGGACCGCTGCTGTTGACGACGCAGGCCGATCTGGTCTGGGGCCTGATCGCCAGCCTGTTCATCGCCAACGTCATCCTGGTCGTTCTCAACCTGCCGCTGATCGGGCTGTGGGTACGGCTGTTGAAAATCCCGGCGCCGCAGCTCTATGCTGGCATCCTGGTGTTCGCCACCGTCGGCACCTACGGCATCTCGCAATCGCCGATCGACCTCGTCATCCTCTATCTCCTGGGGGCCGCCGGCTTCCTGATGCGGCGCTTCGATTTCCCGACCGCGCCGGTCATCATCGGCATGATCCTGGGGCCGCTTGCCGAAACGCAGTTCCGCCGGGCGATGACGATCTCGAACGGCGACTGGTCGGTGTTCTACACCCACAAGCTGTCGCTGGTGCTGCTGATCCTTGCCTTCATCGGGCTCGCCGGTCCGCATATCTGGGCCTTCATCGAGCATCGGCGCCGGCGCGGACCCGAGCATGTGCCGGGCGATGCCTGAGCGACCTGGAGCATCATGACCGATCTGCTTGCCGGCATCCGCATTCTCGACCTGACCAATGTGCTGGCGGGCCCTTATTGTGCCTACCAGCTGGCGCTGCTCGGCGCCGATGTCATCAAGGTCGAGACGCCGCAAGGCGGCGATCTGGCGCGCCAGCTCGGCGCCTCGCCGGCGCTCAACGAGGCGGGGATGGGCGCGTCGTTCCTGGCGCAGAATGCCGGCAAGCGATCGGTGGTGCTGGATCTCAAAAGCGAAGCCGACCGCGAACGCTTCCTCGATCTCGTCGCCTCCGCCGATGCGCTGGTCGAGAACTTTCGACCGGGCGTGATGGGGCGGCTGGGGCTTGGCTATGAGGCGCTGAAAGCGGTTCGTCCGGGTCTCGTCTATTGCGCCATATCGGGGTTCGGCCAGACCGGGCCGATGCGCGACAATCCGGCCTACGACCAGATCATCCAGGGGCTGTCCGGCATCATGAGCATCACCGGCACGCCGGAGACCGCACCCTTGCGGGTCGGCTATCCCGTCGCCGACACGCTGGGCGGGCTGGTCGGGGCCTTCGCCATCGCCGCGGCGCTGGTCAAGCAGAAGACCTCGGGCGAGGGCGCGTTTCTCGATGTCTCGATGCTCGAATGCACGCTGTCGGCGCTGGGCTGGCCGGTGTCCAACTATCTGACCGCCGGCGTCGAGCCGCAGCCGATGGGCAATGAGAACATGACGGCTGCGCCCTCCGGCGCGTTTCGCACCGGCGACGGCCTGCTCAACATCGCCGCCAACAAGCAGGAGCAGTTCGTCACGCTTTGCCGGCTGATCGGCCAGCCGGAACTGGCCGACGATCCGCGCTTTGCCGAGCGCGAGACGCGCAAGCAGAACCGCGCTGTGCTGAAGGTGCTGATCGAGACGGCCTTGGCGAGCGCCTCGGCCGCAGCCTGGGAGGAAAAATTCAACCGCGCCGGCGTGCCGGCGGGCCGGGTGCTGACGATCCCCCAAGTGCTTGGCGAGCGCCAGGTGGTCGAGCGCGACATGACCACGCGTTTCCAGGGTCTGCCCGGCATGGCGCAGCCGCTGACCGTGGTGCGCGGCGGCTTCATGGTCGATGGCGCGGCACCCTTGCCGGTCCTGCCGCCGCCTGTGCTGGGCGAGCATATGGACGAGGTTTTTTCCACCCTGCCGCCGCGCGCCAGGAGAAGCGCGTGAGCGAGAGAAAAACCGGCCGCGAACGCGGCGAGGAATGGTGGCAGACCGGCATCATCGAGATGAGCCCCGGCATTATCCGGCTGCGCGGCTATGAAATCCAGGAGCTGATCGGCCGCGTCAGCTTTCCGGCCACGATCTGGCTGATGCTGCGCGGCGAATTGCCGAGCGAGGAGCAGGCGGCGCTGCTCGGCATTGCGCTGGGGGCGGCCGTCGACCACGGGCCGCAGGCGCCGTCGATCGCCATTGCCCGCATGGCCATCACCTGCGGCGTCGGCATCAACAGCGCCATGGCGTCCGCCGTCAACGTGCTGGGTGACGTGCATGGCGGCGCCGGCGAACAGGCGCTGTCCTTCTATGGCGACATTGCCGTGGCACTTGACCAGGGTGTTGCGCTGGACCAAGCCGTAGCCGCACGGCTCGACCGTTTCTTCGCCGAGGAGAAAGGCTATGTGCCGGGATTTGGCCATCGCTTCCACCCGGTCGATCCGCGCGCGCCGCGCCTGATCGCAGTGACGCGCGAGTTTGCCGCGCGCGGCGTCGTCAGCGGACGCTTTGCCGACATCGCCGAGGCCGTCGAATCAGAGGTGGCACGGCGCAAGGGGAAGAAAATACCGCTCAACATCGACGGCGCCACCGCCGTCATCTATGGCGAGCTCGGCTTTCCGCCGCCGTTGACGCGCGGCCTGTTCGTGCTCTCGCGCTCGGTCGGCATCCTGGCGCATGCATGGGAACAGTCGCAGCAAAGCGAGCGCAACAAAGGGCCGCTGCCGCGCGAATGGCTGTGGGCCTATACGGGCACGCCGCTGCGGCCATTTCCCGCTGAGGGGGATGAGGGTCCCGCTGAAGGGGACGAGGGCAAGTGAGGTTGGTCAGGCCGGGTCCGGCACTGCCGGCTGAGGCGGCGCCAGGTTGGCCATCAGCGTCGAGAGATCCGGCTCATCGATGAGCAACGCCGCGTCCTGCGGCTTGAGCCATGCCCGCTGGCGGCTCTTGGCCTCCTGCCAGTTGGCCAGTTCCTCGGACACCTCCAACAGATAGACGACGACGTCGACGCGCACAAAATTGTGCTCCAGCCGTTTCCAGTAGGAATAGCTGCCGGCAGGCGCCTTGCGGGTCTTGCCGAGCACGCCGGCTTCTTCGCGCGCCTCGATGGTGGCGGCCTTGCGCCCGCTCTTTCCTTTCATCGGCCAGCCCTTGGGCACGATAAAGCGCTTCGTCGCTCGCGACGTCACCAGCATCACTTCGAAATTGCCTGAAACGTCCAGACGAAAGGGAATGGCGGCGACCTGGCGAATGCGTTCGCCTCGCCTTGCCTTGCGTACCGCCTTTTTCTTCGTCGTCGCCATGTGCTGAAAATCCGGTCGGCGGGCGCACCGCCGCACGCCGCCTGCAAACCCTGATATGCCCGCGAGGCAATGAGCATTTTTAGTAAATAAGTCGACTAAGTAAATCGCAAGCGACCGATATCAACGGCAAACACGCACAATCTGGTTGTTGACGATCTGAATCGGACAAGCTTGCCGGACGACGGGCACTTCGGGGCGCGGCTGCGGCACGATCCGACGGTCCTGCTCGCGATATTGCTGCTGCTGTTGCTGGAACTGCTGCCGCTGCAGGCTGTTGCGCAATTGCTGCAGCTGGTTCTGCTGGATCAGCCGGTTGGCGCTGGGATTGACGGACTGAGCCGCAGCAGATTGCATGATGCCGACGAGCGTTGCCGCCGCCAGCATTGCCGACATGAGAACTGTCGATAGGCGAAGCGTCGACATCAGTTCATTCCCGTACAGATATAACCTCCTCTCTATATAGGGCGTTCGTCTCGATCTGCCATGGGCCGGTCTGCCATGGGCCGATCTGCCACGGGTTGGCGAAATCCCTGAGGAAGCGGCCCGGCCGCACTTGACAGAAAAGATCGATTGACCGCTCTATCGGGCGCGGATCTCGGCCTCAATCGCGGCTGACTCGAGGCACAATCGGGAGCATATTGATGAAAAGCAGGCAAGTATATTTCGCGGCGCTACTGGGCAGCATCTGTATTCTTGGCCCGGTGGCAGTCGCGGCGCAAACCAAGACCGACAAGGCGGCGCCTGCCGCCGCAGCGCCCGCCCCTGCTGCCGGCCCGACATTGCCTGGCGGCGCCTCGGCGCTGTCCGAGACACATGGCGACTGGACGGTCAATTGCCAGGTAACCGGCACGGCCAAGGTTTGCAGCCTGTCGCATCAGCAGTTCAACAAGCAGTCCAACCAGCGCCTGCTGGCGATCGAGCTGTCGAGCAAGAGCGGCGAGGATGCCGCCGGAACGCTGGCGCTGCCGTTCGGCCTGGCGCTCGCCAAAGGAGTCAGCCTGACCATCGACGACCAGAAGCTGGAAGGCAGCCTGCCGTTCAACACCTGCCAGGCCGTCGGCTGCCTGGTGCCGGTGGCGTTCGATGCCAGCGTCACGCCGCTGCTCAAGGCAGCCACCACGCTGAAGATCGACGCCTTCGCGGCCGACACCGGTCAAGCGGTGAGTTTCACCATCCCGCTCAACGGCTTCGGCGGCGCACTGGCACGGACCGCGGAACTCTCGGCGGACTGAGCAGCGAGCGCGCGGCTACTCAACCTCGCGCAGCCGGTATCCCACCCCGGTTTCGGTGGTGATGTAGCGCGGCTGGTCGGGCGACTTTTCGATCTTCTGCCGGAGCTGGCGGACATAGACCCTCAGATACTGCACGTCGGTCGAATCGCCCCACACCTGCTTCAGAATGAAATGGTGGGTCAGCACCTTGCCGGCATGCTGCACCATAATGCGCAATATGTCGTACTCCTTGGGGGAGAGCTTTATCTCCTTGCCTTCGACCTTGACGATGCGCTTGACCAGGTCGACGCTGAGATCGCCGGTGTGGAACACCGGCTTTTCGCCCTGCTGCTGGAATTTGTGGCGCAGCGCGACGCGGATGCGGGCGACCAGCTCGTTCATGCCGAACGGCTTGGTGATGTAGTCGTCAGCGCCGAGTTCGAGCGCCGCGACGATGCCGGCTTCGTCGGTGCGGCTGGACAGGATGACCACGGGCATGTCGAGGCCGTCGCCGCGCCATTTGCGCAGGAGGTCGAGGCCGCCCATGCCGGGCAGGCCGAGATCGAGCAGGATCAGATCCGGCTTTTGTGCATCGACGAGTTCGATCGCAGCGTTGGCGTTGGGCGCTTCGCTGACCGCATAACCCTGGCTGCCGAGGCCGACGCGCAGCAGTTTGCGGATCGGCGGCTCGTCATCGACGACCAGTATGCTGACGTTGGAATTTGTCATGCCGGATCACCAGATGCTTGCTCGTCCACACCTGATACGTCCGTATCGGACGATTGTACCAACCTCGGCATGCGGATTGTGAAGACTGCGCCCGGGCGATCGCTGCGGTTCGCCGCCATGATCGTGCCGCCCATCGCCTCGATGAAGCCCCGGCAGATTGACAGGCCGAGCCCGGTGCCGGCCTGGACCTGATCGCGCTTGCGCACCCGGTAGAAGCTGTCGAAGACGCGCTCCAGGTCGGCGGGCGGAATGCCCGGTCCCTCATCCATGATCTGCAGCGCGACGGAGCCATTGTCGGCCCAGCCCTGCAGCCGGATTGTCGATCCCTGTGGCGCGTATTTCGCGGCATTGTCGAGCAGATTGAACAGCATTTGTTCGAACAGCACGGGATCAAGCTTCAGCATCGGCAGGTCGGCCGGAATATCAACCTCGGTCTTGTGCCCGGCAGTGATCTTGCGCGCCCGTTGCAAGGCCGAGCCGACGACATCGCCGACATAGTGGAGAGCAAAATTCGGCTCCATGGCGCCGGATTCAATCTTGGTCATGTCGAGCAGATTGGCAATGAAGCGGTTCAGCCGTTCGGACTCGTCGAGCACGGTGGTCAGCAGCTCGGCCCGATCGTTCTCGGGCAGTGCCGGCGCAAATTCCCTGAGCGTGCCGGCCGCGCCCATGATGGCCGCCAGGGGCGTCTTCAGATCATGCGAGATCGACGTCAGCAGTGCCGAGCGCAAGCGGTCGGCCTCGGCCGCCAGCCTGGCGCGATCGACATCGGCGACCAGCTGGATGCGCTCGATGGCAACCGCCGCCTGGTCGGCCAGCGCGTCGAGCAGGCGCTGTTGCTCGGGCGTCAAGAGCGGCCCCTGCTTGTCATTGTCGAGGCCGACGATGCCGATGGCGGTACGGCCGGTCCGCAAGGGCAGGTAGAGCCGTTTTGCCCCGGGCAGGGTATCGGCGCCACGGCCGGCAGCCCGGTTGTGTTCCCAAGCCCAGCGTGCAGCCGCGATGTCGGCCTCGGCCAGCGTGTCGTCGGGGGGATAACCGGCCTTGACGGTGATCGTGCCTTCTTCCGGCAAAAGCAGCACCACGCGCAGCTTCAGCATCGAGGCGATCTGGAACGCGGTGGCCCACAAAACGTCGTCGAGCGTGCCCGCGCCGGCGAGTTTCTTGGAAAAGAGGTAGATGTCCTCGGTCGCCCGGGCGCGTGAACGGGCGGCGGCTGCCTGACGCTGCACACGCGCCGTCAGATTGCTGGCGATGACGGCAACGACGAGGAAGACGGCGAAGGCAACGATGCTCTCCGGATCGCGGATCGTCATCGTGTAGCGCGGCTCGAGAAAGAAGAAGTTGAAGGCAATGGCGCTGAGGAAACAGGCGTACAGCGCCGGCCACAGGCCAAAGGTCACTGCCGATGTCAGCACCGCCAGCAGAAGCACGCTGGCAAGGTTGCGAACGTCGAGGAACTGATCGAGGACGGCACTGACGGCAAGCGCGCCGGCGACATAGACGGTCGAGAAAAGATAAGGCCAGATTTGAAATGGCGTCTGCTCGGCCGCCGCCTTGACCCTCGACGTGGCCTCGTTGTCGCGCTCCGTTCCTGAAATGACATGGACGCTGATACCGCCGGCATTGCGGATCAGATCGTAGGTGAGCGAGCCCTCGATCAGTTCGCGCCAGCGCGAGCGGGTCGGCCTGCCGACGACGATATGGGTGAAATTGTTCACTGTGGCGTGGCGGACGATGTCCTGGGCGACGTTCTGGCCCGGAATGGTCGTCACCTCGGCGCCGAGCTGCTCGGCCAGGCGCAAGAGCGTGGCCAGCTGGTCCTTGTCTTCCTCCGACATGCCGGCCGAACGCGGCGTGTCGACATGCAGCGCCGTCCACGGTGCGCGCAGCCGGTCGGCCAGCCGGCGCGCATAGCGGACACGAGACGCTCCGCCCGGACGCGCATCGACGCAGACGAGCACCCTTTCGCCCGCCGCCCAGGGGCCGGGAATGGCGTGCGACTGCATGTGGTTGAGCAACTGCTCGTCGACGCGCTGGGCGGTGCGGCGCAGCGCCAATTCCCGAAGCGCGGTCAGATTGCCCGGCGAGAAATAGTTTTCGACTGCGCGCTGGGCAGTGTTGGGGAAATAGACCTTGCCCTCCTTCAGCCGCTTGATCAGGTCGTCGGGCGTGAGGTCGATGATCTCGATGTCGTCGGCCTGGTCGATGATGGAGTCCGGGACCGTTTCGCGCACCCTGACGCGGGTGATCTGTGCCACGACGTCATTCAGGCTCTCGACATGCTGGATATTGAGCGTGGTGTAGACGTCGATGCCGCGCGCAAGGATTTCCTGGACGTCGAGATAGCGCTTGGGGTGGCGGCTGCCGGGTGCGTTGGTGTGGGCGAGTTCGTCGACGAGCACCAGCGCCGGCCGGCGGGCGAGGATGGCGTCGATGTCCATCTCATTCAGCACGCGGTCCTTGTAGTCGACCTTCTGGCGCGGGATGACCTCGTAGCCGTCGACCAGCGCCAGTGTTTCCTTGCGGCCGTGGGTCTCGACGACGCCGATCACTACGTCGACGCCGTCGGCCAACCTGGCGCGGCCGGCCATCAGCATTTCGTAGGTCTTGCCGACACCGGGTGCAGCACCGAGAAATATCCGCAGGCGGCCGCGCTCTTCCCGTTCCGCATGCTCGAGCAGCGCGTCCGGAGAGGGTCTGGTATAGTTGCTTCTGGCGTCCGGCATCAGGCTCGATCATGAACGGCGCCGAGGATCGTGTCGATCCCTGGCCCCTGGCTTCAGAGATTGTCTCTCACTGCTTGGTATCGTCCAGTGCCAGGTTGAGCGCCAGCACATTGACGACCGGCTCGCCGAGGAAGCCGAGTTCGCGGCCTTCGACATGGCTGTCGACAAGCGCCTTGACCTTGGCTTCGTCGAAGCCCCTGGCCTTGGCCACCCGAGCGACCTGGAAATAGGCGGCGTCCGGGCTGATGGTGGGGTCGAGGCCGCTGCCGGACGTCGTCACCAGATCCATCGGCACCGGCTGGTTCGGGTTCTCCGCCTTCAGCTTTGCAACATCGCCCTTGATGCGGTCGATCAGCTTGGGGTTGGTTGGACCGAGATTGGAGCCGCTGGACGCTGCGGCGTTGTATCCGTCGCCGGCAGCCGAGGGGCGGCCATGGAAATACTTGTCGTCGGCAAAGCCCTGGCCGATCAGTTCGGAGCCGATGACCGTGCCGTTTTTCTCGATCAAGCTGCCATTGGCCTGGTGCGGAAACAGCGCCTGGGCGATGCCGGTCATGCCCAGGGGATAGATCAGGCCGGTCAAAACGGTGAAAAAGACGATCATGATAACAGCGGGTCTTATCTGAGTGAGCATGGACGTATTTCCTTAAGCGAGGCCGAGGCCGGTGACGATCATGTCGATCGCCTTGATGCCGGCGAAGGGAACGATGATGCCGCCGAGGCCGTAGACCAGGAGGTTGCGGCTGAGCAGCGCGCCGGCGCCGATGGCGCGGTATTTGACGCCTTTCAGCGACAGCGGGATCAGAGCGATGATGATCAGCGCGTTGAAGATGATGGCCGACAGGATGGCGCTCTGCGGCGTCGCCAAGTGCATGATGTTGAGCGCTTGCAGGGGGCCGATTGTATGTCCCGGCGCAACGTAGAAGACGGCAAACATGGCCGGGATGATGGCGAAGTATTTGGCGACGTCGTTGGCGATCGAGAAGGTCGTCAGCGAACCGCGCGTCATCAGCAGCGCCTTGCCGATCTCGACGATCTCGATCAGCTTGGTCGGGTCACTATCGAGGTCGATCATGTTGCCGGCCTCGCGGGCGGCAACCGTGCCGGTGTTCATGGCGACGCCGACATCGGCCTGCGCCAAGGCCGGCGCGTCGTTGGTGCCGTCACCGCACATGGCGACCAGCTTGCCCTTGGCCTGTTCGTCGCGGATCAGCTTCAGCTTGTCCTCGGGCGTGGCCTGGGCGAGGAAATCGTCGACGCCGGCTTCGGCTGCGATCGCTGCCGCAGTCATCGGATTGTCGCCGGTGATCATCACGGTGCGGATGCCCATTTTGCGCAGTTCGGCAAAGCGCTCGCGGATGCCACCCTTGACGATGTCCTTGAGGTGGACGACGCCGAGCAGGCGGCCGTCACGCTCGACGGCCAGCGGCGTGCCGCCGGCCTTGGCGATCTCGTCGGCGATCGCCTGGAGATCCATGACGGTGTCGCTGCCGGGGCGCGCGCCATGGGTGGCCGATGTCGACTGGCTGACATAGGCGAGAACCGAATCGACGGCGCCCTTGCGCACCGACGAGCCATCGATGTCGACGCCGCTCATCCGGGTCTGCGCGGTGAAGGGCACGAAACTGGCGTGCAATGTCGCCATGTCGCGGGCGCGGATGGCGTATTTTTCCTTGGCCAGCACGACGATCGAGCGTCCCTCGGGCGTCTCGTCGGCGAGCGAGGCAAGCTGTGCCGCATCGGCCAGTTCCTGCTCGGTCACACCCTTGACCGGCCGAAATTCGGTGGCCTGGCGGTTGCCGAGCGTGATGGTGCCGGTCTTGTCGAGCAAAAGCGTATCGACGTCGCCCGCCGCTTCCACGGCGCGGCCGGACATGGCCAGCACGTTGAAGCGCACCAGGCGGTCCATGCCGGCAATGCCGATGGCCGACAGCAGGGCGCCGATGGTGGTCGGGATCAAGGTGACGAACAGCGCGACCAGCACCGTCACCGGGATATAGCCGCCGGAATAGGAGGCAAAGCTCGGGATCGTGGCGGTGGCCAGCACGAAGATCAGCGTCATGCCGACGAGCAGGATGTTGAGCGCGATCTCGTTGGGCGTCTTCTGGCGCGAGGCACCCTCGACCAGCGAGATCATGCGGTCGAGGAAGGTGTGGCCGGAGGCGGCTGATATGCGCACGCGAATCCAGTCGGACAAAACCTGCGTGCCGCCGGTGACCGCCGAACGGTCGCCGCCGGATTCGCGAATGACGGGTGCGGACTCGCCGGTGATTGCCGCCTCGTTGACCGAGGCCACGCCTTCGATCACTTCACCGTCGGACGGGATGATGTCGCCGGCTTCGACCAGCACGATGTCGCCAACCTTCAGGCTGGTGCCGGGCACCAGCTTGAACCTGGAGCGGTCTTCGCCGGCAAGCAGCTTGGCCTGGGTTTCGGTGCGCGCCTTGCGCAGCGAATCGGCCTGCGCCTTGCCGCGGCCTTCGGCGACGGCCTCGGCGAAGTTGGCGAACAGCACGGTGAACCACAGCCAGATGATGATCTGCAGCGTAAAGCCGAAATCGCCGCCGCCGGTGGCGAGATCCTTGACGAACAGGACCGTGGTGAGAAGCGAGACGATGGCGACGACGAACATCACCGGGTTCCTGACCAGCGTGCGGGGGTCGAGTTTCCTGAAGGCGCCGCCGATGGCCGGCCACAGGATGCGGGCATCCATGATGCTCGCGGATTTGGACTGGCTCATTTGGTGGCTCCAGTATCTGAACTGTTGGCCGGCACCGACCGATCGGATGCCGAAAAAAGGGGCGGCGGACCATAGGCCAGCAGCCAGATCACGATCATGACTGCCGCGAGGCCGAGGAAGGTAGATACGCCGGGGAAGGGAGGGGGCGGTTCCTCCCCCTCATTGCCGGCTCGTGGGCCGGCTCGCGGCCGGGCCTTCATGCGTTTTGGGTAGAACCAGGACATGACAAGCCTCAGAATGTCTGGCCGTTGATGGCAGCCAGGTGCTCGACGATCGGTCCGATCGCCAGTGCCGGGAAGAAGGTCAGGCCGACGACGATCAGGATGACGCCGACGAGCAGGCCGACGAACAGCGGGCCGTCGGTCGGGAAGGTGCCGGCGGAAGCCGGAACCGTCTTCTTCGTCGCTAGCGAGCCGGCAATGGCAAGCGCTGGAATGATGACGAAGAAGCGACCCACCCACATGGAGATGCCGAGCGTGATGTTGTACCAGGGCGTGTTGCCGGAAAGGCCGCCAAAGGCCGAGCCGTTGTTGGCCGCCGCCGAAGTGTAGGCATAAAGAACCTCGGAGAAGCCATGCGGACCGCCATTGGCCATCGAGGCGACGGCGCTTGGCAGCACGACCGCTATTGCCGTGAAGACCAGCATGACCAGCGGCAGAGCTAGGATGGCGAGCATTGCCATCTTGACCTCCTTGGCCTCGATCTTCTTGCCGAGATATTCGGGCGTGCGGCCAACCATCAGGCCGGCGACGAACACGGTGATGACGATGAACATGACGATGCCGTAGAAGCCGGCGCCGACGCCGCCGACGATGACTTCGCCGAGCTGCATGTTGAGCATCGGGACCAGGCCGCCAAGTGCTGTGAACGAGTCATGCATGGCGTTCACCGCACCGCAGCTCGCAGCCGTGGTGATGACGGCGAATAGTGCCGAAGCGGCAATGCCGAAGCGGCTCTCCTTGCCTTCCATGTTGGCGCCGTCGACGCCCAGCGCATGGACCAGCGGATTGCCCGCGGCTTCCGCCCAGTAGCAGATAACGACGCCAGCGATGAACAGCACACCCATCGTGGCCAGGATCGCCCAGCCCTGGCGCTGGTTGCCGACCATGCGGCCGAAGACGTTGGTGAGTGCGGCACCCAGCGCGAAGATCGTCACCATCTGGATCATGTTGGAGATGGCGTCGGGGTTTTCGAAAGGATGCGCGGCGTTGGCGTTGAAGAAGCCGCCGCCATTGGTGCCGAGCATCTTGATGGCGACCTGCGAGGCGACCGGCCCAAGGGCGAGCGTCTGCTTGGCGCCTTCGAGCGTGGTGGCGTCGACATAAGGCCCGAGCGTCTGCGGCATGCCGAGCCAGACATAGACAAGGGTGAGCACGATGCTGAGCGGCAGCAGGATGTAGAGCGTGCAGCGGGTCATATCGACCCAGAAATTGCCGATCGATTTGGCCGAGGCGCGGGCGAAGCCGCGGATCAGCGCCACCGCAATGGAAATGCCGACGGCGGCGGACATGAAGTTCTGAACAGTCAGGCCGGCCATCTGCACGAGGTAGGACAACGTGCTTTCGCCGCCGTAATTCTGCCAGTTGGTGTTGGTGACGAAGCTGACGGCAGTGTTGAAGGCGAGATTGGGTTCGACCGATGCCATCCCGGCCGGATTGTAAGGCAGGACGCCCTGCAGGCGTTGCAGAAAGTACAGCACCAGGAAACTGGCAAGGCTGAAGAAGATGATTCCTGCCGCGTAGGTCGTCCAGTGCTGCTCCTCGAGCTCGCTGGTTCCCGAAATGCGGTAGAGGCCGCGCTCAACGGGCCCGAGTATGGGCGAGAGAAAGGTGCGATCGCCATTGAAGACGCGGTACATGTAGCCGCCGAGCGGCTTCACCAGCAAAACGACGATCCCGCAATAGACCAGGATCTGTATCCATCCGTTGAGTGTCATGGCTTTCCGTGCCTTGCTTCAGAAGCGTTCTGGGCGAACGAGGGCGTATGTGAGGTAGACGAGCAGGAACAAGGTCACGCCGCCACCGAGGATGTAATCGACAAACATGTTGCGATCCTTCCGCTTAAAGAGCGTCGCAGGCTTTGATGTAGGCGAGGGAAAGGGCGAAAAACAAAACCTCGATCCCGATGACGACAATGTCCATTGTGTTGGTCCTTGCTTGTACTTGGCGCCAGTTGCTGGCAGGCCGTAAATTCCGTGAGAACGACCCGCCGTAGCTTCGAAGGCTACGGCGTCCGGAGCGTTTTGCTCGTGGTGGAATATGGACCCGATCGCCATAAAGGTTCGAGACGGGGCCGGGAGGAAAGATATAAAATTCCTATAAAGATTTCCGGGAGATGGCTCCGTTCCGGGCCGCTAGAAACCGACGCCATGACATCGCGACCCCTCTTGCGGCGCCGCCGTCTTTCGAAACAATGGGAACGCAAAACGAGGGAAAAACAGATGCTCGACATGGCACCATCGAAACAGGCGGCGACATGGCTTTGCGCGCTTGCACGGGCGCTGGAAGCTGATGACGCCGAGGCGGCCGCCAACCTGTTCGTCGAGGATTGCTACTGGCGCGATCTGCTGGCTTTCACCTGGAACATCACCACGATGGAAGGCCGCGGTGCGATCCGCGACATGCTGCAAGCGACGCTGGCGGAAGCGAAGCCCTCACACTGGACGCTGTCCGGCGAGGCGACCTCGGATGAGGGCACCGTCGAGGCCTGGTTCACGTTCGAAACGTCGGTCGCGCGGGGCGAAGGGATTGTGCGCCTCACGGACGGCCGCTGCCGGACCTTGTTCACGGCGGTGCGGGAGCTCAAAGGGTTCGAGGAGAAAAAGGGACCGGCGCGGCCGCTCGGCATCCGCCACAAGGCCGACCCTGCACGCGAGACATGGGCGGAGGCGCGGGCGCGCGAGACGCGCGATCTCGGCGCCACTGAGCAGCCCTATTGCCTGGTGATCGGCGGCGGGCAGGGCGGCATCATGCTCGGCGCGCGGCTGAGGCAGCTCGGTGTGCCCACCATCATCATCGAGAAAAATGCGCGCCCCGGCGATTCCTGGCGCAACCGTTATCGCTCGCTCGTGCTCCACGATCCGGTCTGGTACGACCATCTGCCCTACATTCCGTTCCCGGAGAACTGGCCGGTGTTCACGCCCAAGGACAAGATGGGCGACTGGCTGGAGATGTACACCAGGGTGATGGAGCTCAACTACTGGGTCGCCACCAAATGCCTCAGCGCCAGCTATGACGAGGCCGAGAAGGTGTGGACTGTGGTGGTCGACCGCGTCGGCCGGCAGATCACGCTGAAGCCGAAGCACATTGTCTTTGCCACCGGCGCCTATGGCCCGCCACGCCAGATCGCGCTGCCCGGCGCCGAGACCTTCAAGGGCGAACTCCTGCATTCCAGCCAGTATGCAAGCGGCGAGAAATTCCGCGGCAGACGTGTCGCTGTCATCGGCGCGGCAAGCTCGGGGCACGATGTCAGCGTCGACCTCTGGGAGAGCGGCGCAGACGTCACCATGATCCAGCGGTCGCCGACGACAGTGGTGAAATCCGACACTCTGATGGAAGTCGGCTTCGAGATCTTCTCGGAAAAGGCTTTGGCGCGCGGCATCAGCACCGACAAGGCCGACCTGATCGTCGCGTCCACGCCGTTCGCGCTTGTACCCAAGGGCCAGCGGGATCTTTACGAGGTGATCAAGGCACGCGACGCAGACTTCTACGACCAGCTATGCGCCGCCGGCTTCGCCATCGATTTCGGCGAGGACGAGACCGGGCTGTTGATGAAGGCCTACCGCACCGGCTCCGGCTACTACATCGATGTCGGCGCCTGCGAACTGATCATCAATGGCGAGATCAAAGTGAAGAGCGGCGTCGGCATCAGTTCATTGACGCCGACCGGCATCCTGTTCGACGACCGCAGCGAGCTGGCCGTCGATGCGATCGTCGCCTGTACCGGCTACCAGTCGATGAACGAGACCGTGGCGGCCATCGTCTCGCGCGAGGTCGCCGACAAGGTCGGGCCATGCTGGGGCCTCGGCTCCGGCGTCAAGGGCGATCCCGGTCCTTGGCAAGGCGAGCTGCGCAACATGTGGAAGCCGACGGCGCAGGACGCGCTGTGGTTCCACGGCGGCAATCTGGCGCTGTCGCGGTTTTACTCGAAATATGTGGCGCTGCAGATCAAGGCGCGGATGGAAGGGATTGCGACGCCGGTGTTTGGGGCGGTGAGTAACGCAGGGCGCTAGCGATCTCCTCCCCCCTTGAGGGGGAGATGTCGCCGAAGGCGACAGAGGGGGTCGCCGCGCGTGGAGCGCTGACCTCCAGCTGCCGCGAGGAGCTTGCGTCCGGTCGAACCGACCCGCTCTGGCCTGCCGGCCATCTCCCCCTCAAGGAGGGAGATTATCCGCGCCCGAAATGCCGTGCCGCGACCTCGACATGCGTATGGTGCGTGTGGGCCTCGAAGCGCTCGGTCTCGTTGTGGTCGGCGGCTTCGTTCGGCCACCAGACACCACCCACGACGATGCCGTCCGATGTGAGCCGCTGATCCGCGATCAGCGCCGCACCGACCGCATCGACGAAGGTAAAGCGCCCGGGGCGCAGTCTCAGCACCGCGACATCGCCGACACCGCCAACTTTCAGCGTCCCAAGCTCCGGCCTGGCGATCGCCTCGGCTGGCCTTTGCGTGGCGGCGCGCAGCACCTCGACCAGCGGCATGCCCAGCGCCATTAGCTTCGACATGCAGACCAGTATGTCGAAGGCCGGACCGTCGACGCAATAGAGATGCACGTCGCTGGAGATGACGTCGGGCGCGAGGCCCTCGGCCAGCATCGCTTTCGCCACGGCGAAGTCGAACGATCCCATGCCGTGGCCGATGTCGAAGATGACGCCGCGTTCGCGGGCCAGCCGCATGTCCGGCCGCACCGCGCCGGAGGCGAAGACCGGCGCGTTGGGGAACGGGCGAAAACAGTGCGTGAGGATGTCACCCTTGCGCAGCCGCGGCAGCACTTCGGAGCGGCCGGGCGGCGGCTCGTCTATATGCGCCATCAGCGGCAGGCCGGCCTGGTCGGCGGCTTCCAGCGCGAGATCGACCGGCGCGATGCCGCTGGCGCCGCCGGCATGCTTGCCGGAGCGCACTTTTACGCCGACGACGACATCGGCGTGCTCGCGCACCGCAGCCACCGTCTCGCGTGGCTCGCAGAGCCTGAGATCGCTGCATTCGCCGACAGAGACGCTTTGCGAGAAGCCGAATATGCCGGCAAAGGAGATGTTGACATAGGCCAGGATGCGCACCTTCGAGCGCTCGATGACATGGCGGCGAAAGCCCAGAATATTGCCGGCGCCGGCGCTGCCGGCGTCGATGAAGGTGGTGGTGCCGCTCTTGGCCGCCAGCCGGTCGGCATCGACGCCAAGCGAGGTGCCGCCCCAATAGACATGGCTATGCAAATCGATGAGGCCGGGCGTGACGATGCAATCACGAGCGTCGACTATCTTGGTGGCGTGCTCGGCATCGATCGCCGCCTCGATGGCCACGATGCGTCCGCCCGCAACGGCGACATCGCGCGGCGCGTCCAGGCCCGAGGCCGGATCGATCAGACGGCCGCCCTTGATCAGGAGATCGAACTGCATCGGCGCCTGCCTCTCTTCGTTTTGGGGCATGATCTCTGGACAAAACGGTTTCCGTTTGTCCGAGAAAACCCCGTCTCCACTTTTCGGGATCATGCCCCGGCTGGTCAAACCGGCCGGTAGGCGACGGCTTCGACCTCGATCTTGATGTCGATCATCAGCCGCGATTCGACCGTGGTGCGGGCCGGCGGATTCTTCGGGAAGTGCTTGGCGTAGACGGCATTGAAGGCGCCGAAGTCGCGCGCGTCCTCGAGCCAGACCGTGGTCTTGACGACATCGTCCATGGTGCAACCGGCCAGCGCGAGTGCCGCCTTCACATTCTGCAGCACCTGCTCGGTCTGCTCGGTGATGCCGCCCTTGACCACGATGCGGTCGCTGTCGACCGGCACCTGGCCTGAGATGTAGACGAAATCCCCGGCGCGCACGGCCGGCGACAGCGGCACGTGGGATGTTCCAAAACACTCTTTAGGCAAAGGAAACTCCTGTTCAGAATGGCGGTCCGCGCCCCGTTTTCGACGACCGCTCTACGCCTGTCCCGGTGATCCTCATAGGGGGCTTTTTGGAAAGCAGCATTTTTCCAAACGCGTGTTGCTTTATCGCAGGCTCGCCAGCATCTTGCGCGTCGCATTTTCCCGACAGGAGATTTCAATGACCTTCGACAAGAACCCGTTTCCAGAGGGCGATGCCGATCGCCACGCGCTCTGGGAAATGTTGGTGCGGCGCGACATCGACGCCTTTATCGGTCAGGACTGGTCGATGGTCGAGGATGATTTCCTCGCCGACAGCTTCTTCGGCATGCATGCGCATTTCCTCAGCGATGCCGACGCCTGGCGTCTGCAATTCCCGAGCCTTGCCGTCTATCGCGACGAATGGCTGCGCCAGGCCAAGGAGACGGCGGCGGCCAGATTCGCCGAGCCGCTGCGCGAGGCGCTGTTTCGCGTCACCAACATGCGCGACATCGATGTCGATGGCGACCGCGCCGTGCTGCACAAGAAGTTCAACGGCTCGGTGGCCAAGGCCGATGGCAGCGTCGACAAGCTGAAATGGCAGACGCTGTATTTTTGCAGGAAGGTGGCGGGCCACTGGAAGATCGGCGGCTTCGTCGGCTACATGCCACATCCCTTGGGGATCTGAGGTTTACCCGCTTATGCTATTGCCGGCCTTCGCGCACGAAGACGTCCGCTTCCGGGCTGCAGCTGTAAAAGCTCGCCAACCGAACCCACTCGAGCTCAAGCGAGTTGAACGGGACAGGTTCGTCCAACAGGGCTAGCGGGAGCGGTGGTCGAACACAACCGCCATGGTCTTACCAATTGCCGCCATGACGACGAGTTCGACGAGATCGTCGTCGCTGTCGACACAGGTTGGATCCATGCGGCGGATGGCGTCGAGCGCCGCCCTGGTCGAGACGGTATCGCCGGCGCGGAATCTGGAAAGCGCAGAGGAAACAAGGTTCTGGGTTGTCACGTCGATGACAGGTACGCTCGGCACTACGTTCATGGCTTCCTCCTGCCAAGAACCCTCTCCCGAAGGAAATAATACGCCGAACGACGGCGTGTGCCAGCGGAATCGTGGTCCGACCAGATTGCCTGGAGGGCACGTTTGCGTGTTTGATAGGATCGAGCCCACAGCGTCCAGGACGGGACATGAAACTGTACTTCAGCCGCAATCCCAATCCGCGCCTCGCGGTTGCAACTGCACGTCATCTGCAGGCCAAGGTCGAGTGTGAGTTTGCGGCACCCATGGCGCCCGGGCAGGCTGAGCGGTTTCGTCAGCTCAATCCCAATCTTACCCTGCCGATATTGGCATGGCCGGGCGGCAGCCTGTGGGAAGCAGACGCCATAGCCTGCCTTCTGTCGCGCGAAGCGGGTTCGGATTTCTGGCGCGGCGGCGATGACCAACCCGACATGATCCGCTGGCTGAGCTGGGGCAAGGAGAATTTCGTCCGGGCCTGCGACATCGTGCATTTCGAGCGCGGAACCAAGCAGCGCTACGGGATTGGGCCCGTCGACCAGGGCAAGGTCGAGGAGGGGCTGGCGGAGTTCCGCATCGCGGCAGCGATTCTCGAGGCGGAGCTCGCCAAGCGGCCATGGCTTGTGGGCAAGTCGCTCTCCTATGCCGATTTCCGTATGGCGACGTTTTTGCCGTTCAACGATGCAGCCGGCCTGCCGCTGGCGGACTATCCCTCTGTTCTGGGTTGGTATCGCCGGCTCGAAGCCATCGATGCCTGGCGCGATCCCTTCGACGGGCTGGACGCGCCGCTTCTGCCGCCGGTCAACTCCGCTTGATGTGCTTCCCTTTGGGCAGATGGGCTGATGTGTGGCGCTTTGGCAGCATAGGTGTGGAACAGCGGGCGAGTTGCCATGGCGCGCTCGACGGCTCGCGGCCGGGTTGATAAGCCCTGTCCGCAAGGAGAGTCGTGACATGACCGTAGCCATCGAGATGGGACAGACGACGGCGGGTGCGCCGGCGGCGCTCGACCTTGAGGAGCTGCTGGCGACCCGGCTTCTGGTGCAAGGCAATTCCGGCTCCGGCAAATCGCACCTTTTGCGCCGGCTCCTGGAGCAGAGCGCGCCCTGGGTGCAGCAGACCATCATCGACCCGGAAGGCGATTTCGTCTCGCTGGGCGACCATTACGGCCATCTGGTCATCGATGCCGAGGAGCATACGGAGCGTGGCCTGCAAGCAGCCGGCGAGCGGGCGCGCATCCACCGCGTCTCCACGGTGCTCAATCTCGAAGGGCTCGATGCCGAGAACCAGATGCGGCGCGCCGCTGCCTTTCTCGGCGGGTTGTTCGAGGTTGCCCGCGAGCATTGGTATCCGATGCTGGTGGTGGTCGACGAAGCGCAGCTGTTCGCGCCCGCCGTGGCCGGCGAAGTGTCCGACGAGGCGCGAAAGCTCTCGCTCGGCGCCATGACCAATTTGATGTGCCGCGGCCGCAAGCGCGGCCTTGCCGGCATCATCGCCACGCAGCGGCTGGCAAAGCTCGCCAAGAATGTCGCGGCGGAGGCGTCCAATTTCCTCATGGGCCGTACCTTCCTCGATATCGACATGGCGCGCGCCGCCGACCTTCTGGGCATGGAACGGCGTCAGGCCGAGGCGTTTCGAGACCTGGAGCGCGGGCACTTCATGGCGTTGGGCCCAGCGCTGTCGCGCCGTCCGCTGGGCGTGCGCATCGGCCAGACCGAGACCAGCCCGCGCAACGGTACGCCGCGGCTGATGGCAATGCCGGAAACAGCGCTTGAAGACGCGCGCGCCATCATCCTGGCGGCGCCGCCGCCCGAGACGATGCGCGCGCCGCGCCGGATGGCGTCGCCGGAGCTGCTCGACCAGCTGATGGCGGCCAAATCGGCGGCGATGGAGATCCGCCCGGAACCTGCGGAACCGGCGGTAAGCGCCGAGGATATGGCCGAGCGGCGAGAGCGGGTGGACCGTGTCCTGCGCGCCATCCTAGCGCAGCCCGATGCGGGTTTCCGCGTCATCGGCGTGCTTTATCAGGAGTTCGTCGTCCGCTGCCGCATCGAAGGCCTCGCTTCGGTGGTGCCGGACCTCTCAGAATTCCGTCGCATGCTGACGCGTGCCCGCGCCGGGCTCGGCGCAGACATGGCAGGCGATGACGCCTGGCAGGACGTTTCCGTGCGCGCCTCGCTGCTGCCCGAGGACATGCAGGGCGTGTTCATGATGATCGCCCGCGCCGCCAAGGAGGGCTGGCCGTGCCCGAGTGACGCGGCGATCGCGCGCGCCTACGGCTCGCATTCGCTGCGGCGCGCCCGGCGGCTGCTCACCTATATCGAGGAGCAGGGCCTCATCGTCTGCCAGCTCGACGGCACCGGCCGCCGCACGGTGACGCTGGTCGAGCTCGCCTGGGCGACGGCGCCGGGCGACCCCAATGCCGCGGAGGCGGAACAGGGCAGCCTGGCGCTCTGAAAGGCGAACAGGCAGCTACCTGACTTGCTTGCGCGGTTCTGAATATGATGTGTTTCGCCGATCGGCGCGCGACGATTTATGATGGGTTTCCGAGAATCGCAGAACGGTTCGGGCGGGAGGGTTGTCCGGTGCGGTTGAAATCTCTGGCTGTCTTTGTCTTTGGCCTCCTCGCCATCGCCGGCATCGCCTTGACGGTGTCTGCCCGGTCTTTTGCCGCGTCCTCCGATATACCGGCCTGGCTGCAGGCCCATGTCGGCAATGACGACGGCGAGATTTCGCAAGTGGTGCTGGAGCGGGCGCGCGCGCTTTACCTGAAAAAGGTCGCGCAAGGCGCGGTCCACAATGGGTGCTATTTCGCCATGGATGCAACGCGCCCCGGCGATCTCGGCAATGGCGTGCTAGGGCGGCGCTACTACGTCATTTGCGAGGCCAAGCAGTCGTTCAGGGCGATCTCGTCGGGCCATGGCGGCGGCCGCAATTTGAAAGGCGTGGTCGATTTCTCCAACGGCAAACGCTGCGCGAAAAACTTCGGCAATGCCCTGGACTCGTCCTTGACGACCGGTGGCGCCTATATGACCGGCGAGGCAAAGACCTCATTCAAGGGTTTTTACCGCATCGGCGCAAAAAAGGACCAGGCGCTGCTGCGCACCTTCATCCAGTTCGACGGTGAGGGGGAGACGGCGAATGCCAGGCAGCGGGTGATCGGTGGCCACGCGGCGCGGCTGTTGCGCGGCATGTGCCTGCGCAAGAACCCGAACAGCTCCTATGCCGACCATGACGGCTTCGTGCCATACGGCAAGCTGGTGGATTATGCCGGCGGCCGCAGCAATGGCTGCACCAGCTGGTCGCCGTCCGACGCCGACCAGATCATTTCGATGGTGAAGGGCAATCCGACGACGCTCTATATATACCCGGAATCGCGCGACATCACCGCCGTTGGTAAATCGGGCGCCTATTGGAATGCGTCCTGCCTGAAGGAGATCGGCAAGCCGAAATTCTGGCCGCGAAAGAGCCTTGAGCCGATCATCGCGCAATACGCCAAGGACAACCCGCCACCGCCGCCACAACCGTTGCCGATCTGCACCGGGCCGTGAGGGATGAGTCCTCGGCTCGGCATTGTCGGCGGCGCGGACTGGCTGGGCGGCGCCGCCGATCCGATGGGCTCTACTGATTGATCTCGGGTTCGACGAGCTTTGCCAGATTGCGCAGCGACTCCTGCCAGCCGAGATAGCAGGCTTCGGCCGGAATAACGTCCGGAATGCCGGCCTGCGTGATGTCGAGTTCCGTGCCGACCGACACTTTCTTCAGGAGCACGGTCACTTCGATCTGGCCGGGCAAATTGGGGTCGTCGAACCTGTCGGTGTAGCGCAGGCGCTCGCCGGGAACGAGTTCGAGATATTCGCCGCCGAAGGAATGGCTGCCGCCCGTTGTGAAGTTTCGGAACGACATCTTGAAGGCGCCACCGACTTTCGCGTCGAAGCTGTGTACCGTGCAAGTGAAGCCGTTCGGCGGAAGCCATTTCGCCAGCGCGTCGGCTTCTGTGAATGCGCGGTAGACCTTCTCCGGGCTGGTCGTCAGAACGCGGTGCAAACGTACGGTACTTGGCATCTCTTCGGTATCCTTTGTGGTTTCGTTGTTCGATGCCCCAAGGACGGGTGAACCTCACCCGGTCCGACATAGCCTGTCAAATTTTCTTGAGCCCTTTGCCGGCAGCCATCTGCCCGCGACTTCGAGTCGCCGCCTCAGGCAGGCGGTCGTGTCGCGTCAAATTGCATGCTCATTGACAGGTTGCCTAACCTTTCGGCGCGGATCTCACAATTTATTAAAATTGTAAGTCTCTCCTACAAAGTTGTATTAGGATCAGCTTAACGCCTTCGGCATTATTTATTAAATGATGGGCGACGATCTTCTTCGTGTACTATAGGATGATTCCCTGGAACGATGGATCAATTTAAAAGTTGATCCGAAATGGTTGCTCGAAGGTTGTCGAACGACCAAGGCAGCACGCGCAAGGAGTGTCGGAATGACCACAGTCCTCAACGCCAAAGGCATTCCACTTCCCTATACCGGCGCTTCCACCCATTGGTTCTCGGCGACTGGAGGCGCGTCTTACCGCTACGGCACCTCGGGCAACGATTCCTTCTGGGGCGACACCAACGTCAAGGTCACCATGTATGGCGGCGCGGGCGACGACTATTACCATCTCTATTCGACGATCAACAAAGCGGTCGAAAACTACGGCGCGGGCGTCGACACGATCGATACCTGGATGAGCTACAAGCTGCCCGCCAATTTCGAGAACCTCGTCGTCACCGGCGACGGCCACTATGCCTTTGGCAATGCTCAGGACAACATCATAACGGGCGGCGCTGGCAGCCAGACGCTGGACGGCGGCAAGGGCAATGACGTGCTGATCGGCGGCGCCGGCGCCGACACCTTCATCATCACCAAGGGCAATGGCAGCGACCTTTTCTCCGATTTCGGCGCGACCGACACGGTGCGCCTCAACGGCTATGCCTTCACCTCGTTCGAGGCCGTCCACGCCAATATGGTCCAGGTGGGATCGAACGTGCAGCTGAACCTCGGCTCGAGCGAGGTGCTGGTGTTCCACAACACCACGATCGACAAGTTTCAGCCCGGCCAGTTCGAGCTGCCGATCGACAAGACCGGCATGACGCTGTCCTTCAACGACGATTTCAACACGCTGAGCCTGTGGAACGGCCAGAGCGGCATCTGGGATTCCAATTTCTGGTGGGGGGCGCAGAACGGCAGCTCGCAGCCCCAGAACGGCGAGCTGCAATGGTATATCGACGCCAATTATGCGCCGACCAGCTCGGTCCATCCGTTCAGCGTCGCAAGCGGCGTGCTCACCATAACCGCGGCGCATGCGCCCGACGACATCAAGCCGCTGATCAACAATTACGAATACACTTCCGGCATACTGACGACGCACGACACCTTCTCGCAGACCTATGGCTATTTCGAAATGCGGGCCGATCTCCCGGAAAATGCCGGCGCGTGGCCGGCCTTCTGGCTTCTGCCCGAAGACGGTTCATGGCCCCCGGAACTCGACGTGATCGAAATGTATGGGCAGAACCCGAATGCGCTTCTCATGACCGCGCACACAAATGAGACGGGAACCCACACCACGGTCGGGTCGACGGTGAATGTCTCCAACACCGACGGCTATCACACCTATGGCCTGTTGTGGACGCCGGACAAGCTGGTCTGGACCTATGATGGCGTCCAGGTCGCGGAAGCGGCGACGCCGTCCGATATGAACAAGCCCATGTATATGCTGGTCGACCTTGCGGTCGGCGGTCAAGCCGGCGCGCCGCCCGACCATCTGGCGACGCCCGCGCAAATGAAGATCGACTATATCCACGCCTATACGCTGAACGATTTGCAGCAGAGCCATCTGAGCACGACAGCCGAGCACGCGGTCTAGATGTCACGGGACCGCGCGCCACTCAGGGATGCGGCCATCGGCCTGCGCCCGGTTTTCCTGCGCGGCATCGCCGATATCGGCATCTTTTCGTTGCTGATCAACATCCTGCTCCTGGTGATCCCGCTCTATCTGCTGCAGGTCTATGACCGGGTGTTGCCGTCCTCCAGCGTCGAGACGCTGCTTTATCTCTCGGCCATGGCGGTCCTCGCGCTCGCCTTCCTCGGCCTGCTGGACGCAGTCCGCGCCATCTACGCGCAACGTGTTGCGGCCACCGTCGACCTGAAACTGGGCGCGCGGACATTCGCCGCCTCGCTTGGCGCCAGACATGCCGGCAGCGGGCTGTCGCCGCTGAACGACCTTGCCACGACTTGCGACTTCATCAGGTCGCGCGGCGTGGCGGTGTTGTTCGACCTGCCGTTTGCGCCCGTCTTCCTGGCCTTGCTCTATTTCATCCATCCCGTCCTGTTCTGGCTGACGCTCGCCGGCGCCGTGCTGCTGTTTCTCTTGGTCGTGGCCAACCAGCTTGCCATCGGCAGGAACGATGCCATGTCGGCGGAACGCTCGGCGGTGGCCAGCCAGGCGGAACAGGCCTTCGCCCGCAACACCGACACGCTGCGCGCCATGGGCATGGTGCAAAATGCCGCCGCGGTCTGGGGACAACACGTTGCTGAGGCGCTGACCCTGCATGACCGTTCCGGAAGCGCCAATGCGATCTTCAGCGCGACGTCGCGGGCGCTGCGCATGATGCTGCAACTGGCGATCCTCGGCGCCGGCGCGTGGCTGGTGCTACAAGGGCAGATGACCGCCGGCATGATCTTCGCTTCGTCGCTGGTGTCGTCGCGCGCGCTGCAGCCGCTCGACCAGCTGATCGGATCCTGGCGGCAGATCGTCGACGCCAAGCGATGCTGGAAGCGGCTGGACACCGCCCTTGCGGCGCAACCAGCGCAGGGGCGCAAGCTCGCACTGCCCGATCCATTGGGCGCGATTTCGGTGCAGGATCTGTTCTTCATCGCGCCGACTGCGGCTTTCGGCACGGAGCCCATCCTCAAGCGGTTGAATTTTGCCATCGGCGCCGGCGAAGCGGTGGCGATCGTCGGCCCGAGCGGGGCCGGCAAATCGACGCTGGCGAAATTGCTTGTGGGCGCGCTGCAGCCGACCGGCGGCGCGGTCAGGGTCGACGGCGCCGACCTGAGGAGCTGGGACGAAACCCAGCTTGGCAGGCATATCGGCTATCTCGCGCAGGAGGTGGAGCTTTTCCCGGGATCGATCGCGCAAAATGTCGCCCGCTTCGAACCCGACGCCGATGACGCCGCGATCGTCGAAGCGGCCAGGCGCGCCGAGGCGCATGAGCTGATTCTCACGCTGCGCGACGGCTATCAGACCATGATAGGCCCGTCGCATACCGTGCTGTCGGGCGGCGAGCGCCAGCGGATAGGGCTGGCGCGCGCCTTCTACGGCAAGCCACGCATGCTGGTGCTGGACGAGCCCAACGCCCATCTCGACGGCAGTGGGGAGGCGGCGCTCGAAGGGATGCTTTCGGCCGCGCGAAGTGTAAGCGTCACGACAGTCGTCATCACGCATCGCCCTTCGATCGCCGCGGCCTGCGACCGCGTCATGGTCCTGCGCAACGGCATGGTCGAAGCTTTCGGCCCTGCGAGCGAGGTGCTGAGGCAACCGGCGGCCGGCAAGGCCGGGAGCGCGGTGGTGACAGGCTCGTTCGTGCCGACCGTGCGCCCGCACAGCGTCCGCTTCGGGTCATAGACGATGATGCAGCAGAGCCTCGCCTTCGAAGGTCGACCGCGCACCGACTTCCGCCGCATGGCCGTCGTCGGCTACGTGGCCATAGCGCTCTTCGTCGGCTGCTTCGGCTATTGGGCGGCGAACGCGCCGCTCTCCGGCGCGGTGATCACCTCCGGCACGATCTCGGCGACGGGCGGCAACATCCTCATCCAGCACCCCGAGGGCGGCATCATCGAGCAGTTGCTGGTGCATGAAGGCGACCGCGTGCAACAAGGCGAACCGCTGGTCCTGCTCGACCGCAGGGCGGCCGAGACCGACCTCAACCGGCTGACCAGACAGACGATCGCGCTCAGGGCAAGTGCCGCGCGACTTGAGGCCGAGCGCGACGGATCGGACAGGCTGGCGCCGATCGCCGAAGCAGCACCCGCGCCGTTCCAGCGCGATTTCGACAATCTGGTGCACGAACAGCAGAAGGAGTTCGAGGCCAGGCTCGCCCGGTTCCGCTCCGAGCAGTCGATCCTGGCGCAGCGCGTCGCCATGCATCGTGAGTCGGCGCTGGGACTGGAGGCGCAGAAACTCGCCATCCAGCAACAGGCCGAGATCGTGAAGAAGGAACTCGGCATCAAGACCGGCCTGCTCGACAAGGGTCTCACCAACCGCAGCGAATATTCGCAGCTTCTGCGCAGCGAGGCCGATCTGGTCGGCCAGGCCGGCGCGCTGGAGGCGGATATCGCAGCGACCAAGACGCAGATCGTCGAAGCCCAGGCGCAGGTCGAGCGCGCGACGACGCAACGCGTCGAGGACGCGCTGACCAAGCTCGACGAGGTCCGCACCAGCCTGGCCGACATCGGCGAACAGATCACCGCAGCCGAGGCGGTGCTGGGGCGCACGACGATCAAGGCGCCGGCAGCCGGCATAGTAGTATCGTCGACCTACAACTCCAAAGGCAGCGTGATTGCGCCGGGGCAGAAGATCATGGAGATCCTGCCGACCGCGTCGGGCCTCATCGTCGACGCGAAGCTGCGGCCGAAGGACGTGGATCTGGTTCGCGTCGGCCAGCCGGCGAAGCTCAGGCTGTCCGCCCTGAACGCGCGCCTCACCCCTGAGGTCCCGGCTACGGTGACGCAAATTTCCGCCGACCGGCTGATCGATGAAACCACGCATGAGGCGTATTTCCGCGCCAGGCTGAAGATCACCGACACGCTGCCGCAGGGCGTGAAAGCCGAGCAGCTTTACCCAGGAACGCCGGTCGAGGCGTTTATCAGCACCGGCGACCGAACCTTCCTCGAATATCTGGCGCGGCCGATGCTGGACTCGTTCGCGCGGGCGTTCACGGAGCGATAGGCGAGGGTGTCCCACCGGACATTCGGTTCGGATGCCTGAGATGGGTCGGCGTGATACCGGTCTGCTGGCGGAAGACACGGCTGAAATGGCCGGCATTGGGAAAACCGCAGCGGTAGGCGATGTCGCCGATCGCCAAGTCGCTCCCCTCCAGCAGCGACTTGGCCTGATGCACGCGCAGCGCAAGATAGGCGGCCATCGGGCCGATGCCGAGCTCGGCGCCGAACAGCCGCTCAAGCTGGCGCCGGGATAAATGCAACCGGCCCGCGATCTCGGCGATCGACAGCGTCTCCTGGAGATTGCTTTCCATCAGAAGCAGCGCCCGTTTCACCGCGCGGCTCGAGGCCGCGGGAAAGAGGTCGCCGACGGGCTGCACATCCAAGCTCGAGCGGATGCGGTCGAGCACGAGGATCTTGGCGGCTTTTTCCGCAGCCTTGCGGCCGATGAACTGCGACACGAAATGGCCGGCAAGGTCGGCCGCACCCGTGCCTCCGGCGCAGGTCGAGCGGCCCCTATCGACGGAAAACAGGCTGTCGGCATGGGCGTTCACATCAGGGAATTGGCTGCGGAAATCCTTGATGTGAAACCAGCTGACGGAAGCACTGTAGCCATCGAGCAGACCGTAGCGCGCGAGCACGAAGCTGCCGGTGCAGAGTGCCGTCAGCGGCACGCTCTTTTCGGCCGCCCGCAACAGGAAGGCCTCCTTTTCGGAGCTGAGGCTGCGGTTGGTGTCGAGCAGGCCGCCGACCACGACGACATTGTCGAACTCCTGCGGATTGCCGATCGCCTTGGTCGGCAGCAACTCGACACCGCAACTCGCCCGGATCGGCAGGCCACGCTCGCCGAGGATCTCCCAGTCGAACTCGATCCGGCGGCTGCGGTCGCCTTCATCGCCGGCGAGCCGCAGCGTGTCGATGAACAGCGACAGCGGCGACAGCGTGAAGTCGCGAACCAAGAGAAACGCAAACCGCCTGGCCATTGTTGCTCCGAAACCGTTCCTTCGGGTGGATGGAGCCTAGTTGCTGAAGATTGGCACGGACTCGAGCACCATGCCCCTCAGGATTGGCCGCCAGATGTCGGAGATGAGATTGACGACCTTAGTGTGCAACCGGTCGGCCATCTCTTCTCCAATGTTTCGAGAATAGGTCCAAAAGAGCTTTGACCGATTGTTGGAGCCGAATGTAAGGATGACCTTCGGTTAGGCGGGAGGGAGCATGGGTCTCGACTTGGCGGTTTTTAAAAGCGTTTCGACCATGGAGCGGGAATTCCCCGGCTATCGCTTTCAGCGGGATCCGGAAAACGGCGAATGCGAGGTGATCCATCCCGAAGACGTGACTCTCACCTGGGACGATGTCACAACGCGTGACTGGCGTGTCGGAAACATAGCCCACATTGCGGCGCTCGGGGGGCTGATTGCCGGTCTTCTCGGCGAAGGGTCAGCGCTGGAACGGATGGTCCTCCTTTCAGCCAGCGGTGTTGGAGACGTCATCGAGGAGCCGAGCTTCGGCGAGCTTGAGCGCGAATTGCGACTAATCGAATCCAGCACCGACCCATGGGTTCGGGAATTTGCCGATGGGCTAGTGGAATTGATCAGTATGGCACGGCGTGAGAAAAACCCTATCGTGTTTGTGTAACCTGCAGCACCAAAGCGGAGCCCAAGCCATGACCCTGACCAATCGCGATATCATCGAGCTGACGGCATGGCGCCGCAAGCTGCACCAGCGACCTGAAATCTCCAACGAGGAAGAACAGACCGCCAAGGAAGTCGTGAGCTTCCTCGCCGATACAGGGCCGGACAAGGTGCTGACCGGCCTCGGCGGTCATGGCGTGGCGGCGGTCTATGACAGCGGCCAGGCGGGACCGACGGTGCTGTTCCGCTCGGAGATCGATGCGCTGCCGATCGAGGAGCTTTCGGGGGTCGAGCATGCCTCGCAGGTGCCGGGAAAATCGCATATGTGCGGCCATGACGGCCACACCGCGATCCTGGCCGCACTCGGCCGCCAGCTCGGACGAGAACGGCCGGCGCGCGGCCGCGTCGTCTTGATGTTCCAGCCGGCGGAGGAGACCGGCAATGGTGCGGCCGGCGTCGTCGCCGATCCACGCTTTGGCGAGATCGCGCCGGATTTTGCTTTCTCCCTGCACAATCTGCCGGGCGTGCCGTTCGGCGAGGTTCGCCTCAAGCCCGGCGTCGTCAACTGCGCCTCGCGCGGCATCCGTATCGTGCTGGAAGGCAAGACCGCGCATTCCTCCATGCCCGAAACCGGCGTGTCGCCGATGCCGGCGATCAGCCAGCTGATGCCGGCGCTTCCGGCACTCGGGCGCGGCACTTTCGCCGATGAGGATTTCAGGATGGTGACCGTCACCCATGCGACGATGGGCGAGGCCGTGTTCGGCATCGCGCCCGGATACGCCGAGGTGTGGGCGACGCTGCGTACAAGGCGCGACGAGCGCATGGCGGAACTGGTCGCGGCGGCGGAAGCGTTGGCCACCAGGATCGCGGCCGAGCACCGTCTTTCCGTGCACTGCGATTATCATGAGATTTTCGTCGCCAGCGTCAACGCGCCCGATGCGGTGGAGCATCTCAACCGCGCGTTGGACGAAGAGGGTGTGCCGCGCAGCGAGGAAGCCCTGCCGATGCGCGCCTCGGAGGATTTCGGCATTTTCGGCCACAAGGCGAAGTCGGCGATGTTCTTCCTCGGCGCGGGCGAGCGCACCCCGTCATTGCACAATCCCGACTATGATTTTCCCGACGATCTGATCCCGATCGGCTCGAAGATCTTCATGCGCACGGCGCGCAACCTGCTGGGGTGAGCGGCCCTGCAAAATCCGCATCCTGAAGCTGCCTTTTTCCCGCTGGAATCGTCTTGTAGTCGCCTCCTACATTAGGAGGGGCTTGCGGATGAGAATTGCAATGGTCGTCGCGTTGACTTCGACAGTGGCAGGGTGCGTATCGTCTCCGGTCCAGTATGGAGCCTCGCTCTCGACCCAAGACCCGAAGTGGGCGACGCCGGAATGCCAGCAGGCCCGCACGGATGCCTTGAATTACGACCAAAGCGAGAAGGAGCATCCGGGATGGGCCGCCGGCGTCGTGCTGGGACCCTACAGCATGGGTCTCGTGGCGGCCATCAAGGAGAACGAGCAGAAGCAGCGCAGACTCTTGGCGCGCCAGATGCATCTGCAGTGCTCGAGCTTGCCGCTGCCGAAGGATCTGGACTTCGATCCGCAAATCTACGCACCAAAGCCGGGGAAATATCCGTAGGGCTAGGATTTGGTTTGCACAGGAACCATAGCGGAGGCTTGCACCCTACGAGTACCCCCACCCTCAATCCCTCCCCACAAGGGGAGGGAGACTAGGTTGGCGCTGATTTCCGCAAAGCCGTCTAGGTCGACTTAAAAAAGGGCTGGGCATGCGGCAGCGTTCCCTTCGCCTTGTGGGGTCCGAAGGACGGGCGAAACCCGTGGCTCGCCCCGGCAAGTTAGAGTGGGGGTCCTCTTCTTAAAAGCTCATATGCGATAGCCCTTGCCCCGAGGCGTTGGCAGCGCCAGTATGAAGCGCTCCTCCGCTCTCCCCACCGGCTTTGCGCCTGGACCCACCGGCCTCTCACTGGAACCAAATCCGGCCTGAACTGTTCAAGTTTGTTACGACGCCGACGAGCCCTGCCGGTTGGGCAAGCGGCGCACTTGAGGAGCTCCCACCATGACCATCTCGTCCAGCTTTCGTTCGCTCGCGGTTGCGGCCATCACAACTGTGTCCGTCAGCGCTGCCAGCGCCGCGCATGCCGATAGCGGCACGATCCGCTTTGCCGTCTACAAGGCGGCCTTCTTCGTCGGCGGTTCCGGCGGCGAGGGGACGCTGACCTTCCACGGCCGCTCCTATCCCATCACGATCGGCGGCGTTTCGGGCGGCTTCGCCTTCGGGGTTTCCAAGACCTATTTCCGGGGCACCGTGCGCCATATCCGCAGGGTGCGGGATGCGACCGGGGTTTATGGCGCGGCCGGCGGTGGCGGCGCGCTCGGCAAGGGGGCGCAGGTGATCGTCATGACCAACGACAAGGGCGCCCAGCTCGAGCTTACGGGCCGGCAGGTGGGGCTGCAGGTGAATGCGGATTTGAGCGGGATGGCGATTTCGTTGAAGTAGGGGGCGCTCCCTCGCGTTCTCGGTGGGGTAAGCTCGTCTGGTGCGATGATAATCGCCTATGGCTGCGCCAGCCCCCTCATCCGGCCGCTTCGCGGCCACCTTCTCCCCGCTGGGGAGAAGAGGCTGGCGTTGACGCTGGCGCCCTCCTCTCCCCTCGGGGAGAGGTCGGATTGCCCCGAATTGCCCTTCGCAATTCGGTTGGCAATCCGGGTGAGGGGGAACTTGCTCCCGTGCGCTTGGCCTGAACTTTGGATGGGGAAGCTTCGCCCAATGCAGCGTCGGGCGCCAGCCCCTACCGCTCCTCCACAATCCGCAAATACGCCGCCGTCACGAACAGCACGATCAGCCCGAACAAGATCCGCCGTGCCCCCTCCGGCATCTGCAGGATGGTCAGCAGTGTTGTCAGCACGGTCAGGATCAGGGCGCCGATGATGGTGCCGGTGTAGCCGCCGCGGCCGCCGAAGATGGAGGTGCCGCCGATGACGGCGGCGGCGACCGAGGGCAGCACCAGCGGTTCGGCGAGCGACAGCGACGGCGCCTTGATCAAGCCGATATAGAGCAGGCCGGTGATGCCGGCGAGCACGCTGGAGGTGACGTAGAGCGCGGTGATGACCTGCCAGTATTGCACGCCCGACAGGCGGGTCGCGCGCTCATTGTCGCCGACGGCGTAGAGCAGGCGGCCGAAGCCGGTGCGGGCGAGCGTGAAGACGATGAGGGCGGCGAGCGGCACGAACAAAAGCAGCGCGTTGGGGAAGCCCCATGTCACGCCGGTGCCGAGCCAAGCCAGGAAGTCGGGGATTTTTGCGCCCGAGGCGATCACCGTGCGCTGGTAGACCTGCAGGCAGCCGGTGCCGATCAGGCTGGTGCCCAGCGTCATGATCAGCGGGTGGACGCGGAAGACGCCGACGCCGATGCCATTGACGAGGCCGATCAGCACCGCCGGCATCATCGCCAGGAGGAACGCCACCGCCGGATCCTGGTTGACCACTTGCGTGGCCATGATGAAGGCGCTCATCGTCGCCACCGTGCCGACCGACAGGTCGATGCCGCCGGTCAGCATGGTTATGGTCTGGCATCCCGAGAGGATCGCCAGCGGGATGGCGAATTTGATGGTGTTGGCGATCCAGCGCTCGTTGACGATGCCGGGGCGCAGGACCTGCAGGATTATAACCAGGATGGCGAGCAGGACGATCAGCGGGATGAGCGGGCGATCGGCCATGAAGCGCTTTATGCGGCGGCCGAAGGGGACCGGGGTGATGGCGGTGGTGCTCATGGGGCGGCTCTTGGTGTTGTGTGCTGCGAGGATGGCGCTCTACGGCGCCCCCCTCTGGCCTGCCGGCCATCTCCCCCACTTGTGGGGAGATTGGCAGCTCCAGCGCCTCGCTCCTTTTTGCAACGTTGAAGGCTGGCGAAAGCGGCGATGACAGCTGATCTCCCCCCTTGTGGGGGAGATGTCCGGCAGGACAGAGGGGGGCGCGAAGGAACGCCGACGTCTCTCTGCGACAGCACACCCATCATTGCCGCCCCCGCATGGTGATAAACGCCCCGAACATCACCACCGCCACCATGATCAGCCCTTCAATAATCGCGGTGACATTCGGGTCGATGGCGAGCAGCGTCAGGTCGGTGCGCACCAGCCTCAACACGAAGACGGCGACGATCGGGCCGAGCAGGCCGCCCTTGCCGCCGCCGAGCGCGACGCCGCCCAGCACCACGGCGGCGACGCTGGCGAGCAGATAGGGGCCGGGGATGGGGGCGCCGATGCCGGTGCTCATGGTCAGCGCCAGGCCGCCAAAGGCGGCGAACAGGCCGGACAGCGCATAGGCGATGATGCGAGTGCGCTTGACCGGCACGCCGGAGCGGAACGCCGCCAGTTCGCTAGAGCCGATGGCGTAGATGGAGAGGCCGAGGCGCGAGCGCCGCAGCGGTATCCAGATGACGCAGAGGCACACGATCAGCACCAGCAGCGCCTTGGGCAGCCAGGCGTCTATGGCGTCGGGCAGGCCGGGGATCGGTACGGTGCCAGAGATCAGCGCCTTCAGCCATTCGGCGATGCCGCCGCCCGGCGCGTCGAGTACCAGCAGGGCGGCACCCTGCAGCACGAACAGCATGGCCAGCGTCACGACAATGTCGGGCACGCGGGTGACGACGATGAGCAGGCCGTTGAGCGCGCCGAGCACGAAACCCATGGCGAGCACGAAGGGCACCACGAACAGCGCGTATTCCTCGCTCGCGCCATTCATCATCGACGCCGCGGTGACGCTGGTCAGCGCCATCATGGCGGCGACCGACAGGTCAATGCCGCCGGCGATGACGACGACGGTCTGCGCGGCGACTGCGAAGGCATAGGGCAGAACGGCTCGGGCGAGCGAGCCGAAATCATTGCTGCCATAGGCCGGCTGGATGATCCTGGTGGCGATGAACAGGACGATGAGCAGGGCGAACAGGCCGACGACCCAGCCTTGGCGGCGCAGGAAATGGCTCATGGCGCGGCCTCCGGCGAAGCCGAAGTGTTCGCGGTCGGATCAGCCAATATGCCGATATCGGCCTTGGCGCCGCGCGGCAGGCCGTAGGCGGCGCGCATCAGCGCCGGCTCGTCGGCCTCCTCGACCGGAAAAATGTCGACGAGGCGGCCGCCGAAGATGACGATGACGCGGTCGCAGACGCGCTGCACCTCTTCGAGTTCCGAGGTGTAGAACAGCACCGACTTACCGTTGCCGGCGAGTTCGCGCAGCAGCTTGTAGATCTCCTGCTTGGTGCCGACATCGATGCCGCGCGTCGGGTCGAAGCACAGGATGGTGCGGGCATCCGCCGCGATCCAGCGGGCGATGGTCACCTTCTGCTGATTGCCGCCGGACAGGCGCTGCACTTCGCCTTGTGCACGGGTGTCGATCTGCAGCCGCTCGATGGCGCTGAGCACGGTCGTGCGTTCGCGGCGCCTGTTGATCGGGCCCCAGTTGCGCAGCGCGGCACTGAAGGGCAGGGCGATGTTTTCACGCACCGAGCGCTGCATGGCGAGCGCTTCCGAGCGGTCGCCCGGCACATAGGCAATGCCGGCGCGGATGGCGTCGATCGGATGGGCGAATTTCACCGGCTGGCCATCGACTTCGATCGTGCCGCCGGAGGGCCGGATCGAGCCGGCAAGGGCGGCGAACAACTCGTCCTGGCCCTGGCCTTCGAGCGCGACGACGCCGGCCACCTCGCCGTCGGCGAGATCGAAGGAGACGTCACTGAGCTTGGCACCGACGCGGAGATTGCGCACGGAGATGCGCGGCCGGGCAGCTGCGGGCGCGGCCTTCTCGGCGGCACTGCGGGCAGCGACATGGGTTTTCACGACGCGGGTGCCGAGCATCAGCTCGACGATCTTTTCTTCCACGCCCGGCACGATGTCGACGACGCCGACGGTCTCGCCGTCGCGCAGCACGGTGGCGCGGTCGCATAGTGCGGAGATTTCGACGAAGCGGTGCGAGATGAAGATCACGGCGCGGCCTGAATCGCCCTGGCGGCGCACCACTTCCAGCACCTTTTCGGCGAGGTTGGCGGGCAGGGCCGCCGTCATCTCGTCAAGCAGCAGCACGTCGGGCTCGACGGCGAGCGCCCGCGCCAGGTCGAGCACGCGCAGCACGGCCAGCGGAATGTCGCGCGCGGTGTCGCGCAGATCGAGGTCAAGAATGCCGAGCTCGCGCACCCAGGCGCGGAACGGCTCGACCGGCGTGCCGGTGAGCCTGAGATTGGAGAGAACGTCGAGATCGGGGATTAGCGACGGCTCCTGGTAGACCGGCAGCAGCCCGGCGCGGCGCGCGGCGGCGGGCGAGCGAATGTCGCGCGCTTCGCCGCGGATCAGGATGCGGCCGGCGTTCGCCGGAATGGCGCCTGTCAGGATCTTCACCAGCGTCGACTTGCCGGCGCCATTGGCGCCCATCAGCGCGTGGACCTCGCCCGGCAGCACGGAGAGCGACGCGTTGCGAAGCGCTGCAACCGCGCCGTAGTTCTTGGCGACGCCGGTGGCGTCGAGGAGGGGGCTGGTGGTCAAATCGATGTCCGCTCAGAAATTCTCTTGCTGGCACTCTACGGCGCCCCCCTCTGTCCTGCCGGACATCTCCCCCACTTGGGGGGAGATTGGCAGTTCCGGCGCCGCCCCTCGTCTTGCGACCTAGAAAATTAGCGAAAGCCGAGATGACAGCCAATCTCCCCACCTGTGGGGGAGATGTCCGGCAGGACAGAGGGGGCGCCGTAGAGCGCTAGTCTGTGTGACGAGGACGGCCGTTCGCCGTCCTCGCCAGTTCATTCAAACCAGGCTTACTCCCCCGGCCCCTTGCAGGCCACGATCTGCTCCTTCGTGTAGGTCGTCCACTCCGGGATCGAGATCGAGACCGGCCATTCCGGGCTGAGCGACGGGTCGGCGGCTGCCTTCAGCTTGGCCTTGCCTTCGTCGGTGGCGTTGTCCCACAGCTGCGGGTCGACCAGCACGGTCTGCTGCGCCGGCTTCTTGCCGTCGAGGATCTGCAGCGCCAGCGTCACGCCCGCGCCGCCGATCGAGCCGGGGTTGGTGACGGCTGCACCGACGAGACCTTTCACCGAGCTCAGCTGGCCGACGAAGCCGGCATTGTCGGCGCCGACCACCGGTACCAGCGGCGCCTGCGATTCGACCAGCGCGTCGACGATGACGTTGTCGATGCCCGACGTCCACACGCCGTTGAACGGCGTGCCGGTGGCCAGGAACGACAGCATCTGCTGCTTGGCCTGATCTTGCTGCCAGCCGGTGAAGACTTCCTGCGCCACCTTCACGCCGGGGTTTTCGGCCAGCGCCTTCTTGAAGCCTTTGTCGCGATCGCTATCGGCCGAGGCGCCGGCGGCACCGCGCATGTAGAACACTTCGCCCTTGCCGCCCATCTGCTGGAACAGCCATTTGGCGCCGAGATAGGCATACTGTTCCTGGTTGTTGGAGATGATGTAGGCCGACGGTTCGGTCACCGCCTGGTCGACGGCAACGACGACGATGCCGGCTTTGGTGGCTTCTTCCAGGCCCGCCTTGATGCCGGCGGGATCAGCGGGGTTGACGACTATGGCGTCGACCTTGGCGCTGATCAGATTGCGGATGTCTTCGAGCTGGCCGGCGGCATCGGTGTTGCGGTGGGCGATGTTGAGCTTCGTCACTTCGCCCGAAGCCAGCGCCTGCGCCTTCATGGCGCAGACCATTTCCTCGCGCCAGCCATTGCCCTGCACGGTGTTGGAAATGCCGATCGTATATTTGGCTTCGGCCGACGACACGCCCATCGACGCCAGCAAGGCAGCGCCCGCAAGCAACGGGACCATGGTCAGTATTTTCTTCATGTCAGTACTCCTCCACATTGTTGTTTTTCGTCTCAGGGCCAGACCCTTCGGCAGGATCGGACCAAGTCATTCACCTCGTCATTTGACGAAGGGGCGCAGCACGTCGCAGGCGAGCAGGAAGCCCCGCTTCACTGCATCGTCGTTGCCTTCAAACCGCCTGTCCTCATGTTCGATGATGACCGAGCCGTCATAGCCGGCGCGGTAGAGGCCGGAGAAGAAGCCGCTCCAGTCGACATCGCCCAATCCCGGCATGCGCGGCACCTGCCAGCCTATCCCGGCGGAAAGAATCCCGCGCTCATACAAACCATCATGATCGATCATCAAATCCTTGGCGTGGACATGCAGCATGTAGGGGCCGAACTCCTTGATGAAGCGGCCCTGGTCGATCATTTGCCAGACCAGGTGCGAGGGGTCGAAATTCATGCCGACCTCGCCGCCCCAGGTTTCGAGGATGCGCCGCCAGACCAGCGGCGAATAGGCGATGTTGTGCCCACCCGGCCATTCGTCATAGCTGAAGATCATCGGGCAGTTCTCGAAGGCGAGTTTTACCCCGTGATCGCGCGCATAGGCGACGGTCTCGGGCCAGACTTTCAGCGCGTCCTGCCAGTTGACGTCCGCGGTCTTCGAGGCATCGCCGCCGCAGAAGGTGTTGACCACCGGCACGCCCATGTTGGCGGCCAGCACGATGACCTTCTTCAGATGGCCGATGACGGCCTCGCGATGGGCAGGGTCCGGATGCAGTGGGTTGGGGTAGTAGCCGAGGCCGGAGACCGTCAGCTTCTTTTCCGTCAGCGAGGCGACGATCTCCTTGGCCTGCGCGGGCGAGGTGGAGGCGGCGTCGATATGGCTGGTGCCGGCATAGCGCCGCGTCGCGCCGGAGGTCTTCGGCCAGCAGGCGATTTCCAGCGCCTCGAAGCCGGCCGAGTGCGCCCAGCCGGCGACCTCGCCAAGCGGCGTCTCCGCAAACGGTGCTGTAAGCACTCCTAGTTTCATTCTGCCTCCCTAGACCCGACGACTATAATGCCGATTGTTTGGATCGCTTCAACCTCGCGACCTCATCTTGTTCGAGACTGTGCCGGACAGCCGCCATCGGATCGTCCGACAGCAGGTCGCCCAGCGCCGATGTGACGGCCGCGCGGAACGTCCCGTCAGCGGCAAGGCCGGGGTCGAATATCCCGTCGATGGCAAGGATGGCGGACACCAGCGCGCTGGCATCGGGACCCGTCGCGTCGGCGATTGCGGCGACCTTGCCGGCATAGGGATCCGACACCGGCCAGCGTCTTTCAAAGCGATCCGAGGCCCGGATCAGATAGGCCATCCAGCCGGCGACCGGCACCGACAGCAGGCCGATGCTTTGGCCCTGGCTCAGCCGGTCGCGGATCGGGTTGAGCAGGCGCTGGACGATCTTCTGCGAACCGTCGGTTGCGACCTGGTGGTTGCGGTGGCGGATCGCGGTGTTCTTCAGCCGGGCAAGGCTCTGCTCGACATAGGCGAGCGGCAGGATGCCCGGCACCGGCATCAGCGTCGGCACAGTCTCTTCGACCAGCATGCGCCGGATGAAGTCCGACAGCAGCGGGTCGGCCATGGCATCCGATGTGTGCTCGAGCCCGGCCAGCACGCCGAGCGTGGCGAGCGTCGTCTGGGCGCCGTTCAGCACCCGCATCTTGAGATGCTCAAACGGCGTGACGTCGTCGACGAAGGTGGCGCCGACCAGATCCCAGCGCGGCATGCGGCCGGCGAATTTTTCCTCGATCACCCACTGCCGGAACGGCTCACCGACAGCAACGGCGGCATCGTGGTAGCCGAACCATTGTTCGACACTATCGAGGTCATCCTGCGTCACCGCCGGCGCGATGCGGTCGACCATGGCCGCGGGGAAGGCGACATTGGCCTCTATCCAGCGGGCCAGCCCTTTGCTCCGCCGTTCGGCAAACGTCCGCACGACATTGTTCAGGATAGTACCGTTGGTCGGGATGTTGTCACAGGAGAGAAACGTTATGGGTCGCTCATGTGTGGCCCTGCGCTGCTCCAGCGCCCGCACCAGCAGGCCGGGGACGCTGCGCGGCGTCTCGGGGTTGGCGAGGTCGTGGACGATGTCGGGATGGCCAAGGTCGAGTTCGCCGCTGGACGGGACGTGGCAATAGCCTTTTTCGGTCACCGTCATCGTCACCAACTCGATATCGGGAGAGATCAGCACACCCAGCGCCGGCGCGGCACTCTCCTGGCTGTCGACCACCCGGACGATGCTGCCGATGACGCGTGCCTCGATATGGCTGTTCTCGCGGATCAGCCTTGTGTAGAGCCCGCCCTGCCGTCCCAGCGTGTCGGCAAGGCTGGGCGGACGGATGTTGATGCCGACGATGCCCCAGCGGTCGAAGCGCAGCGAGATGAGATCGTCGGTGTATTCGGCCTGATGGCTGCGGTGGAAGGCGCCGACGCCGAGATGCGCCATGCCGGGCGAGAGGAGCGTACGGTCATAGGAAGGTGTCTGCACCGATGCCGGCAAGCGATCGAGCAGCGCCGGCCCAAGCGTTTCGATGGAAGCGCTCACCGGTTCGCCCCGATCACCGCCTGCTCTTGGTCGACAACCGCGCCGGTCATCGGGCCGGCGGCGTCGGACAGCAGGAAGACGGCGAGGCTGGCGATGTCGTTCGGGGTCAGCAGCCGCCCGAAAGGCTGCGCGGCATTGGCCTTGTCGAGCCAGCCGGGGCCGTTGCCCAATGTCTCCGCCTGCATGATGCGTTCGGCCGGCGTGTCGGTCCAGCCGACATTGATGCCGTTGACGCGGATGCGGTCGAAGCGGTGGGCGTTGGCGGCGTTCCTGGTCAGCGTCGCCAGCGCGCCCTTGGTGGCGGAATAGACGGCAAGCTCCGGCGAGCCGCAATGGGCATTGATCGACAGAATGTTGAGAATGGCGCCACCTTGGCCGCGCTGCTTCATGTCGGCAATCGCCGCCTGCATCAGGAAGAACGGCGCGCGCGCATTGACGGCAAACAGTGACGCCCAGTCGTCGAGGCTGGCGTCGAGGAAAGAGGCGCGATCGGTCAGGCCGGCGGCGTTGACCAGCGCATCGATGCGGCCGAAGCGCTCGATGCAGGCCTGCGCCAGAAGGGTGGGGGCGTCAGGATCGGCAAGGTCGGCGGCGACGAAGATGGTCGGCGTGCCCAATTGCGAAAGCTCGGCCGCCACGGCCTCGCCACGCGCCCTCTCGCGCCCGGTGACCAACAGCCCGGCGGCACCGGAACGCGCCAGCGTCTCGGCAATGGCGCGGCCAATGCCTTGCGTCGACCCGGTGACCAGAGCCACCTTGCCGTCAAGCCGGATCTCCATTCCTCCTCCCGGGAATAAAGTTTCTATTTTGAGAAATATGGAACGGCAATTCCCGATAGTCAATTGGACCAGTGACGCCTCATTCGTCGCGCCGCGCCGCCACGCCATGGACCAGCGCCATCCCAACGGCGAGCGAGGCCGCCAGTGAGCGGAAGCCGGCAAAGTCGGATTCCACCACTTCCAGCCAGCTGTCCGAGAGCGGGATCAGCGGGCTGAAGGTGCTGTCGGTGACGGTGACGATACGCGCCTTGCGCTCATGCGCCACCGCGACGAGATCGGGCGTGATCGAATTGTAGGGGCTAAACGAGACAGCGAGCACGGCATCCCGGCCGCCGATGCAGCCGATCTGGTCGAGTGCGGAGGACCCGACATTGTCGACCAGCACGTTGCGCACGCCTTGCTGCGAGAGCGTCAGCGAGAGATAGGCGGTGACGGGAAAGGCGCGCTTGGAGCCGATGACATAGATCAGCTCGGCCGCCGCCAGCAGCGCCACCATCTTGTCGAAACTCTCGACGTCGAAGCCGGTCTCGATGCGGCCCAGCGAGGCCTGCGATGCGCCGACCATGCCGTGCAGGAAATGCAGATTTGGCTCGGTCTCGGTGCGCGGTTCGCCGCGCCCTTCCGGCCATGAGCCCTTGATGTGCTCCTTGAACAGGCCCTGGAAATCGGAAAAGCCGGAATAGCCGAAGATCTGGGCAAAGCGCACCAGCGTCGAGGGCTGCACGCCGGCCTGTGCCGCAACCTGCGCGATGGTGCCGAGCGCGACGTCGCTCGGATGCTGCCACAGGAAGATTGCCACCTGGCGCAGCCGCTTGGGGAAATGCACCGTGCCCGACGACAGCACCGCGCGTAGCTCCTCATAGGTCTGCGGCTGGATGTAGCCAAGCGCGGTCAGCGAGCGTCCGCGCTTGCGCGTCGCCGCCTCGTCGGTGCTGGACCGTCCGGATGCCTTGCTTGCCCCACTCATCATTTCAGGCTAGCGCGATACGATCGTTTTACAATATGAAAATTGGAAATCGTGTTCGAAAGTGTGACTGATGCGAGCGGTCAAAAGCAGCGCTCTAGGGCGCCCCCCTCTGTCCTGCCGGACATCTCCCCCACGGGTGGGGAGATTGGCAGTTTCGCCTTCGGCGCCCTCTTGCGACGTCTGAGATTGGCGAAGGCCGCTGTGGTGGCTGATCTCCCCCCTCGTGGGGGAGATGTCCGGTAGGACAGAGGGGGGCGCGACAGAACTCGACGACGGCAAAAACTGTCTTCCCAGGAGGAAACATGGTCTACGCAACATCGGACGGATCGGCGGGCAAGCGGCTCAGGGTCGGCATGGTCGGCGGCGGTCGCAATGCCTTTATCGGCGCCGTGCATCGGCTGGCCATGCGCCTGGACGACCAGATCGTACTGGTCGCCGGCGCGCTGTCGTCGGACCCGGAGAACGCCGCCGCCTCGGCCGCCGAGATCGGCATCGCGCCCGAGCGCAGCTATGCCGATTATCGCGCCATGGCACGAGCCGAAGCTGAGCGGCCGGACGGCATCGAGGCGGTGGTCATCGTCACGCCCAACCATCTGCACGCGCCGATCGCCACGGCCTTTCTCGAGGCCGGCATCGACGTGATCTGCGACAAGCCGCTGTCGACGACGCTGGCCGATGCAGAGGCACTGGTGGCGCTGGCGCGGGAGAAAAAGCGTCGCTTCGTCGTCACGCTCAACAACACCGGCTACGCCATGGTCCGCCAGGCGCGCGAGATGGTGGCGGCGGGCGCGCTTGGCCGCATGGTGTCTGTGCATGGCGCCTACATCCAGGACTGGCTGACCAAGCCGATCGACGCCGAGGGCCAGAAGCAGGCGGAGTGGCGCACCGATCCGGCGCGCGCCGGGCAGTCGGCGGTGCTGGCCGATATCGGCGTGCATGCCTTCAACCTGGCAAGCTATATCTCCGGCTGTGAGGCCGAGGCGGTGTCGGCGGATCTGTTCACTGCCGTGCCGGGACGCCGGCTCGACGACAATGCTCATGTGCTGGTGCGCTGGACCGGCGGGGCGCGCGGCACGATCCTCGCCAGCCAGACCTCGCCCGGCCACTACAATGATCTCTCGGTGCGCATCTATGGCGACAAAGCCGGGCTCGAATGGTCGGGCAGCCGGCCGGAAGAACTGCGCTTCTCCATCTATGGCGAGGAAACCCGCACGCTGGTGCGCGGCGGCCATGGCTCGACCACTGAGAGCCAGCGCGTGTCGCGCATGCCGGCGGCGCATCCGGAGGGATATATCGAGGCCTTCGCCAATTTCTACCGCGACGCCGCCGATATCGTTCGCGCGCACCGTTCGGGCGGGACGGTTGATCCGGCGCGCGCGGCACAGGTGCCCGATGTCGTCGATGGCGCGCGGGGGGTGAAGTTTGTTGCTGCGGCGGTGGAGTCGAATGCGGCGGGTGGGGCATGGACGGCGGCAAGGTTCGGGTGAGGCGAGCTATCCCTTGATCGCCGAGCCGACGATGGAATCGACGAAGAAGCGCTGCAGGAAGGCGAACAGGATGAGCGGCGGCAGCACGGCCAGCGTCGCGCCGGCCATCACCAGGCCGGTGTTGACCGCGCCCCTGTTGTAGCTCAGCAACCGGCTCAGGCTGATGACGATCGGATAGGCGTCGGCATTGCCCTGCAGCACGGTCAGTGGCCAGAGATAGCTGTTCCAGTGGTAGACGAAGGCGAAGAGGGCCAGAGCCGCGATTGCGGGAGCGACGCTGGGAGCGACGATCTTGTAGAGGATCAAGAACTCCGAGGCGCCGTCCATGCGCGCGGCGTCGATGAGCTCGTCGGGAACGCCGGAGATGAACTGGCGCATCAGGAAGATGCCGAAAGCGTTGGCGAGATTGGGCACGATGATGCCGGCGAGGCTGGCGTTGAGGCCGATCGAGCCGACCAGGCGATAGAGCGGGATCAGCGTCACGATCGGCGGCAGGAACATGGTGGCGATCAACACAGAAAACAGCAGCGACTTGGCGGGGAAGTGGTATTTGGCGAAGGCGTAGCCGGCCATCATGCTGGTCAGCAGAATGCCGGCGGTGGTGATCGAGGCGATGACCAGAGAATTCCACATCGAGCGGCCGACATTGACCACGCCCGACACCTTCTCATAGGCGTCGAGGCTCGGCGTAAGGGGGA
This sequence comes from Mesorhizobium sp. M1004, assembly GCF_040318795.1. Classification (NCBI taxonomy): domain Bacteria; kingdom Pseudomonadati; phylum Pseudomonadota; class Alphaproteobacteria; order Hyphomicrobiales; family Phyllobacteriaceae; genus Mesorhizobium; species Mesorhizobium sp. M1004. The sequence goes on from NZ_JAMYNB010000001.1 coordinate 249,223, forward strand.
TCCATACCGGCGGCACCTGCATGCTCTCGGCCGGCGTCTTGAGGCTCGACAGCACCATCCACACCAGCGGGAAGGCCGAGGCAACGGCGACCAGCAGCATCAGCGTCGCCAGCAGCGCCTTGTGGCCGGACGGGCGCCGGCGCGACAGCCGGCTCGACGATCCCGCGCTCATTCGTCGTTCTTCCGGTTGGCGAAGGCAAACAGCGCGCAGACGACGACAATCAGCGACAGCATCAGCATGACCGCCATGGCCGAACCCAGTCCACCCTGCGCACGCTCGATGCCGACGCGGCGGATGTGGTAGGTGAGCACATTGGTCGAGCCGACCGGCCCGCCCTGCGTGATCAAGGCAACCGGCTCGAACACCTGCACAGCGTTGATGATGGCGATGACGGCGCTGAACAGCAGCGTGCGCCGTATCAGCGGCAGGGTGATGAAGCGGAACTGCTCGAAACGGTTGGCGCCGTCGAGCTTTGCTGCTTCATACAGGCTGCCGGGGATTTGCGTCAGCCCGGCGATCGCCAGCACGGTGAAATAGCCGACCTGCTGCCAGACATTGAGGAAGACGATCGAGATCAGCGCCGTGCGCGGCGACGACAGGAAAGGCTGCGGGCCGATGCCGATAAGGCCGAGCATCTGGTTGAGAGGGCCTTCGCTCGGCGAATAGAGTTTCGACCACACCAGCGCGACAGCGATCATCGGCACCATGTAGGTGGCAAACAGCACCGTGCGCAGCGCCGTGCCGCCGGGCACATCCTGCTGGTAGACCATCAGGCCGAAGGCCACCGACAGAGGCAGGATGAGGATGACGGAGAGCGCGGTGTAGACGGCTGTGTTGGCGAGCGCGGCCTTGAAATCGCGGCCAACCGAGGAGACCCCAAAAATCTCGTGGAAATTGTCGAGGCCGATGAAGCTGGCGCTGGAAAACGGCGTCTGCGTCGACCAGTCCTGGAACGACAGCCAGACGGTGAGCAGCATCGGCAACAGGACGAAGATGCCGATCAGCGTCACGGCGGGCGCCAGCATGATGCCCGCCGAGGCACGGTACCTCTGAATCATTATTTGACGGCGCGCTCCAGGATCGAAATGGCGTCGGCCTGCGCCGTCGCCTGCGCATCCTTGGCCGAGACCTGGCCATACTGCAACGCCTCGAGCGTCTGCTGCAGCGATTCCGTGAATTCCTGGCCGCCGGGCACGACGGGGAACGGCTTGGCATCGGTGAGCACGCTGACATAGCCGGAGAGGAATTCCGAGCCGAGCTTGTCCTTGTGCGCCTCGATGTCGGAGAGGCGTGAGGGCAGGATGCCCATCGACATCAGGATATCCGACATCGCGGAAGCGCCGCTCTTGCCGGACTTTGGATTGTTCAGCCAGGCGAGGAAGTCCCATGCCGCCTTCTGCTCGGCCGCACCTGCATTGGCGTTGACCACGGTCATCCAGGAATAGGAGATCGAATGTGGCTTGTCGCCGCTCGGGCCGACGGGAATCGGCGCCGTTGCAATGTCGGCGAATCTGTCGCCCATGCCGGCCTTCAGCGCGCTCTCCCACCAATTGGCCATGATGATCATGCCGGTCTTGCCGGAGACGAAATTGTCGAGGAAGGGGCCGGTGGTGTTGGCGTCGGCTGTCGCCATCGACGGCACGCTGGCGCCCGACTTGATCAGGTCTTCATAGAGCTGGAAAGTCTCCGCGGCCTGCGGGCTGTCGAGCACCGGCTTGCCGTCCTTGACCAGGTCGCCGCCATTGGAGACCAGCAGCGAGGCGAAGGGGTGGACGACGCCGGCCGCCCAGGAGTTGATCATGCCGAAGCCTTGCTGTCCCGCATCCTGGCTGGTCAGCTTCTTGGCCGCATCCTTGAACTCGTCCCAGGTCTTGGGTGGCGCCGCGATGCCGGCCTGCTTGAACAGCGCCTTGTTGTAGTTCAGCGCATAGACGTCGATTTCGTTGGGGATGCCGTAGAGCGTGCCGCCGACCGAGGCGGCGCTGGTGATGCCCGCCGGCCATGCGGCCTTGACCTCGCTGGCCACCGCATCGGGGGCGGGCGCGACCAGCTTGTCGCGCGCCAGTTCCGGCAACCAGAGATCGTAAATGCCGCCGATCGTCGGACCGTCCGCGCCGCCGCCTTGCGAGCGCAGCGTGGTCAGGAGGTCGCCGAAGGGGACGGCGCGCACGGTGACGCTGACATCCGGATTGGTCTTGGCATAATCCTTAGCCGCCGCTTCCAGCAGCGCGACCGTGTCCGGTGACCAGTGGGTGAGATAGGAGATGTTGACCGATTGCGCCCAGCCGGTGGCGGGCAGGATGGCGAGGCCTGCGGCCAGTGCCAGTTTCGACGTCCAGGCAAACGACATTCCTCATCCTCCCTATCGGTTCACATGAGGTTATGACAAGTCAGCGCGGCGACGCAAGGGCTTGCTGGCGAAAAAGTCTCACACGGTACGGTCACAGAATTCTTTGCGGCGCTGGAATGTTGATATTTATCGTTAGGTAACAAATGGATGCAGGTACTGCAATGTCGTGAGCGGGCCAACGCCGCCATTCCTGAGGCGTAGCAGACCTCTTGCGAATACCGCTATGTCGTTATAATGACTTTTGCCTAACCAATGACTTCTCACGGCACGGAAACGCCGCGGGACGCCAAGGACAGAGAACAATGGGAGACTGGCAATGAGCATGCTTTCACTTCACCGGCGCGCAGCACTTGGGCTGATCGGCGGCCTTGCCGCCGCCTGCGCCGGCGTCTTCGCCTCATTGCCGGCGCGAGCCGCCGACAGCACGGTGACTCTGTGGAGCTGGCGCACCGAGGACGAGGCCGCGATGCGCCGCATCTTCGATGCCTTCGAGGTGAAGAATCCCGGCATCAAGGTCGCCATCCAGTTCACGCCCGATGCCGACTACCAGAACCGGCTGAGCACGGCGCTGCGCGGCGGGCGCGGGCCCGACATCGCCCAGCTCAAGGCCTATGGCGAGTTGCAGCCCTTCGTCGAGGCCGGCTATCTCGACGCGCTGGACGACAGCGTGCCGGAGCTGAAGAACATGGAGGACGCGGCGCTTGGCGGCGCGCGTGGCCGCGCTGACGGAAAAGTCTACGGCGTGCCCTACTCGGTGCCGATGATGGGCGTCTTCTACAACCAGGATATTTTCGCCGCCCAAGGCATCGAGATCCCCAAGACCTACAAGGATTTCACCGCTGTCTGCGAGAAGCTGAAGGCGGCCGGCATCACGCCGATCGCCACCGGCGGCGCCAACGGCTCGGCCTGGGAACTGGAGATCGCCGTCGGCGTCGTCGGCCCGACCGTCTATGGTCCTGAATTCTACGACGAGATGATGAGCGGCAAGGCGACCTTCGAGGATCCGCGCTATGTGGCGGCGCTGAAGCGCTTCGCAGAGCTGAAGCCGTATTTCCCAGACGGCTTCGCCGGCATCGACTACACCACCGCCACGCAGCAGTTCATCGGCGGCAAGGCGGCGATGTTCCTCGGCGGTTCGTTCGAGAACGGCAGCTTCAAGGCGCAGAACCCGAAGCTGAAATTCTCGATCTTCCCGTTCCCCGCCGACGATGCCGGGGCAAAACTCTACACCTCGGCCTTCTCCGACGGCTCCTATGGCCTGGTCTCCGAGAGCCAGAACAAGGAAGCCGCGACCAAGGTGCTGGGCTTCATGGCTTCGGCAGAGTTCGCGCAGATGTTCGCCGACGAGCTCGGCTGGCCGCCGGCCCGCACGGATGTGACGGTGAAGGATCCAGTGCTGGCCGCGATGATGGAGATGGCGAAGAATTCGACGCCGTATCTGACGCTGGTCGGCTTCCGCTGGCAGTCGCCGACGGCGTCTTCGGTGCTGCAGTCGGAGATCATCGACATGGTCGAAGGCAACATCGCGCCGGAGAAGCTGGCGGCCGACATGCAGGCCGCGGTCGCCACCTGGTTCAAGCCGAAGCAGTAGGCGCGGCCGGTCGCAAAAGCGGCTGGCCTCTCACGGACCAGAAAAGCGCATGAGCACCCTTCGCCGCACCAGCAGCCTTCGCCGCACGCAGCAGCGCATGGCCGTGCTGTTCATCCTGCCGGCGCTGGCGGTCTATGCGCTGTTCGTCCTCTATCCCCTGGGGATGTCGCTGTGGGGCAGCTTCTTCGTCTGGAAGGGGCTGCGCATGGTCGAGTTCGCCGGCCTGTCGAATTTCTCAAGGCTGTTCGTTTTCCCCAGCGGCGCGCGGATCTACGGCGCGCTGTGGCACAACACCGCCTGGTTCTTCGGCATCATGGTCTTCCAAAATGGCCTCGGCCTGTTGTTCGCCTGGCTGCTGTTCCTGCGCGACAAGGGTGCGGCCTTCTTCCAGTCGGTGTTCTTCTTTCCGGCGGTGCTGAGCCCGGTCATCATTGGCGCGCTGTGGCGGTTGCTTTTGGCACCGGGTGGCGTCGTCGAATGGGCGCTGAACGGGCTCGGCCTGCACCAGGGCAGCCTGACTGTGCTCGGCAACAGCCACACCGCGCTCGCCATGCTGATCGCCGTCGATGCCTGGAACTGGATGGGCCTGCCGGTGCTGATCTACACGGCAGGTCTGCGGCAGATTTCCGGCCAGATTTTCGAGGCGGCAAAACTTGACGGCGCCGGCAATGCGCGCATGCTGTTCTCGATCGCGCTGCCGCTGCTGATGCCGGCGCTGGGCACGCTGACGACTTTGTCGTTCATCAACACCTTCAACCAGTTCGACATCGTCTATGTCATGCAGGGCGTGCAGGGCAATCCGAGCTATTCGACCGACACGCTGGTGACGTACTTCTACCGGCTGGCCTTCGGCGCGGAAGGTGCTGTCGGCATCACCGATATTGGTCTGGCTTTGGCGCTCGGCACCGTGCTGTTTTTGATCCTCAGCATCGGCACGCTCATGATGCTGCGCTTCTTCGATCGCCGCACGGTGCAGCTATGAGCGCGCTGGCGATTGCGCAAAGACCGGCCATCTCTCGGCAGCTTGCGCGGCTGCCCGGCTGGACGGTGCTGGTCGTTTGGACGGCGGCCGTGCTGTTGCCGCTCTACATCCTCATCGTCTCCTGTTTCAAGACCACGGCCGAGATCTACGACAACAGGCTCGGCCTGCCGCAAAGCTTTGCCTTCGACAATTTCATCAACGCCTGGACGCGCGCCGATCTCGGCCAGAATTTCATCAACAGCCTGATCGTCACGGGCGGCGCCGTCATCCTCACCATCGTCGTCTCGGCGATGGCCGCCTATCCGCTCAGCCGCTACAAGCTTGGCTGGAATGCCATCATGCTCGGCCTGTTCCTGTCCGGCATCATGCTGCCGATCCGGTTGGCCTCGGTCGAACTGTTCACGCTGATGCGCAATCTCGGCCTGCTGGATTCGCTGACCGGGCTGATCCTGGTCTATTCGGCGATCCGCATTCCCTTCGCCGTGTTCATCTTCGCCAATTTCATGCGCGTCTTGCCCTGCGAGTTGGACGAGGCGGCGCGCATGGACGGCGCCGGCGAGGTCCGCATCCTGTTCCAGATCATCCTGCCGATGGTCAAGCCGGCGGTGTCGATCGTGGCCATCTTCACCGCGATCGCGGTGTGGAACGATTTCTTCTTCCCGCTGATCTTCATCTTCGACGACCGCTACAAGACGGTGCCGCTGGCGATCAGCGTCTTCGTCGGCCAGTTCCGCACCGACTGGGGCCTGGTGTTCGCCTCGCTGGCGATCTCCATGGCGCCCATCCTGATCATGTATTGTCTGCTGGCGCGCCAGATTCGCGAAGGCGTGGGCACCGGAGGAGGCATGAAATGATCGAAGACAGAATTTATGCGGCGAAATCCATCCTGGTGGTCGGCGCGCACGCCTTCGATGCCGAGGTGATGGCCGGGCCGCTGGCGGCCGCTGCCGTCAAGCGCGGCGCCACGGTGACCTTCCTGCATCTGACCATGGGTGAGCAGGGCCATCCGTACCTGGTTCCCGCGCATTATTGCGTGCAGAAGGAAGAGGAAGCGGGCAGCGCGGCGGAGCGGCTCGGCGTCACCATGCGTGGCTTTGGCCTGCGCGACGGCTTCCTGCCCACAGACGATCAGACGGCGCTCGAAGTGGGCGACATCATTCGCGAGCTGAAACCCGAGATCGTCATCACCCATTGGCATGGCAGTTGGCACAAGGACCATCGCGCCGCCGCGCATTTGACGAAGACCGGTATCTTCTTCGCCGGACTGCCGACCGTTGCCAGCGACCATCCGGCGCACACGCCGCAACTGCTGCTGTTCGGCGAGAACTGGGAGGACGATGACGGCTTCCGGCCCGAGCATCTCGTCGATGTCAGCGACGGGTTCGAGGCCTGGCGCGACGCGGTCATGGAGTATGAGCTGGCGCGCGGCCTGAGCAGCTTCCCCTATGTCGACTATTACAGTTCGCTCTACCGGCTGCGCGGCTGCCTGCGCGGCACGCGCCATGCGCAGGCCTTCGCGGCGGCGTCGCATTCGTGGAATGCCGGCAGCGGTCTGTTCTCGCTCCCCTTCGGCAAAGGGTCGGGTCGATGACGCGGGTACTCGCCATCGATCTCGGCGCCACCAATCTGCGCGCTGCCGTATCTACGGGCGATGTCGGTGCGTTGGAGGCGCTGGGCAGCGAGCCGGCGCCGGCAACCCTTGATGCCTTCATTGCGCGCATCGACGCGCTGTGCACTGAGGCCGGGTCGGTCTCAGCGCTTGGCATCGCGGTGCCGGGTCTGGTCGAGGGCTCAATCTGCCGCTGGATCCCCAACTTGCCGTTCCTCGACGGCGTCGATATCCAGCCGCTGTTTCCCAAACTGCGCGTAGCGCTCGGCAATGACGCGCAGATTGCGCTGCTGGCGGAGGCTGTCGAAGGCAGTGCGAAAAACATGTCGGATGCGATCCTGCTCGCCATCGGCACCGGCATCGGTTCGGCGGTGCTGGCCAATGGCCGCATCGTTGCCGGCGCGCATGGCGGCGCCTGCTCGTTCGGCTGGGCCTGCGCCGACGTGAGGGATCATGGTGAAGAGCGCAGCGGCTGGCTGGAGCGCGTCGCGTCGGGCCGGGCGCTTGATGCCCTTGCCGGACAGATCGGCCTTGCCGACGGCCGCCAGCTGATCGCCGCTGCCCAGGCCGGCGAACTGGCCGCACTCACCTTGCTTGAACTGCCGGCGCGACAGCTCGGCACCGCGCTTGCAGGCGCTGTCGCGCTGCTCGATCCGCAAGCGGTTCTGATTTCGGGTGGTTTGGCGGAGGCGCTGGATGTGATCCGGCCGCCGCTGCTTGCAGCGCTGCGACGCCAACTGCCGCCGCATCTGCGCGGCATCGACGTCAAGCCCGGAAAATTCGGTCCCCGCGCCGGCCTCGTCGGCGCGGCGCTGGCCGGCGCCGTTGGGCAAGGGTGGAGGCATGTGCGATGAGCGAAGCAAGCTTTCAGCAGCCGGACCGCAGACGGCCGGAGCCGCTCTGGTATCAGGTCGAAGAGGCGATCCGCGCCATCGTCAAGAGCGGCGAATGGGCAACGGGCGACCAGATCCCGGCGGAGGACAGGCTGTGCGCCCTGTTCGGCGTCAGCCGCATCACGCTGCGCCACGCCTTGCGCAACCTCGAGGAGGCAGGACTGCTCAGGCGCGAACATGGCCGCGGCACGTTCGTGCGCTCGACCACGCTGGTCGCCGGCACGCGCGAGCTGACCAGCTTCACCCAGGAGATGGGCAATATGGGCGTGGTCGCGGGCTCGCGCCTGCTCGACTGCAGCCTGACCACCGCCAACGCGGCGGCTGCCGGCGCGCTGGAGATCGAGGAAGGCGATCCGGTGGTGCGCATTCGCAGGCTGCGGCTCGGCAACAACGAGCCGATCGGCATTCAGACGGCGCAGCTGTCGGCCGTGCGCGTGCCGGGCTTCCTCGATGCCGGCCTGCTGCAGGGCTCGCTCTACGAGGCGCTGGAGCGCCATTACGGCATCGTGCCGGTGGCGGCGCGGGAAAACTACCGGGTCGGCGCGGTCGGCGCGGCGGACGCCGAACTGCTCGACCTCGCTGTCGGCAGCCCGGCCTTCGTCGTCGAACGCATCACCACCGACGAGCGCGGCCCGTTCGAATTCACCGTCTCGATCATGCGCGGCGACCGCTACGAAATCCGCTCGACGCTGCGCGCCGGACGCGTGCCGCTGAACCCGAGAAGCTGATCCATTCCAGACCGACACAGCAAACAGGAGTACCCACGTGTCCGATCTCTACATCCACCGTCTCGCCGCCCTCATCGACCAGGCTGCGAAAGCCAATGAAGAGGCCTTTGGCCAGGCCGCCAGCCGCTTTGCCGACTCGCTCGAGGGCGGCGGGCTGGTGCATCTCTATGGCTCCGGCCATTCGGTGCTGCCGGTGCAGGAAGTGTTTCCGCGCTATGGCAGCTATGTCGGCTTCAACCCCCTGACCGACCCGCGCGTGATGTGGCACAATGTGCTCGGCGCCGGCGGCGTGCGCGAGCTTTTGTGGCTGGAGCGTACGGAAAGATACGCCGAAAAATTCCTCGACCACCAGCCGCTCAACAAGGGCGATTCGATCATCATCTTCGGCCATAGCGGCCGCAACTCGTCGGGCATCGACACCGCGCTCTACGCCAGGAAGCGCGGCATCTTCGTCGTCGCTGTCACCAGCAAGAACAATCTGGACAAGCCGGCGACGCACTCGTCCGGCAAGCGGCTGGCGGATGCCGCCGACCTCGTCATCGACACCTGTTCGCCGATCGAGGACGCCATCGTGCCGGTCGAGGGCTGGAGCCGGCCGGTGTCGGGCTCATCGACGGTGCTTGCCATGATCCTGGCGCATGAGCTGATCGCGCGCACGGCCGAGCAGCTCGCCAAGCGCGGCATCGAACTGCCGGTCTTCGCCTCGCCGACCATTGCCGGCGTGACGCTGCACGACACCGACGTCATCTACGGCGTCTACCGCGAGCGCATGCTGGAGGCGCAGCAGAAGCACCTGCCGACCTTCCAGGCAACGATGCGCGGAGAGTGAAAAAAGGGAGGCCCGGCACATGCCGGGCCTCCGACGTCTCGTTCCGCAATTCCTATCCTCTCAACGCCGCTTCGGGCGCCCGGCAGGCGATTTGTTGCCGCGCGGGCCGCTCTGAACCGGCGTGTTGCCCTGGTTTTCCTCCGACAGCTTGCGCCAGCGGGCAAGGCGCTCAGGGTCGAGCGTACCCGCCTTCAACGCAGCCTGCACCGCGCAGCCCGGTTCGTGGACATGGGTGCAGTCGCGGAACTTGCACAGCGGTGCGAGCTCGGTGATTTCGGCAAACAGCGTGTCGATGCCGGATGCGACGTCGCTGACATGCAGCGTGCGCATGCCCGGCGTGTCGATTACCCAGCCGCCACCGGCGATGGGGTGCAGCGACCGCGCCGTGGTGGTGTGGCGACCCTTGGCATCGTGCTCGCGAATGCCCGCAGTCTGTTGCGGCGATTGCTGCGCCGCTCCGGCCAGCGTGTTGACCAGCGTCGATTTGCCGACGCCGGAGGAGCCGACCAGCGCCACCGTCTGCCCTGCGCCACACCAGGGAGCAAGCGCCGCTGCGGCATCGGCGACGCGCGGGTTCAGCGTCACTACGGGCAAACCACGCTGAAGGGCGGCAGCCTGGCTTTGGTATCTCTCGGCATCGTCAGCGGTGTCGGCCTTGGTCAGCAGGATCACCGGCGTCGTTCCGGCCTCGTTGGCCAGCGCCAGATAGCGCTCGAGCCGGGCGATGTTGAAATCGGCATTGCAGGACGTCACGATGAACAGCGTGTCGACATTGGCCGCGGCCAGCTGCGGGATCCTGCCGCCCTGGGTACGGCGCTCCAGCACCGTCTTGCGGGTCAGCCGGCGGAGCAGCAGATGTGTATGCTGCTCGACCAGCACCCAGTCCCCGACGGCGTAGTCGCCGGTGTTGGCATTGGCCGGCAGCGTCAGATCCACTGGCCCTGCCCGGGACAGGCCGGCCAGGCGGTCGCGGTGCACCGAGGCGATGCGCGTCGGCACGAGGTCTGCCTCATCGGCTTCAAGCTGGTCGCCGAAGAAATCCGTCCAGCCCAGGCTTGCGAGGGAGGCCGTCACGGCTTTGACCAGGGGGACGGCGTCACAGACATCGGAGAGTATCCTTTGGCAAAATGGGCGCGGACCCTCGGGGCGGTTGTTCAAGCCGTGTATGGGCGGCATGGCGGCATTTGGCAAGCCGAACCGCGCCGATGGCCGAGCCGTTTCGCGCACCACGTTGGAACGCATCGCGGCGGTGGTTCGCTGATGCGCTTACGCGTCGTTACTCTCAATGTCTGCAACACGGAAGGCGAACCGGAGCGCCTGGCGGCCATCAACCGGGAGCTGAGGCGGCTCGACCCCGATTTGTCGCTCTCCAGGACGTCGTCCAGACAGCCGATGTGAAATCCCTCGATACGCTGCCGATGGTCTGGATTTGCATGCCACGCATCAGGCCTCGTCGTCGACCTCGAAGTTGGCAGGGACGGCTGAGGATGGCAGGTCGAGAAGCCTGCCAAAAGGGGGAGGGGGATGGCCGGTACCGCAGGGGGCGGGGGGTTGGGATGGGGTTGCCTGAAGCACCGGCCAAAGCGGGACACGTCCCACGCCCACAAGCTAGCAGAGCTTGGATCGGTTCATATGGTGTGATCGCGGAACTGGCGCAAAAGCGCTTTCACATCCCCGCGCCGGCGTCGGCAACGAGCCCGCAACCGGGGGTTTCCGGTCGGTTGGTGGGTTGCGCAAGCGTCGGTTGAAGGCGCTGCGGGAGGCTGTCGTTTTTAGTGCGGTTCGAGTGCTATGCGCTCAGCGACAGGTGCTCAAGGCAGGGCAATCGCGTGGCGCCACCACATGCGATTGTCCTGCTTACGCCACCGGCAGCGTTCGCCCCGCAATCAGATCCGCAGCCTTCTCCGCAATCATGACCACGGCGGCGTTGGTGTTCGACGACACGATGCTTGGAATGACCGAGCTGTCGCAGACACGCAGGCCTTGCAGACCGCGCACGCGCAGCTCGGGATCGACGACGCTGTCGGCATCGCCGCCCATCCGGCAGGTGCCGACTGGGTGATAGGCGCTGCGGCCATGTTCTCGGGCGAAGGCTTCGAGTGCTGAGCGCCCCTGCATCGCCTTGCCGGGCAGATGCTCGCGGCTGATGTATCTGGCGAAGGCTGGCTGCGACAGGATTTCGCGGCTGATCTCGATGCCGTCGATGGCGCGTTCGAGATCATAGCGCTCGGCGAACGGGTTGGGGTCGATGATGGGCGCATCGCGCAGGTCCGCGGACTTGAGCGTGACGCTGCCGCGCGAACGCGGGCGCACATGGTAGGAGTTCAGCGTGCAGCCATTGCCGCCGGGAACCGAGCCGATGCCTTCCTCGACGCCGGCGCCGGGCAGGAAATGGAACTGGATGTCCGGCGTCTTCTCCGCGCGGTCGCCCCACCAGAAGCCGCCGGCCTCGACGATGTTGGAGGCCACCGGCCCCTTGCCGAACAGCGCATATTCAAGACCGGCGACCGCTTGCCAGCGCTTCTTCTTGTAACGGTCGATGCCATGCGGTCCGTTGAGCTCGGCGACGACATCGACGTCCATGTGATCGTGCAGATTCTGGCCGACGTTTTTGGAATCGTGGACCACCTCGATGCCGTGATGGCCGAGATGCACGGCCGGGCCGATGCCGGACAGCATCAGCAATTTCGGCGAGCCGATGGCGCCGGCGGCGAGGATGACTTCGCGCTCGGCGCGGAGCAGTTCGGTGCGGCCATTGACGATGATCTCGACACCGATGGCGCGGCCGTTCTCGACCACGATGCGGCTGACGGAGGCGTCGGTGCGTAGCGTCAGATTCTTGCGGCCGAGCGCCGGCTTCAGATAGGCGACCGCCGTGCTCGAGCGTTTCCCCCGACGCGTCGTCGTCTGGTAGAAGCCGGCGCCCGCCTGCTCACCGGCGTTGAAGTCGGCGCGGAAAGGAAGGCCCGCCTGCTGCGCCGCCTTGACGAAGATGCGGGTCAGCGGATGCGGCGCGCCGCTGGAGACGCCGAGCGGGCCGTCAATGCCATGCTGCGCATCGGCAAAAGTGTCGTTGCCCTCGGAGCGGACGAAGTAGGGCAGCACGTCGGCATAGCTCCAGCCGGCACAGCCGGCGTCAGCCGCCCAGCCGTCATAATCCTGCGGGCAACCGCGGGTGAACACCTGGGCGTTGATCGAGGAGCCCCCGCCCAGCACGCGGGCCTGCGGATAGACCATGGTGCGGCCGTCGATTTCCTTGCCGGGCGCGGTGTCATAGCCCCAGATCAGCGGCCCCGACGTCATCTTGAAGAAGCCGACCGGCAGATGGATGTAGCGATCGGTGTCGGGCGGACCGGCCTCGAGCAGCATGACGGACACGTCCGGGTCCTCGCTCAGCCGGGCGGCCAGAATGCAGCCAGCCGAACCGCCGCCGACAATGATGTAATCCGTCATTTCCACTCCCGGGTTCTCTTTGTTGGAGCATGATCTCCGGACAAAACGGTTTCTCGATTTGTCCGAGAAAACCGGTTCCCACTTCTAGGGATCATGCTCCGGCGGGCGATGAAAATCACCGCCCCTTCCTCTTGCGCGCGACGATCTCAAGTCGCTTGTGCCACGTCAAGACAAAGGGTATGGTTATCGTGTTGAAGGGTTGTCGTACAAGTGGAGGAGCTTGACGATCCTCACCAGGAGGTCCCGGCCGCGCTCCCTGCGCAAGATGCCGGGCGGAACAGAATTCAATCGGGAGGTTTCGAGGTATGAACGACACGAAGAATTTTGCGGTCAACCGGCGCACGCTGATAATGGGCGCCACCGCCGGCGTGGCGGCACTCGCCATGCCGAGCGTGTTGCGCGCGCAGGACAAGCCGACACTGGTGACGTCGATCCGCTCGCTGTCCAACCCCTATCACGCGGTGTGGAAGACCGGCGCCGAAGCGTATGCCAAATGGGCCGGGCTGGAGCACGTCACGCTGGTTTCGGAAGGCAACAGCGAGAAGGGCATTGCCGACATCAAGGCGATGCTGGCCAAGACCGGCGGCAACATGGTGCTGAATTCCGATCCCAACGACACGCCCGATGCGCGCCCGATCGTCGAGGCCTGCGCCAAGGCCGGTGCCTATGTGGTGACCCAGTGGAACAAGCCGGGGGATCTGCACCCGAAGGATTTCAACCCGAACTATGTCTCGCATATCGAGTTCGACGGCATCGACAGCGGCAAGACCATCGCCGAGATCCTGTTCAAGACCATTGGCGGCAAGGGCGGCATCGTCGCACTCGGCGGCCTGATCTCGACCACGGCGGCGATCGAACGCAAGAAGGGCCTCGACGCAGCGCTTGCCGCCAACCCGGACATCAAGCTGCTCGACTTCCAGGTCGCCAACTGGAAGTCGACCGAAGCCTTCGACCTGATGGGCAATCTGCTCACCCGCTTCGGCGACGACATCAAGGGCATCTGGGCGGCCAATGACGATATGGGCTCGGGCGCTCTGGAAGCGCTGCGCGCCGAAAACCTCGCCGGCAAGGTGCCGATCGTCGGCGTCGACGGCATCAAGACGGCGGTCGATGCGGTGCGCACCGGCGAATTCGCCTGCACGGTCACTTCGGATCCGTTCTGGCAGGGCGGCATGGGTCTCGCCATCGGCTACAACGCCAAGATCGGCAAGTTCGACCCGACCAAGGAGCCGCCGGAGCACCGTGAGTTCTACGGCAAGGCGGTGCTGATCTCGCACGACAATGTCGAGGAATATTACAAGACCAATGTCGATGCGAAGCCCGAGATCGACTGGAACGATCTGTGGGGCCGGGTCACCGGAGCAATCCGTACCTGATCCATCGGAGTGGGCTGCACCTCCCTGGCGGCCCGCTTCCTCCCGCAGCCGTCGCGATCCCCTTGTCGCGACGGCTGTCACCAGCAGACGGGAAGCGGTTTCTTGACAATCCATACAGAACCCCTGAAGTCCGTTTCGGACATCGAGCGGACGACGCCCATGACATCGTTCCCCGGCCGCATCGCGACATTCCTGGGCGGCAGGCGCTGGCGCAGCTTGGCGCCGCTGGCGGTGCTGATTGTACTCTGCGTACTCATCGCCATTGCCAACCCCAATTTCATCGAGCTGCGCAATCTGGTGCGGCTTGCGAATTCCGCCGCCGTGCCGCTGACGCTGGCCATGGGGCTGACCTTCATCATCCTGATGGGCAGCATCGACCTCGCAGTCGAAGGCACGCTTTCGGTGGCGGCGATGGTGCTTGTGCTGCTCGCCGCCAATGACGGCAACGGCAACGACTATGGCTGGTGGGCGGTGCTCGCTGCCATCGCCGCCGGCACCGCCATGGGCTTCGTCAGCGGTCTCGTCCAGACCATGCTGCGCATCCCGTCCTTCATGGGCACGCTCGGCATGTGGTTCATCGGCCTCGGCCTGTCGGTCTATATGCTGGGCGGCACGGCCATCAAGCTGAACGACGCCTCGATCCGCGACCTGGCCTTGCACCGTTTCCTCGGCCTTCCGGTGGCGGTCTGGGTCGCGTTCGGCGCGTTCCTGCTCGCCACCGTCATCCAGTATCACACCAAGCTCGGCCGCCACATATTGGCGATCGGCGGCGATGAGGATGTCGCCAAGCTCTCGGGCGTCAATGTCGTGCGCGTGCGCATCACTGCTTTTGCGCTGGCCGGTTTCTTCTTCGGCATTGCCGGTGTGCTTGCCGCCGCACAGCTCGGCCAGTCGCACGCCGTGATCGGTGACGGCAGGCTGTTTGCAGCGGTCACCGCAGTGGTCGTCGGCGGCACCGCTTTGACCGGCGGCGAGGGCGGTGTGGTCAACACGCTGATCGGTGTGCTGATCGTCACCGTGCTTGCCAATGGCATGATCCTGCTCGGCATCTCGCCCTACATCCAGCAGACAGTGCAGGGGCTGATGATCATCGCCGCGGTGGCGCTGTCGCTCGACCGTGTCCGCCTGAAAATCGTCAAGTGAACGCCATGCTGCAGGCGTCCAACATCATCAAGAATTTCCCCGGCGTGCAGGCGCTGCGCGACGTCTCCATTGAGGTGCGGCCCAATGAAGTTGTCGGGCTGATCGGCGAGAACGGCGCCGGCAAGTCGACGCTGATGCGGGTGCTGGCCGGCGGCTACCGGCCGGATGGCGGCTCGCTCACACTGGACGGCGAACAGCTGCGCATGCGCAACGCCCGTGATGCGGCCAGGCATGGCATCGGCATGGTG
The DNA here is from genome assembly GCF_040318795.1 of Mesorhizobium sp. M1004. Lineage (NCBI taxonomy): Bacteria > Pseudomonadati > Pseudomonadota > Alphaproteobacteria > Hyphomicrobiales > Phyllobacteriaceae > Mesorhizobium > Mesorhizobium sp. M1004. Next base: position 264,426 of record NZ_JAMYNB010000001.1, read on the forward strand.
TTCCAGGAGCAGTCGCTGGTGCTCAACCTGACGGTCGCCGAAAACATCTATCTCGGCGAAGAGGACCGCTTCACCCGCTTCGGCCTGGTCAATTGGCGCGCCATGAACGCAGCGGCGCGGCGGCAACTGGCCAAGATCGGCATCGACATCGACGTCATCGCGCGCACCTCCGAACTCACCTTCGCGGCGCGCCAGATGGTCGAGCTGGCCAAGGCGCTGACCCTGGAGGAAGTGGTCGAGCGGCAGTTGCTGATCCTGCTCGACGAGCCGACCTCGGTGCTCAACGCCGCCGACATCGAGGTGCTGTTCGCGCGGGTGCGCTCGCTCAAATCCCGCGCCAGCTTCGTCTTCGTCTCGCACCGCCTCGACGAGGTGCTCAATATCTCCGACCGCGTCTACACGATGAAGGATGGCGCCGTCGTTGCCGAACATCGTGCAGCCGAAGTCACCGCGCCTGAGCTGCACGAGATCATGGTCGGGCGCGGCCTGCAGGCCGAATATTACCGTGAGGCCCGCCAGCTGGCGCCGCGCGATACCGTGATGGTCGAGGCCAAGGGGCTTGGCGCCAACGGTTTCTATCACGGCGTCGATCTCTCGATCCGGGCCGGCGAGATTGTCGGCATTGCCGGCGTCGTCGGCTCCGGCCGCGAGGAGGTGACGCGCACCGTTGGCGGCTTCGTCCAGCATGATGCCGGCGAGATGAAAATCGCCGGCGATGCCGTGCGCTTCTCCTCGCCGGAGCCGGCTGTGCGCAAGGGCATCGGCTATGTCCCGCGCGAGCGCCGGCTCGAAGGGCTGGTGATGTTCCTGTCGATCGCGGAGAACATTTCGCTGGCCGATCTCTCCAGCGTCATGCGCCATGGCGCCATCGACTATGGCAAGGAGCGCCGGCTTGCCGCCGACTGGATCAAACGGCTGCGCATCAAGGCGCCCGGCCCCGATGCCGCCTGCCGCAAGCTCAGCGGCGGCAACCAGCAGAAGGTGGTGCTGGCGCGCTGGATGACGGCGGGCTCGCGCATCCTGGTGCTCGACCATCCCACACGCGGCCTCGATGTCGGCGCCAAGGAGGAGGTCTACGAATTGGTGCGCGATCTCTCGGCGCAAGGCGTGGCGATCCTTTTAATTTCCGACACGCTGGAGGAAACGATCGGCCTGTCGCACCAGGTGCTGGTGATGCGCGACGGCGAGATCACCGCGCGCTTCGATGCCAGTCCGGGCAACAAGCCGAACCAGGTCGATCTTCTCAGGGCAATGGTGTGAACCGATGAATGAGGCGTTCTCCATCAGGCAGGTTTTCGAGGGCAAGTGGACGCAAGGCGCCATTCCGCTGATCCTGCTTGTCGGCCTGCTTTTGATCATTGAGATCGCCGCGCCCGGCTTCCTCACCGGCGAAACCGTGGCGCTTTTGTTTGCCAACACTGCCGTGCTGTTCATCCTGGCGACCGGCGTCACCTTCGCCATCCTGCTTGGCGGCATCGATTTGTCGATCCAGGCGGTGGCATCGCTGGCCAGCGTCATCCTGGCGCAATTGCTGCCTTCGCTCGGCCTTGCCGCCTTTCCGGTGGCGATCCTGTCGGGGCTCGCCTTCGGCGTGTTGAGCGGCGTCGTTCACGTCAAGCTACGCGTGCCGTCCTTCGTCGCGACACTCGCCACCGGCGGCGTGGTCACCGGCCTGGCGCTCTGGGTCTCCAATGGCCGCGCCATCACCATCGAGGAAGGTGGCCGAGAAAACACGGCGTGGATCAACGCCACCATCATCGGCATTCCGGTGGTGGTGCTGATTTCGGCGGTCATCGGCATCGCCGCCTTTCTGGCGCTGCGCTACACACGCTTCGGCCGGCAAGCGATCGCGGTCGGCGCCGGCGAACCGGCGGCGTGGGCCGCGGGCATCAATGTCGACCGCACCAAGATCATCGCCTTTGCCGCGTCGGGTATGCTCGCGGCCATCGCCGGCATCGTGCTGGCAGCCAGGCTGTCGAGCGGTTCGCCGGTGCTGGCCAACCAGCTGCTGCTGCCGGCCATCGCCGCCGTCATCGTCGGCGGCACGGCGATCACCGGCGGGCTCGGCGGCGTTGCCCGCACGGCGGTCGGCGCGCTGATCATCTCGATCGTGCGCATCGGCATGACCTTCGTCGGCGTCAATATTTTCCTGGAAAACATGGTGTTCGGCGCGGTGCTCATTGCCGCCGTCGCCATTACCATCGACCGCAGCAAGATCGCGGTCATCAAGTGATCCCGCCTCCCAGGCAAGCGCGGACAGGACGGGACCGCATCGGCGCGAGGCCGATGCGGTCCGGCCCGATCGGATTACATCGTGTCGAGGCCGATCAGCTCGATCTTGTAGCCATCGGGGTCTTCGACGAAAGCGATGTGGGTGGTGCCGTGCTGCATCGGGCCGGGCTTGCGCGGGATCTTGGCGCCGCGCTTTTCCAGTTCGGCGCAGACCGCGTAGATGTCATTGACGCCGAGCGCCAGGTGGCCGAAGCCGGTGCCGATCTCATAGGGTTCCTCGCGGCCCCAGTTCAGCGTCAGCTCGACGACGGCTTCCTTGTCCTCGGGGCCGTAGCCGACAAAGGCGTTGGTGAACTTGCCGCCGGGATAGTCGTCGCGGCGCAGCAAGGTCATGCCGAGCACTTCGGTGTAGAAGGCGATCGACTTGTCGAGGTCGAGCACCCTGATCATGGTGTGCATATAGCGAAAGCCCGGGGCGTCGCTCATTGGGGAAGTCCTCCGAATTCTGTGATTTGCGGGTCTGATCATCCACATCGCACGCTTGGCGGCAAGCCTCGCTTGAGGTTCTCAATCAGGGTTGTATGATAACACGACAACGCCGGTATTTGTCCAGCCGTTTTGCCGAGGGGCCCAGAGCCAATCCATGAATGCCGTGCCGCCACCCTCCGCATCGCAGATCGCAGCCCTGGCCGGCTTGCTGCCGAATGGCGGGCTGCTGACCGAGGAAGTGGATCTGGCGCGCTACAGCCGAGATTGGTCGGGCGATCATTTCGGCCGGCCGCTGGCGGTGGCGCGGCCCTCTTCGGTGGAGGAAATGTCGGCGCTGATGCGGTTCTGCCATGCCGAGCGCATTCCGGTCGTGCCGCAAGGCGGCCTGACCGGGCTCGTCGGCGCCGCAGTGGCGGCGGATGGCGGCGAGATCGTCATCTCGCTGGAGCGCATGAATAGGATTCGCTCGATCAGCCCGATCGACTTCGCCATGGTGGTCGAGGCCGGCTGCATTCTCGAGGACGCCAAGCGCGCCGCCGAAGCGAGCGACTGCCTGCTGCCGATCACTTTCGGCGCGCAGGGCGGCTGCCGCATCGGCGGCAATGTCGCCACCAATGCCGGCGGCTTCAACGTGCTGCGCTACGGCATGACGCGCGACCTGGTGCTTGGCCTCGAAGTGGTGCTGGCCGACGGCCGCATCTGGAACGGGCTGAAAGTGCTGCGCAAGGACAATCGCGGCTATGATCTGAAGCAGATTTTCATCGGCAGCGAGGGCACGCTGGGCATCGTCACCGCGGCGGCGCTGAAGCTGTTTCCCAAGCCGACGCAGATCGAAACAGCACTTGTCGGCTTGCGCTCGGTCGAGGATGCGATGGCACTCTATGCCCGCGCCCGGCGCGATTGCAGCGATTTGCTCACCGCCTTCGAACTGATCCTGCGCGGCGGCATCGAGATCACCATGCGCGAAGGCCAGGATTTTCCCGATCCGCTCAGCCAGCCCTATCCCGTCTATGTGCTGATCGAGGTGTCGTCGGGCGGGCTGATCGACCTCTCCAATATGCTGCTGGGGTTTCTCGGCAGCGTCGAGGACATCGTCGAGAACGGCGTCATCGCTTCGACCAGGGCTCAAGGTGAGCGGTTGTGGCTCTACCGCGAGATCATGGTCGAGCGGCAGGGCAGGGGCGGGCGCTACCTGCGCACCGATGTGTCGGTGCCGATCTCCAGGCTTGCCGATTTCGTCACCGATGCGCTGGCCGCCTTGGAGAAAGCCCGGCCCGACGCGCTGGCCGTCACCTACGGCCATGTCGGCGACGGCAACATCCACCTCAACGTCGTGCCGCCGGAAGGCATGGGCACCGAGGCGATGGAACATCTGTTCGAGCAGGCGGAAGCCGAGATCTTCACCGTCGTCGATCGCTATGGCGGCTCTATCAGCGCCGAGCACGGCATCGGCCGGGTCAAGCAGAAGGCGTTCCTCGAACGCATCGATCCGGTGACGCTCGACCTCGCCGCCGGCATCAAGGACGCATTCGACCCGCGCCACATTCTCAGCAACGGCCGCATTCTGGCGTCCGCACCCGCCGTCGACTATAGGTGAGCGATGACGCTGAAACTCGACAAGGTCAATCGCGGCCCACACCTCTCCACTCTGGTGGCCAGTTCCATCTCGCGCGAGATCGCGCAAGGCCGGCTGAAGCCGGGTGACCAGCTGCCGACCGAGGCGGCGCTGGCAACCACTTTCGGGGTCAGCCGCAACGTGGTGCGCGAGGCGATCGCGCGGCTGCGCTCGGAAGGCCGAATCTGGTCGCAGCAGGGGCGCGGCGCCTTCGTGGTCGAGAGCAACAACCCGACGGTGCTGACCATCGACCATGAGACGCTGCAGCGCGCCGATTCGTTCCGCAACCTCTTCGAACTGCGCGGCATCCTCGAAGTGCAGGCGGCGGCCCTTGCCGCCAAGCGGCGCAGCCACGCCGATCTCAAAGCCATGGGCGATGCGCTGTCCGGCATGCGCGCCGCGCCGTATGGCAGCGTCGCCTGGCTGCGCAGCGACCTCGAATTCCACCGCACCGTCGCCGAGGCGACGCGCAATTCCTACATGGGCCAGTTCCTGGTCTTCGTGTCCGAGCGGGTGCGCGAAAGCATTCTCGCCGCCGGCAACCAGCAAAAGTCGGACGACATGGCCCGCATCACGCTCGGCGAACATGAGCGCATCCTGAGAGCGATCCGTGCCGGCGACGCCGAAGGAGCACAAGCCGCCATGCGCGACCACCTGGCGGGTGCGGCGTTGCGGGTGGGGTTGCATGAGGGGGAAGCTGCGGAGATAGCGCCGGGGCCCGAGGCAGCGTCTCCGGTGCGGCATTCGCGGTTGCGGAAGGCTGTGCGCGGGCAGGCTTAGGGATAGCCTTGCCTTGTCCGCGCGCTGGGCCAATCGCCTATGGCGGCGCTGACCCCCACTCCGTCTCGGCTTCGCCGAGCCACCTTGCCGGGGCGAGCCACGGGTCTCGCCCGTCCTTCGGACCCCCCATTTCATGGGGGATGAGGAAATGCCAATCTCCGAGATCGCAGCCCTTCAAAAGCTTGGGTTTCCTCTCCCCCACGAATGTGGGTAGAGGTGGCTCGGCGAAGCCGAGACGGAGTGGGGGAGCGCCATATCAGATGTCACTCGGTCGTCGGCTCACCAGCTCAGGGCCGGAGATAGGCCGCCACCCCACCGCGCTATTTCAGCGGCAAAAACAGCTCAAGCACCACCTCACGCACCGGTCCGTTCGACGAAAAGTGCCGTTGGCAATAGATCGGAAAGTCGCGCGCCTCCTCGCCGCTGGCCGGAAGCCATTCGCGGTACAGGTAAAGCGCTGCCGGCTCGAGATTGTTGGTGTTGCCGGGATAGCGCAGCACCGCGCAGCGTCCGGCGGGGATCACGCCGGCCTTCATCTGCGCGTCCTCGATCCGCCCGCCTTCTACCGGCAGGTCGGTTCCGGCACAAATATCCATGCTGTAATCGGCCGGGTTCGCCGGCTCCCTTTCGGAACGGAAGATGTTGAAGGTCGGGCTTGTCTCGGGCGAGAGGCCGGCCGCCTTGCGCCAGGCGATGAAGCGCTGGATGGTGTCCTGGAGCGTCGCCCGGTCGCCGCGATGCTCCATGATCGCCACCGGCGTCGGCGGCACATCGCGGATCATCACGTCGGCGGGTTCGAAGATTATCTGCATGAGCGTGGTCCTTGCTTTGTCGAGCGGCCCGAAGGCCATGAGCCACGCCCCCCAGTCGGGAGACTTCCGGAACGACGAAGGCGATTGTCCGAACCGTTGCCGAAAGGCGCGGGCGAAGGCATCCGGTGCGTCGTAACCGGCATCCATCGCTATGTCGGTGACGCTTTGGGCGTCGCTCTCGGCAAGCCGGTACGAAGCGCGCTTCAGGCGGGCGAGCTGGACATAGCGATGCACGGACAAGCCGAAGGTTGATGTGAACTGCCGGTGGAAATGGAATTTCGAGAACGCCGCGACGCCGCTTAGCGCCTCCAGGCCCAGATCGTCGTCCAGATGCTGGTCTATGTGGTCCAGCACCCTCTGCATCCGGGCATGGTAGTTTTCAAGTGGCGTCTTCATTCCGTGTCTTCTGTGGCGGCACCAGATAGGCCTTTCCGGATATGCCGCGCTCGACCGATCTTGCGGTTTGGCATGGATGGACCGGTGTGGCCAGATCAAGTTTCCCCAAGGACCGGGCCAACTGTCGTTGCTTTAGAGCCAAAGTGGCAATAGAGAGGATAGTTGGGTTGGATTGGTGATGTTACGTTCGCGTAAGCGCATGGCACGCTCGTGCAAGAAGCGGACATCTTGGGGGAAGTCATCAACGACTTTGCGCGATTTAACTGGAAGAAGACTTCCTATTGTGCAGCCTCCGACGGTTTGATGAAAGCGTGGTAGTTATTCGAGTTATCTCTTATTTTTCCTGGGAGCCTTCGTGGAATTGAAAACTATCCAGATACGAAACTTCCGCTCCGTCGAAGATTCCGGAGTTTTCTCCGTAGAGCATCTCACGTGCCTCGTGGGAAAAAACGAGGCGGGGAAAACCGCGATCCTCCAGGCTTTGGCGGGACTAAACCCGCACCCCGCTACGCCTTTCCAGTATGATATTGAGCGCGATTACCCTAAGCGGTTCCTTGCCCGCTATAGCGAGCGGCATAAGGACGAAGAGGCGATTATTGCCACCACAACCTGGGAGATCAACGACGCCCAAAAAGCCCTTATCGCGGCTGAGTTCGGCTCAGAGGCGGTGACGGGCAACCAGGTTATTATTACCCGCTCTTAATGGCGCTGAAGTTCCCCACTGGACCGTTCCGATAAATGACAGCATGGCTATCAATTATTTGATTGCTCATGCGACCTTTTCAGCCCCCGACAAAAGTCAGTTAGGCACCCCCTCAACGAGTGCTGAACTCGTCGCGAAGTTGCAGGAACTTGCAGGCTCAAACCCCAAGCACAGGGCGCTTCTCGAAAAGCTATCAAGCTACCCACATTCATCAGTGCCCGGCCGTGTAATGCAAATCCTCCAGCCCTCCTTCCCTCAATTTATGTATTTTTCCGTCTACGACCGGATGAATGCCGTCGTGCATTTACCCACACTCAACGATCGGGAGGGCGACGGCACTCTCTTCACGAACGACCAGCTTCGCGGGGATCGCCTTTTTTGGGAGTTTCTAGAGTACTCGGGTGTATCTCTGAATGATATTCTTGGAGCTACAACTTTCGAGAGCTTCAATGCCCGGCTGCAAGCTGCCTCTAACGTGCTAACAGAAGAAATCCTTGAGTACTGGACCCAAAACCAGGACATCGAAGTTCGCGTTAGCGTGGCAGAAGGTAGGTCCGGTGATCCGGTACCCTTCAACTCAGGTGCAGTTGGTCGGGCGCGTATCTACAACCAACTCCATAGGGCAGACACATCCTTCTCGGAACGAAGCGCCGGCTTCACCTGGTTTTTCTCCTTCCTCATCAAGTTCGACCGGGTCAAGAAGGAAGCTACGGGGAAAGTTCTGCTCTTGCTCGATGAACCGGGCCTCACATTGCATGGCCTCGCTCAAGCTGACTTGCTCCGTTATTTCTCGGAGAAGCTCTCGCCTCACCATCAGATGATCTACTCGACACACTCACCGTTCATGGTGCCGCATGAGAACTTGATGGCGTCTCGGATCGTACAAGACCTCGTCAAGGTCGGCGACAATGGACGCCGAACGCCAACTGGCACCCAGGTTCGCGAAGATGTGCTTAACGCGGACCGGGACTCGGTCTTCCCATTACAGGGTGCTCTTGGCTACTCCCTCACGCAGACGCTCTTTGTAGGTAAGCACACGATCCTCGTCGAGGGCCCTGGCGACATCCTTTATCTGCAGGCGCTTTCCGCTGAGCTTGGGCGCCGGAGCAGGACTGGGCTTGATCCGAATTGGGTTCTCTGCCCGGCGGGCGGCATCGACAAGATCCACGCCTTTGTGTCGCTCTTTGGCGGCAACAACCTCGATGTGATTGCGCTATCCGACTACACCAAAAAGGACCGCAACAAGCTTGACGCCCTGAGGCGCAGTCAGATCATCAAAGACGGCGGCGTCCTAACAGTGGCCGACTTCACCGCTCAGGAAGAAGCAGATGTCGAGGACCTATTCGACCCGCAACTTTTCTGTGCCATCGTGAACAAGACCTATGGCCTTTCCGGGGGAAATGAACTCGACCCCGCGAAGCTCAAAGCAGCCGACGAAAGCACCGAGCGACAAGTAAAGAAGGCCGAAGCATACTTCCGGATCTTGCCAGAGAGCATACCGGAGTTCGACCATTTTACCCCGTCGGCGTGGCTCCTTGCCAATCCCGGAACCTTGAGCGGTGATGCACCGGAGGTTGTGAGTACGCTGAGTCGAGCAGAGACGCTTTTCAAAGCGCTCAATGCGCTCCAGAAACGGTAGGCTCGCTTACTTTGGTTCCGCCGTGGGGTGATCGCTAGTGATGGGTGGCGATAGGTGGCCCATCACTCCCCGCCGCCTCCACCAACTTCACCCCATTCAGCCCCGCGACAATATCAGACAGCGCCGGCACGAATTTCTCGCCATGGCCTGTTGTGACGGCCGTAGCGAACCCATTGCGCACCGCGGCGCCGATCGGGTTGGCGATGCCGGCGGCCTGGGCGAAGGAGGCGAGGTAGGTCATGTCCTTCAGCGCATTGGCGATGGCGAAGCGTTGGGCGTTTTCGTTGCGGTTGAGGACGAAGTCGAAGAAGGCCTGGTAGAAGCCGCAATCCATGCGGCTGCCGGAGATGACACTGTTGAAGACCTGCGGCGTCAGCCCGGCCTTGGCGCCGAGGCTCAGCGCTTCCGAATAGATCGCGGAATAGCCCATCGAAACGAAATTGTTGAGCAGCTTCATGGTGTGGCCGCTGCCGGTCGGGCCGGTGTGGACGACACGCGCGGCGAAGGCTTCGAGCACCGGCCGCGCTCGGGCGACGATCTCGGCCGTACCGCCGACCATGACGTCGAGCTTGCCCTCGGTGGCTTCCTTGGGCGTGCGCGCCAGCGGCGCGTCGATCAGCGTCATGCCCTGCTCCGCGAGGTCGGCGGCAAGCGCTGTCGTCGATGACGGGTTGGAGGTCGAGCAGTCGATGATCAGCAGCGGCGTCTTGGCCGAGGCCAGTCCGTCCGGGCCCTTGACCAGTGCCTCGACCTCGCGCGAGCCGGTGACGCACAGGATGACGATGTCGCAGGCAGCGGCGAGGTCGCGCGGGCTGGCCGCTTCAGTGGCACCGGCCGCAATCAGCCGGTCGGCTGCGGTGCGGCTGCGGTGGACATGCACCGTCAGCGGCCAGCCTTTGCGCAGCAGATTGTCGGCCATGCCGGCGCCCATGCTGCCCAGGCCGATGAAGCCGATGCGTTCTTTCATGCAATCCTCCCATGGCTCGTGCCAGCGGGCCGAACTTTCGTCACCTTGCGGCGGGCACCCGTCGATGCAATTCTTTGAACAAGAATCGAACCGGAGTCGCGCTGATGGCGGAGCCCATGACTTTCGACGCCATACCGCAGGCGCCCAACCTGCGGACGGGTCTGGTCAACACGCTGATCGCGCAGATCGAATCCGGTGACCTTGCGCCGGGGCAGCGGCTGCCGACCGAGCAGGAGATTGTTGCTGCCACAGGCGTCAGCCGCACCGTGGTGCGCGAGGCGCTGGCGGCGCTGCGTGCGCGCGGGCTGATTACCACGCGCCAGGGGCTCGGCGCCTTCGTCGCCAAGGATCCGCCTCCGAAGACGTTTTCCGTGCTGCCCGACGATCTCGAATCGATCGACGAGGTGCTGCGCGTGCTCGAACTGCGCATGGGCATCGAGGTCGAAGCGACCGGCCTTGCCGCCGAGCGGCGCAGCGAGGCGGCGCTCCAGCAGATGAGCGCGCGGCTCGATGCGCTGGAAGCGGCGGTGCGTGCCGGCGGCTCCGGCTCGGAAGAGGATTTCGGCTTCCACCGCGCCATTCTCGCTGCGACGCAGAACCCGAATTTCACCCGGTTGTTCGACACGTTCGGCAGCGCCATGATCCCGCGCCATTGGACGCGGCTCGACCGGATGACGGAGGCTGAGCGGGAAAAATATCTCGACCGCATGCAGCGCGAGCACCGCGCCATTCTCGGGGCCATCGGAGCCAGGGACGTCAATGCCGCGCGGCGCGCCATGCGCAGCCATCTGACCAAAAGCTATGCCCGCTTCGAGGATCTGCGCAACAAGGCTGTTCACGATTAGGGGGCCAACCACGGTTGACGGACTGCTCATCCGGCGACCCCGTCGGAGATCGAATTCGCGAATCAGCGACATGTTCCTCCCGGCTCGAAATCGTTGCAATCTTACCGGGTTGTCATACAACCCTGTGATCTGGTAAATCCAAGGAAGAGGGATGTCAATCGCGTTGCCATGCGGTATGAGGCTCCCCGAAAAATCGCAATCATGGAGCCGGCATTGCCGGCGAAGCCGCAAGTCAGGAACAGCGAGATGCATTCACGGAAATTTGGCCGTACCGGCAGATCAGTCAGCGAGATCGGCTTCGGCGCCTGGGCAATCGGCGCAGCCTGGGGCGAGGTCAATGACGGCGATGCGGTCGCCGCCCTGCATGCTGCGCTCGATGCCGGCGTCAGCTTCCTCGACACCGCCGACGTCTATGGCGACGGCCGTTCGGAAAAGCTGATCGCACGGGTGATGAAGGAACGCGGTGGCGCGCGCCCGTTCATCGCCACCAAGGCCGGACGGCGGCTGCCGAAGCAGACGGTCGAGGGCTACAGCGTCGAGAACCTCACCGGCTGGATCGACCGCAGCCTGAAATACCTCGAGACCGACACGCTCGACCTGGTGCAGCTGCATTGCCCGCCGACCGATCTCTACTATCATCCGGAGGTGTTCGAGCGTCTCGACAAGCTCACCGAGCAGGGCAAGATCCGCAATTACGGCGTCAGCGTCGAGCGTGTCGAAGAGGCGCTGAAGGCGATGCAATATCCCGGCGTCGTCAGCGTGCAGATCATCTTCAACGCCTTCCGCCAGCGCCCGGCCGAGCTGTTCTTCGACCAGGCGAAAAAGAACGATGTCGCCGTCATCGCCCGCGTGCCGCTGGCCAGCGGCCTGTTGTCCGGCAAGTTCAGGGCGGACACCAAGTTCGAGACCACCGACCATCGCCTGTTCAACAGGAAAGGCGAAGCCTTCGATGTCGGCGAGACGTTTTCGGGCGTGCCCTATGAGGTCGGCCTAGCGGCGGTCGAGAAGGTGCGGCCGCTGGTGTCAGGCGACACCACGATGGCGAAATTCGCTCTGCGCTGGATCCTGATGTTCGACGCTGTGACGGTTGTCATTCCCGGCGCCCGCAATCCGGCGCAGGCGGTTTCCAATGCGGAAGCGGCGGAGCTTGCGCCGTTGTCCTCCGAGTCGATGGCCAAGGTGAAGGCGGTCTACGACGAGAACATCAAGCCCTACGTGCATCAGCGCTGGTAACCCGGCGCCTGCCGGCCTCGATCGGCTGACTGACCAGAGGTCAGCCGGGCCAAATTGCGTTCGTCCGTCACAAGCCGTGCAGCGGATTCTATGATCCATCGGTCATTTAATCGGCCGCGCCGCTTGTTATTGTGCAGTGCAGCAACGATATTGCTGCGTGTGCGTTGTGTGCACGAGTCTGCCCATTCCGGCGCGCAAGGATACCGATTTGCGAGACATATCCGATACGATCGCCCGGCTGAGCGCGATGCGCGGCCGGCCAGCCGGTGCAGGACAGAGCAAGGACGATCACCTGTCCGAGATGACAGGGTTCGGGTCCAATCCCGGCGCCTTGCGCGCGCGGTTTTATCTCCCTGAAAACCTGCCGAAGCAGGCAGCGCTGGTCGTGGTGCTGCATGGCTGTACCCAGAATGCAGCCGCTTACGATCATGGTTCCGGCTGGACCGAACTTGCTGCCGAGCAGGGTTTTGCCGTGCTTCTCCCCGAGCAGCAGCGCGCCAACAACGCCAATCTTTGCTTCAACTGGTTCGTGCCGGGCGATGTAAGCCGCGACAGCGGCGAGGCACTGTCCATCCGCCAGATGATCGAGGCGGCGGTGGTCACCCACGGTCTCGACCGCAAGCGGATATTCGTCACCGGTCTTTCCGCCGGCGGCGCCATGGCGGCGGTGATGCTGGCGACCTACCCGGACGTGTTTGCCGGTGGCGCGATCATTGCCGGGCTTGCCTATGGCAGCGCCTCGACCATCCCCGAAGCCTTCGACCGCATGCGTGGCCATGGCGGACCGTCCAGAAGCGACCTGCAGCGTCTGTTGCGGGAAGCTTCGCCGCACAAGGGGCCGTGGCCGAGGATTTCGGTCTGGCAGGGCTCGGCCGATACGACCGTGGTGCCTTCCAATGCCGACGCGGTGCTGGCGCAATGGCAGGGCGTGCACGGCCTCGCTCAAGCGCCGACACGCACGGAAAAGGTCGACGGTCAGGGCCGAAAAGTCTGGTGCGATGGCAAAGGCCGCGACGTGGTCGAGGCATACAGCATTGCCGGCATGGGCCATGGCACGCCATTGCAGGCGAGCGGCGACAATGCTCTCGGCAAAGCAGGGCCGTTCATGCTGGATGTCGGGATTTCCTCGACGCGCCACATCGCCCGTTTCTGGGGGCTGACGAAGCCAGACGTACGACGCGCGGCGAAAGCCGAGGCCGCTTCAGGCACTGCATTGCAGCCTTTCTCGCCGAAGGAAAAACCGCGAGCTGTCCGTGTCGATCCGGCCCCGGAGCCTGTCAATCCGCCAAGCGGTCCGGCGGGCGGGATTACCAAGGTCATCGAGGACGCGCTCAGGGCAGCGGGATTGATGCGCTGAGGCTGAGGCTCGCCCCGCACACGCCCAAAATACAAGGGCAAGCGCCAGCATCATTATCGCAGCAGGCCTTCGTCCTCGAACGCATCCCAGCCCTTCAATCCGGGCGCCGGGCCGTCCGTGTTCCGGGCCTTCCTCGCAGTGCGAGCCCGGCCGGTGCCCTTTCCCGCGCGCGTCAGCGCGGCCTTGCCCGCACCGCGCCGCCTGTTCTCGGCGACCGCCTGGACATCCTGCTCTCTCCAGACGGTTGCCAGATCGCGGTCCAGGACGTCCTCGATGTGGCGCGGGTCGAAAACGTGGAAGGTGACAGACTTTGATCGCCCACGCATCTTGACGGTGCGTGTGCCGGTGCTTTGCAGCCGACCGTCCTTGAGCCATTTGTGGCGCTCGCGCGAAGAGATCGTAAGGATATCCTCGACCTCGCGTGGAAGCACAGGCAGCGCTTCCACTCCCTCCAGTGTTTTGGAGATATTGGCAGAGGCGGCCTTGAACGCTTCCGCTTCGGATCTCGACATTCGCAATGCGATGCGGCCCGTCTCGGCCTTGACGTGCTTCCTGACTGCCCATAGCAGTCGGGCTCTGACTTCACGTTCGATCCCCTTGGAGCGCACGGCGGACCCGAGTGTCGCTGACGGCGACAACGGCCATTCGGCAATCAGTTGCGGGGACGGGCACATGTTTTCCTGGGCTGGTTTCGTTGGTTCGATGCTAACACGGCAAGAGCCGGTCAAGCCAAGGCAACAGCGAAAAGGGGCAGGTCCGAATAGAACCCGCCCCTTATGGCCGAATCTGAACGTCGCTTGCAGTGCGCCGACAGCACCTTCGGCCCCGCCGCCGTACGGCGACGGGGCTCGATGATCAGAGTGGGCTGGCGTTGCGCGTTCTGTCGCGCTCGGCCTCGATGTCGGTGTAGGGGTCGGCATTGGCATCGAAGCCGGTCCAGCCACCGGCTTCATAGGCGCGTCGGCGGTCTTGCAGATCGACCGAGTTGGACTCGCCAAGAATACGCTCGGCCTCATCGGCGAGTTCGTCACTGACCCTGGCGGTCACCATCGTGCCACCGCGGCGAACGCCCTCCGCATAGACATGCGCATCCCTTTCGGGGACGCCTGACTCGGTCAGCGCCCCGACGATGCCGCCGGCAGCGCCACCGATGACCGCGCCGCCAACGGCGCCGACCGCGGTGGCGGCCAGCCATCCTGCGGCCACGACCGGACCGACGCCCGGAATGGCCATGATGCCGAGCCCTGTCAGAAGCCCGCCGGCGCCGCCAATGACGGCTCCGAGACCGGCGCCGCCGGCTGCATCCTCGGCGGCGTTGGAGGTGTCGCCATCGTCGTACCAGTCATCCGAATTGTTGGCGACGATGCTGATGTCGGACTGCGGCACGCCGATTGCCTCCAGTTCGCCGACGGCATCGGAGGCATCATCGTAGTTGTCGAAAAGTCCTGTTACGGTTTTCATGGTCTTGATCTCCTCGATCTGGTTCAGAGGTTCAGTTGGCGCCGGCAACGACGTTGCCCTGATAATCGAGCGCCACGGTCGTGGTCTTGCCATCCTTGGTGGCCTGACCGCGCCAGATGCCCTGCTCGTCCTTGGTCAGCTTGGACACGCCGGAGAAGCCGGCATCCTGAATGCGGCTCTTGGCCTGATCCTCGGTGAAGCTGTTGGCACCCGGGACCGGGGCGGCCGGATTGGTGGTGTCGGTCGTGCTCACGGCAGGGGTGGTGGAGCTGGTGGTCGAGGATGCATTGTCGGCGGAAGCGATCTTCTCGACCATTTCCTGATGCATTTTGAGCGTCGGCAAGGTCTCGGAGGCGAAGGTCTTCAGCTGCGCGTTGTCGCCGTCCTTGGCATAGCTCTCGAACAGCGTGACCGCCTCCGAATGCGCATCGCGCTGCATCTGGACATAGGGCTTGTCGACGGCATCGTTGGCATTCTGCAGAGCCTCCAGATCGGCCTTGTGCTTGGCGTCCAGCTCCGTCGGCACTTTCAGCTTCTGTTCGCCGGCGATGGTCGCAAGCTTGGCGTTGGCGGCGCCGTGATCGTCGATCATCTTCTTGGCGAAATCCTTGACGCCTTGATCCTGGGCCTTGCCTTCTGCGATCTTGCTGGAGTCCACTTCGAACAGGCCGCCGATGGCAGCCTTGTCGACAAAGTCCTGAGCACTGTCGGCGGCGAAGGCGGGCAGGGCGAACATCATGGCTGTGGCGGTGGCCAGCGAAGCTAGAAGAACACGTGTTTTCATGGACAGAGATCCTCGTTGGGGCACACATCGTGCTGTGAGCCTAACCAGTGCGGCCAAGCTTTGTTCCGCCGCCCAAGCGTTATAACCGGGAGGGTCGATGCCGCGATGATGGCCCCTCATCCTCGGCTTTTTGCGCCTTTGCCATGTCGACGCTGAGGACAGCGGCCGGCTCGACGGGCGCCTTGCAAGTCGATCAAAAAGGGAAACGAGGCCCTTGGCCGCCGGCAAATGAACACCGCCCGCGGTGGCCTATCGAGGTTCAGCGATCGTTGCGTTCGAGGCGGCGCGCAACCTCTGTTTGTGCGACCTGCAGCAGCGTGTCTATTTCGAACATCGCCGCCGCATGGCCGCCGTCGCGAATGACACGGCGGGCGCGGTGGAGCAGGTCGGAGACCGTCCGCAGCGTTTCAGCATGGCTCGATCGATTCGACAAATGCGTGCCCTCCATCAGCCACAACCGTTGGATCGGGAGAGTGTTCCCAAAGTTGGCGGCCGGCCCGGCGAATGACCGTGACGGCAGGCAGCGGAACCATCCTTGTCCGTTGGCCGTTCCCCCTGCCTCAACGAAAGGAACAGCCATGGCCGAGAACGACACCCCGAAGGACACCCCGAAGGACACCCCGAAGATTTCTGCCCGAGAGGCCCAGGAGGCCCTGGAGAAGCAGGTCGCATCGCTGAGGCGCGAGATCAGCAAGATCAACCGGACGCTTGCCGACCGCGCAGAAGATGCCGTCGGCGAAGCCGGCGGCTGGTACGGCAGCGCGACCGAGCGCGCGGCACGGGCAACGCAGCAGCTGAGATCGCAGGCGCAGACGGTGTCCGAAGCCGTCCAGCAAAATCCCGGCACCATCAGCAGCGCTTTCGTGCTTGGCGGCATTGCCGGGCTGTTGATCGGCATGCTGCTCGGGCAAAGCCAGGAACGCGACCGAGGCTGGTTCTAGCGAGGTATCTTACGACCTATTGCGCCCGCCGGCTTTGCCGGCGGGCCTTGTATGTATGGACGCCAGATCAGTATCGCTTGAGTGAAAAGCTCCCCGCTCCGAAATTCGGCGTTGACGGCTAGTCCTACTAGTAGGTAGGTAAACGCCATGAGCAACCTTGTGGCGACTTCCGATCAGATTCTGGCGTCCGCGCGAAACTTCATCGTGGCCGGCGGCTACAACGGATTCAGCTATGCCGATATCGCCGGCGAGGTGGGGATCCGCAAGGCGAGCATCCACCATCATTTCCCCAGCAAGGTCGATCTTGTCCGCACGCTTGTGGCGCGCCATCGCGAGCGTACCGAGGCAGGCATGGCAGATCTGGAAAGTAAACTCCCAGACCCGCTTGCACTGCTTCAGACCTATGCCGACTACTGGGCAAAATGCATCGAGGATGCGAGCGTTCCGTTTTGCGTCTGCGCGCTGCTTGCCAGCGAACTCCCGGCGCTCCCGGCTGAAATTGCCGTCGAAGTGCGGGCTTACTTCAGGTTTCTGTCGTCCTGGTTGACCAGGGTCATGGAGCGCGGCGCCGAGCAGGGGGTTCTCGGATTTGCAGGCTCGGCGGAGCTGGAGGCAGAGACCTTCATGGCGACCGTTCATGGCGCCATGCTGTCCGCGCGCGCCTATGGCAACCCCGCCATCTTCGGCGCCATTCTGACGCCGACCGTTCAGCGTCTGTCTCGGAAGGTTCACTAACAGGGAATTTGCGCGACAGGGGCGGCGAGCCCCTCCGCCGAATTCTCTTCGACGCATCCATCGTACCTACCTTCTAGTAGGTAAACACAAAAAAGGAAAATCCGAAAATGCTTGTCAAGACGAATGAAGCCAACCAATCCTCGTGGCTCAAGAGCTACTATTTCATACGCTTTGCCGTGGCGGCGGCCTGGGTGCTGCTGGCCTTTACTGCCTCCAGGACAATGCCGTCCCTGGCAGCCATCATGTTGGTCGCCTATCCCGCCTGGGATGCGCTGGCCAATTTCGTCGACGCCCAGCGCAGCGGCGGGCTAAGCCGCAACAAGACGCAGCTGCTGAATTTGGTCATCAGCATCATCACCACGGCGGCGGTCGCCATTGCTCTGGGCAAAAGCATGAATGCGGTGCTCGCGGTGTTCGGCGTCTGGGCGGTCCTGTCGGGCCTTTTTCAGTTGGCAACCGCAGTCCGGCGCTGGAAGTCCGGCGCGCAGTGGGCAATGGTGCTGAGTGGCGCCCAGTCGGCGCTGGCCGGCATCTTTTTTGTGAGGATGGCTGGCAGCGCTGCGACGGTCGGCATCACCGATGTCGCGCCCTATGCCGCGTTCGGCGCCTTTTACTTCCTGGTCTCGGCAGCCTGGCTGACGGTGAGCGACGCGCGGCGCAAGGCGGCTGAGGCCGCCGGCTGAGGCGCCGATCGTTCGAAACGGGATTTGTGGTCGCCGCCGCCTGCGTGGCGCCCTCGACAGGTGAGTTGAGTTTCCCTGCCGCGGTCGTATGTTGTTGACCGCAGTGGAGGATCACAAATGCCCATTCGACGCAAAGCCACCGAGGCCGGCGTTTTGCAGCCATCCGAACTCGAGCTGTTGGGCCGTGTATTCGAGCAGCTTAAGCGCGACGGTCAGTCGCCCGAAGCACGCGACGCCATCGCATCCCGGATTATCGCGAAATTATCGCGAACTATATGGCCGGCGTGGTCGACGAAGCCGAGCTCGTCAGTCTTTCGAGGCAACCGCTGGGCCGGTAGTGCGCTTTCCATTCCGGGTTCAGAAGAGTTTCAGGTCGTCAAATCAGAGGGATAAGGCAATGCCGGCTGACCCACCGATAGAGCGACGGTCGCATATCCGTGATCTTGTTCTGAAGGAAGCGACAATCCGCGTTGGCGACGCCAGTATCAATTGTCTGGTTTGTAACCAGCACGCCCACGGTGCGGAGCTGCGGGTCAAGGCCGATATCGCAATCCCCGACCGTTTCGTCCTTCACGTGCCGGTCGATCATACCAGCTATCGCGCCGTGGTGCGGTGGAGACGGAACGAGCGACTTGGGGTGCAGCTTGATTCGGGAAGGCAGGCCTAGATGGCGGTAGCCGGGACGGATCACCCAGCTGTTCAAGTGCAGGGTTGATGGGACAAGGCAGGGCTCGTTTGCGGCACGAACGCTTCTTCCATGCTGCTTGCGATTTGCAATCAGTTGCTATAGCGTCTGACTGCTTGCATTACAAGCGGTTGGTCCGTGGACCCACTAGGTGAAGGCGCTGCTTTTGGGCAAACTTATCTTGGGAATGAACGTTTCCATCGATGGCTATGTCGATGACCTTGCCGGAAATCTGGTCATGGGCGCACCAAGCCAGAAGCACTTCGAGTACTGGATCGAGACGATTCGCAACCATGCCGGCGCTGTGTATGGCCGCCGGATGTACGAGGTCATGCGCTATTGGGACGATGATCACGCGGAATGGGATGCTTCGCTTCGCCAGTTCGCGACACTCTGGCGCAAGCTGCCCAAATGGGTCGTTTCGCGCACACTTTCACGGGTCGGCCCGAACGCCACCCTCATCTCCGGCGATATTGAAGCGCAGATTCGCGAGATCGCGGCCCGCACGGAGGGTATCCTGAGCGTTTCCGGTCCGGAACTGGCCGGTCTTATGACCGGGCTGGGCCTGATTGAGGAATATCACCTGCACGTGAGGCCGTTCGTGCTCGGCAAGGGCAAGCCTTTCTTCCACGAGGCAAGGCCTCCGCTGCAACTGGTGTCGAGCACATTGATCGATGACGATACGGTTCATATGATCTATGTGCCGCGAGGCTGAACGATAAGGCGCTTCAGCGCCAACATGCGAACCAACACGTACGTTCGCAGTGGGCCTGGTCCCGGCCTTCGCACCGAGGTCTCACATGTCAGCTTGCGTGCTGCGTACCCAAGCAGCAGAGGGTCTGCTGTCGGCCGAAAATCTGCCGGTCAGCAATGCGCCCCATGCCGGTCAAAGAGGCCTTGCCGCCGTTCCTCCATAAGCAGACATTGCAGACCTACAGGGACATCGCTTTTACGCCCGAAGCGCCGCTTCGGTTGCTCCTTCAGTGACCTGGCGGCCCAAGGGCGTCGTCCACCACCGCCCGCCCTGGTCCGCAACTCACCGTTGCCAGCGGCTCTGCTCCTGGCCTTCCCGCGATGACCGAGCGGGTAGTGAAACATCATGGTCAAGCCTGAAAAGCAAGGTCCAACCTAGCCGCCTTTCCAGGCCTGCGTCATCATCGTCCAGCAGTTCAGGATCCTGCGTGCGCCAGCCGGATCCGTCGGGTCGGCCGGCCGCACAGTTTTTTTCATCCCGCTGGAACATTGGCGAAGGAATGCAGTTGGTGTCGCTGCAGATGCCGCCGCGCGGTGCCTGTGGGCGATTGGTGGCAACACCTGATCGGCCGCCGCTCCTTTACGAGGCGGCTTAGCGTGTGAGCCAATCCTGCAGCAAAGGCCTAGGGATTGGAACGACCAACAGGAGGCAGTCATGAAGCACCAGACACTCGATCAACTCCAGTCAGTCGCGGACATCAGTCCACTATCGCCGGCTCTGCTGGCTACAAGGACGCAACGGATAGAGCGGTGGGCGGAACTGCTCTATCGAAATCCGACGCGCTCCCTTGTGGCTCTCACCGGGACTGAGCATCTGCATCCCTCTGTCCGCGGAGAAGCGCGCGCGGTCGGATCGGCGATTAGTGTCGCCTTTGACGATCCACTGCTGCGTGCATCGGGCATGCAATCGGATACCTACGGGGAAGCCAGACGCTTCTTCGAACTCTCCGATTGGCAGTTGCATGAGATCGTCTGCAGTTGCCACACCGGCGCCACCATGCAGGCTGGCTGGGCCGCCGGGCGTGTCCGCAGGGTTCTCAATGGGAGCAAGATATTGGCTTGGCTGAGAAAAGGATTCATGCCGCACTGAGACACAGCGCTTGCGCCTGAAGAAGCATGCAGGCTCCAGCAGAGATTGCGTCGGCTCCGCGAAGGCATGGCTGACCTCAATGGAGTAGGGCGGCCGAGTTGCTTGCGACTTCAGAAATGACGTTCACCATTGCTCAGTGGACCTCGTCAGGGTGATCGGCAATTTCGTGAATAGCGAGTACCAGCGCCAGTTTCGACCAACCGGTCGGCAGCGCCCTCGTGACCAAGCGGGGTTACTTATCCTCGGTGCGTCACATGTGCGCTTCGTCAGCGGTATAGCCTGCCAATCCCTCCACAGCCGTTTTGACGCTGCGAAAAGCTCGAGGCGTGAGGGGGCAATTTAACCCAGGAATCCCGAAAACGGCACTTCCGCTTTCGGCCCCGAAATTGAAATTCGAGGCCCGCCCCATCACCCCGGAAAAATCGTAAACCCGCCATCCACCCGCAGCACCTGCCCGTTGATAAACCGCGCCCGCGGGCCAGCCAGAAACGCCACCGCCTCGGCGATCTCCTCCGGCTCGGCATAGCGGTTCAGCGACTTCTTGCTGGAATCCATGCGCTCCGGATCGACCACGCGGGTCGCCTGGAAGCGTGCCGTCTTGGTGGCGCCGGGGCTGACCGCGTTGATGCGCACGCCGTCGTCGATCAGTTCCTTGGCGAGACAGCGCGTGTAATGCACGACCGCGGCCTTCAAGGTGGAGTAAACGACCTCGGGCGAGCAGCCGAGATGTGCCGCCGCGGAGGCGATGTTGATGACGGAGCCGCCGCCGCGCTGCTTCATCGGCGGCACGAAGGCCTGGCAGACCAGCATCGTGCCGATCAGATTGTTCTCGGTGAGCACGCGGATGTCGTCGAGTTCGATGTCGAGGGCGTTGTTCGGGTTCGGCTTGCCGCCCCTGGCGCCGATGTCGCCGCCGGCACAATTGACCAGCACATGGACGTCGCCGAGATCGGCCTCGATCTTGCGCTTCATCGCGGCCACCGCCTTCTGGTCGCCAATGTTGCCGGTCACCGACGTCACCTTCGTGCCGTGCCGCTTCAGGCGCTCGACCACTTCGCTCAGATTGGCGAACTCGCCATATTTGGCCGGCGCTTCCTCGTCCATGTCGTGAATCGCGACATTGGCGCCGAGTTCGGCCAGGCGCTCGGCCATCACGCGGCCGAGGCCGCGGCCGGAGCCGGTTACGAAGGCGGTCAATCCATCGAGTTCACGTGCCGTCATCGGATATTCTCCATCAAACCAAATTTGCGCATGTTGGCGGCGCTGCGCCGGATCATGTCGAGCTCATAGGAAACCAGTGAGACGTCGGCTTCGCGCTCCCAAGGCGTGCGGTAGTCGGCATCGTCGGGCAGCCGGTTGCGCTGCGCGGCCGCCAGGCAGGCGGCAAATTCGCGTGCCGTCTTCGGGGGATAGCCGCGCCACCAGTCGTCGCTGAGATAGCGGACATGCCGCGCCTCCAATGCGCCCGGTTCGAGGACGGCGGTCAGGCGATCATGGTGCTGGGCAAGAATTGCAAACAGCTCGGCGAACGGCACAGCACCGTCACCGATGGCGCAGCGGATCAGCCGGTAACCTTCGGTCGTGAACTGCACGCGGTAATCCTTGAGGTGGACATGGCGGACATGGGGGGCGATCGCGCGCGTGAAATCGAGCGGCGCTTCGCCGACCGGGAACGTGTTGCCGGTGTCGAAGGTGACGCCCACACTGTCACCACCGAGGGCGCAGAAATCGACGAGTTCCCGGCTGGTAAAGTCCTGGTGGTTTTCGATCGCAAGGACATACCCGTCGGCATTCGCGCGGGGACCCCACTCCACCAATCGCCCCCGAATGATGCCGGCGTACTCGCTCCATTTTTCGCCGGCGGCGTTGCGGTCGCCGCAGAGAATGGGCGTCAGCGCCGTGCGGATGATTTTGGCCTTGAGCAGGCGCGCGGCCCGAAAGGCATCGTCGAGCGGTTCGCCCACCAGCAGGCCGCCGCTGACGACCGGCGTGATGCCAAGGCCGGCGAGCCGTTCGCGTAGCGCGATCACCGCGTCGTCGGAAAGCTCGCTCAGCCATGGCACCCAGATCTCCAGCACGCGCGCGCCGAGTTCGGTCGCCAGCGCGATGAAACCTTCGAGCCCCGCAGGCCTAGGATTGGCGCGTGGCGTGCCGCGACCCTGCAGGCCGAGATGATAGGTCAGGCCGTAGGGGTTCAGGCCGACCTCGAGCATGAAACGATCCTTTGAGTCAGGTGGGGTCATCGCAGGCCGGCGTCCACGGTGATCGACTGCTTGGTGATCATGCGGCTGTCGTCGGCGGCGAGGAACAGTACCGTGCGCGCGATCTCCTCGCCGAGCAGAATCTTGCGGATCACCTGGCGCTGCACGACCTGATCGACCGAACCTTGGGTCTTGTACCAAAGCTCCCGCTGCCGGTCGGTGATGACGGCGCCCGGCTCGATGGCGTTGACGCGGATGTTGTCGGGGCCAAACGCCCGCGCCAGCGCGAAGGTCAGCCCGACCACCGCAGCCTTGGCCGCCGCATAGGGGGCCATCTCTGATGCGCCGAAACGCCAGGCGATCGAGGAAAAATTGACGATCGAACCAAAGCCCAATTCCTGCATGTGCGGATGCACGGCCTGGGCGGCAAAGAAATGGTGCCTGAGGTTCACATCCTGGGCGTGGTCCCAGTATTCCTGCGTCACGTCGGCGACCGAGAGGCGATTGTCGTCGGCGGCGTTGTTGACCAGCACTGCGACAGGCCCGAGGCGGTCGCGCACCGTGCCGATCGCGGCCTGGAGGGCGGGGATATCGGTCACATCGCAGCGCAGGAACAGGGGCGCGTGCGCTGCCGCGGCGGCGAGTTCCCGCGCGAGCGCCTCGCCGGCCTCCTGCTGCAGATCAAGAAACGCCACTCGTGCGCCATTGGCGGCGAAGGCGCGGACCGTGTCGGCGCCGATGCCCGACGCACCGCCGGTGATCAGCACGACGCGCTCGGACAGGCTCGGATAGGTGGCGAAGGACAAGGCGGAACTCTTTTCAAATCAAGCTTTGGTCAGATCGGGTCAGATCAGGCGTTGGGTCGTCGGGTCGAACAGGCACGCACGCGCCATGTCGATGCCGAGCGTCACCGTCTCACCCATAAGCGGCGTGCCGTCGGGGTCGAAACGACCGGTGATCTCCTTGCCGCCCAGGCGCAGGACGGCCATGGTCTCCGCGCCTGTCGGCTCGACCAACTCGACCACGGCATCGATCTGCGCGATGCCCGGCTTGCGGCGCGCAAGATCGGGATCGAAGCGGTAGATGTGCTCGGGACGGATGCCGAGCACGAGCTGTTGCGGCGTGTCGGATGGGAGCGCCTGGACGATCGGCAGGCTGGCCGTCTTGCCGTCGGCGGTCTGCAGGACAACAGTGCGGCGACCGCCTTCCTGGCTCAGTTCGGCGGCCAAAAAATTCATCGCCGGCGACCCCATGAAGCCGGCGACGAACATGTTGGCCGGACGGTTGTAGATCGTGGCGGGATCGTCGAATTGCTGGACCTCGCCCTGATGCATCACGGCGATGCGCGACGCCAGCGTCATCGCCTCGACCTGGTCGTGGGTGACGTAGACGGTGGTCTTGCCGACGCGGTGATGCAGCTTCTTGATTTCGGTGCGCATGTCGACGCGCAGCTTGGCATCGAGATTGGAGAGCGGCTCGTCGAACAGGAACAGTTTGGGATCGCGCACCAGCGCCCGGCCCATGGCGACGCGCTGGCGCTGGCCGCCCGAAAGCTGTCCGGGCTTGCGCCCTAGCAGCGGTTCGATCTGCAGGAAGGCGGCAACCCGCTTGACGGCCTCGTCCTGCTGCGGCTTCGGGACGCGGCGGCTTTCCATGCCGAAGGTGATGTTCTCGCGCACCGTCATCGTCGGGTACAGGGCATAGGACTGGAACACCATGGCGATGTCGCGGTCCTTCGGCGCCACCGAATTGACCAGCCGCCCGTCGATGCGGATCTCGCCGGAGGTAACGGATTCGAGCCCGGCGATCATCGCCAGCAGAGTGGACTTGCCGCAGCCGGACGGTCCGACCAGCGCGATGAACTCGCCGTTCCGCGCTTCGAGATCGATGCCCTTCAGCACCTCGACCGCGCCGAAGTTCTTGCGCAGCGATCGGATGATCAATGTCGACATGCAATGCCCTTCACTTGATCGCGCCTCATTTGATGGCACCTTGCGTCAGGCCGCGCACAAAATACTTGCCGCCGAAGAGATAGATCAGCAGCGGCGGCAGCGCGCCGATCAGCACGGCGGCGCTCATGACATCGTAGGCGCGCACATTGGTGCCGCTTGCCGTCAGCGCGACGAGCGCTGCCGTGATCGGCTGTTGCTGCCCGGAGGTGAAGACGACGCCGAACAGATATTCGTTCCAGATGCCGGTGAACTGCCAGATCACCGTGACGATCAGGATCGGTGAGGAGAGCGGCAGAATGATCTTGCGGAAGATGCGCCAGAAGCCGGCGCCGTCGATGCGCGCCGCCTTGATCAGGTCGTCGGGGATGCTGACGTAGTAGTTGCGGCAAAACAAAGTGGTGAACGAAATGCCCTGGATGACGTGGATGAGGACGAGCCCGTAGACCGAATTGCTAAGGCCGAGATTGCCGAGGATGAACGCCCACGGCATCAATGAAATCTGGCCCGGAATGAAGACGCCGAGCAGCATGCAGGTGAACAAAGCTTCCGAACCTCTGAAGCGCCATTTCGACAGGATGTAACCGTTCATCGCGCCGACCGCCGTCGAGATGATCGTGGCCGGGATCGTCATCTTCAGGGAGTTGTAGAAGTTGCGCTGCATGCCCTCGCAGGTGCCACCGATGCAATAGGTGCTCCAGGCCTGGCCCCAGGCATCGAGGCGGAAGCTGCGCGGCAGCGAGATCAACCCGTTGCGTGCGATCTCCTGCTGGTCGCGGAATGAATTCAGCACCACGACCAGCAACGGGACCAGGTAGATCGCCGCGAAGACGACCAGCAGCCCATAGATGGCGAAGCGGGTGAGAAAATGCCGGCGCGACGCGACTGCGGCAGCGCGACGGTCGAGCGACTGGTCCAGGGAGACGTCAGCCACGGCCGGCTTCCTTGCGCCGGCGCCAGACCACCCAGAATGAATAGGGCACCAGCACCACGGCAACAGCGGCAAGCATCATGATGGCGGCGGCCGCACCTTCGCCGATCTGGCCGCGTTGGAACATCAGGTCATAGACGTAGATGGCGGGGAAGGTGGTCGAGATCCCCGGGCCGCCTTTGGTCAGGGCCGCCACGAGGTCGAAGGTCTTGATGGCGAACTGGATCTGGATGACGGCGACCGCCAGGAAGATCGGCGCAATGGTTGGCAGAAGCACCTTGCGATAGATGCGGAACGTCGATGCGCCGTCGATCTGCGCGGCCTTGACGAGGTCCTGATCCACCGAGCGCAGGCCGGCCAGGAACAGCGCCATGGCAAAGCCCGAGGCCTGCCAGACACCGGTGATGATCACCGCGTAGATCGCATAGTGCCGGTCGCTGGCGAGTGCGAAACTGAAGCTCGCCCAGCCGAAACCGCGCACCATGGCCTGGATGCCGTCGGTCGGATTGTAGAGCCAGCTCCAGACCGTGCCGGTGACGATGAAGGAGACGGCCAGCGGATAGAGAAAGATCGTGCGCCAGGCCGCTTCGCCGCGCACGCGCTGGTCGATCAGGATCGCCAGCAGCAGTCCCACCGCCACCGAGCCGACGATGTAGAAAGCGCTGAAGAAAAACAGGTTGTTGTAGGCGATGTTCCAGCGCCGGTTCGCCCACAGCGACGCGTAGTTCTCCAGGCCGACGAAGCCGTAGGTCGGCAGCAGCGAGGAGTTGGACAGGGAGATATAGAGCGTCCAGCCGGTGAACACGAAGACGTAGACGAAGCTCGCCACAAGCGAGGGGCCGAGCACCAGCAAGGGCATCGCGGAGCCCAGCCGCTCGCGCCAGGGGCGGGCGGGCGTCGGTACCGACAGGATCAGGTCGTGATTTGACATTCAGAGCACGGAGATTGGCAGAGCACAGGACTGGCGGAGCGCGGGACCGGGATGGCGGATGGCCGGGTGCGGATGGCGCCCGGCCATTGCCATCTATTTCTGTGCTTCCGCCGCGTCGGCCATCGCGTTGGCGCCATCCTCCGGCGACATGTCCGGCGTCGCCACGAACTCGGTAATGGAGTCCATGATCGCGCCGCGCATCTTCTGCGGGATGGTCATGTTGTGGGCCATCGAGCGGACCAGTGTGCCGTCCTTGATCGAAGCCTGCAGATCCTTCTGCGAGACCTGCTGGCACGGATTGAAGCCCTTCGACAGATCGATATCCAGGCGTGCAGGGATCGAGCCCTTGGCCTGGTTGAAGACCGTCTGGAAGTCGGGCGACAGGATCAGGCTGGCCAGCAGCTTCTGGCCGTCGATGTAATCCTGGTCCTTCTGCTTGAAGAACACGACCGAGTCCGAGTTGAGGATGAATCCGGGTTTGCCCCAATCGGTCGGCGCCTGGGCGCAGACATAGTCGGTGCCTTCCTTGAAGCCGGCGGCGGTCAAAAGGCCGATCGTCCAGTCGCCCATGATGTGGAACGCCGCGTCGCCCTTGCCGACCAGCGCCGACATCGAATCCCAGTCGCGGCCGACCATGCCCGGATCCATATATTTGCTCGTCATCAGGCGCATCTGCGTGAAGGCCTTGACCATTCCCGGGCTGCGCATGGACTCGACATCGCCTTCCACAAAGGCCTTACGGTAGAGATCGATGTCCTGGCCGTAGAGCACGACCTCGAACACCGTCGAATCCGTCCAGTCGGCGGTCGAATGCGAGATGCAGATCTTGCCTGTGGCGACGATCTTGTCGCAGGCCGCATTGAACTCGGCCCAGGTCTTGGGCATTTCCGCCACGCCGGCCGCCTGCATGACCTTGGGCGAGGCCCAGAGCCAGTTGATGCGGTGGATGTTCATGGGCGCGGCGACCCATTTGCCGGTCGGCTTCATCACCGGAAGCAATTCCGGCGCCACCACTTTCTCCCACCCTTCCGAGGCCGCCAACTCGTCGAGATCGGCGGTCATGCCGGTCTCGTTCCATTCGGCGATCTCAGGGCCCTTGAGCTGCACGGCAGGCGGGGCATTGCCGGCGATCACGTCGGCGCGCAGCTTGGCCAGCGTATTGGCGGTGTGGCCGGCGATCGAGGTCTGTTCCCATTTGCCGCCCTTGGCGGTGAACATCTCGCCGAGCTTGGCGATCGCCTGGGCGTCCGATCCGGTCGCCCATTGGTGCAAAAGGTTGGTCTTGGGCTCGGCGAAGGCTGTTCCGGCGAAAAATGTGCACGCAGCAGCGGCCGCAAGCGCGGTCATGACGGACTTCATCGTTTCACTCCCATATCGTGTTGCACGGTTCGTCTCGACCGCTTATGGCCGCGGTTTGAAGCCGCCGCCAGCGAGATGCGTCAATCTCGAGTTCTTTCCAAGATGACATATTGGAGCTATCAGTCAACGATGTTTATGTTGAGCCATGACAAAACCTTCGCTTAGAACCTGGCTGATCGACAGACCCTCCGCGTCGCCGGAGAGCATGATCGTGCGCTGCCTGAGCGAGCGCGGCGCACTCTCCGCGTTGCAGATCGCACGCGCCACCGGTCTGGCGCGCTCGACGGTGTCAACCGCGCTTAACGGCTTGAAAAAGTCTGGAATGGTGATCGAAGCCCCGACCAGCCGCGACGGCATCAGAGGCATCGGCAGGCCAGCCGCGGCGGTGACGCTCAATCCGACAGCGGGCACCTGCGTCGGCATTCACCTGGCTCTTCAGCAGATACGGCTCATCGTCGCCGATGTCTCGCATTCCGTCATTGCCGAACAAAATATTCCAATGGCGCTGGACTACCAGCCGCAACAGGCGGCCCAGGCGGTCAAATCGGCAATTGCCCAATCTTACAGGGAAAACGGTCTGCCGGTGGCGGGGCTCCTGGGGGTTGGTGTCTCCGTCTCCGGTCCTGTCAGCCGCGATGGAGTGGTGCTGCGCGCCAGCATGGTTCCAACATGGGCCGGCGTCAACATACGAGATGTGTTCGGCCCCGTTCTGGAACAGCCGATCTTCGCCGACAACGAGAGCAACTGCGCGGCCATTGCCGAGCTGATGTGGGGTGCGGCCGTCGGCCAGGACGATTTCGTGCTGTTCAAGATCGATCTGGGTGTCGGCGGGGCCATTGTCCAGCATGGCCGGCTGGTGACGGGCGTCGCCGGCGGCGCCGGCGAATTCGGGCACATCAGCATCGATCCCGGCGGCGACCTTTGCCGCTGCGGCAATCGCGGCTGCCTGGAGCTCTACGCGAGTTTTACCCGGCCGCTGGAACAGATTTCGCGTGTCGTTGGGCGGCAAGTCACCATGGACGATGTCATCGCCATGGCCGAGCAGGGCGACGTCAGGGCGTTGCGGATGATCGAGGATACCGCCGAGATCGCCGGTCGGGGTCTCGGCCTCATCGGCTCAGTGCTCAACCCGCCGCTTATCATCATCGGCGGCCACATGGCGTTGGCAGGCGACATTCTGCTGACGCCGCTGATCGCGTCCTATGAACGCCACACGCTGATCAAGTCCCGGGATGTCGCTCCCGCGCTGCGCACGCGCATCATCGTTGGCAGGCACACCGAGAACGATGCCTTGCTGGGCGCGGTCGGCCTCGTTTTGAGACACCAGACGAAGGAACTGTCGCTGGGGTGATCGTCAGGACCTGCCTGTGCTTGTTCAAGTCAATTGCACGTGTCAGCAGCCTTGAGCGCTTCGGCGCGGGACGATTTGGGCAAATCCGCGATCCGCCGGACAGAAGCGTAAAACCTCGGATAGTCGCCGGAACACAGGTCGAACAAGCGAAGAAAGGCCGGAACCTGTTCACCGTAGACAGAAGTTGCGGCGAGCTTGGCGTTGTTGATCGGGGCAGCGAACCAGGCGTCGTATCCCCGGTATCCCGCCCAGTGCCTGTCGCGCATCCGCCGATAGCGCATCCGCAACCGGTCGATGGTTGCTGCCTTGGCGGCCGCCATCTTTTCCGGGGTGCGGGGACTACCATAGACCTGCCTTAACTCGTCGCGCGTTTTCGACACCAGTCCGAGAAAATCGGCGCCGCGCTTGCGGTCGGCTTCGTATCGGCGCAATCCGGCCCGGTCGCCGGCGGCGCGGAGCCATTTCCTGACGCCGCTGGTTTCGACGGCAACGGCGAACGCCTCGTTGAATGCGGAATCGTTATCGACATAGAAGCGCTGATGCGCCAGTTCATGAAAAACAAGGCTTGCGAGATAGGTGTCGTCCTGACGAAGCATCGTGCTCAGCAGCGGGTCACTGGACCAGCCAAGCGTGGAATAGGCGGTGACGCCCGAGACATAGACGTCGAGGCCCTGTCTTTGGAGCTCGACAGCGCTTTCAGCCGCGGATTTCCGGGAGAAATAACCCCGGTATGGAACGCAGCCGAAAACCGGAAAGCACCATGTTCGTGGCGCGAGCGAGAATTGCGGCGCGGCAAAAACGGCCCAGGTCACGGCGTCGCGATGGATGTCGACATAGCTGCGGTAGCTGCTGTTCTCGGGCAATGCCAGTTCATCCGTCGCAAACCGTCTTATCGCGCTGGCCGACGTCAATTTCGCGCGCAATGCCTCGGGCGTCGAAGGGTCAAGGATGAGTTTCCCGACATTCCTGCGCGCGGCCATGATCTGCGCGTGACCCTGCAACGACTGCGCGTAGTAGGAAATGCTCGTGCAGCCGGTCGCCCCGGACGCGATGATCGCCGCGGCAAGCATCTGAAGAACGCGCTTCACTGTTTGCCCACCCTTGCCCATCTCCCCATGCAGCAAACGTCCTGGCCCACCTCAAACAGGAGGCACCGGTTTCCGTCAAGAGCTGCAGGGGCAGGGGGCGACACCGACCTGGGCAGGGCAATGCGGGCATTCGCCTAGGATTGACGAAAGTCCACCGCAGGGCGGAGCGGGCGAGATACGGACCGTCCGTTGGGACGCCGTTCCCCAAGCTGCAGCGCGCTACTGGTCCGAAAACCTCACGCTCACGCCGCGCTGGCGAAAATAAGCCTGCATCAACTTACGGCCCGAGCGGTTGTTCTGCGCCAATTTTGCCGGATCGAACACCGCCTGTTTTGCGCCCTCTCGTGTCAGCGCAGCCTTGAGCGTCGCGATATGGGCGTCGATGTCGGCATTGTCCGCCCGCAGCGAGGCATAGATACTTTCGGTCGCTTCGGCCACAGTCGGTTCGCTCACAGATGTCGTCCTTTGGTTGGTTGGGCGGCGGCTTTACCACAGATTTGCGGCTCCGACGATATCGACTGAACCGTCAGAGCACAGCGCCCAGGGCGCAAAACCGCAAAACGTATGTATTCGGCCCTGCTAAACATTGCCCGGCAGGCGAATGGGTCTAACTATCGCTAGGAAACGGGGGGAATCACGTGGCTGCCAATCGTCGAAACGACATCTCATCGTCCGAGCGGGGGCTAGGACGGATTCTTGCGGCAGGCAATGCCCATCCGCGCACAGCTCTGCCTACCGTGGCAACCATCGTCACGACAGTAGCTGCGCTGTATTTCGGTCGTGAGGTGTTCCTTCCCATTGCCATCGCGCTGCTTTTGACCTTTGCTCTGGTGCCGATGGTCTCCGCACTGAAGCGTGTCGGCTTGCCTCGGCTGCCCGCAGTGCTTCTGAGCGTGATTGGCGCATTCGCGGCCCTGGGCCTGTTCAGCTTCATTGTTGCGACCCAGGTAAGCGAGCTTGCTCAGAACATTTCCGTCTACCAGACAAACATTCTGACCAAGGTACGTTCCCTCAAGGAGACGGGCGTTGGTGGCGGCATAATTGCCAGGCTGAGCGGGGTGATCGAGCGTGTCGGTCAGGAGATCGACAAGCAGGATGTGGCGCCGCCTGCGGCCGACAAGCCCCGGCGCGAGCCTGTTCCCGTCGAGATCGTCGCCCGCGAGAGACCTCTGGAGGTATTGCAGAACATCATCGGACCGTTGATCAGCCCGCTGGCATCAGCTGGCCTGATCATCATCGTCGTCATCTTCATGTTGCTTGAGCGCGAGGATCTGCGCGACCGGTTTATCCGCCTCGTCGGCTATGGCGACCTCCATCGCACAACGCAGGCATTGCAGGATGCCGGCAAACGGGTTGGCCGTTATCTGATCATGCAATTGGTGGTGAACATCGTCTACGCGATACCAATCGCGATTGGCCTTTGGGTGCTCGGCATTCCCAACGCGCTGCTGTGGGGGTTGCTGGCACTGGCGCTGCGCTTCGTTCCCTATATCGGCCCTGTTATCGGCATGCTGCTGCCCTTGTTTCTGGCCTTGGCGGTTGCGCCCGGCTGGTCGCTGGTGCTGTGGACCGCCGCACTGTTTGTCGTCATGGAATTGGTAACCGGCAACGTCATCGAACCGTGGCTCTATGGCTCGCGCACGGGACTTTCTCCTTTGGCAATCATCGTTGCGGCAATTTTCTGGACATGGTTGTGGGGGCCGCTCGGCCTGGTCCTTTCGACGCCGCTGACAGTTTGCCTCGTCGTCCTCGGGCGACATGTTCCGCAGTTCGAATTTCTCGACGTCCTGTTTGGCAACGAGCCCGTCCTTGAATCTCACGCCCGGCTCTATCAACGGCTCCTGGCCGGCGATCCCGACGAGGCCACTGACCATGCCGAGGAGATCCTCGAGGAGAAGTACCTGATCGATTTCTACGACACTGTCGCCATTCCTGCTCTCCTGTTGGGCGAGCAGGACCGCATGCGTGGCGTGATGGGCGATCAACAGCGAAGGCAGGTGGCGGCGAGCGCCCAAATTCTTGTGGCAAATCTTGCCGACGATGCACAGGAAGAGGCAAGCGAGGAAGATGCGCCGGCAACCACCGCGGAAGGGAGCGCGAGCAGGGAAACAGATGGCGTCGAAGAGGAAGAGATCGAGTTGCCCGACGGCAAGGACATGTCGGTGCTTTGTGCCGGCGGTCGCGGCGAACTCGACGATGCCGCTGCCGCCATGCTCGCTCAGGTGCTGGAGGTGCAAGGTGCTACGGTGGCGAAGGCCAGTTTTGTCGATATGGAGCCGGCAGGTATTCGTCGTCTCGAACTAGAGGCGATCGACACCGTCGTGGTCGGTTTCCTGAACCGGGATTCGCTCAAGCATGCCCGCTTTCTGGTCCGGAGACTGAAGCGCGCCAAGGCAGGTTTGAGAATTGGGATTGTGTTCTGGTCAGACGCGGAGCAGGGCGATGTCGGGCAAGAAAGGCAAGCTTTGGCCGCCGACATCAGCGCCGATTTCGTAGCCCACGGCATGGTCAACGCTGTGCTTGGCGCACTTTCTCCAGCGCCGGCCGTTCCCCTCAAAGTCGTTTCGAAACGCCGCGATCGACGCCGTCCGGCCCCTCGAAAACGGATCCCGGCCCAGGCAACGGCCGCAACAGCCTAGCCGCACCGCCATGTCTCAGATTGCCGCGCCGGCGCTGGAATGCCTGGTGCGACGGCAAGATCGTCCCCACTCGCAAACCATGGAACAATCTCGCGGCCTTGCGGTTCCTAACATCGAAGGAGAACCCCCATGCTTAGATTCCTTATCCGCCTCGGCGCGATCTACGCGGCGTTCCAGATCGGCCGAGAGTTCGGCCGCAAGGAGACCGAAATCATGCTCCTGCCGCCGCCCGTTGACTACGAGCGGCAACCGACGTCAAGAAACGAAACCGATTTCGGAGAGGCATAGGACCGGTCAATCTGTCTGGTCGATCTGGCCCATGCTGGCGCCGTCCCTGCGCGGGGCGCTTTATCGTACGAACGGACCCGGCCACTTGGCTGTTGCCAGGATCGTTTCTGGCAACGCAATAATTGAGCCGCTATCTCTGTCGCTCAAACGCGGCACAGCGAGGTTGACCGTGCGTCGAAGAATGAGTCTCAGATCCTGGCGTTGAGCCGATGGAGAAGGCATGATCAGCACGGGCAAGGACGAGCACAACCCTAAGAAAGTGGAAGGGAATGAAGCACTGGTGCTGTCAACTGCCAAAGAGACCGGCATCACCGAGGATCAAGCGCGCGACCTTGTTCGCCTGATCGGCACCGGCCGCAATTCGCTGCTCCGTGAGGCACGGCAGCTGCTCCGGCAGCGCCTGGCTAGTTTAGACCGAAGGTGCTCAGAGCACGGCTATCCCGTCGCCTTCTGCTGCCCGGCGGTCATCGCTTTGAGAGCCCGGACCACCTCTGCAGGTCCGGCGGGTTTCATCACTCTTACGCCGGACGAGAACGCTTCGGGGGTTTCCTCGAGCCCCAGGCCGGAATAGACGATGAAAGGAACCGCCCGCCCTGCCAAGGTTTTTGCCGCGTCAACAGCCTCGCCGTCCGACAGCCTTACGTCCAGGATCGCTGCGGCGGGGGTATGGTCCGCAAGAAAACGTTTCGCCTGGGAACATGTCGCCGCCAATGCCACGGCAAAGCCCGCCTCCGAAAGAGTGGACTCCATATCCAGTGCTATCAAGGCTTCGTCGTCGACGACAAGGACCAAGGGTTTGCCCATGCGCGGATGATCGCACGTTTGTAGATGGAAGACGAGTCGAGGCTACGACCCTTTTAGGGTCCGGTTCCCGTACGCAGCGGGTCGAGACCGCGAGCAATGGGAACCAACTGATCCAAGCCGCATTATATTTGGTTGGACTGGACAAGGTGTTTGGGATGCATGAAGCAACACAGGCGAATGTTGTCGCCTTCGAAAACCCGGGGGTGTCCAGCAATGACGGTCTGGATTTCGATTACAAGGATTTCTTCGAAAACGGCGCCGTTGCCCTCCATCTGGTGAACGCAGACGGCGTAATCGTGCATGCCAACCAGGCTGAGCTCGACCTTCTCGGCTATCCCGCAGAGGACTACCTCGGTTGCCACATCGCCGAGTTCTATCCCGACCGGGACGTCATAGAGGACATTTTGGGTCGCCTTGCCAATGGCGAGAAGATCGTAAGATATCCGGCGCGATTGAGGGCCAGCGATGGATCGATCAAGCACGTCGAAGTCACCTCAAGCGGACATTTCCGGGACGGCAAGCTGATCAACACCCGGTGCTTCACGGTCGATGTAACCGACTTGGTGCACACCCGCTCGGAGCTCAGGCAGCATGACAGTACCTATCACCAGATACTCGACGGCCTACCCGTCGCCATCTACACGACCGATCAGGATGGGACGATCACCTACTACAACCGCGCCGCGGCCGATCTGGCAGGCAGGGAGCCTGAGGTCGGCAAGGATAAATGGTGCGTGACGTTCAAGCTGTTCAGTGCCGACGGCAAGGAATTGCCGCACGATGAATGCCCGATGGCCATCGCGCTCAAGGAGAACAGGCCGGTCCGCAATCAGCAAGCTGTTGCGCAGCGTCCCGATGGATCGTTTTTTCCGTTCCTGCCCTACCCGACACCGCTGCGGGACGAGCACGGCGCTCTGATTGGCGCCGTCAACATGCTGCTGGACCTGACGGACCGCCAGCGTGCCGAAGAAACCAGGCAGCACCTGTCAGCGATCGTGGAATCCTCATTTGACGCTATCGTCAGCAAGGATCTCAACACCATCATAAAAAGCTGGAACCACGGCGCCGAACGGCTTTTCGGCTATACCGCCGACGAAGCGATTGGCCGGTCGGTGACCATGCTGATCCCCGAAGACCATCAGGACGAGGAACCCCGCATCCTCCAACGCATTCGCCGCGGCGAGCGCGTCGAACCATTCGAAACGACCCGCCTGCGCAAGGATGGCAGCCTGGTTCCGGTTTCGCTGACGATATCGCCCGTGCGTAACGCAACCGGGCAGATCACCGGCGCATCGAAGATAGCGCGAGACATCACGTCGGCGAAGGAGAATGAATACCGCATCCGCATGCTGATGCGCGAGGTCAACCACCGGGTGAAAAACCAGTATTCGGTCATCCTGTCGATGATCCGGGAGACCAACAAGCGATCGGAGACGCCAAAACACTTTGAAACCCAGGTGCGCGAGCGCATCATGGCGTTGTCGCGATCTCACGACCTGCTTGTTTCGGCGGATTGGAAGGGTGCCACGATCAGCGACCTCTTGGCGGCCCAGGTCGAGCCTTTCCCGCGGGGGGATGTGATCGAAATGTCGGGCCCATCATTGGTGCTCAGTCCCAACGCAGTTCAGTATCTCGGGATTGCCTTCCACGAACTGGCGACCAACTCGGCCAAATACGGCGTGCTCTCAGGGGACAAGGGCCGGATTTCGGTCACATGGGGCATCACCGGTTCCGGTGCTTCGAGGCTCTTTCACCTCACCTGGGCCGAATCCGATGGTCCGCAGGTCCAGACTGTCGGACAAGGTGGCTTTGGAACCGTTGTGCTGAAGCGGGTTGCGCCCGCAGCGGTCAGTGGGCAGGGAATTCTCGAACACGGTCCGCATGGCATAACATGGAGCCTGGAAGCGCCTTTGGTTTCCGTGGCAGCTTCTGCCGACCATGAAGCTTAGAAGCAGGAAGCAGCCCTGCAACGAGCATTCGTCAATTGGAAGCCCTTGATGCGGCCTTTGCCGAGCGAAAACCCCGTTTCCGCTAAAGATCGCCAGAGCCATTGCTAAAGTCGGCAGAGCAAATCACCGGCAGAGGGCGCATTTCGTTGCACGGAACGGGACAGGACCGGCGTAGCCAGAGGCGAGGTAACTATGGACATCGACGAGTTCCGTGCGACCCTTCAGGGTGTAGAGCCCCCGGCGAATCTTGGGATGGCGCTCCACGCTCTATGGTGGGATAGACAGGGCGATTGGGAGCGGGCGCATGAGTGTGTGCAGGCCAACGAATCTGATCCGGCCTCTGTATGGGTTCATGCCTATCTGCACCGCAAAGAAGGCGACCTTTCTAATGCAGCCTACTGGTACCGCCGCGCCGGGCAGCCTGTGGCAACTGGCAAGCTAGACGCAGAGTGGGAGTCGATTACAGAATCACTTCTTGCAGGATAGTGAGGGTCGCCCAAGGGGCAGCCTAGCGCCTCATCGCCCCGTAGAGGCGAAACTCACCTCCGCCCGATGGGATCGGCTGGGCCCAGGAGGTCCGAACGTTTCCGCATAAATTCATGCAGCGAGATTGTTCTCGCGATTCCGTAAGGTCTCTGTTTAATAAGCTATATCTAATATTGACTATTTTCTGTCGCTCAAAAGTCGCAGACTTCATTTTACTGATCACCGTTAGCTTCTTGGTAGCTCTCACGACTATAAACTTCTTGCGGGCGAATAGCTTTCATGCTGCCTTCGCGCACTCAGGAATCAGGGAGCTTAGGCATGGCGGAGCGGATTGCGCGTGATGGGTTTTGGGTTTTGCATCTCGCGCGCTTGCCGCAAGTCGTGTCGCTTCGCTCCGGCACTTCCGCCTTGACGATCCTAACTGTTGCCCTTGCGCTGAGCGCCGCGCCGGCTCGGGCCGATGGCGGCAATGGTAGCAGCGCAGGCGCTGGACAAGGTGGCGTTGACGGCGCGCTCGCGAGTGCCACGGGTCAGAATGCCGCCAATGGCGCGACCGCTGGTGGCGGTGGTGGCGGCATTGACCTCACGACGGGTGACGGGGCGCCAGGAGGATCGGGAGCGGTAAGTGGGACAGCCAACAACCCAAATGGCGTTGCCGGTGCCACTGGTGCTACGGGTCTGGTCATCTCGACAGACGGGACCATTGCAACCAGCATCAGCGGCGGGGCCGGCGCTTTGGGCTCCCCTGGCACGAATGGCGTCGTCAGGAGCGGCGGCGGTGGCGGTGGCGGTGTGGGCGTCAGTGCCACGGCCGACGTTACAGTCACTGGCACAGGATCGGTGAGTGGTGGCACTGGCGGCCGAGGTGGGACCAATGGCAACAGCGGCAGCGGTGGTGGCGGCGTCGGCATATTCTCGTCCGCAAACGTGTTTGTAGAGGCGGGCGGCAGCGTTACCGGCGGCACGAGTCTTTCCACAATTGGGGTCCAAGCAGGTGGTGGCGGCGGCGCAGCTGCCATCGTCCTGATGGGCGGCGGGACAATCCAGAACAGCGGGAATCTGCTCGGGGGTGCCGGTGGAAGAACAGTTCTCGGCGGCGGTGGGGACGGTGGCGCCGCTGTTCTGCTGCTTTCAGGTGGAACCGTCATCAACAAGCTAGGTGCGACGATCGTTGGCGGCAGTGGCGGTCAGGGCTCCTTGGCAGGCGGCGATGGCGCCGCAGGGATCAAGGGCGCCAACATCGCGGTCATCAATGCGGGTACGATCAGCGGCGGTGCCGTCGGCACCGGTGGCGGAACGCCGGCAGCCGGCAAAGCCATCCAGTTCACCGGCGGCGTCAATTCGCTGGAGATTCAGGCCGGCTCCACCATCATAGGCAATGTGGTCGCTTTCAGCGCCGCGGATACATTCAAGCTGGGTGGCGATATCAGCGCCAGTTTCGGTGTGTCGCAGATCGGCGCTGGCGCCAAATATGACGGGTTTGGGTTCTACGAGAAAACCGGAAACAGCACCTGGACCCTAACGGGGACGACAACTGCCGTCACGCCTTGGACCTTGTCCGGCGGGACCCTGCAAATTTCGAGTGACAACAATCTGGGCGCCCTCTCGGGCGGCTTGACCTTCGACGGCGGCACGTTGCGCACGACCACCAGCTTCGCCACCAATCGCAATGTCCTGATCAATTCGACCGGCGGGTTCGACACGGTGGCAGGCACGCAGTTGGACGTGTCAGGCCAGGTGACCGGCACCGGCACACTGGTCAAGAGCGGCGCCGGCACGCTCAACGTCAGCAATTTGTCCAACAGCTATACGGGTGGCAACATCGTCAATGCAGGAACGCTTGCCGGCAACACCGTGGCGATCCGTGGCGACATCCTGGACAACGGCGCTGTCTCGTTTCTCGACCTCGGCCCCCACACCTTCGGCGGAAATATCTCCGGCTCGGGCAGCGTCGACATCGAAGGCTTCGGCACGCTGACGCTGACCGGTGCCAACACCCACAGCGGCGGCACCAAGGTCGGGACCGGCAAAAGCATCTCGGTCGCGTCGGACCAGAATCTGGGTGCCGCTACGGGCCTGCTGACACTCGACGGCGGCGAACTCGGCACGACAGCAAGCTTCGCCATGAGCCGCGATGTCAAGCTCACTTCCGCCTATGGCTACTTCCGCGCGGCGGCGGGTACGACGCTGACCGCGAATGGCGAGCTGAGCGGCGTGGGCGGCGTCTACAAGGAGGGCGCCGGCACCCTGGTGCTCAACGGCGACAGCACCTATTCCGGCCGCACCACGGTCGACGGGGGCAAGCTCGTCGTCGAAGGTTCGCTTGGGAATACCGAAACGACGGTCAACAGCGGCGGCACGCTGGGCGGCTCCGGCTCGATAGGCGGCGCGGTGATCGTCGCCGATGGCGGCGTGCTGGCCCCCGGCTCCAGTCCGGGTACGCTTACGGTCGGATCGCTCAGCCTGAGCTCCGGTTCTATGCTCGACTACGAGCTCGGCCAGGCAGGAATTGTCGGCGGCGGTGTCAACGACCTGATCGAGGTGACCGGAGCGCTGACGCTGGACGGCAGCCTCAACATCACCGATGTAGGCGGCTTTGGCCCTGGCGTCTACCGGCTCATCAATTATGGCGGCGCCCTCACCGACAATGGTCTCGAACTCGGCAATCTGCCGGCCGGCGTCACGGCGGCCGATTTGACGGTGCAGACTTCTGTCGCCAACCAGGTCAATCTTATCAGCAGTGTCGGTAACGACCTGTTGTTCTGGGACGGTGACGCGGCCGGGAATGCCAACAACGATCTGGTCGACGGCGGCAACGGCACGTGGACGGCGACAAGCCTGAACTGGACGACGAGCACCGGCCTGGTAACTGGCGCGATGAAGCCGCAGCCCGGCTTCGCCATCTTCCAGACGCTCGGCGGCACCGTCATCGCCGACGGCAGCGCCGGCGCGCTTGCGATTACGGGCATGCAATTCGCCGCCGATGGCTACCGCATCGAAGGCGACGCCATCACGCTTGATGGCGCTGGCGGCGAGAGCATCATTCGGGTCGGCGACGGCACGGTGGCCGGAGCAGGTTACACCGCCACCATCGCCTCCGTGCTAACCGGGACCAGCAGCCTGACCAAGACCGATGCGGGCACGCTGGTGCTGTCCGGCGCCAACACCTACACGGGCGGCACCACCGTCCTGGGCGGCGTGCTATCTGTTTCAGCCGACAACAATCTCGGCGTTGCCGCTGGCGGCCTGACGCTCTCCGGCGGGACGCTGCGCAACACAGCGGCGTTCAGCTCGGCGCGCGACGTCACGCTTTCGTCGGCCGGCGGCACCTTCGACACTGTGGCCGACCTGACCTTGTCCGGTGCGATCTCTGGCGCTGGCAGCCTTGCCAAGACCGGCGCCGGCACGCTGACGCTTACGGGAACGAACAGCTATGGCGGCAACACGTTGGTCAGCGCTGGCACGCTGGTCGGCGATGCAACCTCGATTCGTGGCGACATCGGCAATTCCGGCACTGTCGTGTTCGACCAGGCGGCGGACGCCAGCTTCGCCGGCGATATCTCCGGCACCGGCGCAATGATGAAGGATGGCGCCGGCGTGCTGACGCTGTCAGGCACGTCGCTGCTGGACTGGACCGTCAATCAAGGCGGCCTCGTCTCGGCAGCCGAGCGCTTCGGTGGCGATGTCGCGATCGGCGCCGGCGCCTCCTTCACATTCGACCAAGTCGCCTCCGCCAGCTATGCCGGCGTGCTCTCGGGCGCCGGTACGTTCATCAAGGACGGCCAAGGCACGCTGCTGCTTGCGTTGGACAACTCAGGCTTTACCGGCGCCACTACGGTCAGCGGCGGCACGCTTGCCGCGGGCGCTGCGAACGCGTTCAGTTCCTCCTCGCAGTTTTCCGTCGCCTCGGGCGCCACGCTCGATCTTGCCGGCACGTCCCAGACGATTGCGGGGCTGAGCAACGCCGGAACGGTGCGCATCGCGGGTGGCGTCCCAGGCGACACACTTACCGTAAGCGGCGACTATGTCGGCAATAGCGGCGCCGTCGTTCTCAACGCTGCGCTCGGTGGTGACGGTTCGCCGACAGACATGCTGGTGATCGCCGGCAACACGTCAGGGACGGGTACCCTTCAGGTCGTCAATTTCGGCGGGTCGGGCGCCCAAACGGTCGGAGGCATCAAGATCGTCGACGTCGGCGGCGTCTCAAACGGCAGCTTCTCGCTCGACGGCAATTATACCTTCGAAGACGATGCAGCGGTCGTCGGGGGCGCCTACGCATACAGGCTCTACAAGAACGGCGTCAGCACACCGGCCGATGGCGATTGGTATCTGCGCTCGGCCCTGGTCAACGGCGATCCCGATCCGCAGCCGCTCTATTCGCCCGGCGTGCCTCTGTACGAGGCCTATGAAGGGGTGCTGCAGGCCTTCAATGAACTGGGCACCATGCAGCAACGCATTGGCAATCGGTCGTGGGGCGAGGGTGCTACGCCGCAAGGTGCGGACCTGCCAGGCCAGGGCTCGGTCGACGGCAAGGCGATATGGGCGCGCATCGAAGCTGCCCATGCCGAGATCAAGCCTGAGACGTCGACCTCCGGCACGAACTATGACGTGACCACCTGGAAGCTGCAGGCCGGCGTCGATGGCCTGCTGCACGAAAGCGACGCCGGTACCCTGATCGGAGGGATTACGGCCCACTACGGAACCGCGTCGTCGGACGTCTCCTCGATCTTCGGGGCAGGGTCGATCGCTGCCACCGGCTACGGCGTCGGCAGCACGCTCACCTGGTTCGGCAGCGGTGGCTTCTACGTCGACGCGCAGGCCGAGGCGACATGGTATGACAGTGACATCCGGTCGGCCACGCTGGGCACCACGCTTGCGGACGGCAACAACGGTTTCGGCTACGGGCTGAGCATCGAGACCGGACAGAAGATCGCCCTCAACGGCAACTGGTCGCTGACGCCGCAGGCCCAGCTTGCCTATTCCTCGGTCGACTTCGACGCGTTCACCGACCCGTTTGGCGCCGTCGTGTCGCCCGGCAGCAGCAACAGTCTCGTCGGCCGCCTCGGCCTCTCCGCGGACTATGAAGACCAGTGGGTGGACGATGCGGGGCAAGTCAGCCGCACGCACATTTACGGGCTCGGCAACCTTTACTACGACTTCCTCGACGGAAATGATGTCGATGTGTCTGGCACGAAACTGGTCAGCGAAAATCAGGCGCTGTGGGGCGGTGTCGGCCTTGGTGGCTCGCTGAGCTGGGCGGGCGGCCGCTACGCCGTCTTCGGAGAAGGGACAGCGCGGACAAGCCTCAAGGATTTTGGCGATAGCCACGCCCTGGGCGCCAAGCTCGGGTTCGCTGTGAAATGGTAGCGGCGATCGAGATGGACATGTCGACCTTGGCTTGAGCGTCGTGTCCGGCACGGTTATGGATCCGGACTTGCGGGCCACCCGGCTCGACGGCCCTCGGACGTTTCCTTACCGGCTGCCGGCATCAAGTACCAGGCTCGCAACCGAAGCACCCTGGCGCTCGATCACAGGGATGCCAGCGCGCTGGACATGCGCTCCAGTCCTTGGCGCAACAGAGGACGCGGGCAGCCGACATTCAGGCGGATGAAGCCTTCGCCGCCAGGCCCGTAGACGCGGCCATCGTAGAGATTAACCTTGGCCCAATCGACAAAGAACTTCTGAATTCCACCCACTCGGCGATCGAGCGCGCACGCGTCCAACCACACCAGAAACGATGCGTCGGGCCGCATGGGCGTGATGCCTGGAAGGTGTTCACCGGCGAACTCGCAAACCAGATCGATGTTGCCGGCGATGTAGCGCGTGAGTTGGTCGAGCCACGGCGCGCCGCTGCTGTAAGCAACCTCCAGGGCCAGGCGGCCGAAAAAGTTCGCATTCACCATGAATGACGCCTGCATTGCGGCAAGAAGCGCCTCGCGGCGCTTTTTGCTGGCTACCGAAATGGTTGCCGAAGGAACCCCGGCAAGATTGAAAGTCTTCGTTGGAGCGGTGCAGATGAACGATTTCTCCGCAGCATCTTCCGAGATGGAGGAGAAGACGATGTGGGGGCGATCCGACAACCTTATGTCGCAGTGAATGTCGTCGGATATGACCAGGATGCCATGGCGCTCGCAGATGTCGTTGAACGCCGCCAATTCTTCGAGGGTCCAGGCCATTCCGGCAGGGTTGTGAGGATTGCACAGCAGGAATGCCTTGGCACCGCCGGCCGCCAGTTTCTCGAAATCCTCGAGATCGAGTTCATATCTGTTGTTCTGCAGCCTCAGCCGGTTCGTAAGCAGAACCCGCCCGTTTCCCTGAACAACTTCGAAATAGGGCGAGTACACGGGCGACTGCACAATGACGCCGTCACCGGGCTTGGTGAAGGTTCGCAGTATCGCAGCCACGGACGGCATGATCGCCGGCGCGGGAAGCAAGGTCTCCAGTTTCGGCGACCAGTTGTGCCGGTGCGCGAACCACGATTGCACGATCTCATAGTGGCGCGGATCGCGGCGTGTGTAGCCGTAAATGCCATGCTCCGCAGCCTCGCGCAGTCGCGCGATGACGGTTTCCGGAGCGCGGAAGTCCATATCCGCCGTCCACAGCGACAGCAGGTCCTGGCCCTCGACCTGGGGAGAGAACTCGTCCCACTGGTTGGCCCATTTGACGGATCCGAACTGCCGACGGTCGTGGATCTGGTCGAAATCTATTCCCGCGATATGTCGCTGCCCATGCGCCGATGCGGGCGTGTCTGCACAAGCCATTTGATAGTCACCTTGCCGCGGGCATTGCTTGTGGCATCATCATCGCCTC
Organism: Mesorhizobium sp. M1004; assembly: GCF_040318795.1. Lineage (NCBI taxonomy): Bacteria > Pseudomonadati > Pseudomonadota > Alphaproteobacteria > Hyphomicrobiales > Phyllobacteriaceae > Mesorhizobium > Mesorhizobium sp. M1004. Next base: position 307,412 of record NZ_JAMYNB010000001.1, read on the forward strand.
CTAGGATTTGTGGCCACGCGCCAATTGGCGCTCCATAGATTGCGAGTAACGCGACATGCCGAAGCAAAAGCTCCAGTAGACCAACCCCGCAAAGAGGTAGCCGGTTGATGAGATCGTCGGGCCTGCCCAGTTCGGATCGACGCGCGCCGTTTCGACGGCCTTCAGGAAATCCGCGATGCCGACGATGGCGACCAGAGTCGTGTCTTTGAACAGACCGATGAAGGTCGAGACGATGCTCGGTATGACGATCGTCAACGCCTGAGGGAGGACGATCAGGCGCATCATGTCGAAGTAGCCGATCCCGAGCGCCTTGGCCGCTTCGTGTTGGCCCTTCGGGATCGCCTGAAGGCCGGCTCTCACGACCTCGGCCATATAGGCGGACGAGAACAACGCTATCGCGATGAGCGGGCGCAACAGTCGATCAGGCGTCAGATAATCCGGGACGAAGAGCGGCATCATGAAGTTCGCCATGAACAACACTGTGATAAACGGCACGCCGCGGACGACTTCGATGAACGTGACGCAAACCGTCTTGACGAAAGGGAGTTCCGACCTGCGTCCAAGCGCCAGGATAACCCCGATCGGAAGCGAGAAGACGATACCCACGATCGACATCAGCAACGTGATCAAGAGACCGCCCCAGAGCGTCGTATCGATGACAGGCAAATGAAGCCAGGCAACGCCGCGCACGAGAACGAACGCGGCCACGGGGTAGACGAGGAAGAACAGCAACGCCGCCACTTTGCGCCGCGGAGCCTTCGTCCACAGGAGCCAACCGATGAGGATGGCGCCGATCGCCTGCGCAAGGTCCACCCGCCACCGCTCGGAAACCGGATACGCGCCGTATCGCAGGTAGTCGAACTTCTCGGCGATGAAAGGCCAGCAAGCCCCCTGGCTGTTCGCACGGCAAGCTTCATGGCCGCCGCTCCAGACCGCGTTGAAGATCGCAAAGCTCAGGAAGTGATGCAGCAGCCACGTGGCGAGGAGGACAAAGCATATTGTCAGCGCGCCTGAAGACGGCGTCGAAAACAGGTTCTTTTTCATCCAGCTCACTGGACCCGGTCGAACGTCCGCGGGAGGCGCCATGGCTGGTATGAGCGCGCTGATCACAATTGGCGAACGCATGGACTGATCGCTCATCCGTCACCTTTCAACAATTGCAAAATGTTGGTTGCACGCGTTCATGACCAACGACGTGGCAAGGGAGATGACGAGATAGACCGACAGAGTAATCGCCATGACCTGGACGGCGGCTCCGGTCTGATTGAGCACCGTGCCGGCAAAGATCTGAACGAGGTCGGGATAGCCGATGAACACGGCAAGCGACGAGTTCTTGATGAGGTTGAGATACTGGCTTGTCAAAGGGGGAATGATGATGCGCAGCGCCTGGGGAACGACGACCAGACGAAGCGTCTTGCCCGGCGCCAGCCCCAACGCATGCGCAGCCTCGGTCTGGCCCTTTGGCACTGCCTGGATTCCACCTCGCACGATCTCGGCGATGTATGAACCGGTGTAGACCGACAGACCGATCAGGAGAGCGGCAAACTCCGGATAGAGCTGATGCCCGCCTTGAAAATTGAAACCCCGCAGCTGCGGAGCGACGAACGAGACCGGCTCGCCAGCCGCCAGGAAAAGGACCAACGGAAATCCTGTCAAGATCGCCAGACTGACCAGAAGCACCGGCAGCTGCTTGCCCGTCCGTCTCTGGACGCTCCTGGCGCGAAACCAGAATGCAACGCAGCAGGAAATGGCCGCAACGAATGCCAGGCCCACCAGACCCGCTCCCGGATGCAAATGAATCTCCGGAACGATGAGGCCGCGATTGTTGAGGTAGATGCCGCCGGGAATGGCGATGGACGCCTTCGGCGAGGGCAACGGCTTGAGGACGGCGTTGTACCAGAACAGCAGCTGCAGCAATAACGGAACATTGCGCACAAGCTCGACATAGGCGGTCGCCACCTTCGAAACGATCCAGTTCGGCGACAGGCGGGCAACGCCGATGACGAAGCCAAGCAAGGTCGCAAACAGGATTGCGAGGACACTGACGTAGAGGGTGTTGACCACTCCCACCCAGAACGCCTGACCGTAGCTGGACAATGCATCGTACGGTATCAGGGTTTGATTGATGTCGAAGCCGGCAGACTCATTCCAAAAGTCGAATGAGAGCGGAATCCCCCGGACCCGCATATTCGATGCAGTCTGCATGCCGATGCCCAGGGCCAAGGCCAGCAGGCAGCCGGCGAGCAAGAGCTGGTAGAAGATGCCCCGCACCTTCGTATCGTGCAGCGACAACCTCCTGCGCGACGGCGCGGGAAGCGACAAATGGGACATGGGCTGTTCCTATCGGGTCCGTGCAAGGCGCTGACGGTAACACGCCAGCGCCTTGCAACCATGCCTTTGCCTAAAGCGCGTCGCCATTGAACGGACTCAGGCGACGCGCTTTAGGGTCTTCGTTATGCATGTCGTGTCTCAAAACCGGGGCCATTTTTAAGCGACATGCGTTAGCGGATCGGCGGAGCGTATTGAACGCCGCCTTGGTTCCAGAGCGCGTTCATGCCGCGCTCCATTTTCAGCGGCGAATCCTTGCCGACATTGCGATCAAACACTTCGCCGTAATTGCCGACCTGCTTGATCACCTCGACCGGCCAGTTATCGCCGAGCCCGATGTCCTTGCCTATGCTGCCGTCCACGCCAAGCAAGCGGCGGATGCTGGGGTTGTCCGACGATTTCATGGCATCGACGTTCTTGGAGGTGACCCCGTATTCCTCCGCGGCCACCATGACGTAGAGCGTCCACTTCGCCACATTGAGCCACTGGTCGTCACCCTGCCGCACGGCCGGGCCAAGCGGCTCCTTGGAGATCAGCTCGGGAAGAACAATGCTGTCGTCCGGCTTGGCCATGCGAAGCCGCGACGCGTTCAAGGTGGAGGTGTCTGCGGACAAGACGTCGCAACGTCCCTCCTCATAAGCCTTCACTACAGCTTCCTCGTCTGCGAAACCAACCGTCGTGTACTTGATCGACTGCGAGCGAAAATAGTCGGCAAGGTTCAACTCGGTCGTGGTGCCCTGGGTGACGCATATCGATGCGCCGTCAAGTCCCTTGGCTGACGTGATATTGTCCGCCTTGCGCACCATGAACCCCTGGCCGTCATAGAAATACGTGCCGGCAAACAGTATGCCTAGCGACGTATCGCGGGACGATGTCCAGGTTGCGTTGTGGGCGAGAATGTCGATCTCTCCCGACTGCAAGGCGGTGAAGCGATCCTTTGGCGTCAATGGGATGAACTTGACCTTTTGCGCGTCCCCGAGCACGGCAGCGGCCACGGCGCGACAATAATCAACGACAAATCCGGTCCATTTGCCTTCATTGTCGGGAAGGCTGAAGCCAGCCGTGGCCGAATTCGTGCCACAGGTCAGCACGCCATTTTTCTTGACATTGTCGAGGGTTGCGGACCACGCCGAGGAGGCGGTGCACGCGATGGCGAGGGCAAGAAGGCCCTTGAACGTTGATCTCATTTCGGCATTCCCCTGTTATTGCTGAAAGGGAATGTGCTCTCCAGCCCAAGTATTCGTCAAATCGATTGTTCTCATGGTGAAAATGAGCGCTGCTCATAGTTGCGAAGCACTGGCAGCTGAAAAGCGGTTGAGTGGTGAAGCAGCGCGCGCGACCTATTTTACGGCCGACCCCGGTGCTCCGACGGTGCCTTGGTGTCTCTTGCTCCGCGATTCGTTGTAGATTCCCACGATGATTTCCCGGAGCCACCTGGTTCCCGGGTCATTCGCCATCTGGCGGTGAACAATAAGCCAGGCATTCACATTCGCTATCGGAAGGGGTGGCGGGACCAACGTCACCTCACTCCTCTCATCCAGCATTTGCAGGATGGCATCACCGCAATGGGTAATCAGTTCAGTGCCGCGAAGCGCCCAGGGCAGCACCGGATAGTTCGAGATGGTCGCAACGACATTGCGGCGAAGACCCATCTGTTTGAGGGCGGCATCCGCGAGGCCTTCCGCCAGGCCATCTGCGGAAATCTGGAGGTGGGAACTGGCCAGATAGGTTTCCAGCGTCATTGCGCTTCTGGCGATCTTGCTTCCGCTCCACACTGCGCAAAACAATCGGTCCTGGCCAAGCTCCACCTTCAAGAGACCTGGGTCGTCGCGTATCGCTGCTCCCGTCAGCGCGCAGTCAACTTGTCTCAGATAGACCGATGAACCGATTTCGGGTCCGTTTGCGGGAATGACGTTCAGCGTCGCGCCAGGAGCTTGCCTGGAAAATTCTCGAATGAGGCCCGGGATGAAAACCATGGCATGATAATCTGTAAGTCCAACGCGAAAGTTGCGCCGCGTCGTTGCTGGATTGAAGATCTGATGCCGGTCGATCGATGCGCGGATCGTTGCGAGTGCGGCGGAAATATTCGACAGCAGCTCAACTGCCCGGGGAGTTGGCCGCATCTCGCCGCCATCTCTGGTGAACAATTCATCCTGCAATAGATACCGAAGCTTCGACAGGGAGTGGCTTACAGCTGATTGTGTTCTGCCCAATTCGGTAGCCGCCCGCGTCACGCTCCTTTCCCGCATCATCACGTCAAAGACCCGCAATAGATTGAGGTCGATATCGTTATAATTCATGGAATTACCTCATCTGCGACCTGAGACCGCACCAGGCGGCACTAACGCGTTGGTTGCGACGGTGACAGATGGGGCACGAAGAGTGAAGACAGAGGTCCGGCTACGCCTTTGAAACTCTGGCGGTTGAACAGGTGACGGCGACCGCCGGATCGCTCCGCGGCATTTCTGCGCCTGGCTTGGCGAGCAAGCCGGCAATCCGCCATGAACCCAGGGCGAGCATGTGAAGTAAAGTCAGCCGCACCCGCTGGGATGGAAAATCGCAGCGGTTTCAATGGCTTGATAATGGCGGAGAGAGCGGGATTCGAACCCGCGTTACGGTCTCCCGTAAACACACTTTCCAGGCGTGCGCCTTCAACCACTCGGCCACCTCTCCGTCCTTGCATTCGCGCCCGGCCGGTTTTGCCACGCGGGTTGGGGAGATGCATCCCTTTGGGATTTGCGGGAAGACCCGCTTGATGGACACCGCCAACCAGCGGATGCCCTTCCCGGCGCCCGTCAATCAAACAGGCGCGGGGCTCATCTAGTCGATCCGGCGCCGAATGCCAAGCCATAACGGCAGTCTATTCGCTTTGCCGGCCATGCATCGTTTCGCGGGGCGTTGAACGGCTCCGCTTCTAAGGCGCTTCGGTTCTGAATGGTGTGCACGGGCAAGGCGGCAGGGCCGGCCGCGCTTGACTTCGCCCCTCGCCACCTGTCGAGTGCGGCGGAGGCTTTGCGGGGGCAACGTCCAGACGTGACATCGAGCAATGAACAGCCGGCCAGCGGAACGCCGGCCGGAGGCATGCCAGGCGGGCTGACGCCCGCAGGGCCTCCGGACAGCGGGCTGTCCTTCGTGCCCGTGGTCTGGCTCCTCTTCGTCATGGCATGGTCGGTCTACTGGCTGGTCTCGGCGCGGTGGCTGTTCGAGAGTTCCGGCGTGCCGGACAGGATCTTCTATTTCGTGCTTGGCGGACTGGCCTTCGACATCGTCACCATCGTGTGGGGGCTTTATCTGCTCGGCCTCGCCTTCAGCCGTTCCGCGCGCTTTCCGCGTCATTTCACCATCTGGCAGATCACCACCATCGCCTGGCGGCTGGCCGAGCAGGTCTATGCGCTGACCGTGCCCGATTTCACCGTCTCCGCCAGGGAGCTTGCGATCGCCGCCACCGAAATCGTCATCGGCCTGTTTTGCATTTACCTGCTGCGCCGCCGCGACGAGGCCAAGGCCTTTTATGCAAGGCCGGAAGCGCAGGCACCGTCAGCCTTTGGTTCGATCGTCGCCGCGCTGGCCGGCATCATCCTCGGCGCCGTCGTCGGCACTGTCGCCGGCTTCGCGCTTGGCGCGGGGATCGCCGAAGCCACCGACATCAGCTGTTTCGAAGGCGGCTGCGGCTACTTCGCGGTGTTCATCGGCCTTGCCGGGCTGGTGGTCGGGGCCATTGGCGGCGGGGTCCTCGGCGTCTGGCTCGTCCATCGGCGGAGCCGAAAGGTTTCCATATAGGCGGGCGATAGGCTTCAAATTCGCGTATGGCGATTGCACGCCGGGCGTGCGCATTCTATTCCTCGCCTTTGACCGGAAGGTCCTCGGGAGGAACTTGAGGACCGGGGAAGATTTCGATGCTGCGTTTTTTGTTTCGCCTCGCGGCCATGGTCGCACTCTCGGTCGCCGTCATCATGGCCGTGCTCGACGCGACGCGCTCGGTGGCGGCTTCCGCATTGGTCATGACGCCGCTGAATTCGAGCTGGCTGGCGGTTTCGCCCGACACCCGCGCGGCCTTCGAGACCTTCGTGCGCGCCAAGGTCAATCCGATGATATGGGATGGCGGCATCGCCTGGGTGCTTGCCCAGCCCGGGTTTGCCGTGTTCGCGGTGCTTGCCTTCATCCTCTATGCGATCGGCTACCGGCGCCGGCGGCGCGGCGGAGAATTCGCGCCGGGCTGATGGGTTGTCCCAGCGGACTTGAGACGACAATGTGGCAATCGCCCACAGCTGTCACCGTCTTGGGCATGTTTTTCCAACGGGGGGCATGCTTTTCCAAAAGGTCAAAATTCCGCGTGAATTTTGTTTCGGGCCGTGCCAGATTGCCTTGAGCGGGAGGGGAGTACACTCCTGGCTGATGCCGCATGCCTGCCGGAGAACCGGGCAGGCGGACGGCGCGTAACGGAAAAAAATAACCGACAGGGTGTGGATCACATGAAACGTATCGTTCTCGGCCTCCTGGCCGCAACCGCAATGGTTCTTCCGGCTTTCGCCGCGGATGTCCAGCCGGCCATCCTCTACGATCTCGGCGGCAAGTTCGACAAATCCTTCAACGAGGCTGCCTATCACGGCGCCGAAAAGTTCAAGACCGAGACGGGCACCGCCTATGTCGAGTTCGAAGTGTCGAACGCCTCGCAACGCGAGCAGGCGCTGCGCCGCTTCGCCGAGGACGGCCGCAACCCGATCGTCATGGCCGGCTTTGCCTGGGAGGATGCGCTGAAGGTGGTCGCGAAGGAATATCCCGATCTCAACTTCGCCATCATCGACGATGCCGTCGATATGCCCAATGTCCGCTCGCTGGTCTTCAAGGAAAACGAAGGCTCCTATCTCGTCGGCATCCTGGCGGCGATGGCCTCGAAGTCCAAGAAGGTGTCCTTCATCGGCGGCATGGACATTCCGCTGATCCGCAAGTTCGAATGCGGCTATGTCGGCGGCGCCAAGGCGGCCGGTGCGACCGATGTCATCCAGAACATGACCGGTGACACGCCCGCGGCGTGGAACGATCCGGCCAAGGGCGGCGAGATCGCCAAGACGCAGATCGACCAGGGCTCCGACGTCGTCTATGCCGCGGCCGGTGGCACCGGCGTCGGCGTGCTGCAGGCGGCGGCGGATGCCGGCAAGCTCGGCATCGGCGTCGATTCCAACCAGAACGGCCTGCAGCCCGGCAAGGTGCTGACCTCGATGCTGAAGCGCGTCGACGTTGCGGTCTACACCGCCTTCATGGACGGCAAGAACGGCACCTTCAAGGGCGGCCTGCAAAATCTCGGCCTCAAGGAAGGCGGCGTCGACTACGCCATGGACGACAACAACAAGGCGCTGGTCACCGACGAGATGAAGGCTGCCGTCGAAAAGGCCAAGGCCGACATCATCGCCGGCACGATCCAGGTGCACGACTATACCGCCGACAACGCCTGCCCGTATTGATTGATAAGAATTCGCTTACGAACCGCCGGGTAAAAGCCCGGCGGTTTTGTTTGAGGGCTTTAAAGGACGTTGAGGATTGGCGGAGGTCTCGGCGACGTCCGATCTCCCCCCTTGCGGGGGAGATGCCTGGCAAGGCAGAGGGGGGCTGTCCCTCGGCCTAACGGCCAATCAGGTTGGCGATCCTTCACACCCCCTCTGGCCTGCCGGCCATCTCCCCCGCAAGGGGGGAGATCGGCAGTTTCGGCGTTGCGGGTCCTTCTTCGCAAGTCCATATGCGATTGCCTTGGACGTCAGGGCAGAAGCGCACCGCCGGTCGACAACAAGCCCAAGAGATAACCCAGCGCAAACACCACGTTCAGCGCGATGGCGATGACGGCGCCGCGTCGGGCACCGAGCGAATGCACGCCGACGCCATAGGGCTTCCGCTCCAGTCTGCCGATCACCGGCTTCGCTTCGTCCTGGCCGACCACACGCATCTGCGGCAGTTCGGCGATGCGTTGCGAGATCAGCCGCCAGCGATCGTCGTCGCCCGAGGGCCGCCCCGTGCCGTCGAAGACATGCATGCGCTCGGCCAGCCGCATCACCGTGTCGCGGAAGGCGGGATCGATCGCCAGGTCTCGCTCGGCACGCTCGCGGTCGCGATCGTTTATCAGGCCAAGCACATAGTCGCCCGCCCGCGTAACGCGATCGCTTTCACCGGCCATCGGCTTCTCCTTGCTACCAGTGCGGCGGTTTGGTTATCGGCACGTCGGGTGCCGATTGTTCCTCCAGCGCCATGAAGCGCCCGGTCAGCGCATCCAGCTTGCGCTGCATGCGCTCGATGACCGTCCACTGTTCGGCGATCTGGCCCGACAGTTCCTCGATCGTCTTTTCCTGCTCGGCGGCGCGGATTTCCAGCGTCGTCAGCCGGTCGACAGGCATGATCATTCGAAACTCCCCAGGTCCTGGTGCACGCAGGTGCAGCATGATGCGACTGTCGAGCCTTGCATATTAGTGAATGTGAAGGTCTGCGGCCACGTTCGAAATTGACAAGCGCACCGGGATTTGTCGAGAGTGGCCACTGCGCCGCCAATTGGCACGGGTGGGGCATCATGCTAGGCGTTTTGACCAAGCGATAAAAAAATAAGAGTGGGACAGGCTGCATGGCGCAAGCCGCAATCGAACTGATCGGCATCAACAAGAGTTTTGGCGCCGTTCGCGCCAATCGCGACATCAATCTGGAGATCGCACGCGGCACCATCCACGGCATCGTCGGCGAGAACGGCGCCGGCAAGTCGACGCTGATGTCGATCCTCTACGGCTTCTACCAGGCCGACAGCGGCGAGATCCGCGTCGGCGGCAAGCCGGCGTCGATCAAGACTTCCAACGACGCCATCGCGCTCGGCATCGGCATGGTGCACCAGCACTTCATGCTGGTCGACAATTTCACCGTGCTGGAAAACATCATCCTCGGCGCCGAAAGCGATGCGCTGTTGAAAAAGAGCATCGCCAAGGCGCGCTCCGAACTGGAGCGGCTCGAGCGCGAATACGGGCTGGAAGTCGATCCCGACGCCATCATCGAGGAATTGCCGGTCGGCCTGCAGCAGCGTGTCGAAATCCTGAAGGCGCTTTATCGCGGCGCCGAAATCCTGATTCTCGACGAGCCGACGGGCGTATTGACGCCGGCCGAGGCCGACCATCTGTTTCGCATCCTCAGGCAGTTGAAGGACCAGGGGAAAACGGTGGTGCTGATCACCCACAAGCTGCGCGAGATCATGGCCATCACCGACAATGTCTCGGTCATGCGCCAGGGCACGATGGTGGCGACGCGCGAGACCAGCAAGACGACAGTCGGCGAACTGGCCGAACTGATGGTCGGACGGCGCGTGCTGCTGCGGGTCGAAAAGGGCGAGACGGAGGCCGGCGCGGTCAAGCTGGCCGTCAAGAACCTGACGGTGAAAGACCAGCGCGGCGTCACCATGGTCGACGACATCTCCTTCGATATCCACGCCGGCGAGATCGTCGGCATTGCCGGTGTCGCAGGCAACGGCCAGTCCGAACTGCTCGAGGCGATTTCCGGCATCAGGCGCGCGGTTTCCGGCTCGGTGATGCTCGATGGCAAGCCGATCGACCTGACCGGGGCCGCCGATCCCGGCGAGTTGCGCGACCGTGGGCTCGCCCATGTGCCGGAGGACCGCCATCATGTCGGCCTGGTGCTGGCCTTCGAGGAGAACGAGAATTCGATCCTCGGCTACCATGACGACCCGCGCTACCTCAAAGGGCCGTTCCTCAACATCGACGCCATCATGACCGATGCCAAGGACAAGATCGAGAAATACGACATCCGTCCCGGCAATCCGCGTCTGAAGACGGCGAATTTCTCCGGCGGCAACCAGCAGAAGATCGTGCTGGCGCGAGAAATGGAGCAGGATCCCGGTGTTCTGATCGTCGGCCAGCCGACGCGCGGCGTCGATGTCGGCGCCATAGAATTCATCCACAAGCGGCTGATTGCCATGCGCGACCAGGGCAAGGCGGTGCTGGTGGTGTCGGTCGAGCTCGACGAGATCCGTTCGCTGTCGGACCGCATCCTGGTGATGTTTGCCGGGCGCATCGTCGGCGAACGTGGCCCGGAGGCGACCGAGGGCGAGCTTGGCCTGCTGATGGCGGGCGTCGATCGCCAGGAGGCGGCAGAGTGAGCACGCCTTACGCCAAACTGCCGGCCTGGGCCGATTATGGGCTGATCCCGCTGATCAATCTGTCAGTGGCTTTCATCGTTGCCGGTTTCGTCGTCATGCTGGTCGGCGAAAACCCGTTTCGTGCCGCCGTCATCCTGGTCGAGGGCGCTTTCGGCAAGGGAACCGGCATTGCCTTCACGCTGTTCTATGCCACCACCTTCATCTTCACCGGCCTGTCGGTGGCGGTGGCCGCGCATTGCGGCCTGTTCAACATCGGGACCGAGGGCCAGGCCTATATTGCCGGCCTCGGCGTGGCGGTGGTCTGCCTTGCCTTCGACAGTGTGCTGCCATGGTGGCTGACCTTTCCGCTGGCGATCGTCGCCGGAGCCGCCGTCGGTGCGCTGTGGGCGCTGATCCCGGCCTATCTGCAGGCCAAGCGCGGGTCGCACATCGTCATCACGACCATCATGTTCAACTTCATCGCAGCCTCGATCATGGTCTACCTCCTGGTCGGGCCGTTGAAGCCGGCGGCGTCGCAGGCGCCGCAGACGCGCAACTTCCTCGCCGGCGCCGAACTGCCCAAACTCAACTGGATCATCGAACTGTTCGGCGCCAAGATCCGCTCGGCGCCGTTCAACATCTGCTTCCTGCTGGCGCTGCTCATGGCATTCCTGGTCTGGCTGCTGATCTGGCGCACCAAGCTCGGCTACGAGATGCGCACCTATGGCCACAGCCCGAAAGCGGCGCGCTATGCCGGCATTTCGGAGACCCGCATCATCATCATCGCGATGATGATTTCGGGCGCGCTGGCCGGCATGATGACGCTGAACCCGGTGATGGGCGACCAGCACAATGTGGCGATCGATTTCGTCTCCGGCGCCGGCTTCGTCGGCATCGCCGTGGCGCTGATGGGCCGACTGCATCCGGTCGGCATCGTGCTGGCGGCGATCCTGTTCGGCATGCTCTACCAGGGCGGCGCCGAACTTGCCTTCGAAATGCCGGCGATTTCCCGCGACATGATCGTCATCATCCAGGGTTTGGTCATCCTGTTTGCCGGTGCGCTGGAGCACATGTTCCGGCCCTACGTCCAGGCGCTGTTCGCCTCGTTCAGTCCAAGGTCGGTCGGCATCGAAGCGGTCAAAGGGAAGGGCGCCTGAGATGGACGTCTTCATCGCCATCGTGCAGATCCTGGACTCGACCATACGCCTGTCGGTGCCGCTGCTACTCGCTTGCCTCGCCGGCCTCTATTCGGAACGCGCCGGCGTTTTCGACATCGGGCTGGAAGGCAAGATGCTGGTCGGCGCCTTTGCAGGTGCGGCCGCCGCTTCGGTCTTCCATTCGGCCTTCCTCGGTCTCGGCATGGCGATCGTGATGTCGGTCGCCTTTGCCCTGGTGCACGGCTTCGCCTCGATCACCCATCGCGGCAACCAGATCGTCTCCGGTGTGGCCATCAACTTCGTCGCCGCCGGCTCGACCATCATTCTGGGCCAAGCTTGGTTCCAGCAGGGCGGGCGAACGCCGGCGCTGCAGCCGGGCGAGCGTTTCGAGGCCATCACTCTGCCTGGTGCTGCCGCGATCCACGACGTGCCGATCATAGGGCCGATCTATTCCGAGCTGCTCTCTGGCCATTCGATCCTGGTCTATCTCGCTTTCGCCATGGTGCCGTTCACCTGGTGGGTGTTGTTTCGCACCCGCTTCGGCCTGCGCCTACGCGCCGTCGGCGAGAACCCGGCCGCCGTCGACACCGCCGGCATTTCGGTCGCTTGGCTGCGCTACCGGGCCCTGATCTGCACCGGTGTGCTGACCGGCATTGCCGGCGCCTACCTCTCGATGGTGCAGAATGGCGGCTTCGTGAAGGACATGACCGCGGGCAAGGGGTACATCGCACTGGCGGCGCTGATCTTTGCCAAATGGCGACCGGTGAACGCCATGTTCGCCTGTCTTCTGTTCGGCTTCCTCGACGCGGCGGCGATCCGCCTGCAGGGTTCGCCGCTGCCGTTGATCGGCAAGGTGCCGGTGCAGTTCATGCAGGCGCTGCCCTATGTGCTGACCGTGATCCTGCTTGCCGGCTTCATCGGCAAGGCGATCCCGCCGCGCGCCGGCGGCGTGCCTTATGTCAAGGAACGTTGATCCGGGCGCCCAGGAGCACTGTGTCGAACATGCGGCTGGTGCTCGAAAGGCGCCAGGAAAACGCAAATGGCCGGGTTTTGACCACGATCGTCGGAGAGAACGTCTAGATGTCGCATGATCTGTTCGAAGCCGCGCAGGAGGCCATGGCCAAGGCCTACGCGCCCTATTCGAAGTTTCCGGTGGGTGCGGCGTTGCGCACCGAAGACGGCCGTGTCTTCACCGGCGTCAACATCGAGGTCGCGTCCTATCCGGAAGGCTGGTGCGCCGAGACCACGGCGCTCGGCCATTACATCATGGGCGGCGGCGGCAAGATCGTCGAGATCGCCGTCATTGCCTCGCGCATGGCCAAATGCTCGCCCTGTGGCGGCTGCCGGCAAAGGCTGGCGGAGTTCTGCCGGCCGGACACGAAGCTCTATCTTTGCGACAACACCGGCGTGGTCGAGACCGTGACGATGGGCGACATGCTGCCCTACGGGTTTCGTGGCGACATTTTGAAGTGAGAGTTGGCTGATATGAAGGAAGCTCTGGACCACCTCGTTGAAAGGCTGGACGGGTTGGCGCCGACAACGGCGATGGTGCTGGGGTCGGGCCTTGGCGGGCTTGTCGACCAGGTCGAAAATGCCGTGCGCATCTCTTATGCCGACCTGCCGGGTTTCCCCCGCAGCGGGGTGACTGGCCATGCCGGCGAGGTGGTCGCGGGGCTTTTCGCCGGCACGCCGGTGCTGATGCTGTCCGGCCGCGCCCATTATTACGAGCACGGCGTTGCTGCGGCGATGCGGCCGGCGCTGGAGGTGCTTGCCGGCATCGGCATCACCAAGCTGATCCTTACCAATGCCGCCGGCTCGGTCGATCCCGACATGCTGCCTGGATCGGTGATGCTGATCACCGATCACATCAATTTCTCCGGCTCCAACCCGCTGATCGGCGAGCCTAGCGACCGCCGCTTCGTCGGCCTGACCGAAGCCTATGATGCCGGCCTGCGCGCGGCGATCGAACGGGCGGCGAAGGCGACAGGGACGGCGCTGCACAAGGGCGTCTATATGTGGTTTTCCGGTCCGTGCTTCGAAACCCCTGCTGAAATCCGCATGGCGCGCGTCATGGGCGCCAATGCGGTAGGGATGTCGACCGTGCCGGAGGTCATTCTCGCCCGCTTCCTTGGGCTTCGCGTAGCCGCCTGTTCGGTGATCACCAATCTCGCCGCCGGGATGACCGGGGCGGAACTGTCGCACCAGGAGACCAAGGACATTGCGCCGATCGGCGGCGCACGGTTGGCGACGATCCTTGCGCATGTGTTCCAGGATGGGTTGCCGGAGCTGAAGGGCGACGCCTGATGCTTCCCCAGGAAATCATCCGCCGCAAGCGCGATGGCCAGAAACTGTCGGCGCAGGAGATTTCGGCCTTTGTCGCCGGCGTGACTTCGGGCAGCGTCTCGGACGGTCAGGTCGGCGCCTTTGCCATGGCGGTGTTCTTCAACGGCATGAACCGCGACGAGGCGGTGGCGCTGACGCTCGCCATGCGCGATTCCGGCGATGTGCTCGACTGGTCGGACCTGCCGGGTCCGGTCACCGACAAACATTCGACCGGCGGCGTTGGCGACAATGTCTCGCTGATGCTGGCGCCGATCGTCGCCGCTTGCGGCGCCTATGTGCCGATGATATCCGGCAGGGGCCTTGGCCATACCGGCGGCACGCTGGACAAGATGGATGCCATCCCGGGCTATATCAGCCAGCCGGATATCGCGCGCTTCCGCAAGACGGTGCTCGAGACCGGCTGTGCCATCATCGGCCAGACCGCCGATCTCGCGCCCGCCGACCGTCGCCTCTATGCGATCCGCGATGTGACCGGAACGGTGGAATCGGTGCCGCTGATCACTGCTTCTATTCTGTCGAAGAAACTCGCGGCCGGCCTGCAGTCGCTGGTGCTCGACGTCAAGGTCGGCAATGGCGCCTTCATGGAGAAGTCGCGCGACGCGACAGCACTGGCCAACAGCCTGGTCGAGATCGCCAACGGCGCCGGCCTGAAGGCCTCGGCGCTGGTCACCGGTATGAACGAGCCGCTGGCGTCGGCGGCCGGCAACGCGGTCGAGGTGCGCAACGCCGTCGATTTCCTCACCGGGAGGCTCCGCGACAAGCGACTGGAGGATGTGACGCTGGCGCTGGCCGCCGAGATGCTGCAATCGGCAGGGCTGGCGTCCTCCAATCAGGACGGTCTCAGGCGCGCGGCCGAGACGCTGGCCGGCGGCCGCGCGGCAGCCGCCTTCGCGCGTATGGTCGCAGCCCTAGGCGGTCCCGCCGATTTCGTCGAGAAGCCGGAAAAATACCTGCCGAAAGCGGCGGTGGAGTTTGCGGTCAAGGCGACAGGCAACGGTTTTGCCACCGCTATTGCCACCCGCGATATCGGCCTTGCTGTGGTCGGGCTCGGTGGCGGGCGCACGCGGCCGGACGACAGGATCGACCATGCGGTCGGCATCACCAGGCTGCTGCCGCTCGGCGCCGAGGTGCGGGCCGGCGAGCCGCTGGCGCTGGTCCACGCCCGCACGCAAGTGGAGGCCGAAGCGGCCGCAGCCGCCGTGCTTTCGGCCTATACGATCGGGGCGTCGAAACCAGCCACCGACAAGACTGTCATCCGGCGCGTGCTGCCGCGCGGGTAGCGGAACGCGCTACTGCACCAGCAACAGTGTGCCGTTTTCGACCTGGTATTTTGCCAGCCGCTGCAAAAAGCTCATGCCAATGAGGTTGGTGCGCAGAGCCTTGTCGTCGAGCACTACCGCCTGGACGTTGTCGACGCTGATCTTGCCGATCTGCAGGCGATCGATGTTGACCACGGCGGCCCTGATCGCGCCATTGGCGGTGTTGACCTGCTGGTTGAAGTCCGACGGGTTGAGCGAGATGCCGATGCGGCGCGCCGTCGAGGTGTTGATGGCGACCAAAGTGGCGCCGGTGTCGATCATGCCGTCGACCTGGCGGCCGTTGAGCTTGAAGGCGGAGGTGAAATGGCCGCGCTCGTCGGCCGCCACCAATACTTTGCGCCCAGTGGGCAGCGGTGCGGCCGGCTTATCGGGAACCGAGGCGAGGCTCAGCTCGGGCTGCGGTTGCGGCTTGCCGGCGACGGTCGACTTCAACAGGTTGTCGAGAATCTGCGGGTTCGACTGATAGACGATCGGGATCGATGCCGACGTTCCGGCGAACACGCCCAGAATGAGAAGCTTGCGCAGCATGAACGGACCTTCGTGAAGGCCCATTCTCGTGCGCACATGGTGTTTGCCGCTTTAACGCCAACCCGAAACCGCGGCTTTGCGTAAACGGGCGGTAAACGACTGGATGCCAGCTGGCCTTGCCAGCCGCCGTCATTTGGTTCCGTACATGCGGTCGCCGGCATCGCCGAGGCCGGGCATGATGTAGCCCTTCTCGTTGAGCTGGCGGTCGATGGAAGCGGTAAAGACCGGGACATCCGGATGCGCCTTGGTGAAGCGCTCGATGCCTTCTGGCGCCGCCAGCAGGCAAAGGAAGCGGATGTTGGTGGCTCCGCGCTCCTTCAGCTTGTCGATGGCCGCGATGGCCGAGTTCGCGGTCGCCAGCATCGGATCGACGACGATCACCAGCCGGTCGGCGAGATCGCTCGGCGCCTTGAAGAAATATTCCACCGCCTCCAGCGTTTCGTGATCGCGGTAGAGGCCGACATGGGCGACGCGGGCCGCCGGGACCAGGTCGAGCAGGCCTTCGAGCAGGCCATTGCCGGCGCGCAGCACCGAGGCGAAGACCAGCTTCTTGCCTTCCAGCGTCGGCGCTTCCATGGTTTC
Organism: Mesorhizobium sp. M1004; assembly: GCF_040318795.1. Classification (NCBI taxonomy): domain Bacteria; kingdom Pseudomonadati; phylum Pseudomonadota; class Alphaproteobacteria; order Hyphomicrobiales; family Phyllobacteriaceae; genus Mesorhizobium; species Mesorhizobium sp. M1004. The sequence continues at coordinate 323,785 of NZ_JAMYNB010000001.1, forward strand.
CATCGGGGTTTCGATGGTCGTCGTCGTCAGTTCGAGGTTGCGGGTGACCTCGTAGCCGAGCAGCAGCGAGATCTCGCGCAGCAGTCGCCGGAAGCCGGCGGTCGACGTCTCCTTCTTGCGCATGATGGTCAGCTTGTGCTGGACAAGCGGGTGGTCGACGACGGTGACGCCCTGCATGGGTTGCTCCAGTGAATGGTGAATAGTGAATAGTGAATAGTGAGCAGGTTTGCGAGTCCCGATGGATCGATCATTGCCGTTGACAGGCCGAACCGCCGGCAAACCAGTCACCAGTCACCTCTTCGCATCGAGCCGGGCAAGCAGCGCGCTTTTCGTCTTCCTGTCGACGAAAGCCGCTTCGATCGCCGTCCTGGTGACGGCGGTCAAAGCTTTTTCATTCATGGAGAAATGCTCGGCGGCGATGTCGTATTCGCGCTTCAGCGAGGTCCAGAAATAGGGTGGGTCGTCGGAGTTCAGCGTCACCTTGCAGCCGGCCGCCTGCAGGGCAGGCAAAGGGTGATCGGCGAAACTGTCGTAGACTTTGAGCGCGATGTTGGAGCCGGGGCAGCATTCGAGCACGATGCCCTCATCGGCGATGCGGCGCACCAGGTCGGGATTTTCGATGGCGCGCACGCCATGGCCGATGCGCGAGGGGCGGATGTGGTCGAGTGCGGCCTGCACCGTCTCCCAGCCGGTCAACTCGCCGGCATGGATGGTGATGCCAAGACCCGCTTCACGGGCGATCTCGAAGGCCCTGACATAATCCTCCATCTCGCCCATGCGTTCATCGCCGGCGACGCCGAAGCCGGTGACCAGCGGATTTCCGCAGCGCGCCGCAAAACGCGCCGCCTGCTCGATCGATTCGACGCCGACATGGCGTACGCCGGTGACGATCATGCGGCCCTCTATGCCGGTCTTGGCTTTGGCGCGCAGCATGCCTTCGCCGAGCGCATCGGTGTAGGCCTTGGGCGACAGGCCGGCCCTGACGGCATGGTCGGTCGAGGTGAAGACTTCGGAATAGATGGCGCCGTCGCGGGCAAGGCTGGTCAGATAATGGTCGGCGAGGCGGGCATAATCCTCCTCGGAGCGGAACAGGTCGGCGGAAAAGTCGTAAGCCGCGAGGAAAGAGGTGAAGTCGTGCCAGACGAACGAGCCGTTCTGGATATAAAGCGAGGTGTCCTTGCCGTATTTCTGCGCCTGGCGGACGACGAGTTCGGGCGCCGCTGCCCCCTCGATGTGGCAGTGCAGTTCCGCTTTCAAAGGCATGCAGTTATCCCGTCTCATCAGTCCAGGCCGTAAGCCCACCACCTGGAAGCGCGGCCGAACACCGCGCCTTAAACAATAGCGCCCGCACCATCGATCGGCTATGGTCCCGCCGGTTTTATGACGGATCAAAATAATGTCAGTTGAGAGAACCACGGCCGCGGGCGGCATGGAAACCTCCTATGGTTTCAAGAAGGTAGGGCCAGGCGACAAGCAGCCTCTGGTCAATGAGGTTTTCCACAAGGTGGCGAACCGCTACGACCTGATGAACGACCTGATGTCGGCCGGGCTGCACCGGCTGTGGAAGGATGCCATGGTGACATGGCTCAATCCGCCGAAACGTCCGGGCTGGAAAGTGCTTGACGTGGCGGGCGGCACCGGCGACATCGCCTTCCGCATTGTAGACGCCAGCCATGGCAACACGCATGCCACGGTGCTCGACATCAACGGCTCGATGCTCAGCGTCGGCCGTGACCGCGCGGAGAAAAAGGGCCTGTCCGGCAACACCGATTTCGTCGAGGCCAATGCCGAGGAACTGCCTTTCACCGATAGCACCTTTGACGCCTACACCATCGCATTCGGCATCCGCAACGTGCCGCGCATCGATGTCGCGCTGACGGAAGCCTTTCGCGTGCTGAAGCCCGGCGGACGGTTCCTGTGCCTGGAGTTTTCCGAGGTCGAGATGCCGCTGCTGGACAAGGTCTACGAAGCCTGGTCGTTCAACGCCATTCCGCAGATCGGCAAGATGGTGACGGGCGAGGGCGAACCCTATTCCTACCTGGTCGAATCGATCCGCAAATTTCCCAATCAGCAGAACTTTGCTGCCATGATCACCCGCGCGGGCTTCGAGCGCGTGTCGTTCCGCAACTATTCCGGCGGCATTGCCGCCCTGCATTCGGGCTGGAAGCTTTGAGGCACCACAGTTTGCAGCAGCAGGGTAGGCGATGAGCAGCGTCGGCGCCGCCTTTCGGCTCGCACGGGCCGGCTGGGTGCTGGTTCGCGAAGGCGTGATCGCAGCATTGCCGGGCGACGAACTCGGCGGCCTGCCGAAATTCGGCTGGCGCATGGCCCGGCTCTTCACCCGCCGCCGCGCACTCGCTTATGAGCGCAGCGACCGGCTGGCCAAGGCGGTGGTCCGGCTCGGACCCTCCTACGTCAAGCTCGGCCAGTTCCTGGCGACGCGGCCCGATGTCGTCGGCAACGACATGGCGCTCGACCTCGCCATGCTGCAGGACAAGATGCACACTTTTTCGCAGGCGGAAGCGGTGGCGGCGATCGAGGGCTCGCTCGGGCGCAAGATCGGCGAACTCTATACGCAGTTCGGCGGGCCGGTCGCGGCGGCCTCCATCGCCCAGGTCCATCCCGCGCAGGCCATGCATGACGGTGTCGATACCAAGGTGGCGGTGAAGGTGATCCGGCCTGGCGTGCGCCGCCGCTTCTTTCAGGATCTCGAAAGCTATTTCCTCGCCGCCCGGCTGCAGGAGAAATACATCCCGTCGTCGCGCCGGCTGCGGCCCGTCGAGGTGACCGAGACGCTGGCGCAAACCACCAAGATCGAGATGGATCTGAGGCTCGAGGCGGCAGCGCTTTCGGAACTTGGCGAAAACACCAAGGATGACCCGGGCTTTCGCGTGCCGTCGGTCGACTGGGAGCGCACCGGGCGCGATGTGCTGACCATGGAATGGGTCGACGGCGTCAAGATGAACGACATCGCCGGCCTCGCTGCGGCGGGCCACGATCTGAAGGCGATCGCCACCAACCTGATCCAGTCGTTCCTGCGTCACACGCTGCGGGACGGCTTCTTCCATGCCGACATGCATCCAGGCAATCTGTTCGTCGAGGCCAATGGCAATATTGTCGCCGTCGATCTCGGCATTGCCGGACGGCTCGGCAAGAAGGAGCGCCGGTTCCTCGCCGAAATCCTCTACGGCTTCATCACGCGCGACTATCTGCGCGTCGCCGAGGTGCATTTCGAGGCCGGCTACGTGCCGCGCCAGCACAATGTCGCGGCTTTCGCGCAGGCGATCCGCGCCATCGGCGAGCCGATCCACGGCCAGCCGGCCGAGACCATTTCGATGGCCAAGCTTTTGACGCTGCTGTTCGAGGTCACCGAATTGTTCGATATGGCCACGCGGTCGGAACTGATCCTGTTGCAGAAGACCATGGTGGTGGTGGAGGGCGTCGCGCGTACGCTCGACCCGGCCTTCAACATGTGGAAGACGGCCGAGCCGGTGGTCGGCCAGTGGATCGCCGGCAATCTCGGGCCGAGCGGCCTGCTGATGGACGCGCGCGACGGCGCCAAGGCGCTGCTGGCGCTGGCCCGCCAGGTGCCCGATCTTGCCGCCCGCACCGAGCGGCTGTCGCGCGAGATCGATTTTATGGCGGAGCACGGCCTCCGCTTCGACGAGGTGACATCACGCGCCATCGGCAAGGCCGAAGCCCGTTACACCCGCTCGGGCCGGCTGGCGCTGTGGGTGATCGCGCTGACGCTGGTTTACATCGCGTGGAAGCTGCTTTGATCGCTTGCAACGCTAGCAACGGTGGTGCTAGCGTTGCAGTCGCGCTATTGATGTCGCGGAGCAAGTCATGGGCACCATTACTGTCCGCAATCTAGCTGACGACGTGAAGCAGAAATTGCGTGAGCGCGCTGCGGCGCGCGGGGTGTCGATGGAGGAAGAGGCGCGTGATGCGCTTGCCAAAAGCGTGCTGTCGGCGGAAGCCGGCATGCCCGAGAGCGAAACCCTCTATGCAACAATCCGCCGCTTGGTTGAGCCTCATGGAGGTTTTGACATCGATCTGCCCGAGCGAGGTCAATCCACAAAAACGCACAAAACCCTCGACGGCAAGCGCATCCTGCTGATCATCGGCGGCGGCATCGCCGCCTACAAGGCGCTGGACCTGATCCGCCGGCTGCGCGAGCGCGGTGCGGCGGTGCGCGTCGTGATGACATCGGCGGCGCAGGAGTTCGTCACCACGCTTTCGGTCGGCGCGCTTTCGGCCGACCATGTCTTCAGCGAATTGTTCGACCGCAATGACGAGCACGATGTCGGCCATATCCGCCTGTCGCGCGAGGCCGACCTTCTGGTAGTGGCGCCGGCCACTGCCGATCTGATGGCCAAGCTCGCCAACGGCCATGCCAACGATCTGGCCTCGACGGTGCTGCTCGCCACCGACAAGAAGGTGCTGATGGCGCCGGCGATGAACCCGAAAATGTGGTCGCATGCCGCGACGAGCCGCAACCGGGCGACGCTCGCCAAGGATGGCATCGCCTTCGTCGGCCCGGCCAAGGGCGAGATGGCGGAAAGCAACGAGGCGGGCGAGGGCCGCATGGCCGAGCCGCTGGAGATCGTGGCAGTGATCGAGGCACTGCTCGACAGCAGGCCGAAGCCGCTGGCCGGCCGCAGGATCATCGTCACCTCGGGGCCGACGCATGAGCCGATCGACCCGGTGCGGTACATCGCCAACCGCTCTTCGGGCAAGCAGGGCCATGCGATTGCGGCAGCGCTGGCAAGACTGGGCGCGGATGTACGCCTGGTCTCCGGTCCGGTTGGCATTGCCGATCCGGCCGGCGTTGTGACGACGCATGTGGAGACCGCGGCCGAGATGAAAGCGGCCGTCGAACAGTTGTTGCCGGCGGACGCCGCGGTCTTCGTAGCTGCCGTCGCCGACTGGCGCACCGCTGGCACGGCCGGCGAGAAGATCAAGAAGGTGGCGGGCCAGGGCCCACCGGCGCTGCAAATGGTCGAAAACCCCGACATTCTCGCCAGCGTCGGTCATCACGGGCAACGCCCGGGGCTGGTTGTCGGCTTCGCCGCCGAGACGCAGGACCTGATTGCCAATGCCGAGGCCAAGCTGAAGAAGAAGGGCGCCGATTTCATTGTCGCCAACGATGTCTCGCATGAAAGCGGCGTCGGCCCCACCGGCGTCATGGGCGGCGACCGCAACAAGGTGCGCATCGTCTCGAAGGACGGCGTCGAGGAATGGCCTGAGATGGGCAAGGACGAGGTGGCGGCGCGGCTCGCCGCGCTCATCGCCGAGCGTTTGCAAGCCTGAGCGGCCGCCGGTTCCGCAATCGGGCAGGCCATGGTCTTGCAGGCAGCCTTGTGGCCGAGGGCATTTGACGCCGACAGCGCCGGCGGAATGCTGTCGCCAAATTCTCGATCCGCCGTGCCCTCAGCCTGTCGCCAATTGCGGCCGGCGTGCCGCCAAAGCCATCTTCAACGCCGCCAGGCAACCGACAATGCCAAGTGGCACGAAGGCCAGGTACAGCCAGCCGGCGACGTGCGCTGCTGCCTCGCGGTTCAGCCCGTCCGAAAAGCCGCTGGCATTGGCGATGATTCCGGCCATGGCGGCGCCCACGGCGTAGCCGATGCGCTGCATGGTCGGCACGGCGGCCGAGGCGATCGTCTGCTCGCCGTCGCGGGCGGAGGCAACGATGATGCGGGTCAGGAAGGGCCATGACACGCCGAAGCCACCGCCTTGCAACAAAGCGCAGAGCAGGATCACCGGGATCGAGCCGGCGGGGATGGCATAGGCGAAACCGGCGAGGCCGGCTGCAATCATCAGCGCGCCGATGACGAGGATCTGCCGTTCGCGCTGCAGCGGCGCATTGGCGACGGCGATCGACAGGATTGACCAGGCGATCGATTCGGCGGCGATGATGTAGCCTGTGGTCAGGATCGGGATGCCGTGCAGCGTGGTAAGCAGAAGCGGCCCGTAGATGGAAAAAGAGACTGTCGCCACCGAGAAGGCGGCAACCATGCTCATGCCGCTGCCGACCGGCGAGCGCCATGAGAACAGGCCCGACGGGAACAGTCGCGATTGCGGCTTCATGGCGTCGACGAAAACGAACAGCGCCAGGCCGGCGAGGCCGAGGACCAGCAGCAGCGACGATCGAAGCAAGGCGACGTCGACGCCTGCGGTGGCGATCAGCACGACGGCGATGGCGAGGCAGCCAAGTGCTGCAAAGGGGAAGGGCGGCGAGGTGCCGGCGGCGGCTTGCGGCTTCGTCGCTTCCGGCGTGTTCAGGACGATGAAGCTTGCCGATGCCATGGCGATGCCACCCAGCACGAAGACGCCGAAGGCCCAGCGCCAGGACAGGAGCTCGACCATGATCGCGCCGAGCATCGGGCCGCTGAAGGCGGCGACGCCCCAGATCGCCGACATGATGCCGAACAGCTGTGGCCAGATGCTGCGGTTAAACAGCCGCTCGACCGAGACGAAGGCCAGCGACACCAGCGCACCGCCGCCGAGACCCTCGACCAGACGGCCGCCAAGAAACACCGGCATGGACGGCGCGGTGGCGCAGATCAGTGCGCCCACGGCATAGAGCAGGGCGGCGACCGTGACGTTGGAGCGTAGAGCGACATAGCTGACCAGCCGCCCGGCCGCTGCGCCAGCGACAATGGCGCCGAGCTCGTAGACGGCCAGCGACCAGCCGACGAACTGCACACCGGCGAGGTCCCCGACCATGGCCGGCATGACCGTCGCCACCATCGTCTCGTTGGTGGCGTGCAGCAGGATGCCGAGGCTGATGAAGCAGAAGCGCGCGAGCTCGCCGCTTGCCCACAATGCCCGCCAGTCGACCTTGTTGCTGGTGATTTCAGTCATTCTTTACCCTGCCTTTGCATATCTCGATGCCGGCGCATGGCGCCAGAAGCCAGTCGGGCTTTCCGGCGGGGCCATGCGCGCTGTTTCAGTCAGGCGAGTTGTAAAACCTCAAGCGCAGTTGAGCTCAAGTGGCTTTTTATCGAAGTGAAAACGGTCGAGATTGGCCGGAAGCCTCTCCGCTTGATGCGCCGGTCAGTTCTCAATGCTGCGCAGCTGAAACTGGCTGACGCCGATCGCAATGTTGATACCGGTCTGCGTCTGCAGGCTGAGCGGCTGCAGGGTGAAGGCCTGCGAGGAGCCGCCGACCAGGAGATTGGCGCCGGCGCCGACCGCCGCGGTCACTTCGGCGCTGGCGCCGATATAGTCGCCGGCCAACGCGCCGGGCGCATAGATGTTCCTCAGCGGCGTCAGCACCAGCCATTGCATGACGGTCTGCTTGGTGGTGCCGATGTCGAGCCCGTATTTGTTGACGGCGCCGAAATAGGCTTCCGGCGAAAAGCTCTTGTCGGCCGGCGTGAAGGTGCAGCTCAGATCCTTACTGGAGCCGAAGATGAAGCCGGTGCCGCCGCCGATGGCGCAATCGAGCACACCGAGTTCGATACCCTGGCCTTGCGCTTGGGCCTGGGCGGTACAGATGATGGTGATAGCGGCGGCGATGGCTGGTTTCAGCACGGCGGATCCCCCAACAAGCATACGGCGCGAAACAGTAACCTGTTCCGCGCCGCGCGTAGAGGGATCAGTCGATCCTTATTTGCCGATGCTTATTTGAACGAGTGGATCAGTTCCAGGGAGGTCACGGCGACCGCTACATTGACGCCGGTCTGCGCCTGGACGCTGAGCGGCTCCAGCACAAAGGCGCCGTCGAGCCCGCCGACCAGCAGATTGGCGCCGCCGCCGGTCACCACGCTCGCCTCGGCGTTGACGCCGTAATAATGGCCGGCAAGGTCGCCCTCGTCATGGCCGCGGGTGGCGGCCAGAACCGCCCACACCAGCTGGCCCTGATGCGTCTGGCCGAGATCGACGCCGAGCTTGGAGATCATCCCCGTGTATTTCTCGGACGGCCCATGGTGATAAGGGCGGAACGTGCAGTCGACGCCCTTGTTCGACGTGATGACGTAACCGACGCCGCCGTCGATGGTGCAATCGAGCGTGCCGAGCTGAAGCTTGCCGGCGCTGGCGGGAACGGCAAGCAGCGTCGTGGCAAGTGCCGCGGCACAGATGATTTTCTTGATCATGGGTCAGTCCTTTCGAAAATGCCTTCAACAACGGTTGAATGGCCCGGAGCGTTCCGCTGAAAACTTGGCGCGATCAAGGCAAGGGTTAACGCTTTGCCCCCGGTGGTTAAGATTGGGTGATAGTGGGGTTTTCTGGATACGCAATCCCTAGGGGACGGGCTCTGCGCTTTCCCGGGGAGAAACCGCTCACGCGGCGCACTGCATCAGGAATGGAACGTTGTTATAAAAGGCCGCCGATGGCGGCGCGCGGCCGCATCTCAGCCGGCGGTGGCGCCCGATGTGCGCGACAGGCCGTCCTTGGCCGGCTGGTAGGTCGGGTCGAGATGGACGGCTTCGCGGTAGGCCTTCGAGGCCTTGACCTTGTCGCCGCGGCGCTCGTAGATCAGCGCCTGGTTGGACCAGGCTTCGGCGTTCTTGCCGTCGAGCTTGATGGCCATGTTGAAGTCGGAGAAGGCGTTGTCCTCGTCATTCATGGCGAGATAGGAGAGGCCGCGGCCATTATAGGGTTCGGCGGCGTCCGGCGCCAGCGAGATGGCGGTCGAGAAATCCTCGATGGCAAACTTGTGCTGGCCCTGGCTCTGATAGATCAGGCCGCGATTGTGGTAGGCGCGGGCATCCGTGGTGTCGAGCTGGATCGCCTTCTGGAAATCGTTGAAGGCCTGCTGGGTCTGGCCGGCCTTGCGATAGAGGTTGCCGCGGCCGATATAGGCGGCGTCATAATTTGCATTGATCTGGATCGAGCGGTTGTAGTCGGCAAGGGCGGCCGCCTGGTTGCCGAGGAAGCGCTGGATCAGCGCCCGGTTCGAATAGGCCTGGTAGAAATTCGGGTTGAGCTGGATGGCGGTGTCGAAATCCTTCAGCGCCGCCTGATACTGGCCGCCACGGCCATAGGCCGAGCCGCGCACATTGTAGCCTTCCGGATCCTGCGGATTGCGCTGGATCACCGCCGACAGCGAGGAGATGTTCTCGCTCGAGCCTTGCGCCTTGTCGATGTTGTTGAATTCGCCGGTCGGAACGCTCTGGCAACCGGCCAGCACCAGGCCGGACATCAGGGCTGCCGCCAGGGCCAAACCGCGCATTGTGGTTTTGCGCTCTACGCCGATTGCGTTCATGTCTGCCCTGTCCTCACTTCAGCCGCGCCGTCCAGGTCCCCCTCCGGGCCGGGTCACAGATTGTCGTAACAAAATCTAGAACGCCGTTTGCGCGTTCAAGGGAACGGCCTCCAACAGAATGGCGGCGCTCCAAACAAAAAGGTGGCGGCGATTCCGCATCGCGCCACCTCAGAGTATCCTTCGAAAAGGACGAAAAATTGGCGTCAGAACCGCGGCGGACGCGGAGCACCACCAGGACCACCGGCGGCGCCGGCAGCAACCGGGCGCGGCGTCATCGGCAGCAGGCCTTCGCGCTGGGCGCGCTTGCGGGCCAGCTTGCGGGCGCGGCGAACGGCTTCGGCCTTTTCACGGGCGCGCTTCTCGGAAGGCTTCTCGTAATGGCCGCGCATCTTCATTTCGCGGAAAATGCCTTCGCGCTGCATCTTCTTCTTGAGAGCGCGAAGCGCCTGATCAACGTTATTGTCGCGGACGAGTACCTGCACGGGCAATCCTGTCTTTCGGGTTTGATATCAACAGGCAAGTGACCATAGCCACATGCCTCCGCGGCGCTTTACACCACGAATTGTGGCGGCTGATAGCAGAATCAGGCCGCGCTGTCCACACTGGAAATGAAGGACAACCGCCAATTTGCCACGGCAGCCCCGAGATAGGGCGCCAACTAGGCGTTGGCCAGATGGAGCCGTGCGAAATCCTCGAAGAATTCGCCGTAATCGCAGGTAATTTCCTCGCCGGCTGATATATCTCGAGTGGCGGTGGCGCCGCCATATTGCGAAAAATCCGTGTTCGGCCGCTCGGCGTGGTTCATGAAGCGGCCATTATCGACTTCATAGACCATGAAGCCGGGACGGTCGGGGCTCGGATAGGCATAGCGGTCGAGCAATTCCTTGAGGTGCGGCGGCGCCGCCTCGTATTTGTCCATCGGGATCAGCCGGTCGAAATCCGGATCGAGCCGCCATATCGAGGCGCCCTTCCTGATCGGCTCGGCGGCGAACACGCCGACGCCTTCGATTGCGCTCTGGGCGACATAGGTCCTGATCAGCAGCATGTCCGTCCTCCTCACCCGAAACCGAATCGCCAAATCGCGTGGAAAAAGCAAGTCCGGTTTCGGGTTCTATGGCTGATCGGCGCGGGCGATGGCCCGCGAAATGCTTCACGTCCGGGTGATCGAGACGCCGCCATCGGCAAACAGCGCCGATCCTGTGGTGAAGCTCGACGCATCCGATGCCAGGAAGAGCGCAGCGCGGGCGATCTCTTCAGGCACAGCGACACGTTTCAAGGCATGCAGGTTTTCCACGAAAGCGCGTGATTCCGGCGTCTTGAATGTTGCCGACGGGGTGTCGGTGCCACCCGGCATCAGCGCGTTGACCCGCACGCCCCTGGGGCCGTATTCGGCGGCCAGTACCTGCGTCAGGCCGATCAGTCCGGCCTTGCTCGCGGCATAGCTGGTCATGCCCGGCATGCCGACTGTGTGACCGACGAAGGTCGAGGTGAAGATCAGCGATCCGCCGCCGCGTTCGACCATCGCCGGCACCTGGTATTTCGCGCCGAGAAAGGCGCTGGTCAGATTGGCGTCGAGCGTCTCGCGCCATCCGTCCAGCGACAGTTCCGAAATCGGACCCATCGTTCCGACGGAGCCGACATTGTTGAAGGCGATATCGAGCCCGCCGAATTTTTCGACGGCGAGATCGACGAGGGCTTTTGCATAGGCTTCGTCGCGGACATCGCCGGCAAGCGCGACTGCCGTGCCGTCGGCGTTCTCGATTTCGACGACCAGCGCATCGAGTTCGGCCTGGCGGCGGGCGGCGATGACGACCCTGGCGCCTTCTTCGGCGAAGAGTTTTGCGGTGGCGCGGCCGATGCCGGAACTGGCGCCGGTGACGATCGCTATTTTATTGGTGAGTACGAACATTTTCTTACATCCTTTCATCGCGCCGGCTGTGCCGGCAACCGGGATGTTGATCGCAGTTCGGGACGGTGCTAGCCACCCGATACGTGCTCGACTTGCTGAATGGCTTCGCAGCGGCACAAGCGCCGCGCGCCGGACTATTGCTTCAGCAGCCAGCCGAGGCGGTCGAGCGAAAATGCGTAGCTGATGGCGATGAGCAGCGTGATGACAACGCCCGTGGTTGTGTGACCGGCGGCATAGAATCCGGCTGCACCGCCAAACAGGATGGCCAGTTCAAGCACCAGCCTGACTGCGCCTGGTACAGGAACCGGCGCGCGTCCGGACCGGCTCGGATCGCCGCGCACCGCGAAGGTTCCCCACAGCGCAGCTGCAATGAACGGCAAGGCCAAGGCGAAGAGCCAGCGCCACCATCCGCCGGAGAGGCTCCAGCCGGCAAAGCCGAGGCCAAGCAACGCGGCAAGTTCCAGCAGGAAACGCAAGGTCAGATTCCACCAGGCGTTGCCCATATTCGTCCTCCAGAGTCTCGCGATCGCCAGTGTGTCCGAACGCAGCCATGCCTGCCAGCCCGGGCAGGTCTTTTCCGCCGCGGCGCAAAACGGCAAGCGCCGTCGCAAACAGCGCAAGGGTGGAAGCGCCGTTTCGCTAGTGATACACCTCGCGCGCCGGGGCTGCGTAAAATACCCCATCGCCATTGCGAGGCTGGAACGTTGAAAAAATATTCGGTATTCGCCATCGCCCGCGAGGCCATGCGCGGCCACAAGGGCTGGGAGGAACAATGGTCCTCGCCGGAGCCGAAGAAGGAATATGACGTCATCATCGTCGGCGCCGGCGGTCATGGCCTGGCCACCGCCTACTATCTCGCCACCGTGCACGGCATCACCAATGTCGCGGTGCTGGAAAAGGGCTGGCTAGGCGGCGGCAACACCGGGCGCAACACCACCATCATCCGCTCCAACTACCTTTACGACGAGAGCGCCGGCATTTACGACCATGCGCTGAAGCTGTGGGATGGGCTCTCCCAGGAACTCAACTACAACGTCATGTATTCGGCGCGCGGCGTCATGATGCTGGCGCACAATGTGCACGACATCCAGGTGCTGAAGCGCCATGTCCATGCCAACCGTCTCAACGGCATCGACAATGAATGGCTGACGCCTGAGCAGGCGAAGGAATTCTGCCCGCCGCTCAACATTTCCAGGCAGGCGCGCTATCCCGTCGTCGGCGCCGCCTTGCAGCGGCGAGGCGGCACGGCGCGTCACGATGCGGTGGCCTGGGGCTATGCGCGCGGCGCTTCGGCGCGCGGCGTGCACATCATCCAGAATTGCGAGGTCACCGGCGTCAAGCGGGCGGCCAATGGCGCGGTCATGGGCGTCGACACGACGCGCGGCTTCATCAGCGCCAAGAAGGTCGGCGTGGTGGCTGCAGGCCACTCCTCGGTGATCATGAACATGGCCGGCGTGCGCATGCCGCTGGAAAGCTATCCGCTGCAGGCGCTGGTGTCGGAGCCGGTCAAGCCGGTGGTGCCGTGCGTGGTGATGTCGAACACGGTGCACGCCTACATCTCGCAGTCCGACAAGGGCGAACTGGTGATCGGCGCCGGTACCGACCAGTATGTCTCCTATTCGCAGACCGGCGGCCTGCACATTTTGCAGCATACGCTGGACGCCATCTGCGAGATGTTCCCGATCTTCACCCGCATGAAGATGCTGCGCTCGTGGGGCGGCATCGTCGACGTGACGCCCGACCGTTCGCCGATCCTGGCCAAGACGCCGGTATCAGGCCTCTATGTCAATTGCGGCTGGGGCACGGGCGGCTTCAAGGCAACGCCCGGCTCAGGCCATGTCTTTGCCCACACGATTGCCAAGGACGATCCGCATCCGATCAACGCGCCCTTCACCATCGAGCGCTTCCGCACCGGGCGCCTCATCGACGAGGCAGCAGCGGCGGCGGTGGCGCACTGATGATGGTGGAACTGGCTGTAGCGGTGCCGCTGGTGCTGGCGGGGGAGCAGGACCTGTTCCATTTTCCGTCACCGGACGAGGTGCGGACGCAGCCGATCAGCCGCGCCGGCAACGAAGCCAATTGGCCGTTTTCGATCGACGCCGGCATTCTGGCATGCGTGTGGAGCGGTGGCCAGAAGGTGGTCATCTTCATGGAGAACAGGCCCTCCGATCTCGGCGACGACGACACATTCGAGCCGCGCAGCGTCATCGTGACGACCGATCCGTTTCAGCTCACGATCGGCAACATGGCGTATCGCGAGCTGTTTCGCCCCGCCGCAAGCGTGGAGGAGCGCATTCGGCTCGTCGCGCCTTTTGCGGCGATGGGCCAGAGGCTTTGCAACCAACCGGCCGGCGCGCATGTCGGCCACGGCGAATTGTAGGAACGAACGATAATGCTTCTCATCCGCTGCCCCTATTGCGAGGAAGAGCGCCCGGAGCTCGAGTTCCGTAGCGCCGGCGAGGCGCATATTGCGCGCTCGGCCAACATGGCGGGCGAGAGCGACGACGATTTTGAAAAGTTCTTCTTCATCCGCTCGAACCCCAAGGGCATCATCTATGAGCGCTGGCGCCACATCCATGGCTGCGCACGCTTCTTCAATGCGGTGCGCGACACCGTCACCGACAAGTTCGTCATGACTTACAAAGCCGGCGAGCCGAAGCCGTCCAAGCTGCCCAAAAACTCCAACGAAGTGGCATCCAAATGAGCGGCGCGTTCCGCATTCAAAGCGCCGGCCGTCTCAGCCAGGCCAAGACCGCGCGGTTCTCTTTCGACGGCCAGTCTTACACCGGCATCGAAGGCGACACGCTGGCCTCGGCGCTGCTTGCCAATGGCGTGCATCTGGTGGGACGTTCGTTCAAGTATCACCGTCCGCGCGGCTTCCTGTCGGCCGGAGCGGAAGAGCCCAACGCGCTGGTCGAGGTCAAGCGCGACGCGGCACGCAAGGCGCCCAACATCCGCGCCACGGTGCAGGAGCTCTATGACGGGCTGGTCGCGCAGTCGCAGAACCGCTGGCCTTCGCTGGCCTTCGATGTCGGCGCGGTCAACGACATTGCATCGCCGCTGTTTTCGGCCGGCTTTTACTACAAGACCTTCATGTGGCCGAAGGCAGCCTGGAAGAGCCTCTACGAGCCGAAGATCCGCGCCGCGGCCGGCCTCGGCGTTTCGCCTGACAAGCCAGATCCCGACCATTATTCGTCGCGCTATGCGCATTGCGACGTACTGGTGCTAGGCGGCGGTGCGGCCGGCATTGCGGCAGCGCTCGCCGCTGCCGAAACCGGCGCGCGTGTCATCCTCGCCGATGAACAGGCCAGCTTCGGCGGCAGCCTGCGCTTCGAGAGCGGGGCGAAGATCGACGGCCAGGACGGTTATGCCTGGGCGCAAGGCGCGGTGGCCAAGCTCACCGCCCTGGACAATGTCCGCGTTTTGTCGCGCACGACGGCGTTCGGCTACTACGCGCAGAACTTCGTCGGCCTGGTCGAGCGGGTCAGCGACCATCTGCAAAACCCCGGCCACGATTTGCCGCGCGAGCGCCTATGGCAGGTACGCGCCAAGCGCGTGGTGCTGGCGACCGGCGCCATCGAACGCCATATGGTGTTTGCCGACAATGACCGGCCCGGCATCATGCTGGCCTCGGCGGCGCGGACTTATCTCAACCAGTACGGTGTCGCGGTCGGCAAAAATGTCAGCGTCTACACCGCAAATGACTCGGCCTACTCCGCCGCGATCGACCTGAAGAAGGCCGGCGTCAACGTGGCGGCGATCGTCGACCTGCGCGACCATCCGACCGGACCTGTGATCGACGAGGCGAGGGCGCTCGGGATCGAGGTCAATTTCGGCCGCGCGGTGATCCGCGCCGGCGGCAAGTTGCGCGTGACCTCGATGACGGTGCAGCCGAAGAATGGGGGCGGCGAGCGCACCATTCCGGTCGACGCCATCCTGATGTCGGCCGGCTGGACGCCGTCGGTGCATCTGTTCTCACAGTCGCGCGGCAAGGTCGCCTTCAATGACGAGACCAAGCGCTTCGTGCCGGGCATCTATGCGCAGGACTGCGTTTCGGTCGGCGCCTGCAACGGTACGGATGGGCTCTCGGCGTCGATCGATGAGGCCTATGCGGCCGGCGCAAAGGCGGCGAAGGATGCGGGCGGCAAAGTGGCCAAGGGCGTAAAGCCGAAGGTCGACGCGTCGGAAAGCTGGTCGCGCGGCATGCTGGGCGCGGCGCCCGGCGCCGGGCCGGACAAGACGGTCAAGGCCTTCGTCGATTTCCAGAACGACGTCACCGCCAAGGACATCCGCCAGGCGGTGCATGAAGGCATGCGCTCGATCGAGCACGTCAAGCGCTTCACCACCAACGGCATGGCGACCGACCAGGGCAAGACCTCCAACATGCACGGCCTGGCGATTGCCGCCGAGACGCTTGGCAAGCCGATCCCCGAGGTCGGGCTGACCACTTTCCGCGCACCCTATACGCCTGTTACTTTCGGCGCGATCGTCAGCCATTCGCGCGGTCCGCTGTTCGACCCGACACGCAAGACCGCGATCCATCCCTGGGCGGAAGCTCAAGGCGCGGTGTTCGAGGATGTCGGGCAGTGGAAGCGCGCCTGGTATTTCCCCAAACCCGGCGAGGACATGCACAAGGCGGTCGACCGCGAATGCGTCGTGGTGCGCAGCAATGCCGGCCTGTTCGACGCCTCGACGCTGGGCAAGATCGAAGTGGTCGGGCCGGATGCGGCCAGGTTCATGGAACTGCTCTACACCAATCCGTGGGAGAAGCTTGAGCCCGGCCGCTGCCGCTATGGCATCATGCTGCGCGAGGATGGTTTCATCTATGATGACGGCGTCGTCGGCAGGCTGGCGCCGGACCGTTTTCATGTGACGACCACGACGGGTGGCGCGCCGCGCGTCATGAACCATATGGAGGACTATCTCCAGACCGAGTTCCCGCATCTGAATGTCTGGCTGACCTCGATAACCGAGCAATGGGCGGTCATCGCCGTGCAGGGGCCGAAGTCGCGAGACATCATTGCACCGCTGGTCGAAGGCATCGACATGTCGGACGAGGCGCTGCCGCATATGTCGGTGCGCGAAGGCAAGATCTGCGGCGTGCCGACCAGGCTGTTTCGCATGTCGTTCACCGGCGAGCGCGGTTTTGAAGTCAACGTGCCGGCTGATCACGGCCAGGCGGTCTGGGAAGCGCTGTGGGCCGAAGGCCAGAAGCATGGCGCTACTGCCTACGGCACCGAGGCCATGCACGTGCTGCGCGCCGAAAAGGGCTACATCATCGTCGGCCAGGACACGGATGGTACGGTGACGCCGAACGATGCCGGGCTCGACTGGGCGGTCGGCAAGAAGAAGACCGATTTCGTCGGCATCCGCGGCCTGACGCGGCCCGATCTGGTCGCCAAGGGCCGCAAGCAGCTGGTCGGCTTGAAGACCAAGGACCCGAAAGTGGTGCTTGAGGAAGGCGCGCAGATCGTCGCTGATCCGAAGCAGGCGATCCCGATGAAGATGATCGGTCACGTCACATCCAGCTACTGGTCGGAAAATTGCGGTCGCTCGATCGCGCTGGCGCTGGTTGCCGGCGGCCGCGACCGGATGGGCGACACGCTCTATGTGCCGATGCCGAACGGGGTGATCGAAGTGGAGGTTACCGGCACGGTGTTCTTCGACGAGACGGGAGGGCGCCTCAATGGCTAAGGCTGCTGCAAAGAAGACGGCCCCAGCTGCAGCGCCGTCCATCGAGCGCCGCCCGGCCCTGGCTGGACGCGTCGTTTCCGCAACGGATGTCAAGGTTGAGGTGCTGCCGCCGGCGGAGCGCATGTCGCTGCGCGCGCCGGAGGCTTCCGTCGCGGCGCTGTCGAAGGCGCTCGGCCTGACCTTGCCGAAGCAGCCGAAAACTTCGGCGTCGAAGACAGGGCGCACGGCGCTATGGCTTGGCCCTGACGAGTGGCTGGTCATCGATGAGGCTGGCAAGGATCCGCTGGCCGATCGTGCTGGGGTTGCCGCATTGCATTCGGCGGTCGGCATCTCGCACCGCAACGTCGCCTTCGCCGTCACCGGCCCGGCGGCTGCCGCCGCGATCAATGCAGGCTGCCCGCAGGATTTGTCGCTCGAGGCTTTTCCGGTGGGCGCGGCGTCGCGCACCATTCTCGGCAAGTGCGAAATCCTGCTGTTGCGCACGGCAGCCGACGCTTTCCGGGTCGAGTGCTGGCGTTCCTTCTCGGACTATGTCTTTACTTTCCTGTCGGAAGCAGCCAGCGACGCGGCGGCGTAGGAACGTTTGACGGGTCAAGCCGTTCTGCTTCCCCCATCAGGGAGAACATACGATGCCGTCGAAAGCGCCGCCGAAGTCAGCTGGCAAGACGTCCGCCGTGCGCTCACTCGAACATGAGCAGCATCACGAGCTGACTGCCGAAGAGGAACTCGAGGAAGGCCTCGAGGACACGTTTCCGGCCAGCGATCCGGTGTCGATCACCTCGACCGCCATCCCAGGCGCGCCGGCAAGACCCGGCAAGGCCAAGACGGTGCCGGGTCGCAAACCGCGCAAGAAATAACCCGTTCGGCTACGCCAGGTTTGAACTCAGGAAAAGCCGACTTGCGCTGAGGAAAAAACGGGCGGCCGGGATTATCCTGCCGCCCTTAAATTAGTCGTTGTGCTGTGGTCGAGCCCGATCAACTTAGAACGTGCTCGGCACGATCCATGGGTTGATCTCGATGCCGAGACGCGGGCTCTTGGCCTTGACGTCGGACTTTTCGACCGAGCCGGTCACGGCGCAATCGAGCTTGGCATTGGTCGTGGTGTCGACGCAGGTGGCGGCGGGGGCCTGCTTGGTCGAGTGTGTGTTGTTGGCGGCGAAAGCCGAGCCGGAGAGAGCCAGCACGGTGGCGAGGGCGAGAAGGGTCTTGTTCATGTCAGTCTCCATCGGTTAAACTTTTTTCGTACATGTACGATACAACGTACACATACGTCCACCGAGATGGGTTTTCAAGTCGAAAAACGTACGCGTACGACAAATTTTTTTGAATGCCGAAAATTGCGGCGCACTGACACAGCCGAAGCTGTCAGGCCGGACGTTGAATTGGAGGGGCGGGGATGCTCAGCAGTCGACCGGGGTCTCGGTCAGCGGCGGCACATTCTGGGTGCTGAGCGTGGCGAGTGTGAAATCGCACATCCGCGTCACGAAAGCCTGTGGATCGCCGAAGGGGTAGAACGGGAACGTGATCAAAAGCGAGATGGTGCCGTGGCCGACTGCCCAAAGCATGGTGGCGATGGCGCGCGGATCGCCCTGCAGCTTGCCTGCAGCAACGCAGGCCTCGACCCTGGATATCAGCGCTTTCATCGCCGGGTTGGCCTCTTCCATGTCCTCATAGCTTCTGCCTTCCGGCAGCTTGGTCTTTTCGGTCATGAACACGGTGCGGTATTCGTTGGGATTGCCGAGCCCGAAGGCAGCATATTCGGTCATCACCGCACGCAAGGCCTCGATCGGATCGTCGGAAGGATGCTCCTCGATGCGGCGGGCAAGTGTTTCGAAGGCATCCTCGGCCAGCGCAAACAGGATGTCTTGCTTGTCGGCGAAGTAGGAATAGACCGACATCGGAGCATAGCCGACCCGCTTGGCCAACTTGCGGATGGTCAGGCCTTCATAGCCCTCTTCCTTGACGAGCTTGTGGGCTGCGTCGAGCAATTCGGAACGCAGTTCGGCTTTTTGTTTTTCGCGGCGTTTCTGGACGCTCAGTGGCAAGACCCGGTGCCTTTGGTTGGTTGTGCATGGCTAAATATATACGCTGTACGGAAACGGGCAAGGGCGCTGCCAGGGACATCAAAAAGCGACCCTCAAGCTATCTCTCGAATAGTCGTGTCCGTTCTGGTCTATTTCGCCAGCATCTATGTCACAGCATGTGTAACATGGGCGCTCGCAGGCAACATCGGACCGTTACAAACAAAGCCTATCTGGCGGCTCTGCAAGAAATTTCGGTTTTGGGGGGCCTCTATGGCTGCGATAGAGCTTTCGTCCGGGCTGCCGGGCGCACATCCACTTTCTCATGGCGCCAGGCTGGCGCTCAGGCGAGTCGTGATAGTCGCATGGCTGGCGATCGCAATCGGCTTCGCCATGGAAGCGCTTATTCTGACTGCCGGATTTGCGGCAGGTTCGCACCCGGCCCCGACCCAGGTTCTGATCGACTTGGCGCAAGGCGTGACCTGGTCATTCTTCGTCTGCGCCGGCGTCAGCCTCGGCACGGCGATCACCAAGGTGCGAGCCTCGCTTGGCGGCCTGATCGCCATGATCTCGGGGCCGCTGGCCATGGGCATCGCCAAAGGTACGCAAAAGGTGATGGTGAGCGCGCTTGATGTATCGGCAAAGCCCGTGATCCTGTCGCTCACCACGCTCGGTATGTTGCGGGCGATCGAGTATGGTTTGCTGGGCTGGATGCTGGCTTCGCTGGCATCCAAGGAAGAACCTCGCTCGCTGCATTTCATGCTGGCGGGTGCCTTGGCCGGCGCGGTGTTCGGCGGCGGGATCACGGCGCTGACGATCGAGACCGCCGCAGCCAAGGACATTGCGCTGGCATTGCCGCAGGCTGTCGCCACCGGCCTCATTGAGATCGTGTTTCCGATCGGATGCTCGCTGGTCGTCTACATCGCCCTGCAAGTCAGCCGGCACATGAAGTTCATTTCCAGCGATGCGCGCTAGAGCAGGATGATTTCAGGTCGAATTGACCTGAAATCTGAATCCGGGTCTAATCAAATTGATAGAGCATGATGTCGTCCGAAAACCGCTTCACACTTTCGGCATCATGCTTTTTTCTACAGACGGTGATCGGTTTGCGTCCTGTTTCCAGGCCGGTTGCCACCACCTCCGTATGGGCTTGCTCCCTGGTCGGGGAACGGAACTGATCCGATCTGTCATCAAATCGCGCCGACCACAATATCTCATTGTCGAGTCAGGTTCGGTCGATCAGCTTGGCGGCAAGGTGCGACAGCAGCTTCACCGCTTGACCATAGGTCTTGGCCTTTTCGGGGTTGGAGGCGTTGCCGTCCAGCGCCCGCTTGTAGACGCCCTGGCAGATGGCAGCCAAACGGAAGAAGGAGAAGGCGAGGAAGAAGCTCCAATTGTCGATGCCGGCCAGCCCGCGCCGACGGCAATACGCCGCGACATAGGCTTCCTCCAAGGGAAGGCCGAGGGCGGCGCGGTCGACGCCGCCAAGACCGCGAAAGCCCGAGGCGTGCGGCAAGCGCCATTGCATGCACTGGTAGGCGATGTCGGCAAAGGGGTGGCCAAGCGTCGACAGTTCCCAGTCGAGCACGGCCAGCACTTTCGGCTCATTGTGCGCGAAGATCATGTTGTCCAGCCGGTAGTCGCCATGCACGAGAGATTTTCGGCCGTCATCGGCCGGCATATGCGTCTCCAGCCACGCGATCAGCAGGTCCATGTCGGCGACCGTGCCGGTCTCCGAGGCGCGGTACTGGCTGGTCCAGCGTGCCAGCTGGCGTTCGAAGTAATTGCCGGGTTTGCCGAAATCGCCGAGCCCGACCGCCTCGACATCGACATCGTGCAGGGCCGCCAGCGTGGCGTTCATGGCATCGTAGAGGGCGGCGCGCTCATCGTTGCCAGCGGCCTCCGGCACTGCCGGATCCCAGAAAATGCGGCCGTCGAGAAAACCCATGACGTAGAACATGCGGCCGATCGGCGTCGCCTCCGCCGACAGATGCAGCATCGCCGGCACCGGCACGGCGGTGCCGGCCAGCGCCTTCATGACCGTGAATTCGCGGTCGACCTGATGCGCCGATTTCAGCAACTGGCCCGGCGGCTTGGCGCGCAGGACATAGCGGCCGCTGGCCGCGGTCAGCAGATAGGTCGGGTTCGACTGGCCGGATTTGAATTTTTCGATGGAATGAAGCCCGGCAAAACCCGGGATGTGCGCCTCGAGATAGGGCGCTAGTGCCGTCTGGTCCAGCGCGTTGGCGTCGCCGCTCATGCGGTCTCCGGCTCACGCTCGATCAGCGTCAGCGTCAGCCAGCGCGCCGTCAGCGCCGGCTTCTTCGAGCCTTCGATCTCGATGGTCACGTCATGCGCCGTCTGCACCCAGCCCGACGGCCTGACCTTGACGTCGGCCAGCACGAAGCGGGTGCGGATGCGCGCGCCGGTCTTCACCGGCGCCAGGAAGCGCAGCGAATCGAAACCGTGATTGACTCCCATCTTGCCCTTTTCCAGCGGCGGCATGGTCTCGAAGGTCATCGCCGAGAGCAGCGACAACGACAGGAAGCCATGCGCGATGGTGCCGCCGAACGGCGTCTCGTTTTTGGCCCGCTCGGGGTCGCAATGGATGAACTGGTGGTCGTCGGTGGCGTCGGCGAACTGGTCGATCATGGTCTGTGTGACCTCGCGCCATGGCGAGACGCCGACTTCCTTGCCGACGCTGGCCAGAAGCACATCGAGACTGATCGGTTCCACTGCGGTGTCCTCCCCTCGCCGCCGACCGCGGCTCATTCCTTGAACAGTGTCAGCCCATGCTGCACCGACTGCCCGCCGTCGATCGGCAGGATGGCGCCGGTGACATAGGAACCGGCACGGCTGCACAAATAGAGCGTTGCGCCGCCGATGTCATCCGCCACGCCGATACGGCCGATGGGGACATGGCTGCCGACATGTCTGGCCTTTTCGTCGGTGCCCGTGGCAAAGGCGGTCATCCGGCTCTGGAAGGGACCGGGCGCGAAGGCGTTGACGGTGATGCGCCGCGCCGCGAGTTCGATCGCCAGCGTGCGCGTCAGGTGGTGAACGGCGCCCTTGGACGCGGTATAGGAATAGGCGTCGTCGGCCAGCGGCTGCGTGCCCATCACCGAGCCCAGATTGATGACGCGAGCCGGATCGGCATCGCTGGCCGCGGCTTCCAGCAGCGGCAGCAATTCGCGCGTCAGATGAAAGACGGCGGTGACGTTGACGGCGAACACCTTGGCCCAGCCGCTATAGGGAAAATCCTCCAGCGAGGCGCCCCAGGATATGCCGGCATTGTTGACGAGAATGTGCAGCTTCTCGGTGCGCGCCTTGACCTCGCTGACCAGCGCGGCAATGCCTGCTTCGCTCGAGACGTCACCGGCAAAGCCTTCGGCACTGCCGGAGCCGCCGAGCCCGTTCAACTCAGCGGCGACCTTGATGCAATCCTCGCCCTTGCGCGAGGCGATCATCACGGTAGCGCCGGCTTGGACCAAAGCGGTCGCCACCATGCGGCCGATGCCGGTCGCGGCTCCCGTCACCAGCGCTGTCTTGCCGGCGACTGAGAACAGTTCTTCCAGATAGCTCATCGCAATTCCTCCGCGCCTCTCTGCTCACGGTCTGGGGCGAAAGGGCTCGCGTTGACAAGGCTACCCGAAGTACGGTCATCCTTGCCACGGGTAAAGTGCCCCAGATGCGTGAAAGGGTTGGAGACCGATGGCGGACATGAATCTCGGCATGACCGAGCGGCTGAAGCCGATCCACGCCCGCGTCGCCACCATGGTGCGCGATGAGATCATGCCGCTCGATCATGAGTTTTTGAGCGAGGTCGGCAAGGGCGGCGACCGCTGGGTCTACACCGCGCGGCAGACCGAGATCCTCGAAGGGTTGAAGAAGACGGCCAAGGAGCGCGGTCTGTGGAATTTCTGGCTGACCGGGTCCGAGCGCGGCTACGGGCTCTCGACCGTTGAATATGCCTATCTCGCCGAGGAGATGGGCAAGGCGCATCTCGGCGCCGAGACCTTCAACTGCTCGGCGCCCGACACCGGCAATATGGAGGTGCTGGAGCGCTATGGCTCGGAGGATCACAAGCAGGCATGGCTGGCGCCGCTGCTCGAGGGGAAAATGCGCTCGGCCTATCTGATGACCGAGCCGGACGTAGCTTCCTCCGACGCCACCAACATCGCCATGCGCTGCGAACGGCGAGGCGACGACTATGCACTCAACGGCGAGAAATGGTGGGCGTCGGGGGCCGGGGACCCGCGCTGCGCCATCTACATTGTCATGGTTCGGACCGGCGGCGAAGCCGAGCCGCAGCACCGCCGCCATTCGATGATCCTGGTGCCGTCCGGTACCAAGGGCGTGACCAAGCTGCGGCCGATGCAGGTCTATGGCGATGACGCCGCGCCGCATGGCCACATGCATCTTCGCTTCGAAAATGTGCGGGTGCCGGCCGGAAACCTGATCCTCGGCGAGGGCAGGGGGTTCGAGATCGCGCAGGGGCGGCTCGGCCCCGGCCGCATCCACCATTGCATGCGCGCCATCGGCCAAGCCGAAATGGCGCTGGAGCTGCTGTGCCAGCGCTCGGTGCGCCGCGAGGCCTTCGGCCAGCCATTGGCCAAGCTCGGCGCCAATTTCGACATCATCGCCGAGTGCCGCATGGAGATCGAGATGGCGCGGCTGCTCTGCCTCAAGGCGGCGTGGATGATCGACCAGGGCGATGTGCGCGCAGCCGCGCCCTGGATCAGCCAGATCAAGGTCATCGCACCGCGCGTCGCGCTCAAGGTCACCGACGAGGCGGTGCAGATGTTCGGGGCGCAAGGCATCAGCCAGGACACGCCGCTGGCGCGCTCGTGGACGCATTTGCGAACCCTGCGCCTTGCCGACGGGCCGGACGCGGTGCACCGCCGGCAGGTGGCGCGTACGGAGCTCAGGAAATACACGCAGGAAAAGGTCTGAGCGGATGAAGGCCATTATCGCCCGCGATTTCGCGCCGCTCGGCCAGCTCGTCCATGCCGACAATCTGAAGGAACTGGTCGGCTGGCATCTCGCCGGCAAGGTTTGGCCGGTCATCGAAGGCACTTATCCGCTGGCCGATGCCGCCGCCGTGCTGACGCGCGTGCTTGGCCGTGGCGCATCCGGCAAGCTCATCCTCAAACGTTAAGGAGCCCCGCCATGCCGATACCTTCAGACATGAGAGCACTGCTGCTGATCGGCGACGGCTACACCAGGACGCCCTCCGGCAGCGTGCTGGAGGCGATGGAGCCGTATCTCAAGGTTGGCAGCATTGGCGTGCCGACGCCCGGACCGAGCCAGGTGCTGATCAAGGTCAGCCTCGCCTCGATCAACCCGTCCGACGTCATGTTCATCAAGGGCCAGTACGGTCAGCCGCGCGCCAAGGGCCAGCCGGCCGGCTTCGAGGGTGTCGGCACGGTCGTTGCCAGCGGCGACGAGCCCTATGCGAAAAGCCTGATCGGCAAGCGCATCGCCTTCACCACAGGCGTCACCAATTGGGGCGCGTGGGCGGACTATGCAGTTGCCGAAGCCGCCGGCTGCATTCCGCTGCTCGACACGGTCCGCGACGAGGATGGCGCGGCGATGATCGTCAACCCGCTCACGGCGCTCGCCATGTTCGACATCGTCAAGGAGACGGGCGAAAAAGCCTTCATCATGACCGCCGGCGCCAGCCAGCTTTGCAAGCTGATCGCGGGTCTCGCCAAGGAGGCTGGGTTCCGGCCGATCGTCACCGTGCGCCGCGACGAGCAGATTCCGCTGTTGAAGGAGATCGGGGCTGCCCATGTGCTCAACGAGAAGGCGCCGGATTTCAAGGCAGCACTACGCGATGTGGTCAAGGCCGAGCAGCCGCGCATCTTCCTCGATGCCGTGACCGGGCCGCTGGCCTCGGCGATCTTCGACGCCATGCCGAAGCGCTCGCGCTGGATCATCTATGGACGGCTCGATCTGGACACCACTGTCATCCGTGAGCCCGGCCAGATGATCTTCCAACACAAGCACATTGAAGGCTTCTGGCTGGTCGAATGGATGCGCCAGTTCCGCGACAAGCGCGGCCCGGCGATCATGGAAGCACAGAAGCGCTTTTCGGATGGGCGCTGGTCAACCGACGTGACGGCGGTGCTACCGCTGGATGAGGCGATGGCGAAGGCCCCGGCGGAGCTGGCCAAGCCGAACGGGAAGGTGTTTATTAGGCCGTAGATCAGAAGAGTTCGAGGTTCTCCCATGAAGCAACTGTGGTTCGTTGCAGTCGTCCTCACGGGGATGGCAGGCTCGATTTCTGCCGAGGCTGCTGACAAGTTCCCGCCTTCCTGGCGCAAGTCGATGACCAATGACCCCAGCACAAACTTCTTCCTCAAGAAGTATTCGGCCGCCCTGGACAATCCTGCTGCGACCGCAGTCAGAAACATCGTGCTGGCGCGAGAAGTCGGCTCGGAGTGTCAGTCGTCCAAGCTCAATAAAGCCAAGCTCAAAGCATATCGCGACAGCACGGTCGGCGCGCTTTCGCCTGACGCCCTCAAGGCAGCGGCGTTTGAAACCCGCGTTGCGCTGCGCGGCTTTGACTACCAAGATCTCGCTCACCTCTGTGCCGGGATAGACTATCAATTCGGGCCGAAAGGAGCACTGATCGCGGGTGCGATATCACCGGGGAAAGGTGAGCCGAGGTACCGGTACGACCCGGCCAACCCGTACATCCAACTGCCAGAATTCACTGGCAAATAGTGGAGGCGCACGAACGGTTTTCAGTGCTTGACGACCGCCCCCTCCCTATATCTACAGCCACTGGAGCCAGCTACTCCGCCGGCTCGACATTGGCGTACGCCGCTTCCTCAAGCTCCCGCTTCAGCCTCGCTTCCTCATGCGCCTTCGGCGTGACGAAGCGGCCGAGCAGGAGGTAGGCGACCGGGGTCAGGAACAGCGTCGAGACGGTGGCGAGACCCAGCCCGCCGACGATGACCCAGCCGAGCGCGATGCGCGCTTCGGCACCGGCGCCGGCGGCCAGCACCAGCGGGACCCCGCCGAGGATGGTGCAGATCATCGTCATCATCACCGGCCGCAGGCGGATGATCGAGGCCTGCTCGATCGCCTGGCGCACGCCGAGGCCGCGGTCGCGCAGTTGGTTGGCGAATTCGACGATGAGGATGCCGTTCTTGGCCATGACGCCGACCAGAAGCACGAGGCCAATCTGGCTGTAGGCATTGAGGCTGGTGCCTGACAAAAGCAGCGCAAAGATTGCGCAGGCAAGGCCGAGGGGGACCGTCGCCATGATGATGACGGCGCTGACGAAGCTTTCGAACTGGGCGGCGAGCACCAGGAGGATGATGACCAGCGCGAAGCCGAAAATGGTGATCATGGCGCTGTTGGTCTCGCCGAGCGTCGCGGCTTCGGCCAGCGGCAGGACGCGGCTGCCCGGCGGCAGCAGCGGGGCGGCGATCTGCTCGGCAACGCCGAGCGCGTCACCCAGTGCGAAATTGCCGTTCAGGTTCGAGGTGATCGCCACCGAAGGCTGCTGCTGTTCGCGGGTCAGCGACGGCGGCACGGCGCGCTCGGTCAGCGTGGCGATGGTCGACATCGGCACGAAGCGGCCGTCGGCGGTCTTCAGGAAGATGTTTTCCAGATCGGTCGGATCATTGATCGGGTTGGTGGTCGAGACCAGCTTCACGCCATAGCTGCGGTCGGCGATGTAGACATCGACGACATCGTTGCCGTCGAGCATCGCCTGCAAGGTGTTGGCGAGACCCGATATGTCGATGCCGAGATCGGAGGCGCGCTCGCGGTCGATGGCCACCGCCAGCTGCGGCTGCGTCGGGTCGATGGAAAGCCGCGGCGTCTGGAAGCGCGGATCGGCCTGCATCCGGGCGATGATCTTCACCGCCGCGTCGCCGAGCGCCTTGCGGTCGTTGCCGACCAGCGCGAATTGCAGGCCGTTGCCGGCGCCGCGAATGCCGAGGCTATTGGCCTGCACCGGGAAGATGCGCACGGATGGCACCTGCCGGGTCAGCTGGCTTATCTGCGCCATGATCTCCTGCTGGCTGCGCGTGCGCTCGTCCCACGGCGCCAGCGTCATCACCATGAAGCCGGAATTGTAGGCGCCGTTCTGGCCGGCGTTTTCGAAGGTCGAGACGATCTCGCCGGAATCGTGCAGCGGCTGGATCAGCCGCTCGATCTTCTGCATCTGCTGCGTGGTGTAATCGAGGCTGACGCCTTGCGGCGCGTTGATGCGCAACAGCACGACGGCGCGGTCCTCGCTCGGCGTCAGTTCCTGGCGGATGGTGCCGAACAGGCTGAAGGCGACGCCCGCAAACAGCACCGCGACCAGCAGCACGATCCACGGCGCGCCGAGGCAGGCATGCAGGGCGCGTTTGTAGGCCGCGTTCAGCGCACCGCCCATGCGCGCGCCAATGCCGTGACCGCCTTCATGGTGGAGCGATGCGCCGGTCAACATGCGCGAGGCCAGCATCGGGCATAGCGTCAGCGCCACCACGCAGGAGAGCAGCACCGACATGGCGAGGACGAAGCCGAATTCGCGAAATAGGCCGCCGGTCTGTCCCGGCAGGAAGGAGATTGGCACGAAAACGGCAACGAGCGTCAGCGTCGTGGCGATGACGGCGAAGAACACTTCCTGGGCGCCGAGCACGGCGGCGGCGCGAGGCCCCATGCCTTCGTTGCGCCGTCGCACGATGTTTTCCAGAACGACGATGGCGTCGTCGACGACAAGGCCGGTCGCCAGCACCAGCGCCAGAAGCGTCAGGATGTTGATGGAGAAGCCGGCGAGATAGATGGCGGCGATGGTGCCAATCATGGCGACCGGCATTGACAGACCAGGGATCAGCGTCGCGCGCCAGTCGAGCAGGAAGATGTAGATGACGATCAGCACCATGGAGATCGACAGGCCGAGCGCGATCTCGACCTCGTGCACGGCGCCGTTGACGAAGACTGCGTCGTCGCTGGTGATCTTGATCGACATGCCCTTGGGCAGGTTTTCCTGCAGCTTGGCGACGGCTGCCTTCACTCCGGTGGAAATATCCAGCGTGTTCGATTCCGCCTGGCGGATGATGCCAAGGCCAATGCCGGTCTTGCCGTCGGAGCGCAACGAGGTCTGGCCGATGTCGGGACCGAGCGTGACGGTGGCGACGTCGCGGATGCGCGTCGTGCCGCCGATGATGATGTTTTCGAATTCTTCCGGCGTCGTCACATCGGCCGTGGTGCGGACGATGAGATCCTGGTTGGTGGTGGTGATCGAACCGGCTGGTGAATCGAAAGCGACCGAGGCAAGCGCTGCCCTCAGATCGGCCACAGTGAAGCCGAGGCTGGCGAGCTTGTTCTGGTCGACATCGATGCGGAAGATCTTGTCGCGGTCGCCATAGACCTGAACGTCGGCGACGCCAGGCACGGCAGCCAGTTCGTCCTCGATCTGGTCCTGGACGATCACCGTCATGTCCTGCACCGACATGGTGTCGGAGGTGACGGCCAGTCGCATCACGGCATCGGAATTGGCATCGGCCTTGACGATGCGCGGCGGGTCGGCGGTCTCCGGTATCATGTTGGCGACACGGCCGACCGCGTCGCGCACGTCGGAGGCGGCGACGTTCAAATCGACGCCGTCGTTGAACTCGATGGTGACGCGGCTCTGGCCGAAGGAAGAGGTCGACGAGATCGACTTGACGCCGGAGACGCGGGCGACCGCGCCCTCGATGGTGTCGGTCAGTTCACGGTCGACGGTTTCGGCGGCGGCACCCTCGAAGGCCGTCGACACGGTGACCACGGCGCGGTCGACATCGGGCAGTTCGCGGATTTCGACGCCATAGAAAGCGGCAAGGCCGGCCACTGCGATCAGCGTGTTCAGCACGAAGGCCATAACCGGCCTGCGGATGAAGAGTGCGGTGAAGCCGGTTTCGCTGGCGGTGCTGACGGGTGCAGTCATGAGCCTTCGGCAGCTTCCGCGGCGCGCTGATCCTGGCCGGCGATGCGGACCGCGCCGCCTTCGCTGACGCTCTGGGTGCCTTCGGTGACGACCATGTCGCCATCCTCGATCTCAGCGTCGATCAGCACCGTCTCAGTGTTGCGCTGGATGATGCGCACGGGAACGCGCCTGGCCTTGCCGTCCTCGACCTGCCAGACATAGGCGCCGTCGGAACCCCACAGGATTGCCAGCGGGCTGACGGCCGGATAGGTGTCGCCGGGGAAGCGCATGGTGATGCCGAACGACATGCCGGCGCGCAGCGAATCCGCCGGATTGGCGATTGCAGCCTTGACCAGCAGGGTGCGGCTCTTTTCGTCGATGTGGTTGTCGATGGCCGACACAGTGCCGGTATAGGCCTTGCTCGGATTGGCGATCGGCGTCGCCGACAGTTGCGCGCCGACCTTGACGGCGGCGGCGAAGCGCTCGGGCACCAGGAAATCGACCAGGATGGAGGAGCGGTCGTCAAGCGTGGCGATCGCCGACTGGCTGGTGACGTAATTGCCGGCCGATATCGGCAGGATGCCGACCGTGCCGGCGATAGGGGCGACGATCGAACGACGCTGCAAGGCGAGTTCGGCATCCTGCAGCGCCAGTTTGGCGCCGGCCAGCACCACTTGGGCATCGGCGACGGCGACCGGGGTCGCGGCGTTGGAGGCCCTCAATGATTTCACCCGCTCGAGCTTGTCCTGGGCATCCTGCAAGGCAAGCTTGGCACGATCTTGCGAGATCACCTCGGTCTCGGAATCGAGAACAGCGATGATCTGCCCCTTGTCGACGCGGGTGCCGGATTGGACGAGAAATTCAACGAGGCGCCCAGAGCTGTATGGGTTGACCGTCACCGAGGCGTTGGCGCGGCCGGTGCCGATCGCCTGCAGGCGATCGTTGATGGTGGCGGTGGTCGCCGGCAAGGCGACGACATTTGCCGGGCGGCCGGCAGCGTTGCGGCCGCCTGCCTGTTTTGTCGTGTCGACCGCACCGGTTGTGGCGGGCGCCGAAGCATAGGTCCAGTCGATGCCCCAGCGTGCTAGAACCTCCGGCGCGCCCGGGAAGAATCGCGCCCAGGCGAGGACAGCCGCGACCAGGATCACAAGCGCAAAAACGATCTGTTTCCAGGCGGCCATCGACACTCCGGTTGGCAAAACGTCTACCGGTTTCGCCAAGCAAAAAAACGCGCAGCGACGCACCCGGTATGTGCGAAGCCGCCGCAATATCATGGCTTTATGGCAATTCTGCCGCTTCCATGCACATTAAATCTGCGTAATTTTGCGCACCTGCGGCGGGGATTGAACGTGTCAGCGCAGGCTTTCGAGGTCGCGGATGCGCCTGGCGCTGTCGGCCTCGAGCTGCCTCGTGACGGCGCCGATCAGCGTCTCGGCGACAACGAACAGAGCGGCCGAAGAGTCCCACGCCGAAGGCACGGCGGTGCGTCCGGCAATGACATGGCGGGCAAAGCGGGCGATCGGCGATAGCCACTGGTCGGTGAACAGCACGATCTGAACGCCGCGCTGATGCGCGGTCTGGGCAAAGCGGACCAGACTGTCCTGGTAGCGCCTGATGTCGAAGATCACCAGCACGTCGCGCTTGCCCATGTCGATCAGCCGGTCGCGCCAGATGCTCTCCTGGCCGGCAAGGTGATACACATCGGGCTGGATGATGGCGAGGTGGGCGGCCATGTAGCGTGCCAACGGATCGGTGAAGCGGCCGCCGATCAGGAATGTCTTGCCGCGCCGGTCGGCAAGCCTTGCGGCGATGTCGGCAAGCTGTCTGTCGGAGAGATGCCTGAAGGTCTCGCGCATATTGTCCAGCGTCGCCTCCAGCATTGGCGATACTGCACCGCTTGGGGAGGCCGGGTTGAGCGTGCGCGATGCCGGCGACTGCAATTGCGCCGCCAGTTCGTCCTGCAGCGCCGACTGGAATTCGGGATAGTTCTGGAACCCCAGCCTGGAGACAAAGCGCAGGATGGTCGGCGACGATACGCCGGCGGCGGTCGAGAACTCGGCGACCGTCTTCAGCCCGATCAGCGGATAGTTCGCAATCAGTGTCTGCGCGGCGCGGCGCTCGCCGGCCGGCATCGTGCCGATGCGGTCCGAAATCAGTTCGGCAATGCTGGAAATCATCGTTTTCCCCACCCCTGAGCCCGTCCAGACCGCTTCCCCGAAATCGCGTTTGACAAAGCCGGACAAACTGTATGAAATCATCCACAGGGACGCAATGAGGCAAAATACGTAACATAAGATACAGCGCTCCCCAGGGGACGGCAGACTATGGAGAGAGCACGGCCCGCCAGCCTTGCATCGTCTGATACCGTAGGGGTGACGAACCCCGGCGGGTCCAGCCCTTTCGTGCTGACCTGCGACCACGCTTCCAACTTCCTGCCGTCCGAATTCGGCACGCTTGGCCTGCCGGCCGAGGACCTCTCCCGCCACATCGCCTGGGACCCCGGCGCGCTGCCGGTGGCGCGCCGAATCGCGACCGCCCTCGATGCGACGCTCATCGAAACCCGCATCTCGCGCCTGATAATCGACTGCAACCGTCCGCTCGAGGCACCGGACCTGGTGCCGCCGGTAAGCGAGACGACGGCCATTCCGGGCAATGCCGGCCTGTCGGACAGTGAGCGCGCCGAGCGCATCGCTTTGTCGTGGCGGCCGTTCCACGACACGATCGCATCGATCATCGACGACCGGCAGGCGCGTGGGCAGGACACCCGGCTGGTGTCGGTGCATTCCTTCACGCCGGTCTACAAGGGCAAGAACCGGCCCTGGCATATCGGCATCATCCATGATGACGACCGCCGGCTGGCGTCGCCGCTGATAGCGGCGCTGCAGCGGCTCTCCGGCGTCACTGTCGGCATCAACGAGCCCTATTCGCCGGCCGACCGCGTCTATTTCACTTTGGAGCGCCATGCACGCTCGCGCGGCCTTGCCTGCGCAATGATCGAAATCCGCAACGACGAGATCTCCGGCGAGACCGGGCAGCGGAAATGGGCGGATCTGCTCACAGGCATTTTTTCTGACCTGGAACCCGAGGAGGCCAAGGGTTCCCGGCGACACGCAATGGGAAAGTCAGTTCAATCGGCCAGCTAGAAAAACAGGGGACGAAAATGGCAGGACCGGACAAATCAGACGCTGAAAGATCGGAGGATGTAAAAACCCTCCATAGCATGGGCTATGCCCAGGAGTTGGCTCGCCGCATGAGCGGCTTCTCGAATTTCGCAATTTCCTTTTCGATCATTTGTATTCTGGCGGGCGGCATCACGTCCTTCCCGCTGGCCATGGCGACCGGCAGCGGCTTCGAGGCGACTGTCGGCTGGGTCATCGGTGGCGTCTTTGCACTTGTCGTTGCCGCGTCCCTTGGCCAGATCGGCTCGGCCTACCCAACGGCCGGCGGTCTCTACCACTGGTCGTCAATTCTCGGCGGGCGCGGCTGGGGCTGGGCCACGGCCTGGATCAACTTGCTCGGCCTGGTCTTCGTCGTCGCCTCGGTCAATGTCGGCGTCTACGCGCTGTTCAAGGACCTTGTCTGGTCCGGCGTGTTCGGCAACGACGTCTCCGCGTGGGGCTATCAGGAGCAGGTGATCGGCGTTGTGATCATCACGGTCGCACAGGCGCTGATCAACCATTTCGGTATCAGGCTCACCACCATGCTGACGGATTTCTCGGGCTACCTCATTCTGGTCGTCGCCGTCGTGTTGACCGCGATGTTCCTGATCTGGGGCGCAAGCTGGGATTTCTCGCGGCTCACCACCTTCGTCAATAACACCGGTGATCCAGGCGCAGGCTACGTTCCGACCGCACGGACGGCACTCGTCGCCTTCCTGATCGGCCTGCTCTACCCACTCTACACCATCACCGGCTTCGACGCTTCGGCCCACACGTCCGAAGAGACCCACAATGCCCGCGTGGCGGTGCCGCGCGGCATGATCCATTCGGTCCTGTGGTCGCTGGTGTTCGGCTTCGTCATGGCCGTTTCGTTCGTACTGGCCAGCCCCGATCTGGCAGCGACGGCCAAGGATGGCGCCAATGCCTGGTTCAATCTCTTCAACAACCTGCCGGCACCATTCCTGCTGAAGAGCATCATTGCCATCGCAATCGTGCTGGCGAACTTCATCTGCGCTCTCGCCGGACTGACGTCGACCTCGCGCATGATCTTTGCCTTCGCGCGTGACGGCGGCCTGCCCGGTTCGTCGGTGTGGAAAACCGTCAGCCCGACATGGCGCACGCCGGTGGCGGCAATCTGGCTCGGAGCGGTGCTCGCGGTCGCAGCGACATTGTACTCGCCGGCTTTTGCCGCACTGGCGGCCGGCTGTGCATTGTTCCTCTACGTGTCCTACGCCATGCCCGTGGCCGCCGGCCTGCTTGCCGAGGGCAAGAGCTGGACCGAATTCGGCCCGTTCCGCCTCGGCATCTGGTCCAAGCCGTTCGCCGTCATCACGGTGCTTGGCGTTCTGGTGCTGATGTATGCCGGCATCCAGCCGCCCTTCGACATCCTGATCAACTATGCCATCGGCCTGATCGTTCTGCTCGTGGTGCTGTGGTTCGGCATCGAATCGCGCCGCTTCAAGGGCCCGCCGATCGGCGCCGACATTGCTCGCCGCGCTTCGGAGATCGCGGCCGCGGAAGCAGCCGTCGGCCAGACGGCAGGCTAACAGCAAAGACGAGATGCTCCGGCCGGCGCAAGCCGACCGGGGCAGGGCCGGCCAGCTAAGAACGCAAAGGGGACTACAATGGCAGCACCGGGTTATTCAGACACAGACAAGGCGGAAGACGTAAAGCACCTCCATTCCATGGGCTACGCCCAGGAACTTGAGCGGCGGCTAAGCCGCTTCTCCAACTTCGCCGTTTCCTTCTCCATCATCTGCATCCTGTCCGGCGGCATCAATTCGCTAGCGCAGGCAACGTCGGGCGCCGGCGGTATCGGTATCGGCATCGGCTGGCTGGTCGGCTGCTTCGTTTCGCTCACCTTCGCGGTCGCCATGTCGCAGATCAGCTCGGCCTATCCGACGGCCGGCGGCCTCTATCACTGGGGTTCGATCCTCGGCAATCGCGGCACCGGCTGGGTGACGGCCTGGCTCAACCTGCTCGGCCTGATCACCGTGCTTGGCGCCATCAATGTCGGCACCTGGACGTTCTTCATCGGCGCCTTCGGGCCGACGCTCGGCATCGAGGGTACGCTGACCAATCAGATGATCTTCCTGGTCATCATCACTGGCGCCCAGGCCCTGATCAACCATCTCGGCATCAAGCTGACGGCGAAGTTGACCGATTTTTCGGGCTACCTGATCTTCTTCGGCTCGATCCTGATTGCGGTCGTCTGCCTGTTCTCCGCCGAGACCTGGGATTTCAGCCGGCTCTTCACCTTCCACAACTACTCGGGTGAGGCCGGCGCCAGCGTCTGGCCGTCCGTCTCGAACGCCTGGGTGTTCGCTCTCGGCCTCTTGCTGCCGATCTACACCATCACCGGCTACGATGCTTCGGCACACACTTCCGAGGAAACCATCAAGGCGGCCTCATCGGTGCCGCGTGCGATGGTGATGTCGGTTATCTGGTCGGCGGTCTTCGGCTATTTGTTCCTGGCCGCCTTCGTGCTGATGATCCCCAACATGGACGACGCCGCCAAGCAGGGTTGGAACGTGTTCTTCTGGGCCTTCGACCAGCGCGTCAGTCCCGGCCTCAAGGAGTTCGTCTACCTCGTCGTGTTCATCGCCCAGCTGTTGTGCGGCCTCGCAACCGTCACCTCGGCTTCGCGCATGATCTTTGCCTTCTCGCGTGACGGCGGCCTGCCGGGCTCGTCGGCACTGGCCAAGGTCAGCCCGACCTATCGCACGCCAGTGGCGGCCATCTGGACGGCGTCGGTCCTGTCGGTGCTGTTCGTTTGGGGTTCGACGCTGGTTTCGGTCGCCGGCACTTCGGCCTACACCATCGTCGTCTCGTGCACCGTCATCTTCCTGTTCCTGTCCTTCACCGTGCCGATCGTGCTCGGCATGGTGGCCTGGGGCACGCCGAAGTGGGACAAGATGGGACCGTGGAACCTGGGCCGTGGCATCTTCATGCTGTTCGGGGTCCTTTCCATAGTGTCGATGATCCTGATCTTCATCATCGGCATCCAGCCGCCGAACGACTGGGCGCTGTACATCACCGTCGGCTTCTTCATCCTGACGGCGATTGTCTGGTTCGCCTTCGAGCGCAATCGCTTCCAGGGCCCGCCGCTGGGCGACATCATCGCGGCGCGTCAGGCAGCGATCAAGGCTGCCGAACAAGCTGTCGGCGAAACCGGCCACTGACGTCACCATCATGGCCATGGCCGGCGTGCAGCCGGCTATGGTTTCGTCCTCAACGACCAAGCACTGGAGTGCCAAAGGAATGGCCGGAAATTTCTCGTTCGATCAGTTGAAGAAAGCGGTCTCCAGTGGCGAGATCGACACGGTGCTGGCCTGCATCGTCGACATGCAGGGGCGGCTCGCGGGAAAGCGTTTCCTGGCGCAGTACTTTGTGGATTCTGCTCATGACGAGACGCATGGCTGCAACTATCTGCTCGCCGCCGACATCGATATGGAGCCGGTGCCGGGCTACAAGGCGGCAAGCTGGTCGAAGGGCTATGGCGACTTCGTCATGAAGCCGGACCTTGCCACGCTGCGGCGGGTTCCGTGGCTGGAAAAGACCGCGCTGGTGATCTGCGACGTGCTCGACCACCACACCCATGACGACCTTCCGCATTCGCCGCGCGCGATGCTGAAAAAGCAGGTCAAGCGGCTCACCGAACGCGGCTATATCGGCTACTTCGCCTCCGAGCTCGAATTCTACCTGTTCAACGAGACCTACGATTCCGCCCGCAAGAAGCACTGGCAGGGGCTCGACACCGCGTCGCCCTATATCGGCGACTACCAGATCGGCATCACCACCAAGGAAGAAGGCGTCATGCGCCGGCTTCGCAACGAGATGGAAGCGGCGGGCATTCCGATCGAAAACTCCAAGGGCGAATGGGGCCCGGGGCAGGAAGAGATCAATGTGCGCTATGCCGAGGCGCTCGACATGGCGGACCGCCACGTCATCCTGAAGAACGGCGCCAAGGAGATTGCCGAGTCCGAAGGCAAGTCGATTTCCTTCATGTCGAAATACAATTACGGGCTCGCCGGTAATTCCAGCCACATCCACAATTCGCTGTGGAGCGCCGATGGCAAGACGCCATTGTTCTTCGACAAGAAGGCGGACTGGACTTTGTCCACGCTTGGCCAGCAATGGGCGGCTGGGCAACTGAAATATGCCAGGGAGTTTACCTGGTTCCTGGCGCCCTACATCAACTCCTACAAGCGCTTCCAGGCCGGCACCTTCGCACCGACCAAGATCATGTGGAGCGAGGACAACCGCACCGCCGGCTTCCGCCTGTGCGGTGAGGGCACCAAGGGCATCCGCATGGAATGCCGCATCGGCGGCGCCGACCTGAACCCCTATCTCGCTTTCGCGGCGCTGATCGCCGCCGGCCTTGCCGGCATCGACGAGAAGCTCGAACTGCAGAAGCCGTTCGTCGGCGATGCCTACCAGGCCTCGCGCCTGCCGGA
Source organism: Mesorhizobium sp. M1004 (assembly GCF_040318795.1). Taxonomy (NCBI): domain Bacteria; kingdom Pseudomonadati; phylum Pseudomonadota; class Alphaproteobacteria; order Hyphomicrobiales; family Phyllobacteriaceae; genus Mesorhizobium; species Mesorhizobium sp. M1004. The sequence continues at coordinate 360,151 of NZ_JAMYNB010000001.1, forward strand.
GATCCCGAAGACGCTGCGCGACGCCACCGAGACGCTGGCCAAGTCGAAGATGCTGAAGCAGGCGCTCGGCGACGATGTGCTCGAACATTATGTCCACACCGCAAAGTGGGAGCAGTTCGAATACGACCGCCGCATTACGGATTGGGAACTGCACAGGGGGTTCGAGCGGTATTAAAACTTTATACAGCTTTAATGTTGACAATGTAGTGAAGTTAGTACCATATGGTACCTGTAAACTGCAGTGCGCTACATTGAGGAGTTTGCAATGTCCAAATATGCGCCGCTCAAGGACTTTCTCATTGCCCAAAATGTCGATCGCATTCCGATGTCATTCGCCGAAATCGAGAGAGTGCTCAATCTGCCGCTGCCCGCATCGAAGCAATACCCTGCATGGTGGAGCAACAATCCGAGCAACAATCCCATGACAAGGGAGTGGCTTGAGGCTGGGTTCGAGACCGAATCCGTCAATATAGGGAGTGGGAAACTGGTATTTCGCCGCGTTCGCAAAGTACCCATTTCGGCGCCGCCCAGTGGTAGCGTGCCTGCCGCGCCAAAGGAGGCGCGCGCGGATCGCCACCCCGGTTTTGGTTTCATGAAGGGCCTGATAACAATCGAAGCCGGATTTGATATCACCAAACCTTTCGATGACGAGCCATGGGACCGGGGCTATCTGGGCGGTGAGGCTGACGCGCGTGACGGCAAACTTGCGGTGCGTAAATGAGCGAAGAGCCAAACCTGCTTCTGGATACATGTGCGATGATCTTTGTCGCCAACGATAGTCTGATCGATCCGCACGCAAGCCGGGAGATTTCGGAAGCGGCCTATGACGGCCGTCTGTATCTTTCGCCGATGTCGGCATGGGAGATCGGAATTGGCGTAGCCAAGGGCCGGCTCAATCTGCCATTGGCGCCACTCGACTTCGTGGAGCGATTCATCGAGCGAATGTCGGCGAAGCTCAGCGCTATCTCACCAGCCATTCTGATTGCGTCATCCAACCTGCCCGGTCCGCCTCATGGTGATCCCATGGATCGGATACTGATGGCAAGTGCGAGAGCGTTGGACATGGTTCTGGTGACGCGTGACGAGCCCATCCTTCGCTATGGCCGCAATGGCCATCTGCGCACCCTAGCCTGCTAACTTGGAGTATCCTTTGGAAACCGTAAAACTCAAATCGCCCATCGATGGTTCGATTTACGCCGAGCGGCCGATCGCGACCGACCAGGCGATCAATGCCGCGGTCGAGCGCGCCAAGGCGGCGCAGGAGAAGTGGGCGCTGACGCCGATCGTCGAGCGCGGCAAATTTATGCTGGCGATGCTCGAAGCGCTGGTCGCGATGACCGACGAGATCGTGCCGGAGATCGCCTGGCAGATGGGGCGACCGGTGCGCTATGGCGGCGAGTTCGGCGGCGTCAGGGAACGCACCAATTACATGGTCGAGATCGCTGAAGCCGCGCTGAAATCCGTGCCGGCATCCAACCCGAAGGACGGCTTCCGACGCTATGTGAAGAAGGATCCGCTCGGCGTCGTCATGGTGATCGCGCCGTGGAACTATCCCTATCTGACCGCCGTCAACACCATCGTGCCGGCACTGATGGCCGGCAATACCGTTATCCTCAAACATGCGGCGCAGACGCTGCTGGTTGGCGAACGGTTCCAGCAGGCGTTCGACAAGGTTGGGCTGCCCAAGGGCGTGTTCCAGAATGTCGTCCTGAACCATGCCCAGACCGAGAAGCTGCTCGGCTCGGGCAAGATCGACCATGTCAATTTCACCGGTTCGGTCGGCGGCGGCCGCGCCATCGAGAAGGCGGCGGCCGGCACCTTCATGACGCTCGGGCTCGAACTCGGCGGCAAGGATCCGGCCTATGTGCTGCCCGACGCCAAGCTCGACCATGCGGTGGCCAATCTGGTCGACGGCGCCTTCTACAATTCCGGCCAGTGCTGCTGCGGCATCGAGCGCGTCTATGTGCATGAGAAGGTCTACGACCAGTTCGTCGAAGGTTTCATCGCCGAGACGAAGAATTATGCCGTCGGCAATCCGCTAGAACAGGCGACGACAATGGGGCCGATGGCGCAGGCGCGCTTTGCCGACCTGATCCGCGAGCAGAAGGCCGAGGCGCTGCGCAAGGGTGCAATCGCACACATCAATATGAAGGTGGCTAACGACAAGGCCGGCTCGCCCTATCTCGCGCCGGAAGTGCTGACCGGCGTCGACCACCAGATGAGCGTCATGCGCGAGGAAAGTTTTGGCCCGATCGTCGGCATCATGAAGGTGCGCAACGACGAGGAGGCGATCGCGCTGATGAACGACAGCCCCTACGGGCTGACCGCTTCGATCTGGACCGACGATATCGAGCATGCGGTGGCGATCGGCGACCGCGTCGAGACCGGCACCGTGTTCATGAACCGCTGCGACTACCTCGATCCGGCGCTGGTCTGGACCGGCGTCAAGGACACCGGCAAAGGCGTCGCCCTTTCGGCGCTCGGCTACGACAATCTGACCCGGCCGAAATCCTTCCATCTGCGCGAAGCCATCTGATTTTTTGAAAGACAAGACATGTCCAAGCTGATCTCCAAATGGAACTACCCGACCACCGTCCGCTTCGGCGCGGGGCGCATCAAGGAACTGCCTGACGTGCTCGCTGCCACCGGCATTAAGCGGCCGCTATTCGTCACCGATCCGGGGTTGGCGAAACTGCCGGTCGTCGCTTCGACGCTGAAAATCCTCGACGACGCCAAGGTATCCTATGGCGTGTTCTCCGAGGTGAAGCCGAACCCGGTCGATTCCAACCTCACCGCCGGCATCGCCGTGTTCAAGAAGGGCAAGCATGACGGCGTCATCGCCTTCGGCGGCGGTTCAGCGCTCGATCTCGGCAAGCTGATCGCGTTCCAGGCCGGCCAGACGCGGCCGATCTGGGACTTTGAGGATGTCGGCGACTGGTGGACGCGCGCCAATTCGGATGCCATCGCGCCGATCATCGCCGTGCCGACCACTGCCGGCACAGGCTCGGAAGTCGGGCGTGCCGGCGTCATCACCAATGAGGCGACGCACACCAAGAAGGTCATCTTCCATCCGAAGCTTTTGCCGGCAATCGTCATTGCCGATCCGGAACTGTCGGTCGGCATGCCCGGCTTCATCACCGCCGGCACCGGCATGGATGCGCTGGCACATTGCCTCGAAGCCTATTGCGCGCCGGGCTACCATCCGATGGCCGACGGCATTGCGGTGGAAGGTGTGCGCCTGGTGTTCGAGAACCTGCCCAGGGCCTACGCCAAAGGCAAGGACCTTGTCGCGCGCGCCCACATGATGAGTGCGGCCGCCATGGGTGCTGCCGCCTTCCAGAAGGGTCTTGGCGCCATCCACTCGCTGTCGCATCCGATCGGCGCGCTCTACGACACCCATCACGGCATGACGAATGCGGTGTTCATGCCCTATGTCTTGGCCTTCAATCGCGACTCCATCGAGGAGCGGATTGCCCGGCTCGCTGCCTATTGCGGCATCAAGGGTGGCTTCGACGGCTTTGCCAAAGCGATCATCAAGCTGCGCAAGGAATTGAAGGTGCCGCATGCGCTGCCCGATCTGATCAAGGGGCTCGACATGGACAAGAAGCGCAAGGGGCTGATCGCCGACATGGCGGTGGTCGATCCGACAGCCGGCGGCAACCCGGTCAAGCTGACCAAGAAAGCAGCGCTGACGCTGCTCGAGAACACTATCGCCGGCACTGTCTGAGGCGGTTTCTGCGCCGGACGTGATCTAAAAACGAAGGGAAAGGAAGGGCAAGGGGGCAAAAAGCAAGGCAATAAACCATTAGCCGGGAAATTAAGTCGAGGCTAATTGCTACAGCCGGTTAAAAAGAGTTAACTTTTCGTACCGCCGGGGGCCAGTTTCAAAAAGCTTTCATCTGGCTGTCATATGAAACCGATACCGCATCGCAGGCGTCCAGGACGCCAGTTCAACGGAGAGAACACATGTTCAAGTTCACAGGGAAAGTGCTTTCCCTTTCGGCCGTCGCCCTCATGGCGACCTCTGCTATCTCGTCGGCCCAGTCCATGGATGAACTGGTTGCCGCTGCGAAGAAGGAAGGCCAGCTCACGACAATCGCGCTGCCGCATGACTGGTGCGGCTACGGCGCCGTCATCGACGGCTTCAAGGCAAAGTATCCTGAGATCACCATCAACGAACTCAACCCCGATGCCGGCTCCGGCGACGAGGTCGAGGCGATCAAGGCCAACAAGGACAACAAGGGCCCGCAGGCGCCCGACGTCATCGACGTTGGCCTGTCCTTCGGCCCGACCGCCAAGGCTGACGGCCTGATCCAGCCCTACAAAGTGTCGACCTGGGACTCGATCCCCGACAGCGCCAAGGATGCCGATGGTTACTGGACCGGCGACTACTATGGCGTGCTATCCTTCCTGGTGAACAAGGACCTCGTCAAGGAAGCGCCTGCTGACTGGGCTGACCTGCTGAAGCCGGAATTCGCCAACACCGTGGCGCTTGCCGGCGACCCGCGCGCCTCGAACCAGGCCATCCAGGCCGTCTACGCGGCCGGCATTTCCGGTGGTGCGGCTGCCGGCGAAGCTGCTGGCACTGCTGGTCTCGACTTCTTCAAGAAGCTTAACGCCGCCGGCAATTTCGTGCCGGTCATCGGCAAACCGGCGACCCTGGCACAAGGCCAGACGCCGATCCTGGTGACCTGGGATTACAATGCACTTGCCGGTCGCGACACGCTGAAGGGCAATCCGCCCGTCGACGTCGTCGTGCCCAAGACCGGTGTCGTTGCCGGCGTCTATGTGCAGGCGATCAGTGCTTTCGCACCGCATCCGAACGCTGCCAAGCTCTGGCTGGAGTATCTCTACTCCGACGAAGGCCAGATCGGCTGGCTGAAGGGCTATTGCCACCCGATCCGCTTCAACGATCTTGCCAAGAACGGCAAGCTCCCGGCGGACGTGATGGCCAAGCTGCCGCCGGCCGAGGCTTACGCTGCCGCGGTGTTCCCGACGCTGGACGAGCAGGGCAAGGCAAAGGAAGCCGTCACCAAGAACTGGGATGCCGTCGTCGGCGCCAACGTCAAGTAAGGCTTGAAACCAACCGGGCGGCCTCGCGGCCGCCCGGTGTTCCTCGGAGACGGTAGCCGGCGCATGACAGATATCTCGCTTTCCGATCACGCAGTTGCCGGGAAGACCGCGCCCCCCAGCGAGGCGCGTGCAATGCGACTGCCGACGCAATGGCTCGGCGTTGCGCCATTCTTCATCTTCGCCATCATGTTCCTGATCCTACCCACGCTCTATCTGATGCTGGGTGCATTCCAGAACGATGCCGGCGAATTCACGTTCGAAAACATAGCAGCACTGGCGCAGCCATCGATTGTCGCCGCCTACTGGATCTCGCTCAAGGTCAGCCTTTCCTCGTCGCTGATCGGCGCCTTCGCAGGTCTCGGCATCGCCATCGCCATCGTGCGCGGCGGCCTGCCGGAGTGGATACGTTCGGCGACGCTGACATTCTCCGGCGTGGCTTCCAATTTCGCCGGCGTACCGCTGGCCTTCGCCTTCATCGCCACGCTCGGACGCCTCGGTCTCGCCACGGTGCTGCTCAACACCGTGTTCGGCCTCAACATTTATGCGCACGGCTTCAACATCCTATCGTTCTGGGGCCTGACGCTGACCTATGTCTATTTCCAGATTCCCCTAATGGTGGTCATCATCACGCCGGCGATCGACGGCTTGAAGAAGGAGTGGGGCGAGGCTGCGGCGACGCTTGGCGCCACCCAGACGCAATACTGGCGCATGGTGGTCATCCCGGTGATCTGGCCGAGTTTCCTCGGCACGGTCATCCTGCTCTTCGCCAATGCCTTCGGCGCCATCGCCACCGCCTATGCGCTGACCGGCTCTTCACTCAACATCGTACCGATCCTGCTCTATGCGCAGATACGCGGTGACGTGCTGCACAATGCCCATCTCGGCTATGCGATCGCCTTCGGCATGATCGTCATCACCGGGCTGGCCAATGTCTTCTACATTTGGTTCCGGACGCGCTCGGAGAGGTGGCTGAAATGAAGTCCGGAAAATTCTGGGCCTGGGTCGTCTTCGGGCTGGGCGCGGCCTATTTCTTCATTCCGCTGATCGCGACGGTGGAATTTTCCTTGCGCATGCGGCGCGGCGCTTATTCCTTCGACGCCTATCAGATCGTGCTTGGCGACCCTCGTTTTCAGGCGACCTTTGGCTACTCAGTGCTTGCCGCCATCTTCACCATCATTCTGGGCGTGTTGATCGTGGTGCCCGCCGCCTACTGGATTCGACTGCGCCTGCCGCAACTGCGGCCGATCGTAGAGTTCATCACGCTGCTGCCGCTGGTCATTCCCGCCATCGTCATCGTCTTCGGCTATATCAGGATGTACGGTTCGAATTCGCCGCTGCCGTTCCTGGCGACCGACATGGGCACAAATGCCTTGCTGGTCATCGGCTATGCAATGCTGGCGCTGCCCTACATGTATCGCGCGGTCGATACCGGACTGCGCACCATCGACGTCAGGACGCTGACCGAAGCGGCGCAGATCCTTGGCGCCGGTTGGGGCACGATCATTGGTCGTGTGATCCTGCCCAATGTGCTGATCGCCGTGCTGTCGGGCGCCTTCCTTACCTTCGCCATCGTCATTGGCGAATTCACCATGGCCAGCTTGCTCAACCGGCCCGCCTTCGGCCCCTATCTGCAAAACGTTGGCGCCAACCGCGCCTATGAGCCGGCGGCGCTTGCCATCATCGCCTTCGCCATCACCTGGGGCTGTATGTCGCTGATCCAGATCCTGTCCCGTTTCGCGCCGAGATCGGCGAACCGCCCGAACTGATCGACAAAGTACTGATCGAAAGAAAAAGCCATGGCCGAACCATTCCTCTCCATCCAGCATGTGCGAAAATCCTTCGGCGCCACCACCGTGGTCGAAGATTTCAATCTTGATGTCGAGCCGGGCGAGTTCGTATCCTTCCTTGGGCCATCGGGTTGCGGCAAGACCACCGTGCTGCGCATGGTCGCCGGTTTCGAAGAGCCGTCGGCGGGCAAGATCGTCGTCGCAGGCAAGGACATCACGAGGCTAAAGCCCAACCAGCGCAATGTCGGCATGGTGTTCCAAGCCTATGCGCTGTTCCCCAACCTGACGGTGGCGCAAAACATCGGCTTTGGCCTGAAGGTCGCCGGCATGCCCAAGGCGGACATCGACAGACGCGTGGCCGAGATGCTCGACATCATCAAGCTGCCGCAGATGGCCGACCGCTATCCCTACCAGCTCTCCGGCGGCCAGCAGCAGCGCATCGCGCTGGCGCGTGCCATCGCGCCGAAGCCGAAGCTGCTTTTGCTCGACGAGCCGCTGTCGGCGCTCGACGCCAAGGTACGTGTGTCGTTGCGCGAGGAAATCCGCTCGATCCAGAAGAAGCTCGGCATCACCACCATCTTCGTCACCCATGACCAGGAAGAGGCGCTGTCGATCTCCGACCGCATCGCGGTGATGTATGGCGGCAAGGCCGAGCAGGTCGGCACGCCGTTCGAGATCTACAACCGGCCGGCGACCAAGTTCGTCGCCAACTTCGTCGGCACGCTGAACGTGCTCGAAGGCAAGGTCACTGACGCCGCGGCCGGCACGGTGCAAGTCAACACGCAGGAAGTCTCGCTCAAGGGCAAGCTCAACGGCTCGAAGTCGGGCGACACGCTGTCGCTGGCGCTGCGTCCCGAGGCGATCTCGCTCGGACGCCAGCCCGGTCGCGATTCAAGCCTGTCGGGCGAAATCTCCGAAGTGCACTTCCTCGGCTCGGTCATTCGCGTTCGCGTCGGCATCGGCGGCAACACGGTGTCGCTCGACACCTTCAACAGCCCGGCAACGCCACCGCCGGCTGTCGGCGAGAAGGCCGACATATCGTTCTCATCGAGCGATATGCTGGTGCTGCACTAGCAAAGCAGCATCCTGGGGCGACCGAGGCGGTCGATTCAAGCTGGCGCGATGAACGGCCGTATCATTGCCGGACCCCGAGTGCTGGATAATCAACAGCATCTTGCCATCCAGCCACTGCCCATGATGCCGCTTCGCCGCTACGATGGGCCATGGCGCTATTCGAACTTACCCTCATCCTGCTTCTGGCTGCCGTCGCGCTGACGGCGCTGTCGCGGCGGCTGGAAATTCCCTATCCGTCCCTGCTGGCTCTGGCCGGCGTCGCGATTGCCTTCGTACCCGGTGCGCCGACGATCGAGATCGATCCGGAGCTGGCGCTTGCCCTGTTCATCGCGCCGGTGCTTCTCGACGCCGCCTATGACACGTCGCTGCGCGACCTCAAGCGCTACCGGCTGTCGCTCGCGCTGCTGGCGCTAGGCGCCGTGGTCTTCACCACCGTGGTGGTTGCCTTGGTCGGCTGGAAGATGGCCGGCCTGCCGATCGCGGCGGCAATCGCGCTCGGCGCCATCGTCGCGCCACCGGATGCGGTGGCCGCATCCGCCGTGCTCAGCCAGTTCAAGGTACCGCACCGCATTACCGCCATCCTGCAGGGCGAGAGCCTGCTCAACGATGCCACGGCGCTGCTGATCTACCGGCTGGCGGTTTCGGCGGCGCTTGGCACGATCATGCTCAGCAACGCCGTTCCGGTGATCCTGCTGGCAACGATCGGCAGTGTGATCGCGGGCTATCTGTTTGGCCGCGTCTCGCTGCTGTCGCTCGGCCGCATCGAGGATGCGGCGAGCAGCACGGTGGTGCAGTTTGCCGGAACCTTCGCCGTGTGGATCATCGCCGACAGGCTGGGCCTTTCCGCCATCATCACCATCGTCGTCTATGCCATGACCATTGCGCGCAGGGCGCCGCGCCAGTCGTCGGCGAGACGCCGCGTCAGCACCTATTCGGTCTGGGAGTCGGCCGTGTTCGTGCTCAACGTGCTGGCTTTCGTGCTGATGGGCCTGCAGGCACGCACGATCGTTGGCAGGCTGGCCGGCGACGGGCAAGGCGAAGCATTCCTTTTCGCCGCAACGGTGCTGGTCGTCGTTATCGTCGCGCGCCTTGTCTGGGTGGCGAGTTACGTCGCGATCATCCGGTGGCTTGCCCGCTTCGGCAGCCAAGAGGCAAGGCGGGAATTGCCGACATTCGGCGGCGCCGTCATTGTCGGCTGGTGCGGCATGCGTGGGTTGGTGACGCTGGTGGTCGCCATTGCGCTGCCGGCCGATTTTCCCGGCCGAGACCCGATCGTGCTTGCCGCCTTCGCGGTGGTGCTGGGCACGCTGGTGCTGCAAGGCATGACGCTGAAGCCGCTGCTGCGCTGGATCAACTTCGACCCCGATAGAACCGTCGACAATGAGGTGGCGCAAGCGCGCGTCGCCATCATGCAGGCAGCACTGGACGTGCTGAGCCGCAAGACATCTGCGGCCGCCGCCGTCGTGCGCGAACAGTATGAAGCGCAGCGCCTGATTGCGGAAAACCCGGAGGACGCTCAGGCCGCGACCGAATACGACCGGCTGCGCCTCTATGCCATCAACCGCCAGCGCGACACGCTCGAGGAGTTGCGCAGCAACGGCACGATCGGCGACGAAGCCTACCACCGGCTGGAGGAAGAGATCGACTGGGCCGAACTGGCGGCATCGCCGGCGGGCCGGTTCCAGCCGCTGACCACATCATAGACGCTGGCCCAGTTCCGCCGTCGTGCCGGTACATTGCAACCCATCTGCCGAACCGCTACTGCCAAAGCGAAATTGAGCCGGATAAGCAATGAAGCTGGTCAGCTACAACATCCAGTACGGGTTCGGCGGCGATGGCCGTTACGATCTTTCGCGCTGCACCAAGCTGGTCGACGGCGCCGATATCATCGCGCTGCAGGAGGTCGAGCGGCATTGGCAGCGCACCAATGAGGACGACCAGCCGGAGGTCCTGTCCAAGCTGCTGCCTAGCTATTACTGGGTCTATGGCCCGGCCTTCGACATGGACGCCAGTGAGCGGCGCGACGGCCGGGTCGTCAACCGCCGCCGCCAGTTCGGCACCATGCTGCTGTCGAAGCTGCCGATCGCCTGGTCGCGGCTGCACGCGCTGCCCATGCGCCGCACGCTCAAGCCGCTCAACACCCGCAATGCGGCGCTCGAATGCATGATCCGCACACCCGCCGGACCGGTAAGGGTCCTGTCGCTGCACCTCGCCCATGTCGCGGCGGAGGAGCGGCTGGAGCAGATCGACTATCTCTTGGCCGAGCATCGCCGCGCGCCGTCCGAGGGCGGCCCGTGGAGCGGCGCGGACGATGAGCCTTCGCGCAACTGGACCAGCGGCGAGGCCGAGCCGGAGAACCCGACAGCTGCGATCTGGATGGGCGATTTCAACATGGAGCCTGGCAGCGCCGAATACAGCCGCATCGTCGGCAGCACGCCCTATCATCGCGGGGCAGCTTATCTCGACGGCTTTGTTGATGCCGCTGCCGTCGCTAGCGAGCCGGCTGCCGATTTCCACACCCATGTGAAAACGATCGACGGGAAAGTGGCAAAACGCCGGCTCGACCATTGCTTCGTCGGCGGTATGTTCGCGGACCGTGTGCGCTCGGTCAGTGCCGATATAGGCGAGATCGCTTCAGACCATTTTCCGGTCCGGATCGATATCGATCTCGAAACGCCTTTGAGCTCAGGAGATCGGTGAGCCCTCGATGACGCTTTTCGTCTTCTTCGCGGTGCTTGCCGCCGCCGCCATGCACGCGATCTGGAACGCGCTGGTCAAGGTCCATCTCGATCGCTTCCTGTCGATCACGCTGATGACACTGGGCATGGGTTTTGCCGCACTGTTCGTGCTGCCCTTCGTCGAGTTTCCAAAGGCCGCGGTATGGCCCTTTATAATCGCCTCGGTGCTCTTTCACATGGGCTACCGGACCTTCCTGATCGGCGCCTACAAGGCCGGCGATTTCGCCCAGACCTATCCGCTGGCGCGCGGCACGGCGCCGCTTTTGACCGCCCTCGGCGGCGTTGTCGTGGTGCAGGAGATGCCGGCGCCTTTCGCCATCCTCGGCATCCTGCTGCTGTCGGCCGGCACGCTGGTGATGTCGTTTCGCGGCGGCGCGCATCTGGAGCGGATCAATGTGCGGGCGGTCGGCTTTGCGCTCGGCACTTCGATCTTCATATCCAGCTACACGCTCTCCGACGGCAGCGGCGCGCGGCTGGCGGCGACGGCGCAGAGCTATGCCGCATGGCTGTTCATCTGCGATGCCACGTGGGCGCTGGTGCTGTGCCTCATCTTTCGCGGGCCCAAGGCGCTGCCCGTGCTGGCGCGTGACTGGAAGGCAGGCCTGTTCACCGGCGTGCTCAGCGGCGCGGCCTACTGGATCGTCATGTGGGCGATGACCAAGGCGCCGATCGCCTCGGTGGCGTCGTTGCGGGAGACGTCGATCCTGTTTGCCATGATGATCTCGGTTTTCGCGCTCGGCGAGAAAATGACAGGCTGGCGCGGCGCCGCCGCGCTCAGCATCGTCGCCGGTGTCGTGGCCCTCAGACTGGGCTGAGAGCCTGATACTTCAGCCGAGCACCGTCATCACCTGTCCGCGCCGTTCCGGACTGAAGCGGATGACGACGATGATGCAGACGGCGACCACGCCGGCAAACAGCGCCAGCGCGTAGCCATGAGATTGGGCGAGAAGGCAGCCAGCGGGCCGATCACCGAATAGCTGACGATGTTGAGCATCAGAATGGGCTTGCGGCCATATTTGTCGGCCAGCCTGCCGAAGAAGAAGGCGCCGATGAAGCGTGTCGCCAGCGTCAGGAACAACGCTTTGGAGACTGCCGGGACGTCAGTGTTGAATCAGGTTGCGATATCGGTGAGCAGGAACGTCAGAAGGAAGAAATCAAAAGCGTCGAGCGTCCAGCCGAGGAAGGAGGCAAGGACGGTTTTCTTCTGCTGCGCGGTGAGAGCCACGACGTTCCTCCTAAACGCCCCCGGGGAACGATATGTTCCTTGGGGCGCAAAAGAGAACAGGCGTCAGCCGGCTTTCGAAAGAAGCGCGGTCACTTTTTCGTAATGTCGAGATCGAACACCATCAGCCCGTCGGTGCCGCCTTCGAGCGCTGCGACCAATCGGGCGCCGGCGCGCTGATGCGCTTCATGCACGAGATAGGCGTCGCGGGCGGCGGCATCGCGGAAGTCGATGGTGAAGGCATGGCTGAAGCCGCGCGCGAACGGCTCCGGGCTGACATTGGTGCTGAAATGGACCGTGTCCATGCCGTCGACAACGGAGCGCAGTGCTTCGAGATCGGCGTGGATTGCCGTGCGCTCGGTGGCGGGCACATCGCTGAGGAAGCGTACGAAGACGCAGTGTCTGATCATTGGTTCGTTCTCCTAAGTGGCTATGCGGCCCGATTGCCGGAGAACACCGCCGGCGGAAGCGGCTCGCGGCCGAGGATGATGTCGGCGCCTTTTTCGCCGACCATGATGGTCGGCGCATTGGTGTTGGAGGAAGGCACGCGCGGCATCACCGAGGCATCGCAGACGCGCAGGCCCTCGATGCCGCGCAGGCGCAGGTCCGGTGTGACCACCGCCATATCGTCATGGCCCATGCGGCAGGTACCCACGGGGTGATGGTCGGTCTTGGCGGTGCGGCAGGCATAGTCGATCAGCTCGTCATCGCTGGCGAGCGATGGTCCGGGCAGCACCTCGCGCAACACGTAAGGTGCAAGCGCCTTCTGCCGCATGATCTCGCGCGCAAGCCTGAGGCCCTTGATCGACATGGCGCGGTCATAAGGGTCCGACCAATAGTTGGGATGGATCAGCGGGTGGTCGGCCGGGTCGGCGCTGCTCAGCCGCACCGTGCCGCGCGAGCGCGGGCGCAGGAAGGCCGAGTTCAAGGTCACGCCGGGGTTCTTCAACCTCTCGACGCCGGCCTCGATGCCGGAGCCCAGTCCCAGATGAAACTGGATGTCGGGCGAGGCGGCGGTCGGATCGGCGTACCAGAAGCCGCCGGTCTCGAACAGGCTGGAGGCGACCGGCCCTTTCTTCAGCAGCAGATACTGCAAGCCGGCCCACGTGGTGCGGTGCAGCTTGGCGTAGTTGTCATAGGTGTGGTCGCCGGTGCATTCGGCGATGACGAACAAATCGAGATGGTCCTGCATGTTGGAGCCGACACCGGGCAGATCATGCACTGGCGTCACGCCGACCGATTTCAGGTGATCAGCCGGGCCGATGCCCGACTGCATCAACAGCTTCGGCGAACCGATGGCGCCGGACGAGACGATCACTTCGCGCTCGGCGCGCATGATGGTCTTCTCGCCGCCGGGTTTGTCGACGATCTCGACGCCGGTGGCGCGGCCTTTCTCGACGACGATGCGGGTGACCAGCACATCGGTTCGGACGGTCAGGTTCTTGCGGGCGCGGATGGGCTTCAAATAGGCGACCGAAGCGGATGAGCGCCGGGCGTCCTTCTGGGTCAGCTGGTAGTAGCCGACGCCTTCCTGGCTAGCGCCGTTGAAATCCGGGTTGAAGGGGATGCCCATCTCTTGGCCGGCGCGGAAATAGGCTTCGCAAATCGGCAGCGGCGAAATAGGGTTCGACACGCCGAGCGGCCCCTGGTCGCCGTGAAAATCGTTGGCGAAGCGCTGGTTGTTCTCGGCGCGCTTGAAATAAGGCAGCACGTCGCGATAGCCCCAGCCCGCGAGGCCCTCTTCCTTCTCCCATGCGTCGTAGTCGCGAGCGTTGCCGCGCGTGTATATCTGGGCATTGATGGACGAGCCGCCGCCGACCACCTTCGCCTGCGTATACCAGAAGACGCGGTCCTGCATGTGCCTCTGCGGCACGGTCGACCAGCCCCAGGAAGCGATGCCCTTGGTCATCTTGGCAAAGCCCGCCGGCATGTGGATGTAGGGGTGCCAGTCCTTGCCGCCGGCCTCGAGCAGCAGCACGGAGTTCGCTGGATCCTCGCTCAGCCGGTTGGCCAGAACGCAGCCGGCCGGGCCGGCACCTACGATGATGTAGTCGGTCATAACCCTATCCACCTACAGTCGAGGCACGGAGAGCGCGCCGTCGACATTGATAATCGAGCCTGTGGAAAAGCCGAGCTTGCCGGCGGCAAGCGTCGCCACCACGGCGCCGATGTCCGATGCTTCGCCCCAGCGTTTTGCCGGCACCAGGCCGCTGTCGATAAGCGCGTCGTATTTGGCTGATACGCTCGCGGTCATGTCGGTGCGAATGATGCCCGGCCGCAGTTCGAACACGCCGATGTTTTCCGGCGCAAGCCGTAGCGCCAGGTTCTTCACCCACATCGAAAGGCCGGCTTTCGAGATGCAGTAGTCGGCGCGTTCCGGCGAGGCCATATCGGCGCTGACCGAGGTGATGGTGATGATCGAGCGCGGATGATTGCTGGGAGCCGCCAGCATCGCCTTGGCGACGGCCTGGCTAAGGAAGACTGTGCCGCGCAAATTGACGTCCAGCGCACGGTCGAAATTCTCGGGCTTCAGCTCCAGCAGATCGCCGCGCACCACGGCGCCGATGCCGGCATTGTTGACGAGGCAGTCGATGCGGCTGAAGGCACGTATGGCGGCGTCGACGAGGGCCGTGTGATCCTCGAGGTTGGCGATATCACAACGGACATAGGCGAACTCCGCACCCCGTGCGGTGATGTTGGCGGCCAGTTCGTCCGGCGCTTGTTCGGCAAGGTCGGCGATCAAAATGTCGAAGCCGTCCCCGGCCAGCGCCTCGGCGCAGGCGAGCCCAATGCCGCGCGCACCGCCGGTGACGATTGCTGCGGGGCGGGTCATGCCGCGAGGTCCGTTCGGCGAATATGCTCGGCCACGCGCAGCGCCTGTGCCGCAATCGACAGCGCCGGATTCACGGCGGCCGAGTTCGGCAAAAAACTGGCGTCGACAACGAACAGGTTCGGGTGGTCGAAGGCGCGGCAGAAAGGGTCGAGCGGCGACGTCGCCGGATGGTCGCCCATTTTCACCGTGCCGCACTGGTGCGAGGGCGTGCGCTTGTCGAAGGGACGCGACAGCACGATGGGATAACCGCAGGCGCGGAAGTTCTCACGCATCACCCTGGTCAGCCCGTCCAGCGACTGCATGTTGGAGCGCCGCCATTGCATGACGATGTCCTTGCCGTCGACCATGATGCGGCTTTCCGGATCGGGTAGATCCTCGCACATCAGATACCAGTCGACGGCGTGACCGGCCATGTAATCGAGCGCGAATTTCGGCACGCGTTTGACGTTGGCCTTCAACATGTTGCCGTCGATCTTGCCGAGCAGCTGGACGTTGCCGAGCGGCTTGCCGCCTTTGCCGTCGGAGAGATAGTAGTCATTCAGCATCAGCGTCTTCTGGTAGACGCTGTCGTTCCTGCGGCGCGGATCGATCGCCAGCATGGCGCTCGAATTATGGTTCATGAAATTGCGGCCGACCTGGTCGGAGCGGTTGGCGAGGCCTTTGCCATCTGGTGAAGGCGAGCGCAGCAGGATGACGGCGGAATTGACCGCGCCGGCGGACAGGATGACAAGCTTCGGCGCGACTTTCTTCATCTCGCCATTCTGACGGTAGTGAACGGCAGCGATGCTTTTGCCGTCGGACGACGCTTCGAGATATTCGACATGGCAGCCGGTTTCGAGTCGGATATTGCTGTCCTTGAGTGCAGCCGTCAGCGGTCCGGTCTGCGCATCAACCTTGCCCTGGGCGGTGTTGGGGAATGCGTCCCAGCCGGTCTTGCCCCCTTTCAGCCAGGTGTCGATGTCGACGCCGAGCGGCAGCGAGGCGGGGTGCAGGCCCAGTCCCTTCAGCTCGGCGCGGGCGCGCGCAATCGGCGCCTCGTCGGGCACCGGCTTGAAGGCATAGGGGATGGAGTGGAACGGTTCGGTCGGGTCCTCGCCGAGTGAACCGCGGACGCGAAACAGCTGCTCGGCTTTCGAATACCAAGGCTCGAATTCATCGTAGGAAAACGGCCATGCCGGCGAGACGCCACCGAAGTGCTCCATGGCGGCGAAATCCTCTTTGCGGTAGCGGATCAGCACCGCGCCATAGAATTTCGAATTGCCGCCGACATAGTAGTAATTGCCGGGGTTGAAGGCCGCACCGCCGGCCTCGCGCCACATCTCCTTCGGACGGTAGTGGCCGTCGACGAAAATGGAGCGCGTGTCGCGGGCATGCGGCGTTGCCGTCAAGGGCTCACCGCGCTCCAGCATCAGGATCGAGGCACCGCTGCCCGCCAGACCGGAGGCGATCGTAGCGCCGCCGATACCGGAGCCGATGATGACGATATCGGGGCTGACCATCTCGATCAGCGGATGCGGTGTTCGGTCGCCGGATCGAAGAACACGGCCTTGGTCAGGTTGAAGGCGAGCGGCGTGCTGGTGCCCGGCTGGATGTTGGCGTCGGCCCGCAACCGCGCCACCACGCCCTTGCCGCCGAGGTTGGTCACCGCGAACGTGTCGGACCCTGCCGGCTCGACCACTTCGATGTGCAGGTCGGCAGTGGCAATGTTGGAGGCGTTGCGTTCCGCACCTTCCGGATCGGTCAGCGCTTCCGGGCGCACGCCGAAGATGATCGGCTTGCCCTGGAATGCCGAAAGACCCGCCGGCGCGTTGGCCATCGGCAGCGTGATCGGCTCGCGCGCCTCGCGCTCCAAC
Organism: Mesorhizobium sp. M1004; assembly: GCF_040318795.1. NCBI lineage: Bacteria > Pseudomonadati > Pseudomonadota > Alphaproteobacteria > Hyphomicrobiales > Phyllobacteriaceae > Mesorhizobium > Mesorhizobium sp. M1004. Next base: position 376,731 of record NZ_JAMYNB010000001.1, read on the forward strand.
ACGACGGACAGCGCATTGCCCGACGTGGCAATGGTCGCCGGGATCAGGTTCATCGCTGGCGAACCCATGAAGTCGGCGACGAACAAATTGGTCGGGTTGTTGTAGATCTCGGCCGGGGTGCCGAACTGCTGCACCTCGCCGTCGCGCATGACGGCGATCTTGGTAGCCAGCGTCATCGCCTCGATCTGGTCGTGGGTAACGTAGACGATGGTTGTGCCGGTGGTGGCATGCAGGCGCTTGATCTCGATGCGCATGTCGACGCGCAATTTGGCGTCGAGGTTGGACAAAGGCTCGTCGAACAGGAACAGCTTGGGGTCGCGCACCAGCGCCCGGCCCATGGCGACGCGCTGGCGCTGGCCGCCGGAAAGCTGGCTCGGCTTGCGCTGCAGGAGGTGGCCGATCTGCAGGACCTTGGCCACCTTGTCGATCGCCTTTTGGCGTTCGTCGGCCGGCACGCCGCGCATCTCCATGCCGAAGGAGATGTTTCCGGCCACCGTCATGTTCGGATAGAGCGCATAGCTCTGGAACACCATGGCGATGTCGCGCTTGGATGGGTGCAGATCGTTGATGGCGCGGCCGTCGACGCGGATTTCGCCCTCGGTGATCTGCTCCAGGCCGGCAATCGTGTTGAGCAAGGTGGACTTGCCGCAGCCGGACGGGCCGACCAGCACCAGGAAGCCGCCCTTTTCGAGCTCGACATCGATGCCCTTCAGGATCTCGACATTCCCGAAGCGCTTCTTCAGCCCATCAATTTCCAGAAAAGCCATGGTCGTTCCTTCCGAATTGATCAGCCCTTGACCGCGCCAGCCATCAGCCCGCGCACGAAATAGCGGCCGGCGACGACATAGACGATCAGAGTGGGCAGAGCCGCGATCATCGCGGCCGCCATGTTGACGTTGTATTCGACGACGCCGGTCGAGGTGTTGACGACGTTGTTGAGCGCCACCGTCATCGGCATGGAGTCGCCTGTGCCGGCGTAAGCCGAAGCGAACAGGAAGTCGTTCCAGATGTTGGTGAACTGGTAGATGACGGTGACGACGAAGATCGGCATCGAGTTCGGCAGCATGATGCGGCGGAAGATCTGGAAGAAGGAGGCGCCGTCGACCTGCGCCGCCTTGATCAGTTCGTTCGGGAACGCCTCGTAATAGTTGCGGAAAAACAGCGTGGTGAAGCCGATGCCGTAGACGACATGGACGAAGACCAGGTTGACCGTCGGATTGCCGAGACCGAAACTCGTACCCGTCGCATTCTGCAGCTTCACGCCGAAACGTCCCAAGCTGCCGAGAATGGTCGCCATCGGCAGCAGCACCGACTGGAACGGAATGAAGCAGGCAAACAGCATCAGCCCGAACACCAGCGTGGCGCCGCGAAAACGCCATTTGGTCAAGACGTAGCCGTTGAGCGCGCCGAGCATGGTCGAGATCAGTACGGCTGGAACCACCATCTTGATCGAGTTCCAGAAATAGCCCTTGATGCCGGCGCAGGTGAGGCCGACGCAGGTCTCGCCCCAGGCCTTCAGCCACGGGTCGAAGGTCGGCGCCGTGGGCAACGCCAGCATGTTGCCGTTCTGGATCTCGTCCATGGTCTTGAACGAGGTCACCAGCATGACGAACAGCGGCATCAGATAAAACAGCGCAAACAGCGCCAGAAGCCCGTAAATGACGATGCGGTTGAGGGTCTTGGTGCTCATGCCGCCGGAGGCCTTTTGGGAAGCAGCGGGGCGGGCAGGGGTGGCGACAGCGCTCATCGCGGCTTCTCCCGCAGTTCGGAATAGAGATAGGGCACGATGATGGCGACGATGGTCATCAGCATGATCACGGCACTGGCCGAGCCGACGGCCATTTCGTTGCGCTTGAAGGTGTACTCATACATGAAGTTGGACGGCAGCCAGGCCGAGCCACCGGGGCCGCCGCTGGTCAGCGCCACGACGAGATCGTAGGACTTGATGGCAAGGTGCGCGAGCACGATGAAGGCCGACAGGAAGATTGGCCGCAGCAGCGGAATGACGATGCGGCGGTAGAGCTGAAAGGTGGTGGCACCGTCGATCTGCGCCGCCTTCATGATCTCGCCGTCAATGCCACGCAGGCCGGCCAGGAACATCGCCATGATGAAGCCGGAGGCCTGCCAGACGCCGGCAATGACCACCGTGTAGATGACGAAATCCTTGTTCTTGATCCAGTCGAAATGGAAGCTCGTCCAGCCCCACTGATGCAAGGTCTGCTCAAGACCGAGGCCGGGGTCGAGGAACCATTTCCAGGCGACGCCGGTGACGATGAAGGACAGCGCCATCGGGTAGAGATAGATCGGCCGCAACACGCCTTCGCCGCGAATCTTCTGGTCGAGCAGGATGGCCAGGAACAGGCCGAGCGCCAGGCAGATGGCGATGTAGAGAAAGCCAAAAATGCCCATATTGACGATCGACGTGTACCAGCTCGATGGCGGGTCGGAGTCGAACGTCCAGCCCCACAGCCGTAGATACGCGCGTGGTCCGGTAATGACATAGGACGGGAAGGTCTTGGAATTAGTGAAGGACAGATAGACAGTCCACAGGATAAAGCCATAGACGAAGACGATGGTGATGGCGAAGCTCGGCGCCAGCACGATCTTCGGCAGCGCGTCCTGCAATCGCGCGCGCACGGAGGGGCGAGACCGCTCGGGTGTCAGCTTGATCTGGGTCGTCGCTACACTGCTCATGAGGCTCCTCCCGTTAGGGTCGTCCGTGCTCTGCCGTCAGGAGGCAAGGCGGCCCCGTGCATACGGGTCTCTGGTCGGCATGGTGTTCAAGAGGGTTTCACCGTTTCACGGAAACGGCGAACCTCTCTAACTCTTTCTTTTACGCAATTCCGGCCGGAAAACCGCTCACACTTTTCCTGGAATTGCGCCAGCCGGCCAATCCTGAGGCGAACCTTCCCCGCCGAAGCGGGAAAGGTGTCTTGCCGGCCAGGGCTTACTTGGCGTCGTCGATTGCCTTGACCAGTTCGGTCACGGCTTCGTCCGAGGTCTTGATCTGACCGTGGACGAACTTCGAAACGACGTCCTTGTAGGCATTGGCGACCGCCGGAGGCGCGCCATAGCCCTGGGCAAGCGAGCCGAACAGTGTGCCGCCTTCGTTGGCAGCCTTCAGGTCGGCGATGCCCTTCTTGCCGCACGCGTCGAAGTCGGTGTCCGGAACGTCGGTACGGGCGGGAACCGAACCCTTGACGACGTTGAAGGCCGACTGGAAGCTCTTCGACAGGGTGGCGGTGGCCAACGCGACCTGGGCGGCCTTGCGGTCGTCCGGAACGTTGAACATGCCGAACATGTCGGAGTTGTAGACCACCGAGCCTTCCGTGCCCGGGAAGCGATAGCACAGGAAGTCGGTGCCCGGCGTTTTCTTGGCGGCGTTGAACTCGCCCTTGGCCCAGTCACCCATCACCTGCACCAGGGCATCGCCCTTGATGACCATGGCGGTGGCAAGGTTCCAGTCGCGGCCCGAGAAGTTCGGGTCGACATAGGTGACGAGCTTGGCGAGGTTGTCGAACGACTTCTTCATCGTGTCCGACTTGAGGGACTCGTCGTCGAGGTCGTTGAAGGCCTTCTTGTAGAACTCAGGTCCGCCGGTCGACAGCACAACCGAGTCGAACATGGTGGCTTCCTGCCAGTTCTGGCCGCCAAGGGCGAGCGGAATAACGCCAGCCGCCTTGGCTTTGTCGAGCAGGGCGACGAAGTCGTCGAAGGTCTTTGGCTCGGTGCCGCCGATCTTGTCCATCACCGCCTTGTTGATCCACAGCCAGTTGACGGAGTGGACGTTGACTGGAGCAGCGACCCACTTGCCATCATAGACGGAGAACTTCTGCAGGGCTGCCGGAACCGACTTGTCCCAGCCTTCCTTCTTCGCCGTCTCGGTCAGGTCGCCCATGACGCCGGCCGCCGCATAGTCGAGCACGGTGTAGCCGAGCATCTGCGACGCGGTCGGGTAATTGCCGGCCGCGACCATCGCCTTCAGCGCAGTCATGGCGGCGTCGCCGCCACCACCGGCCACCGGCACGTCCTTCCAGGCATAGCCTTCCTTGGCAAGGTCGCCCTTGAGGACGTTGAGAGCAGCCGCTTCGCCGCCCGACGTCCACCAATGCAGCATCTGCACTTCCTTGACGTCTTCGGCATGGGCCGAGAAAGCAAAGGCCGTCGCCAGAGCCGTTCCGATAAGCAGTTTGCGCAACATGTTCTACCTCCCTTGTTGCATTACACGACCGGTGGAAGCCCACCGGGTTCTTCCAAACTCAGCCGACCCACCAACCGGTGCGCTGGCCGCGATGAAACTGGATTGTCTTTTCCTCGGTATAATCCTCGACAGCGCGTTTGCCGAGTTCGCGTCCGATGCCGGACTGCTTGTAGCCCCCGAATGGCAACTCGGGAAAGCCTTCCATGAATGTGTTCACCCAAACGGTCCCCGAACGCACACCACGCGCCACCGACATACAAGTGTCGATTCTGGCGCTCCACACCCCTGCAGACAGACCATAGGGCGTGTTGTTGGCGATGTGCAACGCCTTTTCAATCGATCCAAAAGTCAGCACGGAGAGCACCGGGCCAAACACTTCCTCGCGCGCAATAGCCATGTCTTCGGTAACGCCGCGAATGATGGTCGGATCGAGGTACTGGCCGGCATTGGACGCCAATTGGCCGCCACCGCTATAGACATTGCTGCCGTCTTTTGCTGCTGCCGCAACGTAATCTGCGACCTTGGTCAGATGGTCGGCTGATATCATCGCGCCAACCTTGGTTCGGTCGTCGAGTGGGTCGCCGACCGTTACCTTGGCGGTCAGGGCCTTGACAGTGGCGAGGAAATCGTCGGCGATGGCTTCATGCACGATCAGCCGACTGCCGGCATTGCAGCATTCGCCGGCGTTGAAGAAGCCGCCGAACACTGCTGCGTCAGCGGCCGCCTCGAGATCGGCATCGGGGAAGACGATCTGGCCGTTCTTGCCGCCGAGCTCCATCGAGACTTTCTTCAGCGACTGCGCGGCAGAAGCCATGGTCATCTTGCCGACGCGGGTAGAGCCGGTGAACGACACCATCTCGACCAGCGGATGGCTGACCATCGGCCCCCCGACATCGGCGCCGAGGCCGGCCAGGATGTTGACGACGCCGGCGGGCAGGCCGGCCTGCATCAGGATGTCGCCGAGCACGAAGGTCGAGGCCGAGGTCATTTCGCTCGGCTTGACCACCGCGGTGCAGCCGGCGGCGAGCGCGAAGGGCAGTTTCTGGCTGACGATCAAGAACGGGAAATTCCACGGGGTGATGATCGAGACGACGCCGATCGGCTCGCGCAGCACCACGCCCAGCATGGCGTCGCCGAGATTGGCGTAACTCTCGCCGTGCAGCGTGCGGGCGAGCGAGGCGGCATAGCGCCAGATGTCGACGGCGCCGCCGATCTCGCCGCGCGCCTGGGCGATCGGCTTGCCGGATTCCAGCGCATCGAGGCGGGCGATGTCTTCGAGCTGGGCCTCGATCAGGTCAGCCGTCTTGAGCAGGATCGCGGCGCGCTCGGCCGCCTTCGTGCGCGGCCACGGGCCGGTCTCGAATGCCTTGTGCGCGGCCTGCATGGCCGCCTCCACCTCGGCCTCGCCGGCCTGCGCATAGCGCGAAACGGTGAAGCCATGGCCGGGGCTGTTGCGCGCAATCGTGCGGCCGTCACGGGCATCGACATGCTTGCCGTCGATCAGGAGCTTGTAAGCCTTCGGCGCCTTGGACGCCTCGGCTGGCATCGAAATGTTGAGCGGTGCGTTCATCATGCTTTTCTCTAGGATCTCGAAAAGGCCGGCTTCTGCTTGGCCTTGAAGGCGCTCACGCCGGCTTTGAGGTCGCCGGTCAGCGCAACGAAGCCGCTGGCGAGCGCCTCGGTGGCGGCCGCACTTTCCTCGCCTTCGGCGACTGCGATCATCAGCTTGGCGGCTTCGGTTGCGAGCGGCCCGCGCCCGGCGATTTTTTCGGCCCAAGTCCTGGCCTCTGCCAGCGCCTGGCCGGTCTCGACCACGCGGTCAACGACGCCGAGTGCAAGCGCGTCGGAGGCGGCAAAGAGCTCGCCGCCGAGCGCCATGCGGCGCACGATCTGGGCCCCAAAGCGGCGCACGGCGCGCTGCGTGCCGGACCAACCGGGGACGACGCCGATCGATGTCTCGGGAAAGCCGAGCTTCACCTGCGTTTCGGCGACACGGAAGTCGCAGGCGACTGCCAGCTCCAGCCCGCCACCCAACGCATGGCCGGAAAGCACCGCGATGGTCGGCTGCCGCAGCCGCGCCAGTCGGTCGAAGACGCGGTGGCCGTAGCGCACCCATTGCACCTGAAAGTCGGCAGCGCTCATCTCGCCCCAGGCCTCGACATCGCCGCCGGCGCAAAAGCCCTTGCCTTCGCCGCGGATCAGCGCGACGCGCACGCCTTCAGCCATTTCGGCTTCGTCGAGCGCTGTCTCGAGCGCGCGCAGCATTGGAATGTCCAGCGCGTTGAACTTCTCCGGCCGGCGCAGCGTGACGATACCGATGGCGCCGTCCTGCTCGAAGGTGACGAGGCGCTCAGCCATGCGCGCCTCCGAGAGAAGCGCCGCCATTCAGCGATAGGCCGATCGGCCGATCCTGGTACAGCGCCGCCGGTGTCACCTTGAGGTCGTTGGCGACGCCGAGCGGTGTTTCGGACTGCGCCAGCACATCGCGTTCGAGGTCGATGCCAGGCGCCAGTTCCGTCACCATCAGACCGTCCGGCGTCAGCTTCATCACGCAGCGCTCGGTGACGTAGGTGATGTCCTGGCCTTGTGCGACGGCGCGCTTGCCGGAGAAGGAGATGTGCTCGACCTCGTTGACCACCTTCTTCACCTTGCCTTCTGCATCGATGCGAATGCCGCCATCGGCGAGCGACAGTTTTGCGCCGGCATTGAAGAAGCCGGAGAAGACGATCTTTTTCGCCCGTGCCGTGATGTCGACAAAGCCGCCGGCCCCGGCGGTGACATGTGGCCGGGCCGAGAGTTTCGACACGTTGACGGAGCCATGGCGGTCGATCTGCAAGAAGGAGAGCAGCGAGGCATCGAAGCCGCCGGCCTGGAAATAGATGAACTGGTGCGGCGAGGGCATGATCGCCTCGGCATTGGAAGCGCAGCCGAACTTGAAGTCGAGCAGCGGCACGCCGCCGACGGCGCCCTGCTCGATCACCCAGGTGACTTTGCGGTGCTGGTCTTCCTCGAGAAGGATACGCGGCACGTTTGCCGAGATGCCGAAGCCGATATTGACCGCCATGCCGTCGCGCAATTCCATGGCGACGCGGCGCGCGATTACTTTCTGGACGTTCATCTCAGCGTTGCGGAAGCTGGACAACGGCCGGAAGATCTCGCCCGAAATCGCCGGGTCGTAAGGCGTCAACGTCGTCTGCAACTGGTCCGGCGCCACCACGATGTGGTCTACCAGCACGCCGGGCACGCGCACGTCATGCGGCTTCAGCGTGCCGTTCTCGACGACGCGCTTGACCTGCGCAATGACGATGCCGCCATTGTTGCGCGCGGCGAGCGCCTGTTCGAGGCCGCCCAAATAGGCGCCTTCATGCTCGTAAGTGAGGTTGCCGCGCTCGTCGGCGGTGGTGGCGCGGATGATCGAAACGTTGGGCACGATCGAGCGGAAATAGAGCCATTCCTCGCCGTCGAACTGCTGCACCGAGACGATCGGCTCGCTTGCAGCCTCATTCATGGCGCAGCCCTGGTGGCGCGGGTCGGCAAAAGTGTCGAGGCCGACCTTGGTCAGCACGCCCGGCCGCTTGGCGGCGGCCTCGCGGTGCATGTCGAAAAGGATGCCGGAGGGCACGTTGTAGGCGGCGACCGAATTGTCGCCGATCATCTTCCATATCTGCGGCGGCTCGGACGAGGAGGGGCCTGAGGGATAGGAGCCGCAGAGCGTGCGCTTCAACAAGCCGGGCTTGGCCAGATGGTCGATGCCCTTGATGCCATACATGTCGCCGGCGGCGATCGGATGCAGCGTGGTGATGTCTTTCGGATGGCCTTCGGCGTCGAAGCGCTCGCCGATGGCAGCCAGGACGGCGTCAGGGCAGCCAAGGCCGCTCGACGACGAGACGGAGACGGTCATGCCGTCCTTGATGAGGCTTGCTGCTTCAGCGGCGGAGACGAGCTTGCTCACACAACACCTTTCGGATCGATAGTGACGGCCTTGCCGGACTTTGCCGACTGCAACGCTGCTTCGGCTGAGGCCAGCGACCAGACGCCGTCCTCGCCGGTGGCGGAGGGCTGGCCTTCTCCACGCATGGCGGCATGGAACTGGCGCAGCGACCTGGCGTAGAGGTCTTCTCGGTCGAAGCTCAGTTCCTCCTCGCCTTTGGCGGTGCGTAGCAGCACCGAGCCGACTGGCTTCTGCGTCATCACATTTTTTGCGATCAGCGAACCTTCGGAACCATGCACCTCAAAGCCGGTATCGGCGAACTTGGTTGTGAAGCCTTCATGCGACTGGGCGATGATGCCCGACCCGAAGCGCCAGATGCACATGGCGCCGTCTTCCAGCCCGCTGCTGGCCATGCCGGCCAACTGGGTGAAGGCCGAAATCTCGACCGGGTCGTCGCCGAGCACGAAGCGCAGCGTGTCGGCATCATGCACGGTGATGTCGAGCACCACGCCGCCGCCGGCCTCAGGCTTGGTAATGCGCCAGCCCTGCAGGTTTTCCGGCAAATAGACGGAATGGAAGACGCGCGCGGCAATCGGCTTGCCGATATGGCCGGCTGATATGGCGTCGCGCATGGCGCGGTGGGCGCCGGCATTGCGCAGATGATGATTGGTGCCAAGCACGACACCGGCTTCCTTGGCGGCGGCGACCATTGTGCGCGCGTCGGCGCTGTTCAGCGCCAGCGGCTTTTCGCACAGAACATGCTTTCCCGCCTTGATCGCAGCCAATGCCTGTTCGAGATGCAGTTCATTGGTGGTCGAGATGTAGACGGCGTCGATTTCGGCGCCGAGCAGGTCGTCCAGCCTCGAGACGGCAAGCGGAATATTCTGTTCCGCGGCATAAGTCTTGGCGCGCTGCGGACTGGAGCTCATCACCGCCGCGATCTCGCCACCCTCTTGCGCGCGGATGGCGTTGATCATGAACTGTTTGGCGATCGTGCTGGCGCCGATCAGTCCCCATTTGACGCTCATGCCGCGTCTCCCATTCCTGCTGATGTGTCCTGGGCGCCGCGATCGGGACCGCAGCTGTCCCTGACGACCAGATTGACGGCGCCGATATGGTCCTCGGCATGCGTGATGCGCGACTGGATCATCTTCAGCATGACGTGAGCGGCGCGTTCACCGAGGCCGGGTGTGTCCACCGAGACGCTGGTCAGCGCCGGCATATAATGCTCGGCTTCGACCACGTCGTCGAAGCCGACGACAGCAAAGTCCGCGCCGGGCTCCAGCCCGCGCTTGCGCAGCGCCAGCATGACGCCGAAGGCGACGGCATCGTTGAAGCACAGTGCCGCCGTCGGCGGCTCGGCCATGGCAAGGGCGGTTTCCAGGCACGCGATGCCGCCCCTGCGGCTGGTCTCGCCTTCGACGACAAGCACGTCGCGCCTGGCAATGCCCAATGTTTGGCAAGCTTCACGAAAACCGCCCAGGCGCTCCTGATAGACGACCAGGTCGGAGGTGCCGCCGAAGAAGGCCAGCCGGCGATGGCCCTTGCCGATCAGATGGGCGGCGGCGAGATACGCGCCGCGATGGTTGTCAGGAGCGATCACCGGGATGCGGCTGTCCGGCAGGCGGCGCATGGCGAAGACGACCGGCACGCCCGCCATCTCGAGGCGACGGAAGGCGCCCGGCGTGGTGCCGCGTGCCGGTGACACGATCAGGCCTGCGACGCCCTGTTCCATCAGCGATTTCAGCACTTCTTCCTGGCGCACCGGGTTCTCCGCCGTGTTGGCGATGAAGGGCACGATGCCGGCCGACTGGAAGACGCGCTCCATGCCGACCGCCAGCTCGGCGAAAAAGGGGTTGGTGAGATCGTTGATGACCATGCCGATGACGTTGGAATGGGCTTTGCGCAGATTGGCGGCGCCGCGGTTGTAGACATAGCCGACATCCTCGATCGCCTTGCGAACCTTGACCGCGGTTTCAGGCCGGATCAGCCCTGAGCCTTGCAGCACAAGCGACACCGTCGATTTGGACACACCAGCCTCGCGGGCGATGTCCAGGATCGTTGCCTTGGCCCGGCTGGCCATGTCGGTGGTTTCCTCCGCTTAAATGGGCAAATCTATTGGAACGTTCTAATCACTCTGCCAACCGAGAGTCAATCGGGATTCTTGCGGAGATCGAAAAGGTGATGAATGTGGTTCGTAGCAAGGACTCTTAGCCTTCTTCGGCATTTGGACCGGTTCAATCGCCGCAATCATAAAGGTTCTTGATTTATTGGAACGTTCCATTTATAGGATGCCGAAAACGGAGGTTGCCATGGATATCACCCTGCCTACGCAGAATGGCGGCCGCGTCAGCTACAAGCTGGCGGGCAGTCCGGTCGAGCCCGTAATCGGTGCGGTTTTCCCGCGTATCGCCTATGCCGCGGCCCATGTCGTCGCCGATCCTTTCGCGATGACCGACCCCTGGTCGAAGCCTGCGGTCGATTGGGACAAGACGATGGCGTTTCGGCATCATTTGTGGCGGCTTGGCTTCCGCATCGCCGAGGCGATGGACACCTCCCAGCGCGGCATGGGTTTCGACTGGGCGAATGCGCAGGAATTGATCCGCCGCTCGATCGCCGAGGCGCGCAGCGTCGAAGGCGCAGACCTCGCCTCGGGCGCGGGCACCGATCATCTGGCGCCGGCCGCTGCCAGAACGCTCGACGATGTGATCGCCGCCTATGAGGAGCAGTTCACCTTCATCGAAGGCGAGGGCGGCAAGGCGATCATGATGGCCAGCCGGTCGCTGGCGACGGTCGCAAAAGATCCGGACGACTATATCAGGGTCTACGATCGCATCCTCAGCCAGGCATCCGGCAAGGTCATCCTGCACTGGCTGGGCGACATGTTCGATCCGGCGTTGCAGGGATATTGGGGCAGTGGGAATTTCGAGGCTGCGCTCGACACCGTCGTCGCCATCATCGAGCGCCATGCTAATAAGGTCGAGGGGATAAAGATATCGCTGCTCGATGCCGGCAAGGAAGTTGCCTTGCGCAACCGGCTGCCGGAAGGCGTCGTCATGTTCACTGGCGACGATTTCAACTATCCCGAACTGATTGCCGGCGACGGGAAGCGGCACTCGCACGCTTTGCTCGGCATATTCGATGCCATCGCGCCGGTCGCCAGTGCGGCGCTGGCGAAACTGGCTGAGGGCGACCGCGCCGGCTATGACGCGCTGATGGCGCCGACAGTGCCGTTGTCGCGCAAGATCTTCGAGGCGCCGACGGAGTATTACAAGGCCGGCATCGTCTTCATGGCCTGGCTCAACGGCCATCAGGACCATTTCGCCATGGTCGGCGGCATGCAGTCGGCGCGCGGCATCCTGCACTATGCCGACATCTTCCGCCTTGCCGACCAGGCAGGGTTGCTCGCCGATCCCGAGCTTGCGCTGGCCAGGATGAAGCATTTCTGCGCGGTTGCAGGTGCCTGAGAACGACACAATCGCTGGCTGAAACCTGTCTCCCGTATGGGGGATTTGCGTTCTCGCGCCAAATCTGTATTCGGTTGCCGGGATTGGATGCGGACGGAGCGGCAATGACGGAAAAAGTGGCGCTCATCACCGGGGTTACCGGGCAGGACGGGGCCTATCTCGCAGAATTGCTTCTGCAGAAGGGCTATATTGTCCATGGCGTCAAACGCCGCTCGTCCTCGTTCAACACCGAGCGCGTTGACGACATCTATGTCGATCCGCACGAGCGCGGTGCGCGTTTCTTCCTGCATTATGGCGACCTGACCGACGCGACCAACCTTATTCGCCTGGTGCAGGAGACACAGCCCGGCGAGATCTACAATCTCGGCGCCCAGAGTCATGTCCAGGTGAGTTTCGAGACGCCGGAATACACCGGCAATGCCGATGCGCTGGGAACACTCAGGCTGCTCGAGGCGATCCGCATCCTGCGCCTGGAGAAGTCGGTGCGCTTCTATCAGGCATCGACGTCGGAGCTTTACGGCAAGGCGCGCGAGGTCCCGCAAAGCGAGGCGACGCCCTTCCATCCGCGCTCGCCCTATGCCGCGGCCAAGCTTTACGCCTACTGGATCACGGTCAACTACCGCGAGGCTTACGGCATGTTCGCCGCCAACGGAATCCTGTTCAACCACGAAAGCCCGACACGCGGCGAAACCTTCGTCACCCGCAAGATCACGCGGGCCGTCGCCTCGATCCATCACGGCCTTCAGGCCACGCTCTATCTCGGCAATCTCGACGCCAAGCGTGACTGGGGCCATGCGCGCGATTATGTGGAGGGCATGTGGCGCATTCTGCAGCACAGTGAAGCCGACGATTTCGTGCTGGCGACCGGTGAGGCGCATTCGGTGCGCGAATTCGTCGAACTGGCTTTTGCCGAGACCGGACGCACCATCCGCTGGCAAGGCGAGGGTGTCGATGAAGTCGGTGTCGATGCCGGTTCGGGCACTGTCCTGGTGCGCATCGATCCGCGCTATTTCCGGCCGACCGAGGTCGACCTGCTGCTCGGCGACCCCGCCAAGGCCAAAGCCAGGCTGGGGTGGTCGCACACGACCGGCTTCAGGGATCTGGTGGCGGAAATGGTGCAGGCCGATCTGGCGCGCACCGCCGGCGGCACGCGGCAGAACAGCCGTTCTGCGTGAGGCAGGTTCATGGACGCGACATTTGATCTGAAAGGCAAGCGTGTCTTCGTCGCCGGGCATCGCGGCATGGTCGGTTCGGCCGTCGTGCGCCGGCTGGCGAGCGAGGACTGCGAGATACTCACCGTATCGCGCGACGGGCTCGACCTGCTTGACCAGGCAGGGGTGCGGCGCTGGATGGCCGAGCACAGGCCGGATGCGGTGGTGATGGCGGCCGCCAAAGTCGGCGGTATCCTGGCCAATGACCGGTTCCCTGTCGATTTCCTGCAGCAAAACCTGGTTATGCAGGGCAATGTCATTGACGGCGCCTTTCGCAGCGAGGTCGGCAAGCTTTTGTTTCTCGGCTCGTCCTGCATCTATCCAAAGCTCGCGCCGCAGCCGATCAGGGAAGACGCCCTGCTGACCGGTCCGCTCGAACCCACCAATGAATGGTATGCGATCGCCAAGATCGCCGGGCTCAAACTGTGCCAGGCCTATCGGCGCCAGCATGGCGTCGACTACATCTCGGCGATGCCGGCCAACCTTTACGGTCCTGGCGACAATTTCGATCTCCAGTCCAGCCATGTCGTGCCGGCCCTGATGCGAAAGGCGCATGCGCTGGCGCTGAGCGGCGGCAACAGCCTCGAGGTCTGGGGCTCGGGCACGCCACGGCGTGAATTCCTGCATGTCGACGACGCCGCCGATGCCTTGGTCTGGCTGTTGAAGAATTATGCCGGCGACAGCCACGTCAATGTCGGTTCGGGCGAGGATGTCACCATTGCCGAGCTTGCCCAGACCGTCGCATCGGTCGCCGGCGTCGAGGCTGATATCGCCTTCGATACGACCAAGCCAGATGGCACGCCGCGCAAGTTGATGGATGTTTCGCGGCTGTTTGCGACTGGATGGCGCCCGCGCTACGCGCTTCGCGGCGGATTGGAACAGACATATGCGTGGTTTCTCAACCATATTGGGAAGGGTGGTGTCCGCCTCGGCGCGGCCTGATTCCAATTTTCCTTGAACCATTTCGCTGCCGCTGGCGACCAAGCGGTGTGTAGCAAACACGGTCCATCAAGGAGAACGTCAATGTTTATCACTTCAAGAAACGTCTTTCTCGCCGCCATCGCAGTTTCGGTGCTGGCAGGGTGTCAGACGGCACCGCCGAGGGAATGCGAGAAGACCAAGCCCGGTGTCACCTACAACGGCAAATGCTGCGGCATCGGCACACCGTGCCGTGAAGGCAACAACACCCCTCATGACAAGCCCGACAGGCCCGATCCGCGGCCACAGTGATCCGCGAGCCAGAAACGTCCCGGCACGTGCCGGGACGTTTCGTCCCCCGACAGGGTGGATTTACGGATCGGAAGGCCGCTACCCGGTTCCTTGCTGGCCGGCATTTTAATACGAAACGGGACGGCGGGGCAGTAGACGATGCGGTCGCGCAGATCGCGCGAAAACTTCCCGCCGGATCTGTACTTCAAGGGGCTGTTCGACTGTTCGAAGGGAAGGTCCCGGAGAAACTCAGATTTCGCTTTCCGTCGATGCGAAGGATGCTACTAAAAAAAATTCGAGATGCTCTTGAACTCATTTGGGGCGCCTCCTAATTCGATTTCCGCCAAGGCCATAAGGCTCGGCAAAAAATGGCGGCGCCGCACGGGGCGGCGTCCTTGTACCCATGTTGCTTCAAGGAGGATGTGGCTATGAGAACCTTTGATACCCTCTATCGGACCACCGTCGGTTTCGACCGGCTTTTCGACATGCTCGACAGCGGCACGCGTCCGGACTGGCCGCCCTATAACATCGAGAAGGTCGACGAGAACGATTACCGTATCTCGATGGCCATCGCAGGCTTCAGCCAAGATGAGGTTGAGCTGACCCAGCATGGACCCGAACTGGTCGTGGTAGGCCAGAAAGCTGATGATCAGAGCGGACGCCAGCTGCTGCACCAGGGCATTGCCTACCGCAGTTTCAGGCAGACGTTCAAGCTTGCCGACCACATGAAGATCAAGGCAGCCAAACTGGAGAATGGCCTCCTCTCGATCGACATTGTCCGCGAGATTCCCGAAGAGCTGAAGCCGCGCCGCATCAGCATCGGCGTGGGCGACACGCCAACGGCCGCCACTCAGATCACGCAAGACACGGACCGCGCGCGTAAAGCCGCGTAATCCTGTCGATCTGTCACACTTTGAACTGCGGGTCCGCCTCCCGGTTCCGGCCGGGAGGCTGTGATTGCGGAGAAACGAAGATGATCACTGCAGGACCTACTGGCGCGCCTCTGTCGCGCGCCTGCAGTTGGCCTGGACCGCGCAAACCATGAAACTCAATGGTTCGTTCAATTTGGAGGATCATATGAACGATCGGATGTTTGACAGCGCCGTTTTCGTGAAAAGCGGCGACAACCTTGTTCAGGAAATCACGTGTCTCGAGGACGCTCTGGAGTTCCTCTATGAATGGCCGAAGGACAGGCGCGGCCCCATTCACCAAACCGCATTGCGGGCCTGCCAGCGAGCTTTCGATAGCGATTATCCGCTTTCCGCAGCCAGAGACGCGTTCAGCGGTTTTGCGAAAGCAGCCAGAATCCTTGAGGAAGTATCCACGACAATGCCGTGGATGATGGGCAGAGGTGGCGAAGGCGGAGGAGTGACTGCCTAAAGCGCGTCGCGAAACGGATTCATGCGACACGCTTTAAGTCTTTGTTTTGATGCATGTCGTTGTCCCAGAACGGCGGCATACTTCTGGGTGACATGCATTAGGAAAGGAGGTCATGATGCTATCGAAACCTTTTGAAAAGCCAGTCCGGGTGTGGGTGGGATTGGGCTTTCCCCGCCAACTCAACACGGTCGCAGATGCCTATCAATTCGCAGCCGAATGGTGTGGCAACAGCCCGGAGCAGAGAGCTGCTATTCGCGCTTGCAAAGCCGCTCTGATTGGTGATGTGGAACCCGAGACAGCACGAGGCGTCTTCGTCGCGTTCGCTCGCAAGAAGGATATTCTTATGGAGGACGGCATCGAGCCTGCGCCTTCAAGGACGCTAAGCCCGCACCACGTCTAAAGCGCGTCGCGTTTGAACGGACTCAGACGACGCGCTTTAGGTCTTTGTTTTTATGCATGTCGTCGTCTCAAAACCGGGGCCACTTTTGAGCGCCATGCATTAGAATGTCCACAAACACGAGGCGGCTGCCACAAGCGGTGGCCGCCTTACCGGCTAAGTCGTCGAAGGGGTGCGCCAAAAACGGGCTTGGCTAAGTTATTGAAAGGATGGTGGGCGTGACAGGGATTGAACCTGTGACCCCTGCAATGTCAATGCAGTGCTCTCCCGCTGAGCTACACGCCCATCCGAAGCCGCGCATACACCATTTTTGGTCCAGCGCGTCAATAGCCGGAAAGGGAAAGAAAGGCTCGTTTTGTCGCGCCGCCGACGAAGCGGCGAGATCACACTGTGCGTGCTTCAGGCGGCCTGCAGCATTTTTTCGACCTCGTTGACGAGATCGCGCAGGTGGAAGGGCTTGGACAGCACCTTGGCGTCTTTCGGCGCCTTGGAATCGGGGTTGAGCGCGACGGCCGCGAAACCGGTGATGAACATCACCTTCAGGTCGGGATCGATCTCGGTGGCGCGGCGGGCGAGTTCGATGCCGTCCATCTCCGGCATGACGATATCGGTCAGCAGCAGGGAGAAAGGTTCTTCGCGCAGCCGCTCGTAGGCGCTGGCGCCATTGTCAAAATCGCTGACGTGGTAGCCGGCCCGCTCCAGTGCCTTGACCAGGAACCGGCGCATGTCGTCGTCGTCTTCCGCCAGCAGAATGCGTGCCATCTTGTCCCGTCCGAATCACCCCAGCCAAGCCTGCCGTCCGGCAAGCCCGTTAACCATCCTGTATATGAGGAGCTGACGGTAAACATCAAGTGAACGTTGGCGGCATTAATCCTGATTTGACGGGGTTCCTGACATGCCGAAATGCTGGACATGCGGCCGATGAGGTGGCAGTTTCCCATCATGATGCATTGCTGTTTCCGGGTTCGTTCAAATTGACGACGGCAGCCGAAGATTTTTCGGTCGTTCCACCCTTCGAAATCCGATCGGGCGCCGAGCAGCGCGTTCCCTTCGTCTTCAACTCACCGCATAGCGGCCGCTATTATCCAGACCGCTTCCTGGCCATGGCGCGGCTCGACCGGAACGCCATCCGCCGCTCCGAGGATTGCTATGTCGACGAGCTGTTCGGCAGCGCGGTGGCGCTGGGCGCGCCGATGCTGGCGGCGAATTTTCCGCGCGCCTATCTCGACGTCAACCGCGAACCCTGGGAACTCGACCCGCGCATGTTCGCCGAGCCGGTGCCGTCCTTCTGCAACATCCGCTCGGCGCGCGTCGCCGGCGGGCTCGGCACCGTGCCCAAGCTGGTGGGCGAGGGGCTCGACATCTATTCCGGCCGTCTGCCGCTGGCGGAGGCCGTCCAGCGCATAGAGGTGGTCTACAAACCCTATCACGAGACGCTGAAGCGGCTTTTGACCAGAACCCATGCCAGGTTCGGCTATGCCGTGCTGATCGACTGCCATTCGATGCCGGCGAGCATCAGGGTGGGCGACAGCGGCCTGCGGCCGGATTTCATCGTCGGCGACCGTTTCGGCATCTCGGCCACGGCGGCCCTGACCGAGACGGCGATCGGCCTGCTCATCGGCATGGGCTACACCGTCGCGCACAACAAACCCTATGCAGGCGGCTTCATCACCGAGCATTACGGCCGGCCGGCGCGCCATCTGCATGCGCTGCAGATCGAGGTCAATCGCGGCCTCTACATGAATGAGCGGACGTTCCAGAAATCGGCCGGCTTCGATGCGCTGGCCGACGATATGGCGCGCTTTTCGGCCGACCTGATGGCGATGCCCGACCACCACTTCGTCGACCTGCCGCTGGCCGCCGAATGACGCCGGAGCGGCGGCTGTTCATGCAATCCCGCGCTGGCCATCCCGCAGCGTAAAAAAAGACCGCATCGTTTGCACGACACGGTCGAAGTCTAGGGAGGAAACGCCCAAGGAGGGCATGGACAGGAAAACCTGTCCGAGAACAAATTTATTGTGCGATGCACAAATGTCAATCGATCCCACGCTTTTTTAATTCACTCTGATGTGAAAATGCGTTTCGATGGTCCCGATGTGTGACATTTCAGCAACGCTGATGTCTCTGATAAATCGATAAACCGGCTTGTTTTGGCGGGAAAGTGCCGGCAGACCGGGTTTGGCACTCTGCAATGCGGGAGAATCACGTGGACATCAGCATCGATTTCATGCGCCGGATCGCGCAAGCGGCGGCGGCTGAAACCCTGCCGCGTTTCCGCGCACAGGGCGCGGTGGCCAACAAGGAAAAAGGCAGTTTCGACCCGGTCACCGAGGCCGACCGCGAGGCCGAGCGCGCCATCCGGGCGCTGATCTCGGCTGAGTATCCCGATCACGGTATCCTCGGCGAAGAACATGGCAGCGAAAACATCTCCTCAAGGCATGTCTGGGTGATCGATCCGATCGATGGCACCCGCGCCTTCATCTCAGGCTTGCCGGTGTGGGGAACGCTGGTCGGATTGACGGTCGACGGTGACGCCGTCGCCGGCATGATGGCGCAGCCCTTCACCGGCGAGCTGTTCTACGCCAACGCTTCCGGCTCCCACTACGAAGGCCCCGGCGGGCCGCGGAAGCTGTCGACCCGCAAGAGGACGAAGCTTGACGAGGCGACCTTGTTCACCACCACGCCGGCGCTTTTCAAGGGCGAGGCGCGCACCCGCTACGACGCGTTCGAGAAACAGATCCAGCTCGCCCGCTACGGCGCCGATTGCTACGCCTTTGCCATGATTGCCTCGGGCAGCGTCGACATCGTCGCCGATCCCGGATTGAAACCCTACGACATCGTGGCGCTGATCCCGATCATCGAAAAGGCCGGCGGCGTCGTCACCACATTCGAGGGCGGTCCGGCGGAAAAGGGCGGCGACATCCTGGCCGCCGCAACGCCGGAGCTTCACGCGGCTGCAATGGCAGCCTTGCGCGGCTGATAGTCGACCCGATCAGCGCGGCTTGATCGAGCGCTGGAATTCCGCCGGCGTTCGCCCGTAGACCTGCCTGAACGCTGAGCTGAAATGACTGTGGCTGGAGAAGCCGAGGTCCAGGCCGAGCGTGGTCAGATTGTCGTAGCGGCCAAGCAGGTCGAGCGCGCGCGCCAGCCGCAGGCGCAGATGGTAGCGATAGAGCGGCATCGCCTCGACCTGCTGGAAAACCTGCGTGAGATAAACCGGTGATACCCCGACTTCAGCGGCGATCTCGGCCAGCGTCCAGCGCCGCGAAAGATCCGAGGACAGGACGAGCTTGGCGCGGTCGACCAGCTTCTGCCGGCCAGCGCTTGCGCCGGCGGCATGCGAGGTGCGCTCGCCGAGGGAGCGCCGCACCAGCGTCAGCGCCAGGGTTTCGGCCTCCAGCGTTTCGGCAATGTTGCGGCTCAGGCTGTGGCGCAGCACCGCCACCAGCGCCTGAGCCCGCGGGTCGATGCGGCGGCGCTGACGACGAAACGCCACGGCGCTGCCCAAGCGCAACTGCTCCTTCGGCGTCAGCTCCTGCATTTGCGCCTCCTCGACAACGAGATCGAGGCAGGAATCGCCACCCTCGACGGGATGGCTGATCCGGTAGCCTTCGGCGTTGTTGAAGAACAACAACTGGTTGGCTTCGGCGACCGCATCGTTGCGGCCGACATGGCGCACGAAGACGCCGCGATAGGGAAACACAAGATGCGTGGCAGCGGTGCACTCTTCTTCGCTCTTGTGCCGGCATTCGCCGCTGCAGAGGACATCCCTCACCCTGACGGTGCCGGTGTCCAGAAGCGTCTGTACCGTGAACTGCGACATGGTGAGCTGAGACATGGCCGTTGCATTCTACCCTTGCGCCGAAAGCTGCTCCGGCACATTAGGCGATTGGCTTGTCCAAACCTGTCAGGAGACTTCACCTGTCGGGCCCTTCGTAACGGCCATGGCTCAGTCCCACAAACGGCGCATGTATTCGCAGTGAGCGTCGCTGCGCGACAGGCCGATGTCCTTGAGCTGTTCGTCGGTCATTTCGAGCAAGGCAAGGCGGCTTCGGCGCCTTTCCAGTTGACGGCCGATCCAGTTGGCCGCCGCGATGCCTTGTGTCCGCAAGGACCGCCGGAACGTCGCGGTTTGAGTTGTCGGCTGATGTGCGAGGCATTGCGCCGCCGCTGCATGATCGGGGCGCATCGCTCAGGCTTCCCCGTTGCCGGCCACTGATGCGCCGGCCACTGAGGCGCCGGCTTCGTTCAGCGCAATCGCGCATTCCTCGCAGCAGACCTCGACGGTCTTGCCGCCGACCTTGACGCGGATCGAGTTGGCGTCCAGCTGGCAATCGCAGGCAGCGCAGGTTTTCTCGGTCATGACGTCATCCCCTTGGCGTTCAGTATGCGGAGAGATGAGCATTCCGGGGCGGCACCGGCTGTCAGAATCTTTAGCTCTTTGGGTGCTGCCGGCGCTGCTCCTGACAGAAGGCTGTCAGCAGGCGCAAGCTCAAGGCGCCGCAACATGCAGCGCCGGCGGCATCAGGCTGTTGGGTCGTCGTTGCCGGGTATGAAGGCGTCGAAGGCGGCGAGCAACTGCTCGCGATAGACATCGGCCTCCTGCAGGATCTCGTGTTTCGAGCCATCGATCATCAGCAGCGAGCCGAGGCGCAGACGCCTGGCATAGGCTTCCACGGCCTTGGTCGAGACGACCTGATCGGCGCCGGCGGCGATCATCAGCAGCGGCACCTGGATCCTGGCCATGAAGTCGGGCTCACTGATGGCTTCGCCTGCCTTGATTGCCGCCTGCAGCCAGCGGATCGTCGGCCCGCCGAGCGCCAGTTGCGGATAGTGCTCGTAGATCTTCGTGTTGCGCTGATAGCGCCCGGGGTCCGATGTCACCTTGTTGAGGGCGAAGGGCAGGGTTTCCCTGGGACGCGGACCCCAGGCGGCGTAGAGCCGGCCGAGGCCGAGAAAGCACAATATCGAGCAGACGCGGCGCGCGGTTTTTGCCGACACGGGCGAGTCGGGCACCGTCAGGAAAGGCGCAATCAGCACCATGCGACGCACCCGGTTGACCATCGACGGCGCCGCGAGCAGCGCGATCACGGCGCCCATCGAATGGGCGAGGATGTAATACGGGCCGCGGCAGTCGGGCAGCACGATATCCTCGAAGAACTGTTCGAGGTCGCCGGTGTAATCGTAGAAAGAGCGGACATAGCCGCGTTGCGGATCGGCGATCAGCCGGTCGGAATCGCCCTGGCCGCGCCAGTCGAGCGTGGCGACGCCGAGGCCGCGGTCGGTCAGGTTGCGGATGGTTTCGAAATACTTCTCGATGCACTCGTTGCGGCCGGGCAGCAGCACGACGGTGCCTTTCAGCGGCCGGGTGACCGCGGCAAACAGGCCGTAGCGGATCTTCTTGCCGTCGCGCGTGGTGAAAAAGCCGCCGGCGACATTTTGCGGCGGCGGATTGCCTGGCGTGGGATGGAAGAGATCCGTCATTAGGCGCTTGCGTCTTCGTGGTGTCTCACCCGGCAGGGCGTCGGCATGGTGATAGACGCCAATGGATGAAAAGCAAAGGGAGGACGCCAAGGGGGCGGACGAACGACAAGCAAGGCCGGAAGCAGCCTGCGGCGGCGTGCTTCCGGCCTCTGTCGATCCGGGAGGAAGGGACGTTACACCCGGTCGGCCTCGTCGCGGCGCTTTCATCCGGCGCCGCCTGGTTCTTTATCGTGGGGCACTCTAGCGCCGGCCGGCTGAACGGGCGCCGAAGCGGCGGTTCATCTGCCGTTCATCGACGCCTCGATTGGCGCTCTTCAAAAATCCTTGAAATGCGCTTTTGCGCTCCCCAAATGTCGGATGCAGCCGCCGATGTCGGGGCTGCTGGTCCACCCGAAACGCCTTTCCAGGGTTTCGCACCGGCCACACGCAAACATGTTGCTCAACAGGAGAACACCTCATGCGTCACGTTGATTTTTCCCCGCTCTATCGCTCGACCGTCGGCTTCGACCGCCTGTTCACCATGCTCGACTCGCTGGCCCAGCCCGATGGCGCGCAGACCTATCCGCCCTACAACATCGAGCGCACCGGCGAGGACGCCTATCGCATCTCGATGGCGGTTGCCGGCTTCTCGGACGAAGAGATTTCGATCGAAGCCCACCGCAACGTGCTGACCGTCAAGGGTGAGCGCAAGGAAGAGGGCAATGGCGAAGGCTCCGAGCTGCTCTACCGCGGCATTGCCTCGCGTTCGTTCGAGCGCCGCTTCCAGCTTGCCGACCATGTCGAGGTCGTCGGCGCCACGCTGAAGAACGGCCTGCTTTTCGTCGACCTTAAGCGCAACATCCCCGAGGAGCTGAAGCCGCGCAAGATCGCGATTACCGCCTCTTCGGCCAACGCCAAGCAGATCGAGGCCAAGAACGCCGCGTGATCAAGACGGCGGCGTCACAACGCCCAAGGTTAAAAGCGTTTCCTCCCGAGACGAAAGCGGCGCCGCGAGGCGCCGCTTTTTTTCGCCGCAGCCTCTGTCACCCCAACCGAAGAGTTCTGGCTCTTTTGCGGCGGGCGCCGTCTTCCCATGAAGGGCGATGTCTGATCTCTCGGCTGATTTTTCCCTGGCCCTAACGGCAACCATTGCGGTGACCTTCCTGCTGGCCGGCATCGTCAAGGGCGTTACCGGTATGGGACTGCCGACGTTGGCGATGGGGCTGCTGGGCACAATCATGCCGCCGGTCGCCGCGGCTTCGCTGCTGATCGTGCCGTCCTTCGTCACCAATATCTGGCAGCTGTTTGCCGGCCCGAGCTTCGGATGGATCCTCAGTCGGCTGTGGCTGATGATGGTCGGCATCGTCGCCGGCACGCTGGCCGGCTCATGGCTGCTGGCCAGCGACAATGTCAAATGGACGACGGCCGGCCTCGGGGCGGCGCTGATCGTCTATGCCGTCTATACGCTGCTGGCGCGGCAGTTGACGGTTCCCGCGTCAGCCGAGCGCTGGTCGTCGCCCATCGTCGGTTTCCTTACCGGCATCGTCACCGGCGGCACCGGCGTGTTCGTCGTGCCCGCTGTACCTTACATTCAGGCGCTGGGCTTGAGCCGTGACGATCTGATCCAGGCGCTCGGCCTGTCCTTCACCGTGTCGACGATCGCGCTCGCTGCCGGCCTTGCCTCGCACGGCGCGTTCCAGGTCGGGCATGTCGCCATGTCGTCGCTGGCGGTTGCGCCGGCCTTGCTCGGCATGTGGCTCGGACAGTTGCTCCGGCAGCGGATCAGCCCGGCGACCTTCCGGCGCTGGTTTCTTGTTTTCCTGATCTTGCTTGGCCTCGAGCTTTTGGCGCGGCCTTTCCTTGCTTAGCGATCGGTGCCGGTTGCGAGAACGGCCTCGACGTTTTGCCGGTGGACGGGCTCGTACAGCGCGAAGTACTCGACCGCGCCCGTGGCGAACATGTCGGCGCCGCAGGTTTTCAGATCCTGCTTCGCAAGATCAGGCTCACGCCGGCAGCGAAGCAGTTTTTGAACGTAGGCTTGCGTCGCGGCGATGAGGCCTTTGTCGTAGCCGCCTCGCTCAATCGCTTCGAGCGAGCCGTGATTGGGCAAGATGCGGTCTATCGACCAGCCGGCCATGCGTTCGAGATCGACCAGATGTTGCGCCAGCCGATCCGCCTCGCTGACATAGGTGATCGGATCCTCGAGCGTGTCGCCCGCCAGGAGCAGGCCGGTTTCGGGCATGAACAGCACCGTGCCGTCATGGCTGTGGATTTCGACCTGACGCAGTTCGACGGCGATCGATCCAACGGCGAGGTCAAGACTGCCTGCGAAGGTCCTGTTCGGCAGCACGAGAGGCTTGATCGGTGGAACACCGCTTTCGATCTCAGCCCGGTTGTTCGCGAGCGCCGAGGCGGTGAGCGTGTTGGCGATAATCTCGCAATCCTGAAACACCTCATTGCCGGCAATATGATCGTCATGCCAGTGGCTGAGCACGACCCGGATCGATGTTGCGCCCATGTCTTCGAGCGTCTGCCTGATGAAGCGCGCGTGAGGCAGCGAAATATGCGTGTCGTAGACAAGCGCCTGCGAACCATCGACGATCGCATAGGTGCAGATGCCGAGGGCATAGGCGCCGTCGTCCAGCCAGTTCGGCTCGTCCGACCAGGCGCGAACGCCGTCAACGCGGCCATCATAGAAGCCGAGCACGTTTGGCGCCGGGCGAACCAGCCGCATGGTTGAGCCGAGAGGTGGCTTTGTCATTGACGCGGTCTCGCGGGTTCAGGCGATCATCTGGCCGAAGCGATCGACCTCATCTGAAGTCGTGGCAAAGCTGGTGACGAAGCGATAGAGCAACTCGTCCTCGCCGACATGGCCGTCGAAGCCGTGCGGCCTGTGCCAGTCGTAAAAGGCTGCGCCGACGGATTGCAGCCTTTCGGCTTCCGCCTTTTTCATCACCGCGAACACCTCGTTGGCCTGCGGCAACCAGGCGAGCTTCGCCGTTGCCGAATCCTCGATCGCAGCCGCCAGGCGCGCGGCCATGGCATTGGCATGACGGGCCGTGTCCAGCCACAGGCCGTCCGTGAAGTAGGCGTCGAACTGCGCTGCGATGAAGCGCGACTTGGAGAACAGCTGTGCGGCGCGCTTGCGCAGGAAGGACAACTCCTTGGCGCGGTCTAGATCGAACAGCACCACCGCTTCGGCGCACCAGCAGCCGTTCTTGGTGCCGCCGAACGAGACGATATCGACGCCGCGCTTCCAGGTCATTTCGGCCGGCGTCGTCTCAAGCGCGACCAATGCGTTGGCAAAACGGGCGCCGTCCATATGCAGCGGCAGGGAAAAGCGTTTGGCGATCTCCGAAATGGTGGAAATGTCGTCGAGCCCGTACACTGTGCCGACTTCGGTCGATTGGGTGATCGAGACGGCCGTCGGGCGTCCCCAATGGACGATTTCGGGTGCGAAACGGGCGACGGCCCGTTCAAGATTGTGCGGGTCGATCTTGCCCAGGGCGCCCTCGACAGCATGGAGACGCGAGCCGCCGCTGAAATATTCCGGCGCGCCGCATTCGTCCTCGATGATGTGCGATTCGCGGTGCGCAAAGGAAATGCCGCCGGGCTTGTTGTAAGCGGCCAGGGACAGCGAGTTGGCCGCCGTGCCGGTAGCGACGAAGAACACCGCGACCTCGCGTTCGAAGATCTCGCTGAAACGCTGGTAGACGGCGCGGTCGAGATCGCCATCGCCATAGGCGGTCGAAAAGCCGCCGGCGTTGGCTGACAGCCCGGCGGCAATGTTGGAATGGACGCCCGCCCAGTTGTCGGATGCAAAGAACATCAGGAAAGTCCCTGTCTGGTTGAGAAAGTCTGGTTGCGACAAGAGCGCGACCATGGCCGTTTCGGGGTTTGACGCGCAAGGGCCAAGGGCTGAAAAAGCGGTAAAGCCAAAGGCGATCACGAAGGAGTGCCGGGACCGAAATTTCGTTTCGACAGCGCCCGACGTAATTTTCTGTCGCCAAACGTCCAAGAATTTGGTGAATCGGTCTTGTATACGCCCAGGATTTCTGACATAAAAATTTAGGACAGTAGTGCTGTCTTATTTTGTCGCACAAGTCAGGCTGGACTGGCGTATCATTTGGGCCACTCCGGCCGTTGCCGCGAGCGACGGGTAGACGGCTCGGCTGGGGCCTGTACGATACCGGATACGAACCGGCGGTGCACCGCACGGTCCGCCAAGGATTTCGAAAAGACGTGCCGCAAGATGAGAGCGGAAGCCAGTCGCTTCCCAAGGTAGACCAGCGCCCCAAATGCTAGACGTGCAAGGGGCCGGAACGGAGGACAGGACGATGACGGAACTGACGCCATCTGCGATTATCGGCCAGGCCGCGCAGACGAAAGCGGCAGCCGTTAAAAATACCGTTCTGACCAAAGAAGGCCAGACCACCAACGGCCTGACCACCAATGGCATGGCCGCGCAGGGTCTCTACGATCCGCGCAACGAGCATGACGCGTGCGGCGTCGGCTTCATCGTCAACATGAAGAACGTGAAGTCGCACCAGATCGTCAAGGACGGGCTCTTCGTGCTCGAAAACCTGACGCATCGCGGCGCTGTCGGCGCCGATCCGCTGATGGGCGACGGCGCCGGCGTGCTGGTGCAGATTCCCGATCATTTCTTCCGCGAAGAGATGGCGGCCCAGGGCGTCGAACTGCCGGCGGCAGGCCAATACGGCGTCGGCCACTGGTTCATGCCGCAGGATGCGGCACTGCGCGCCCATATCGAAGAGATCATCGCAGAATCGGCGCAGTCAGAAGGGCTGCCGCTGCTCGGCTTTCGCGACGTGCCGGTCGACAATTCATCGCTGTCGAAGGCGCCCGATATTGCGGCCTCCGAACCGTTCCATCGCCAGGTCTTCATCGGCCGCACATCGGACATTCCAGATGACGAGGAATACGAGGCCAGGCTGTACCTGCTGCGCAAGGTGATTTCCGGCCGCATCTACGCCGAGAACAACAACAAGGATATCGGCGCCTACTGTGTGTCGCTATCGGCGCGTACCATCGTCTACAAGGGCATGTTCCTGGCCTACCAGGTCGGCGCCTATTACAAGGATTTGTCGGATCCGCGTTTCGAGACCGCGCTGATCCTCGTCCACCAGCGCTTCTCGACCAACACCTTCCCGTCATGGAAGCTCGCGCACCCCTACCGCATGGTCGCGCATAATGGCGAGATCAACACGGTGCGCGGCAACAACAACTGGATGGCGGCGCGCCAGGCCTCGGTCGATTCCGAACTGTTCGGCAACAACATCTCCAAGCTGTGGCCGATCTCCTATGACGGCCAGTCCGACACGGCGTGCTTCGACAATGCGCTCGAATTCCTGTTCCAGGGCGGCTACAGCCTCAGCCACGCCATGATGATGCTGATCCCGGAAGCCTGGGCCGGCAACAAGCTGATGGATGCCGATCGCAAGGCTTTCTACGAATACCATGCAGCGCTTATGGAGCCGTGGGACGGGCCGGCCGCGGTCGCCTTCACCGACGGCCGCCAGATCGGCGCCACGCTCGACCGCAACGGGCTGCGGCCGGCGCGCTACATCGTCACCGACGACGACCGCGTCATCATGGCGTCAGAGGCCGGCGTGCTGCCGGTGCCGGAGGAGAGGATCGTCAAGAAGTGGCGGCTGCAGCCCGGCCGCATGCTTCTGATCGACCTCGCCAAGGGCCGCATCATTTCCGACGAGGAGATCAAGTCGGAGATCGCCACCAGGCATCCCTACAAGACCTGGCTCAACAACACGCAGCTGATCCTCGAGGATCTGAAGCCGGTCGAGCCGCGCGCGCTGCGCAAGGATGTCAGCCTGCTCGATCGCCAGCAGGCTTTCGGCTACACGCAGGAAGACACCAAGCTGTTGATGTCGCCGATGGCGACCACCGGCCAGGAAGCGGTGGGTTCGATGGGCACGGACACGCCGATCTCGGCGATGTCGGACAAGTCAAAGCTGCTCTACACCTACTTCAAACAGAATTTTGCCCAGGTCACCAACCCGCCGATCGACCCGATCCGCGAGGAACTGGTGATGAGCCTTGTCTCGTTCATCGGGCCGCGGCCGAACATCTTCGACCTGGTCGGCAATTCGCGCCGCAAGC
Source organism: Mesorhizobium sp. M1004 (assembly GCF_040318795.1). Classification (NCBI taxonomy): domain Bacteria; kingdom Pseudomonadati; phylum Pseudomonadota; class Alphaproteobacteria; order Hyphomicrobiales; family Phyllobacteriaceae; genus Mesorhizobium; species Mesorhizobium sp. M1004. The sequence continues at coordinate 404,128 of NZ_JAMYNB010000001.1, forward strand.
GGCTCGAAGTGCGCCAGCCGATCCTGACCAATGGCGATCTGGAAAAGATCCGCTCGATCGGCCACACCGAGGACCGTTTCGACACCAAGACCATCGACGTCACCTACGGGTCGAGCGAGGGCGCTGCCGGCATGCAGGGCGCGGTCGAACGTCTGTGCGAGCGGGCGGAAGCCGCTGTCGCCGGCGGCTATAACATCATCATCCTGTCCGACCGCCAGGTCGGTCCCGACCGTATCGCCATTCCGGCACTGCTGGCGACGGCTGCCGTGCACCACCATCTGATCCGCAAGGGTCTGCGCACCGCGGTCGGCCTGGTCGTGGAATCCGGCGAGCCGCGCGAAGTGCATCATTTCTGCTGTCTCGCCGGCTACGGCGCCGAGGCGATCAACCCCTACCTTGCCTTCGATACGCTGCTCGACATGCACAAGCGTGGCGAACTGCCGGCTGAGGTTGACGCCTACGAGGTGGTCTCGCGCTACATCAAGTCGATCGGCAAGGGCATCCTCAAGGTGATGTCGAAGATGGGCATCTCCACCTATCAGTCCTATTGCGGCGCGCAGATATTCGACGCCATCGGGCTGAAGTCGGATTTCGTCGAGAAGTACTTCACCGGCACAGCGACGCTGATCGAAGGTGTCGGCCTGGACGAGGTCGCGGCCGAGACGCTCAGCCGCCACACCGACGGTTTCGGCAACGATCCGGTGCTGCGCAACAGCCTCGAGGTCGGCGGCGAGTACATGTACCGCATGCGCGGCGAAGCCCATATGTGGTCGCCCGACGCCGTCGCCACCTTGCAGCACGCCGTGCGTCAGGGCTCGTGGGAGACGTTCAAGGAGTATTCCGCGCAGATCAACAGCGAGACGGCCCGTGCCCAGACCATACGCGGCCTGTTCAGGATCAAGCTTGCGGAAGAGACCGGCCGCAAGAAGGTGGCGATAGAGGACGTGATGTCGGCGGCCGATATCGTCAAGCGCTTCTCGACCGGGGCGATGTCGTTCGGCTCGATCTCGCGCGAGGCACACACGACGCTGGCGCGCGCCATGAACCAGATCGGCGGCAAGTCGAACACCGGCGAGGGCGGCGAAGAGGCCGACCGCTATCTGCCGCTGCCCGGCGGCAGCAAGAACCCCGAACGTTCGGCGATCAAGCAGGTCGCCTCGGGGCGGTTTGGCGTCACCGCCGAGTATCTCGTCAATTCCGATGTCATGCAGATCAAGGTCGCGCAGGGCGCCAAGCCCGGTGAGGGCGGCCAGCTGCCCGGCCACAAGGTCGACGCCACCATCGCCAAGGTCCGGCACTCGACGCCTGGCGTCGGCCTGATCTCGCCGCCGCCGCATCACGACATCTATTCGATCGAGGATCTGGCGCAGCTGATCTACGATCTGAAGAACGTCAACCCGGCGGCCGATGTCTCGGTAAAGCTGGTGTCGGAAGTCGGTGTCGGCACGGTCGCGGCGGGCGTCGCCAAGGCGCGCGCCGACCACATCACCATCTCCGGCTATGATGGCGGCACCGGCGCGTCGCCGCTGACCTCGCTCAAGCATGCCGGCAGTCCATGGGAAATGGGCCTTGCCGAGACGCACCAGACGCTGGTGTTGAACGGGCTGCGCTCGCGCGTTGCACTGCAGGTCGATGGCGGCTTGCGCACGGGGCGCGACGTCATCATCGGTGCGCTGCTCGGTGCCGACGAGTTCGGCTTCTCGACCGCGCCGCTGATCGCGGCCGGCTGCATCATGATGCGCAAGTGCCACTTGAACACCTGCCCGGTCGGCGTCGCGACGCAGGATCCGGTTCTGCGCAAGCGTTTCAAGGGCACGCCCGAGCATGTCATCAACTTCTTCTTCTATGTTGCGGAAGAGGTGAGGGGGCTGCTGGCCGAGATGGGCTACACCCATATCGACCAGATCATCGGCGACAGCGACCTGCTGGAGAAGCGCGAGATGATCCAGCATTGGAAGGCGCGTGGGCTCGATTTCGGCAAGATGTTCTTCAAGCCGGACGCGCCGCATGAGGCGGTGCACTGGACCGAACGGCAGAAACACCCGATCGACGATGTACTCGATCGCAAGCTGATCGAACTGGCGAAGCCCGCGCTCGAAAGCAAGCAGCCGGTCAAGATCGAGGTCGACATCCGCAATGTCGATCGCTCCACGGGCGCCATGCTGTCGGGCGAAGTCGCCAAGCGCTTCAGGCACAAGGGCCTGCGCGAGGACACGATCCAGGTGAAGCTGACCGGCACCGCCGGCCAGTCGTTCGGCGCCTTCCTGGCGCGCGGCATCTCGTTCGATCTCGTCGGTGCGGCCAACGACTATGTCGGCAAGGGCCTGTCGGGCGGACGCATCGTCATCCGGCCGCCGGAGGAGTCCAGGATCGTCGCGGCGGAATCGATCATCGTCGGCAACACCGTCCTCTATGGCGCGACCGAGGGCGAGGCCTATTTCGCAGGTGTCGCCGGCGAGCGCTTCGCGGTGCGCAATTCGGGCGTCGCCGCCGTCGTTGAAGGCGTCGGCGATCATGGCTGCGAATACATGACCGGCGGCATCGTCGTCGTCATCGGCCAGACCGGTCGCAACTTCGCTGCCGGCATGTCGGGCGGCGTGGCCTATGTTCTGGATGAGGCCGGCGATTTCGCCGCGCGCTGCAACATGGCGATGGTCGAGCTGGAGCCGGTTCCGGAAGAAGACGATCTGATGGAAAGGCTGCTGCATCATGGCGGTGACCTCGACCACAAGGGTCGCGTCGACGTCTCGGGCGACATGACCACCCATGACGAGGAACGGCTTTACCAGCTTATCTCGAACCACGTCCATTTCACCGGTTCGGTACGCGGCCGCGAGATACTCGACGACTGGACGACCTTCCGGCCGAAATTCCGCAAGATCATGCCGGTCGAATACCGCCGCGCGCTGATCGAGATGGAACGCATGCGCATGGGCGTGGCGGCGGAATAGGTTTTTCGACTTGCCGGGAGGCGCAGGCTTCCCGGCGGAACTTTCAGCGACAGTTTGACCTCGGATGCAAGGTTGCCACGGCTGCCTCAAGGGGTTAACGGGTGCGAAAACCGCACCATCTGGACAGCAGGAACTGGACTATGGGCAAGGTAACAGGCTTTCTCGAAATCGACCGGCAGGTGCACAAGTACCAGCCGGCCTCCGACCGCATCCGGCATTTTCGTGAATTCACGCTGCCGATGTCGGACAAGGAGGTCGAGAAACAGGCGGCGCGCTGTATGGATTGCGGCATCCCGTTCTGCCACGGGCCGACCGGTTGCCCGATCCACAACCAGATCCCGGACTGGAACGACCTCGTCTACAATGGCGACTGGGACAATGCGATCCGCAACCTGCATTCGACCAACAATTTCCCCGAGTTCACCGGCCGCATCTGCCCCGCGCCCTGCGAGGAAGCCTGCACGCTGAACCTCGAGGACATTCCGGTTGCCATCAAGACTGTCGAACAGGCAATCGCCGACAAGGCTTATGAAACCGGCCATATCCGGCCTTATCCGCCAGAGAAGAAGACGGGCAAGCGGGTCGCTGTCATCGGCTCCGGTCCGGCAGGGATGGCGGCGGCGCAGCAGCTTGGCCGCGCCGGCCACGAGGTCAGCGTTTATGAGCGTGAGAGCCGTCCCGGCGGGCTGATGCGCTACGGCATTCCCGACTTCAAGATCGAGAAGCACTATATCGACCGCCGCATCGAGCAGATGCAGGGCGAGGGCGTGACCTTCCATTGCGGCGTCAATGTCGGCGTCGATAAGCCGGTGGCAGAGTTGCTCGCCGGATACGATGCGGTGCTCTATTGCGGCGGTTCGGAATCGCCGCGTCCGGCCAACATTCCGGGCGACGATCTCGGCGGCGTCTATGACGCCATGCCCTATCTGGTGCAGCAGAACCGTCGCGTCGGCGGCGAGCCGATCCAGTCGGTGGCCTGGCCGTCGCATCCGATCATCGCCGGCGGCCAGCATGTCGTCGTCGTCGGCGGCGGCGATACCGCGTCCGACTGCGTCGGCACCGCCTTCCGCCAGGGCGCGGTGCGCGTCACCCAGCTCGACATCCGCCCGCAGCCGCCGGAGAAGGAAGACAAGCTTTCGGTCTGGCCTTACTGGGCGACCAAGATGCGCACCTCGTCCTCACAGGCCGAAGGTGCGGAGCGCGAATTCCAGGTGGCGACGCTCGAATTCATCGGCGAGGACGGCCAACTGACCGGCGTCAAATGCTGCGAAGTCGACGAGAAGCGCAAGCCGATCGCCGGCACCGAATTCGTCATCCGTGCAGACCTCGCCTTCATCGCCATCGGCTTTGCGGGACCGGCTGCCGCCGGCGTCGCGAAAGAGCTGGACGGTGAGATGAAAATCACTACCGACAGCCGCCGTTCCCGCAATGTCGAAGCCAACGATCGCGACTACAAGACCAGCGTCGACAAGCTCTACGCCGCAGGTGATGTGCGCCGCGGCCAGTCGCTGGTTGTGTGGGCGATCCGCGAAGGCCGCCAGGCCGCGCGCTCGATCGATGAAGCGCTGATGGGGTCGACGGTACTCCCCCGTTAACGATTGATCGCCGTCGTCGTATCCGTCGCGGCAGCGGCCTTGGGCGGCCACGAGAAGTCGTCGGCGCGGCCGGGCGAGGCCTCGGGCGCCTTGCCTTCGAGGATTAGTTTTTCGCCGGGCAGATCCGGATTGGCTTTCGGCGCCGCCGCCGCACCGAGAAGTTCGGTACCGCCGTCGAGCGCCGGATCGTTGAGCAGCATTGGAACGGTGCGGTCGACCACGATCGGGGCGGCGGGCAGCGACGGCGCCTCGACCGGGGCGCCGGCCGGTGCGGCAGCCGTCACCACGCTTCCCGGCGCTGCCAGGCCGAGGATCTTGGCCAGCGGCTTTTCGGTGTAGAAGGCGAGCTTTCGCTTGCCGGCTTTCGAGACGTTGATGCCGTCGTCGGAGCGCAGCCGCACGGCCTGGCCGTTAATGTCGGGGCCGGTCGAGACAAAGGCGCCGTTCTCGTCGACGAACCCATCCCAGACATCGACGAATTCGCCGCCGTTCTTCTCGGCAGCCGAGTGGTAGATGTCGTTGAATGCGAGCATGTCGGAGGTCATCTTCGGCGTCTTGAAGGCTGGCATGCCGACCCACAGATAAGGCACCTTGGTCGCCGCCAGTGCCTTTCCCAAGGCTTCGGTCCGGCGTTCGTATTCCTTGGTCCAGTTCTCGGAGCGCGGCTGCTCGCGCACATCGTTGACGCGCATCTGCTGGCGGTCGTTGGAGCCGAGCATGACGACGACCACGGAGGGTTTTTCGGTCTCGACCAGCGATTTGACCTGTTCGGGCCAATTGTAGACATCATCGCGCACGAAACCCGAAGAACCGTTGGCGCGCTCGACGATCCTGACGTTGGCATTGTCGGCAAAGGCTGTTTCGAGGCCTTCGGCCAGGCCGTTGGCCATGAAATCGCCGATCACCAGAACGACGCGGGCATCCGGTGTCTTCTCGACAATCGGAGCGGAAGGTTCAACGGGTGCACGGGGCTTCTTCTTGACCTTCGGCTTTGCCTTGCGGACGTCGAGCGGCGGCTCGATGCGTTCGCTGCGGCGCGGGAACAGAAGGTCGCGCAGCGACCAGCCGCGGTTCTGCGGTTGCTCCTGCGCCAAAGCCGGTGTGTGGAAACTGCCGGCGACCCCCGTCGCCAGGACGACGATGGCCAGAATGAGGATCGGCAAGCGGAAAACGATCACACGGATACGCGCTGCCGAAACCAAGCACCCTCTCCATCCCTTGGTGCATGGCCCTTGCAGGGGATCATGCACAGACCGATGCTACGGCATCCCTTGCGTCGCAAATGCAAGCTGCCGTCGCCGGCTCTATTTCTTTCTGAGCCATTTGAGCACTTCCATGCTCGGATACCCGTCCTGGGTCAAGCCGACCGTTGCCTGATAGGTCATGATGGCGGTTTTCGTGCCGTCACCGATCTTGCCGTCGAACTTGCCGTCGTAAAGTCCGTGCTGCGAAAGCCGCTTCTGCAACTCCTGCCTTTCCTCGAAGGACAGTTTGGTGAAGGGCCGCTTCCAGTCCTGCACCAGACCATTAGAGCCGGCGATTTCGTCGGCAAGAAGGCCGACGGCCAGGGCATATTTGTCGGCGTTGTTGTAGGCCTTGATGACGGAGAAGTTCTTGATCATCAGGAATGCCGGTCCGCCGCGGCCGTCCGGCACTTTCAGCGTCGCCTTGTCGGTTGCGTTCTTGAACGGCTTGCCATTGGCCCTGGCGACGCCGAGCGCCTGCCACTGCGCCAATGTCTTCGAGCCGGCCGGCAGTTTGCCCGCCGGAATGGTGACCTCGTAGCCCCAGGTCTTGCCGCCCTGCCAGCCATTCTTCTTCAGCAGATTGGCTGATGTCGCCAACGCATCGGGGATCGAATTCCAGATGTCGCGCTTGCCGTTGCCGTCCATGTCGACGGCATAATGCTGGTAGCTGGTCGGGATGAACTGGGTCTGGCCCATGGCGCCGGCCCAGGAGCCCATCAGGTGGCTTTCGTCGATGTCGCCGGTCTGCAGGATTTTCAGCGCGGCGACCAATTGGGTGCGGGCGAATTTCGAACGCTTCGGGTCGCCATAGGCGAGGGTTGCCAGCGAGCGGATGACATTGCGCATGATGTCGTCGCGCTTGAGGATCTCGCCGTAATTCGATTCCATCGACCAGATGGCGAGCAGGATGTAGCGGTCGACGCCGAACCTCGCCTCGATCCGTTCCAGCCACGGCTTCCATTTTTTGGCCATCTGCTGGCCGACGGCAACGGACTGGTCGTGGACGCGGTTGTCGAAATAGTCCCAGGCAGGTGCGGTGAATTCGGGCTGGGTGCGTGCCTTTTCCAGCACCACCGGGTCGGGTTCATTGATGCCCCGGAACGCCCGGTCGTAGACCGCGCCGGAAACGCCGCCCGCCACGGCCGTGGCGCGGAAGCCGGCGACCCATTGCCGAAACCCGGCATCGGCGAAGGCCGGTCCGGCCGGCATCAGCAAGGTGAGCGAGAGGCTGGCCGCCGTCAGCACGCTGGTAAAGAGTTTTGCGGCACTGCGAACGGACATATTTTCCCCTTTCTCTATCTCAGGAAAGACCATTCATCGCCGAACCGGGTTAGCAATTGGTTTACCATAGGCGGCGCCTGGAACGAAAAGACACCTGGATGCTTTACCGGTTGATGTTTCCCTCAATGGCCCGATAATCCACAATTCCGGCGCGAAAATGTCGCGAGGCGGGATTGCCGGGCACGCCCTCAAACGGATAATTGACGCATGAAGCGAGTTCGCAAGGCAGTTTTCCCGGTCGCCGGTCTCGGCACACGGTTTCTCCCGGCCACCAAGGCCATTCCCAAGGAGATGCTGACCGTCGTCGACCGGCCGGTCATCCAGTATGTCGTCGATGAGGCGCGCGAGGCCGGCATCGAACATTTCATCTTCGTCACCGGCCGCAACAAGGCGGTCATAGAAGACCATTTCGATATCCAGTTCGAGCTCTATGATACGCTGGCACAGCGCGGCAAGGACGATCAGCTGGCCCGCTTGCAGCGGCTGCAGCCGGCGCCGGGGCAGACCTCGTTCACCCGCCAGCAGGTGCCGATGGGGCTCGGCCACGCCGTCTGGTGCGCCCGCGAACTGGTCGGCGACGAACCCTTCGCGCTGTTGCTGCCCGACATGATCATGCAGTCGGAGAAGAGCTGCACGAAGGCCATGGTCGAGCTCTACGAGGAGACGGGCAACAACATCATCGCCGTGCAGGAATGCGATCCGGCCGAGACCCACAAATATGGCATTGTCGGCCGCGGCGAGGACACGCATCACGGCTTCCGCATCACCGAGATGGTCGAAAAGCCGAAGACCGGCACCGCACCGTCCAATCTCTACATCAACGGCCGCTACATCCTGCAGCCCGAGATTTTCAAGATCCTCGAAAGCCAGGAAAAGGGCGCCGGCAACGAGATCCAGCTCACCGACGCGATGCTGAAGCTGGAAAAGCAGCAGCCCTTCTTTGGCTACCACTTTCAGGGCCGCACCTTCGATTGCGGCTCGCCGGAAGGCTTCGTCGAGGCCAATGTCGCCTTCGCGCTGTGGCGCAGCGACATGAACGAGAACATGGCCGGCGTCATCCGCACGCTGCTCGATGAGATGAAGCCGTCCGAGCGTCGCGGCGCTGCTTTTTAGCTACCGCTGCAGCTTCAGCCCCAAATAGATGCTGTTGGCGGTGTAGTTGCGCCCGGGCAGATTGCTGGTCAGCTTTTCGGTGCGGGCGCGGCTGGTGAGGCCGACATAGCGGTTCAGCCACCAGGTCAGCCCGGCCTCTGCACTCAGCGTCATGTCATGGCCGTCGGAGCCGGTGTAATTGCGCCAGTCGAGCCCAAGGGCTGCGTTGCCGGTCAGGTCGGCGCGGATCTGCCGCTCGCCGGTGAGGCGGCCGGAATAGAGGATGTCGCCGCTCTCACCGGCATTCGTTGTGCCTTCGACCGTGGTTCGCCCGGTGAGGCCGATGATGGTACCGCGCTCGGGCGACCATTTGAGGTCGGCATTGATGGTGGCTCCCGAAATCGCCTCCAGGTTCTTGTCGTCGATCGCCTCCCTCAGCCAGCCGGCCGAGAACTCACCCTTGAGCTTCTCGCCCATGTCGACTTCGATACCGGCGCGTGCGCCAAGCCGGGTCGAGGAGCGCTCGAAGCCCTTGTTGTCGACCCGTTGGTCATATACCCGGCGGCCGAGCTCAATCTCAGCAAAGGGCGTCAGAGCCGGGGAAATTTCATAGCCAGTCCGCAACGTTGCGGTGTAGAGCGTGTTGTCCTGGTCCTTCTGCGACAGCGAGGTGCCATCGGTAAGTTCGGCATCGCCATAGATGTCGTGGGAGACGGCGCCGGTCAGCGCAAAGCGCATCTTGCCGACGTCCTTCTCGACGCCGAGGCTGCCGTCGACCGTCTGGCGGATCGGCTGCGATTTGACGCCGGCAATGGCGTCGGGCGCGGAGGCCGATTCCGGTGCAATCTCGTAGCCGAGCTTGGCGATGGCGCGCAGTTCATTGTCGAGGTCGACATTGTACGTGCCTTGGATACGGCCGCGTGCCTCATTGATCTTCTGGCCCGAAATGGTGTTGCGGAAATTACCGTAGCCGTCGATGACCGCCGAATTCTCGCGCCAATCGGAGGCGGCGGAGAAACGCAGCGCCGTTTCGGACAGCACCGCCGACTTGCCGCCAGCGCTGGAATCGGCGTTCGACGTGACGGCAACGCCCTGCTCGAGCGCCGGCCGCAGCAGGAACGAGCCGACCTTGATGCCGGTTGCCGCGTACGGGTCGTCCTCGAGCTTCTTCTTCAGGCCCTCGATGGCGTCGGTGCGCTCGGCGCCGGGGTCGAGCTTTCGTCGGTCGACGCCGTCGACGGTGAGGACACGGCGGTTGGCTATGTCCTGATCGGCGTCGCCTGCCGCAGTGCCGTCCGGAGTCGTTCCGGTGGTGGTCTGGTCCGTGGCTTTGCCAGGCTTCTTCTTGTCGGCAGCCTTGGTTTTGTCCTTGGCCTTGTCTGCATCCGCGTCGGCGCGTTGCTTTGCCGTCGACGGGCGGCGTGGCAGGACGGTTGGCGGCTTGTCGGCGAACGAATCGTCGATGGTCGCCGGCGGGTCGAAAATGCTGTTTGCGCCGGCCTGTGACGGGTCGGTGTCATCAGGCAAGGCGCCATCGCTGGCCGGCACATAAGCGGTTGGCGTGTTTCCCGTGGGGGCGGTGTCGGCAGGGGCGGGCTTGACCTGCGTGTTGGCCTTGCTCAATTGCCTGGCCCGGCGCTGCTGGTCGGACAGGATCGCCGATTCCGAAACTTCGCCGCGCAGCTCGGTCTCCTGGGCATGAAGCGCAGTTGGCCGCAGCAAAGCGAGCACGCTCGTCGCCAGAAGCAGAGCGCAAAACGCTCTGCCCGTTCGACCTTTTTTCTCTTGAGGTTGGGCCCGCGACATCGTCACCACTGCTTGCGCGGCGCAAGCGCGCCATACTTACCGAACCGTAAACGGGGATGGTTAACGGAGGGTTGAAGGGGTGCCTGTCGGACATGGCTGGACGGCAATTCTGTTGGACAGGCGAACGGCAAAGCGCTAATCGCATCAGCCATGCATGCGGGATCCCAAGAAAAGAAGCCTTTGGAGGCTTCGATCGCCTCGGCGCTGAGAACGGTAGCCACGGAACAGGCCGGCGTGGCGGCATTGGCCGCCGCGCTGGAGAACGAACTGGCCGAACCTTTCGCCCGCGCCGTCGACATGGTGTCGCGCATCAATGGCCGCGTCATAGTCACCGGCGTCGGCAAAAGCGGCCATATCGGCACTAAGATCGCGGCCAGTCTGGCTTCGACCGGCACGCCTGCCTTCTTCGTCCATCCGGCGGAGGCCAATCATGGCGACCTTGGCATGATCGCCAGAGACGATGCCATCATCGCCATGTCATGGTCCGGCGAGAGCAGAGAATTGATGGGCATCGTCGCCTATTCCAGGCGCTTCTCGATCCCGCTGATTGCGATTACCGCGGGCGCGGCCTCGGCGCTGGCGCGCGCGGCCGACGTGGTGCTGCTCCTGCCGTCCGTGCCGGAAGCCTGCCCGCACGGCCTGGCGCCGACGACATCGACCCTGCTGCAACTGGTGGTCGGCGATGCGCTGGCTATCGCGCTGCTCGAAGCGCGCGGCTTCACGCCCGACCATTTCCGCACATTCCACCCCGGCGGCCAGCTCGGCGCCAATCTCACGCAGATCCACGAGATCATGCATGTCGGCGAAAGGCTGCCGCTGGTGGCTTCCGGCACGGGCATGCGCGAGGCGATCCTCGAATTGTCGAACAAGGGCTTCGGCTGCGTGGCGATCGCGACGGCGGATGGCGCGTTGGTGGGCATCATCACCGATGGCGACATCAGGCGTCACATCGGCAGCAATCTCATGGAAATGAGCGTCGATCAGGTGATGACGAAAAAGCCGAAGACGGCCACACCGGACACGCTGGTGGCGACGGCGCTGCAGATTATCAACAATTCGGCCATTACGAGCCTGATGGTGGTCGAAGGCAGGCGGCTCGTGGGACTGGTTCATCTGCACGACCTGCTGCGCATCGGCGCCGCCTGAAAAAATCAAAGGACGCGTCGCGTTCGGGAAGCCCTAGGCGACGCGGCCTGATTTTCCGGATCGAAAGCGCCATGCGCTTTCGAAATGTCAAACTGCCTCGACGGTCAGTTCCAGATCGGTGTCGGCCGAACTGACGACGCGCACCTGCGTGCCGGCCGGCAGGTCGGGACCGGAGACGCGCCACAGTGTGTCGCCGAGTTTGATGCGGCCGCGACCGTCCTTGATCGGCTCGGCCAGCGTTGCCATCCTGCCGACCAACTGCGCGCCGCGCCGGTTGAGCAGCGGCTGGTCGCTAGGGGTATTACGCCCACCAACCAGCTTCTTTCCGGCAAAGGCCGAGACCAGCGACAGGGCCAGGAAGGCGAGGACCTGGACTTCCCAGGCCCAGAAGCTTGCGTCCCAGACGAGCAGGGAAATCACACCGATCACCAATGCGGCGATGCCGATCCACAGCATGAATATTCCTGGCGCGATGACCTCCATCACCAGGAGGACGAAGCCCAGAACCATCCAGTTCCACGGACCAAGTTCGGAAATGATGCGGTCGAACATGGGAGTGCGCTCCTATGATCTCAGTTCTCAGCTAGCCTCAATTCTCGCTTGGGCGAACCACCGGAGGGCGGGCGGCCTGCCTGGCGGCGCCGGCGGTGCCTTCGCTGCGGAACACCTCCCTGGCGATCTCGCTTATGCCACCGAGCGTGCCGATCAGCGCCGAGGCTTCCATCGGCATCAGCACGACCTTGCTGTTGTTGGCGGTGCCGATCTTGCCCATCGCTTCAGTGTATTTCAGCGCCACGAAGTAGTTGAGTGCCTGCACGTCGCCCTTGGAGATGGCTTCCGATACAACCTGGGTGGCTCGCGCTTCGGCTTCGGCCGAGCGTTCGCGCGCCTCGGCGTCGCGGAAGGCGGCTTCCTTGCGGCCCTCGGCCTCGAGGATCTGCGACTGCTTGAGGCCTTCGGCGGCGAGGATCTGCGCACGCTTGTTGCGTTCGGCGGTCATCTGACGGCCCATCGATTCGATGAGGTTGGCCGGCGGATTGATGTCCTTGATCTCGACGCGGGTGATCTTGATGCCCCACGGATGCGCCGCTTCGTCGACGACGCGCAGCAGCCGTTCGTTGATGGCGTCGCGGTTCGACAGCAGTTCGTCAAGGTCCATCGAACCCATGACGGTACGGATGTTGGTCATCGTCAAATTGAGGATGGCGTTCTCCAGGCCGGCGACCTGGTAGGCGGCCTGGGCCGCATTGAGGATCTGGTAGAAGGCGATGCCGTCGACGCCCACAATGGCGTTGTCGCGCGTGATGATTTCCTGGCTCGGAACGTCGAGCACCTGCTCCATCATGTTCATCTTGGCGCCGATTCGGTCGACGAACGGCACGATCAGGTTGAGGCCGGGGCTTAGTGTTTTGGTGTAACGACCAAAGCGCTCCACCGTATAATTATAGCCTTGCGGGATTGTCCGGATGCCTTTGATAAGAAGCACCAATACCAGAAAGGCAAGCGCACCAATCGCAATACCGAAACCACTGAAGTCCATTTGAATCTCCCTCAGATGCCGGCCATGGCGTTGATTCCATGCAACCGACTTCACCAAACACTTAGGTGTGTTTCAATAATGTTACAATCAGGTGATCGTTGATTATTAGTGCATGGAATAGCGCAACTGCGGCGATCGATCGCGCAACGTGGCGGCCTCAGACCCAGCCCGACAGCTCGCGCCGCACCATCGCCTCGATCACCGCCATGCCTTCTGCACTGTCGTTGAGGCACGGGATGTGGGCGAATTTCTCGCCGCCGGCGTGATGGAAGGTCTCGGCCGCCTCGCGGCCGATTTCGTCCAGCGTCTCGATGCAGTCGACGGAAAAGCCTGGGTTGACGATGGCGATCGATTTCACGCCGTCCTTCGCCAGTTTCTCGACCGTCTTGTCGGTGTAGGGCTGCAGCCATTCCTGGGCGCCGAAGCGCGACTGGAAGGTGATGATCAGCTTCTTTTCATCCCACCCCAGTCGTTCACGCAACAGCCGTGTCGTCTTCTGGCAATGGCAGTGATAGGGATCGCCCTTCTCGAAATAGGGCTTCGGGATGCCGTGATAGGAGGTGATGACCACCTCGGGCTCGAAGTCTAGCGTTGCCAGATGCCGTTCGATCGAATGGGCGAGCGCCTCGATGTAGACCGGCTCGTCATAGTAGGGCGGAACACTGCGCACGGCAGGCGCGCGGCGCATCTTCATCAAGGCGCGAAACAGCTGGTCGTTGGCGGTCGCGGTGGTGGTCGCGGAGTATTGCGGGTAGAGTGGGAACGACAGGATGCGGTCGCAGCCTTGCTCGACCAGCCTTTGAGCGACGCTCGCGGTCGAGGGGTTGCCGTAGCGCATCGCCCAGTCGACCACGACATCGGGTAGGTCGATGAGCGCTGCGGCCAGCTTTTCGCCCTGCGCCCGGGTGTAGGTGCGCAGCGGCGACTCGTTCCTCTCGCGGTTCCATATCCTGGCGTAATTGGCGCCGGACTTGTTCGGTCTCGTGGTCAGCACCAAGCCGTAGAGGATCGGATACCAGATCGCCTTGTTGAGCTCGATGACCCGCGGATCGGACAGGAATTCGCGGAGATAGCGCCACATCGGCTTGAAATCGGTGCCGTCCGGCGTGCCGAGATTGACCAACATGACGCCGATCTTGCCTGCCTTTACCGGCGGATGTCCGGCCGGTAGCGGGTCGAGCGCTTTCGCGGCTCTGGGGTCGACAGGCGTGGAAAGCGTCATGAAGGTCTCCCGACACCGCGAAAACCGACGATGTCGGGCGAACCTAGCGATGCGGAGCAAGTTTTCAATGCTGCGTCTGGCCGCACCTTACCTTGAAAGCCAAAAACCCGTCCGGTTACCCGGACGGGTTTTGCTGGTCGTGAGTGCGAAGCGAGGTTACTTCGCCGGAATGGTCAAGGTCGCGCCGACAGGAAGCCGGCGTGGTTCGTAGCCTTTGTTGGCCTCGGAGATCACCTTCCACTTGGCGCCGTCGCCGTAGGCCTTCTTGGCGAGATCCCAATAGGTATCGCCGGCGACGATGACATGGCTGGCTTCGGCCGGGGCGGCGTCAGCCGGCTTTGCCGGAGCAGGTGCGGCTTCGGCCGGTTTTGCCGGTTCGGCCGGAGCCGGCGTTGCCGGGGCGGTTTCCGCCGGGACAGTCGGCGGCGTGGTGGTGATGTCGCCGGAGCCTGCCGGCAATGCGGGCATCGCCGGCTCCGCCGGTGCAGCCTCGGCCGGTTTTGCCGGTTCCGCTGGAGCAGGTGCCGGTTCGGCTGGTTTTGCCGGCTCGGCGGCCGGGGCAGCCGCTACGGTTGCGGCAACCTCGGTGATGCGGCCGTCGAGCTTGGGCGTGTAGGGCCGGTGCGCGGCGAGATAGTCGGCGACCACCTGTTCGAGGCCCGGGCCGTAATCATAGGCGTTCTTGGCCTTCTCGGCGAAGACCTTGTAGCCGTCGCCGCCCTGGCGGACGTAATTGTTGGTGGCGACCAGATAGTCCTTGTCCGGATTGATCGGCGCCCAGGCACCGTTCTGCATCACCTCGACCGACTTGACTCGGCCGGCATTGGGCGCGACCGACTTGTCGAAGGAGTATTTGAGACCTGCCACCTGCGGGAAGCGGCCGCCGCCGTCCTCGACCTGGCTGACGCCGTTTTCCAGCCCGGCAACCAGATCCTTGCCGGAAATCTGGAAGGTCGCCAGCGTGTTCTGGAACGGCAGCACGGTCAGCACCTCGCCCATGGTGACGGTGCCCTTGTCGATCGAAGCCCGCAGGCCGCCGCCATTCGAGACGACGATCTCGACGCCCTGTCCCTTGACGCGGTCGAGGATGGCGTCGGAGACGAGGTTGCCCATCGCGCATTCCTTGGTGCGGCAGCTTTCGCGGCTGCCGTCGATGGCCTCGGTGGTCTCGGCCACTTCCTTGTTCTTCAGCGCCTCGATCGGCGCACCGAGTTCCTTGATGCGGGCAAGAACGGCCGGATCGGGAGTGATCGACTTGTCGAGGAAGATCGGGTCGCCGCTGGCTTCCTTGACGTTGCCATTGTCGTCGAACACGACCTTGAATTCGCCGAGATATTTCGAATAGGACGCGGCCTGCACGACAGGCACCTTGGAGCCGTCGGGGTTGTCGACCATCGTCGGATAGGGGCCTTCCGCCTTCGGGTCGGTGTTGGACAGAAGCGAATGGCTGTGGCCGCCGACCACCACATCGATGCCCGGGATCTTGGCGATGACATCGCGCTCGCGCCTGTAGCCGATATGGGTGACGGCAATGATCTTGTTGACGCCTTGCGCCTTCAGCTTCTCGACCTCGGCGGTGATCGACTTCACGTCGTCCTCTATGGTAATGTTGGGGCCGGGAGAGGCGAGTTCCGGCGTGTCGTTGGTCACGGCGCCGACAATGCCGATCTTCTGGCCGCCGACCTCAAGCACAATCGACGGCTTGATCTTGCCTGCGGCGCCGGACTTGTCGTTGGGCACGACATTGGCGCTGACGATCGGGAACTTCGCCTTGTCGAGATAAGGCACCAGCGCGCTCTCGCCATCGTCGAATTCGTGGTTGCCGAGCGTCACCGCGTCGGGCTTGATCTGATTGAGGAATTCCTCCTCCGCCGTGCCCTTGTAGGTGATGTAGAACAGCGATCCCTGAAAGCTGTCGCCGGCATTGAGCAGCAGCACGTTCTGGCCTTCGAGCTTCTTGCGCTCCTGTGCGATCGCGGTGACCAGCCGGCCGGCGCCGCCGATGCACTCACCCTTGGTCTCTTCCTCGGCCGAGCAGGTCGACTCGTATTTGTTGTTGCCTTCGATGCGGCTGTGCCAATCGTTGAAATGCAGGATGTTCAACGTGTAGTCGGCAAAGGATGGTGCGGCCGACAGGCCGAGTGTCGAGGCAGAGAGGGCGGCAATGGCGGCGAGCTTCTTCATCTTCGTCTCCCGGATATGATCAAAGGCGTTTAACGCTCTTGCCCGACTGCAGGATAACAGCCAGCATTTCGGGTATGTTCACATCGCGGTTGTGGCGATGCAAGAAGAATCAGGGCGGATAACCGGCATCGGTTTGCCGGCATAAAAAGGCGGCGGCATCGCGCCGCCGCCATCCGCAAAGCCGCATGGGAAAGGTTCAGCCGCGCCTGGTCAGCACGAAGTTCTGCCCGGCGGAGCTGGTGCAATTCAGCTGGTTTATGGACACCAGCAGGCAGTTGAAAGCGATTGGCTGCTGCCGGATAAGCGAGGTTCCGTTGATCTCGACCGAGGTGGCGCCGGTCTTGGTGTAGCTGCCGTCAGCGAATTTCTCACCGGTCTCCGCCGAAACGGTGGTGAAGACGCCGCCGTTCAATGTCGAGACCGCCTTGCCTTCGGCGTTCAGCCATGAGCCTTCGACGCCTCGCGCCTGCGATGAGATCGGTGGCCCGTCGGAGCCGCCGGTGGTGCAGGCGGCAAGCATCGTCGCAAGAGCGCCCGCCGCGCCCGCAGAAAGAATTTTGCGCGCAATCGTCATATCAAATCCTCTCCTGACGCATCGGCCCAATCGTCAAACGACGTTTTGGAGAACACGATGTGCGTGGCCTCAAGTTTCCAGAGCCGTCCCTCGTGCGTCCAAATGGATGCACACTGCTCTCGTCCGCATCCCTTCAATCGCCCGATTTCCGGGCGATTGCAAGGCAGTGAGGCAGGGGTATGGAACCGCTATCGAACGAGGATGTTGCGGAATTGCCACGGGTCGCTTTTGTCGAGGTCCTCGGGAAACAGGCCCGGACGGTTATCGAGCGGCGTCCAGTCGGTGTAGTAGCCCTTGACTGGTCCGAGATACTGGGACTGCACTTCCAGGCAGCGCTTGTAGTCCATCTCGTCGGCCTCGACGATGCCGGCTTCCGGGTTTTCCAGCGCCCAGACCATGCCGGCGAGCACGGCCGAGGTGACCTGCATGCCGGTAGCGTTCTGGTAGGGCGCCAGCTTGCGGGCTTCGGCCAGCGACAGCTGCGAACCGTACCAGTAGGCGTTCTTGGCATGGCCGTAGAGCAGCACGCCAAGCTCGTCCACGCCATCGACCAGCTCGTTTTCGTCAAGCACATGGTGGACCGGCTGCGGCTTGCCGGCAGCGCCGAACATTTCGTGGAGTGACAACACGGCGTCGTTGCAGGGGTGATAGGCATAGTGGCAGGTCGGGCGGTATTGCACCTTGCCCTTCTTACCGCGCACGGTGAAGAAGTCGGCGATCGAGATCGCCTCATTGTGCGTCACCAGGAAACCGTATTGCGCGCCCGGCGTCGGGCACCAGGAGCGCACGCGGGTGTTGGCGCCGGGCTGTTCGAGATAAATCGCAGCCTTGGAGCCATGCTTGTGCTCCTTGCCGTTCTTCGGCATCCATCTCTCATGCGTGCCCCAGCCGAGCTCGGCCGGCTGCAGCCCTTCCGAGATGAAACCCTCGACCGACCAGGTGTTCCAGAACACGTTCATCGGCTTCGGCTTCTTGGTGCGCTGGGTGTCGCGCTCGGCGATGTGGATGCCCTTGACGCCGGCCTTCTTCATCAGCTTCGCCCAGCCGTCACGGTCGTCCTGCGCGGGTTCGGAAAACTCGAGGCCGAGGTCGCCGGCAAGGTTCAGCAGCGCCTGCTTGACGAACCACGAGACCATGCCCGGATTGGCGCCACAGGTCGAAACCGCGGTAGCGCCGCCGGGCTTGTCGTGCTTCTCCTTGATCAAGGCTTCGCGCAGCGCGTAGTTGGTGCGGCTGGCATTGTCGGCCTTGGCGTCGAAATAGAAGCCGAGCCACGGCTCGACGACGGTGTCGATGTAGAGCACGCCGAGCTTGCGGCAGAGCCGCATCAGGTCGACCGAGCCGGTATCGACCGACAGATTGATGCAAAAGCCCTGGCCGCCACCATTGGTCAAAAGCGGCGTCAGCAGTTTCTTGTAGTTTTTCTCGGTCACGTGCTCCTGCACGAAGGCGATGCCGCGCTCGTCGAGCAGCTTGCGGTCGGTGTCGAGCGGGTCGATGACCGTCATGCGCGACTTGTCGAATTTGAAATGGCGCTCGATCAGAGGCAGCGTTCCCCGTCCGATCGAACCAAAGCCGATCATCACGACAGGGCCGGTGATTTCACCGTAAACGGGCCAGTTTTCATTCGCCATTTTATCGAGCACTCCTTCAAGCAACGCGCCAAAACGGCCGTTCGACCGCCGCGCGACAAACCATAGATCATTGTCACAATAAAGCGAAAAGCAGGGATAAGGTTAGTTCCCGACGGCGCAGATGCGCGCCTACGGTTCGAGCAGTTTCGCGAATTCCGGTGTGAACAGCGCTTGTGCTTCGGAGACCGGCATTTCAACGAGATCGTCGCCGCAAGCCTGGATGACGTTGGGCAAACCTTGCAGCCCGAAGACCAGAACCTGCCTGTCGCCATCGCGCTTCAGGCTGGCGCCTAGATAGTCGCTGATCAAATCGTCGATGCCGCATTCGGCCTCGTAATCCACCTCGGTCTGGTCGCTTGGCTTCTTGCGGTTTTCCCTGACGAAGGCGGCCAGCGAGGGGCCTGGCTTGCCGTCGCCCGTATCGGAAAACATGTCCTGAAGGGTAAGCAAGGCGCCACGGCGCACGTCCATGACATAGGCGTCGGAATAGTTGTTCGGATGCGCACCGCCGCAATAGAGGCTGCCGGATTCCGACCAGCTCATCAGCTTCGGCGTCAATGACGTCACTTTGGACGTCGTGTCTTCGTAGCCGCCAAGCGAATCGTCATCCATGCCCTCCATCGGAGGTCCATCGTGGAAGCCGGCGTATTGCAGCGCCGCGCAGGTCAAGGCGCTGAGGCTGTCATGCCAATGGCGGTTCTGCAGCAAGGCATTGGCGGCTTCGATCGGCGCGCCGCCGGCGAGATCGACGATGCGCGGCCTGGCGAATTTGGTGCGTGGATCGGTGACATAGTTGTAGGCTGCATCCGGCCAACCTTCCTTGGCGTCTGCCTCGGGCGCGAAATCCAGCTTGAGATAGTCGTAGGGCGATGCCGCCATGGTGATCGGCGCATCGTCACCCGAGAATGTCATGTCGGTGAAATCATAAAGATCGCGTGGCGTCGTCGCCGGCGTCTCCGTCTGGGCACGGCTGGCGATCCTTGTCAGCTTCAGCGGCAGGGTCTTTTTGGCCGTCCAGGTGCCTTCCAGCGTCTTGCCATTGTCGGCGGAACTCAATCGCCAGACGGCGCCGATGGGTGGAGCCTGGCCGTCGCCGCACTTCTTGGCATCGCAGGCTTCTTCCTCGGCCAATTGAAAGGTGGCGCCCTTGCTCGACTTCGCCTGCAGAGGAATATCGACGCCCTTGGAGCGGTAGAAATAGCGGCCCGCCAGTGCCTCTCCAGCCGCCGCCGGATCACCGGTAAACTCGACGACGATGTCGATGTTGCCGAGCTTCCCCGCATAGGTCACCGGTTCCGCATGCGCTGTTGCCGGCAACGCCAGCAATGCACCGAGCAGGACGGCTAGCTTCAGAACATGTCGGATCATCGTCACTCCTGAGCCATGGTTTGCAGGCGTTGCACCAGCCGGTCACGGTCTGATGTCATCCCCTTATAGTCGAGTTGAGCCTCATCCAGCGCCTGCAATTGCGCCGCGAAAGAGGCGGCAAGCGTTGCCCGGTCGGGATGCCGCGCCAGCACTTTCAGCGGGTCGAGATGGATGCGGATGGTGAACAGGATGTCGCGCGACAGAGGCAGTTTGCGCAGCGTCTGGCGCTCGACGCGGATGAAGGCGTGGGCGTTGACGTCGCCGTCGGGAAATCGCGAGGGGCGGTTGGTGGCACGGTCGATGCGCTCGACATTGGAGAGCGGATGATAGAGCGCGTCGCCGGCCTGGATCGACCAGTTGAAGCGTTCGACGGCCTGACCCTGCAGGCCGTCGAACATGCGGTTGATGAGCTCGGCCGGCCTGGTGCCCGGACCGAAGCCCGGCACCGGTGCGTGGATCTGCTGCAGCGGCCGGCCGAATTTTTCGACCAGCGACCAGGATGACGGGAAACACAGCGAGCCGGCGGCGAGCCGCCAGCCGGTGTCGTCACGGCGCATCAGGATCAGGTCTTCCTGGACGAGCAGCGACGCTGCGACCAGCGGGGCATCGGGGAAGGTGGCGTCAGAGTCGGCTTTGGCGCCAATGACCTCAACCCCGGCATTGGTGCGCCGGTACATCCCGGGAAATGTCGACAGCAGATGTGCTTCGATGAGGCCGCGCACTTCGCGCTGGGCGTCGCGCGTGCCGTCTTCCTCGACAAACACCTTGTCGGGATTTTCGGCATACAGCCGGCGCTTTTCGGCGAGATGGTCGAAGAGATACCGGTCGACCTCGATCCACTTGTCGAGTTCGAGCGGCTTCAGCCCGATGGTGAAGAGCTTTGAGGAGCCATCATAGGGCGTGTGCGTGGGCTGACGAGAATTCATGCTTCGCTAGAAAGTGTCCAATGCCGGCGGTTATTCTCGCAGCCGCTTCGTGTCAGGCCAATGTTGCCGGGATCAAGCCGCGCAGAGAATTGCCGACGAACAGTGTTTTGGCGGATTTCAACTCGTCATAGCTGTAGATCGCCTCCTGGGCGCGCCCTTCGTCCAGCAGCTCGGCGCGCAATACGCCAGGCAGCAGGCCGCAGTCGAGCCTGGGTGTCATCAGCATGCCATCACCGAAATCGGCGAAGACGTTGGTGATGGTGCCTTCGCAGATTTCACTGCGCTCATTTGCGAGCAACACTTCGTCGGCCTGGGTGATCAGATATTCGGAGCGGGCGTGAGTGTAGACTTGCCGCCGGCCGGTCTTGTGGCGCAGCAGCGTGTCGGTGGAGGAGAGCCGGACCCGCGCCAGTCGCAGCCGCCAGACCTTGTCGGCGGCGAGTGGCTCGTAAG
This sequence comes from Mesorhizobium sp. M1004, assembly GCF_040318795.1. Classification (NCBI taxonomy): domain Bacteria; kingdom Pseudomonadati; phylum Pseudomonadota; class Alphaproteobacteria; order Hyphomicrobiales; family Phyllobacteriaceae; genus Mesorhizobium; species Mesorhizobium sp. M1004. The sequence continues at coordinate 425,147 of NZ_JAMYNB010000001.1, forward strand.
GCTGAACAGAAGCCGTCACCTCGCCATTGCGCTGCAGGACGAGCCGGGTGCGCAGCGCCGTCTGCTGCGCCCCGATAGTATTCGCCAGCACCTCGCCGATCCGCTGCGGATCGCAGGCAAAGCCGAGTTCTTCCGCCGAGCCGTAAAGGCGTGCGAGATGGCGTTCGAAGCGCAGAAAGCCCTGGCCGGGCTCCCAGCGCATCGTCTCGATCAGCTCGAAATCGGCGGTGTCCCCGTCGCGAAGCGCGCCTTCAGCAGACACTCCTGATACTCCCCTTGCGCCGTCGAATCGAAGACGACGCCGCCGCCGACATTGTAAACGGCCTCGCCACTGGAAAAGAGCGATATAGTGCGGATCGCCACCGAAAAGCGCATCATGCCGCCAGGCGCGATCCAGCCGATGGCGCCGCAATAGACGTCGCGCGGTGTGTCTTCCAGCTCGTGCAGGATTTCCATCGCGCGGATTTTCGGCGCGCCGGTGATCGAGCCGCAGGGAAACAGCGCGCCAAAGATTTGGCGGATGCCGAGATCAGGCAGAAGCTTCGCCCGCACACGGCTCACCATCTGGTGGACGGTCGGGTAGCTCTCGATGCGGAACAGTTCCGGGACTTCCAGCGTGCCGACCTCGCTGATCAGTGAGATGTCATTGCGCAGGAGATCGACGATCATCCGGTTCTCGGCCTGGTTCTTTTCGTCGCTGCGCAAGAAGGACTTCAACCGCGCGTCCTCGGCCTTGGTCGCGCCGCGCGGTGCGGTGCCCTTCATCGGATGGGTTTCGATCATGCCTAAGGCATCGATCTCGAAGAACAGCTCGGGCGAACGCGACAAGACGATGGGATCGCCGAGCGAAATCAGCGCGCCATACTTGACCGGCTGGCGTCCTGTCAGTGCGTCGAAGGCAGCAAGCGGATCGCCCGACCATTGGGCACGGACCGGAAAGGTCAGGTTGCCTTGGTAGCAATCGCCCTTGCGGATGTGGTCGTGAAGGCGCGCGAAGCGTTTGGCGTAGTCCTGAGCGGACCAACTGGCCCTGGCGTCGAAGATGGGGCCATTGGTGGCCGGCGCATCGTTGCGCGGCACGGCCTCTTCGGCCGGAGCATCGAAGACACCCAGACAAACCAGTGGCGCGCGCCGGCCTTCAGGCAACAGCGGCACCAGTTTCGGTTCGAGCAGATAGCCCGCTTCGTAGGAGAAATAGCCGGCCAGCCATTTGCCGGCATCGCTCGCCGCCTGCGCGGCCGCCAGCGCCGGCAGAAAATCCTTGGCATCATAGGCAATGATGATGTCGGCCGGGTGGTCGAAGACCAACTGACGGCCGCTTTCATCGTTGCGGAAAATGGCAGAGGGCAGGGGCATGGGGCTCGGGTACTGCGGTCGATGACGCCAGAACCGCTCTATATGGGGGCCGGGCGGCGTGCAATCGAGGGAGCGGCGTCGCAGGGCGCAAAGACAGTGGCGAATGCAAAAACAAAGACGGCGCCCGAGAGCGCCGCCTTCTGGTTATGTTGCCGATGACAGATCAGCTGTTGTTGGCGGTCCCGGCGCTCGGGAATTGGCGTGCGAACTCCTTTTCGTCGCCGGCGGCAAGCAGCTTGGCCTGCTCGACCCACTTTTCGCGGGCGATGCGGCCGTCGAAATTCAGCGTGTCCTCGATGCGCTTGACATCGGCCGCGGTCCAGCCGGCGATCTGCGCGTAGGTGGTGACGCCAAGGCCCTTGAGCAGTTTGTCGTTGACCGGGCCGATACCGATCAGGCGGCGCAGATTGTCGGCCTTCCCAGCTGCCGGGGCGGCCTTCTTCGGGACGGCGGCGGGCTTTGAAGCCGCGGTTTTAAGCGCGGCCTTGGCGGCGGCAGGTTTGCTGGCCGCTGGTTTTGCGTCCGCGGATTTGGCCGCAGCTGGTTTGGCCGCGGCGGGTTTGGCGGGGGCTGGTTTCGCGGCCGGGGCGGACTTGGCCGTTGCCGCTGTCGACACCAGCGCGGCCGGCGCCGAACTGGAAGGCTTGGCGGATGGAGCCGATGTTTCACGCAGCCGGCGTTCGAGATCGGCGCGGGTCTTGCCGCAGGCGTCGAGTTCGCCAGTCAGGCGATCGGCGTCGGCGCGCAGTCTGTCACGCTCGCTGCGGGTGCGGTCGAGATCGCCGCGCAGGCTGTCGAGTTCGCCGCGCAGCCGGCCCCAGATAAACCAGCCAACCAACACACCTACAAGGAACGCCAGGACAATGTAAAAGAAGGTCATCGTCTCTCTCCAGTCGGATCCGTCCGCCGCCGTCCCAAGTCATGACCTTGGCAGATCGGATCATCCAATGTGGTTCGGCGGCTCAGGGAACAGCCGGTCTGTCGTCGAGTGTCGGCGTTCGGCTTTCCGCCCATTGCCAACCGTCGCTGTCGCATTCGTCAGACCGCTGCCATGGGCCGGGATACTGTCCGGCCTTAAGCCGCGCGCCCGGCTGAGCTTCAGTCGGAAAGCTATCATACGGCTTCGGGAAAGCTAACGGAATTTTCGCCGGAGAGTTATTCAAGAACAGATATTTAGAACAAGAACAGAGCTGCCGTCACATGCATTCCGGCTAAACTGTTCTGCGATTCCGCAAAGTCGAGGCCGCTGCTGAACCTGCCACTCTGCGCCATCGGTCCAATGGGTGCGCGCATTAACTGTCGAGCGCTTCCAACTCGTCGATCAGGCCGCCGATCACGCCAAGCCCGATCTGCCAGAAGGCGGGGTCGGTGGCGTCGAGGCCGAAGGGCGCGAGAAGCTCCGAGTGATGCTTGGTGCCGCCGGCGCGCAACATCTCGAAATACTTATCCTGGAAGCCATGCTCGGCGTTCTGGTAGACCGCGTAGAGCGAGTTCACCAGGCAGTCGCCAAAGGCATAGGCGTAGACGTAGAAGGGGGAGTGGACGAAGTGCGGGATGTAGGTCCAGAAGACCTCATAGCCCTCGCGCAGCTTGATCGCCGGCCCCAGGCTTTCGGCCTGCACCTCGAGCCAGAACTGGCCGAGCTTGTCGGAGGTCAGTTCGCCGTTCTTGCGCTCTGCATGCACCTTGCGTTCGAACTCGTAGAAGGCGATCTGGCGCACGACCGTGTTGATCATGTCCTCGACCTTCTGGGCGAGCATCGCCTTGCGCTCGCGCTTGTCGGTGGTCTGGTCGAGCAGCGAACGGAAGGTCAGCATCTCGCCGAACACCGAGGCCGTCTCGGCCAAAGTCAGCGGCGTCGAAGCCATCAGGGCGCCCTGGCCGCCGGCCAGCACCTGATGCACGCCGTGGCCGAGTTCATGCGCCAGCGTCATCACATCGCGCGGCTTGCCCATGTAGTTTAGCAGCACGTAAGGGTGCGCCGAAGGCACGGTCGGATGGGCGAAGGCGCCGGGCGACTTGCCGGGCCTGACCGGCGCGTCGATCCAGTTGCGGTCGAAGAAGACGCGGGCGATCTCCGCCATATCGGGGGAAAAGCGCTGATAGGCCGACAGCACGGTGTTCCTGGCGTCGTCCCAAGGGATCACGGCCTGCGGCGTCTCGGGCAAGGGGGCGTTGCGGTCCCAGTGGTTCATCACCTCCATGCCGAGCCAGCGCGCCTTCATCGCGTAGTAGCGATGCGACAGGCGCGGATAGGCTTCGCGCACGGCCGACGCCAGCGCATCGACCACGCTGCGCTCGACACGGTTGGCGAGATGGCGTGAATCGGCGATGTCCTCAAAGCCGCGCCAGCGGTCGGAAATCTCCTTGTCCTTGGCCAGCGTGTTGGTGATCAGCGTGAAGGTGCGCAGGCTCTTGCGGAAGGTTGCGGCCAGCGCTTCGGAGGCGCGGCGGCGGACCTCCCCATCGGCGTCCTGGAGGCGGTTCAGCGCCGGCTCCAGCGTCAGTTCCTCGCCGTCTATGTCGAAGCGCAGATCGGTCATCGTCTCGTCGAACAGCCGGTTCCAGGCACCGCGTCCGGTGATCGACTTCTCATGGAACAGCTGCTCGACCCGGTCCTCGAGCTGGTAGGGTTTGTCCATTCTGAGGTCGAGCACCCAGGGGCGGTAATGGGCAAAGCCGGCGTCGGCGGCGAGGGCTGCTTCGAGCGCCTTGTCGTCGATCAGGTTCAGCTCCAGCGCGAAGAACAAAAGATGCGCGCTGGCGTCGGTCATCTTCTCCTGGATGTCGCCATAGAGCTTTGCGCGTTGCGGATCGGCGGTGTTGCCGGCATAGATCAAGCCGGCATAGGAGACGATGCGGCCGATCAGTTCCTCCAGCGCCTCATAGGCTGTCAGCGCCTCGCCAAGCCTGCCGGCGCTGCCGCGCTCGGCCTCCGCGGCCAGCGTGCCCTTCCAGCGGTTCTCGAAGGCGACGGCATCGGCCGCCGCCTTGGCAAGGTCGCGCTTCAGTTCGGGCGCCTCCATGCCGGAATAAAGATCGGCGAGATTCCATTCCGGCAGGTCGCCGAGTTCCGCCGCGCCCTGACCGGACGCTACCGCCGCAAGCTGCCGACCGAGAATCCTGCTCATCAACAATTACCTTCTGGAATCAAGGGGAAAGGACAAGCCGGTCAAATCCTAAGGAATTCGTTCACCGGGTTTTTTGAAACCTTGTTTAGAACCCTGTGCCAAGATGATCCATGGGAATTTCCCAGGCGGGCAACTCAAATCAGTCATGACAGGTTCCATTCTTATAGTCGATGACGATCCCGTGCAGCGCCGGCTGCTCGAGGCGGCGGTGACGAAATTCGGCCACAGCGCCATCGTTGCCGATGGCGGCGAGGCCGGTCTGAGCGCGCTTGACGGACCCAATGCGAGGGATATTTCGGCAGTCATCCTCGACCTTGTCATGCCGGGCCTCGACGGCATCGGCGTGCTGAAGGCGATGCGCGAGCGCGGCATCACTGTTCCCGTCATCGTGCAGACTGCGCAGGGCGGCATCGAAACGGTGGTTTCGGCGATGCGCCACGGCGCTTTCGATTTTGTCGTCAAGCCGGCGTCTCCCGACCGGCTGCAGACCGCGGTCGGCAACGCGCTCAAGGTCGAGGCGGTCGAGGACGAGGTCAAGCGCACGTCGCGGCGTCGCGGCGGCCACCTGACCTTCAAGGACATGATCACGCACAGCCCGGCGATGGACCGGGTGATCCGCCTCGGCCAGAAGGCTGCGGCCTCCAACATCCCGATCCTGATCGAGGGCGAATCGGGCGTCGGCAAGGAATTGGTGGCGCGCGCCATCCAGGGCAGCGGCGAACGCCGCACAAAGCCGTTCGTCACCGTCAATTGCGGCGCCATCCCCGACAATCTGGTCGAATCGATCCTGTTCGGTCACGAAAAAGGTTCGTTCACCGGCGCCACCGAAAAGCACACCGGCAAGTTCGTCGAGGCGCATTCGGGCACCCTGTTCCTGGATGAGATCGGCGACCTGCCGCTCGACGTGCAGGTCAAGCTGTTGCGCGCCGTGCAGGATGGCGAGGTCGATCCGGTCGGCGGCCGTTCCACCGTCAGGGTCGACATCAGGCTGATCTCGGCCACGCACCGCAACCTTCTGCAGCAGGTCAAGGACGGCAAGTTTCGCGAGGACCTGTTCTACCGGCTCAACGTTTACCCGATCGTCGTGCCGCCGCTGCGCGACCGCCGCGACGACATCCCCTATCTGGTCAAGCATTTCATGGACAAGGTGGCGCCGGCGGGCAATCGCCTGCACGGCATCTCGGATGCCGCACTGGCCATGCTGCAGGCGTATGATTGGCCGGGAAACATCAGGCAGCTGGAAAACGCCGTGTTCAGGGCCTCGGTGCTTGCCGAAGGCGATGTGCTCACGACTGACGAATTTCCGCAGATCCGGGCGCAGGTCGACGGCACCGTCAATCTCGACGCCGATGCGTCCTTGTCGGACCCCGGCATGGCCTTGAGCACCGGATCGCAAGGCGATGGCGCGCAGACTGACGACGCCGGTACTGCAGCTGCCGAGCCCGCCCCTCCGGCGAGGCTGCTTCAGCGTTTCGGCACGCTGCGGGCGCTGGACGAGCGTGGCAATGTGCGTGCGCTGGCCGATGTCGAACTCGAAATGATCAAGCTCGCCATCGACCATTATAACGGCCAGATGAGCGAGGTCGCACGGCGTCTCGGCATCGGCCGCTCGACGCTCTACCGCAAGCTCAAGGAATACGGCATCGACCCGGAAACCGGTCGCCTCGACCGCCTTGCCTCCTGAACGCCGAATTCCACAGCTTGCCAACGCAAGGCCGGGACCAGCTTGCCGTGCCATATCCGGCGCTGCATAAGGGGGTTGGGGCGGGAATATGGCTGATGCGGACAGCGTTGTTCACGCATTAAGGCCAGCGGTAACAGATCGTGTAGCGCGAAAAGGCTGAATCTTGATCTAAACCAGCAGTTTACCAAGAAATCCTGTGTATTATTTTTGACGGGATATCGCCACGGTGTTACCGCATTTCGGCTTCAATAAGCGATGATTAACCATTAGGATCGATATTCGGATGTGAGAACCACGCATCCGTTTGGACAAATCCGGGGACAAACGGCAGCCTGCAAGGCCTTTTGATTTGAACAAAGTCGAACGACACAGAAACGGGCGGCGCGATCACATGGGCGTCTGGCCGAGATGGCTGGCAGCGTTGATCGTTGCGTTCGCTTTCCTCGCCGCAACTGCTGCCGGCGCCAGCGCTGAAACGCGCTCGCTCAAGCTCTATCACCTCCACACGCACGAAAAGGCCGAGATCGTCTACAAGCGCAATGGCCGCTACGATCCGGCAGGCCTCAGGAAGATCAACATCATCCTGCGCGACTGGCGTCGCAACGAACCGACCAAGATGGATCCGCGCCTGCTCGATCTGGTGTGGGAAGCTTACCGGCAGGCCGGCGCCACCGACTACATCCAGGTCGTTTGCGGCTATCGCTCGCCGTCGACCAATTCGATGCTGCGCAGCCGCAGCCGCGGTGTCGCCAAGGAAAGCCAGCATATGCTGGGCAAGGCGATGGACTTCTACATTCCGGGTGTGCCGCTGAAAAAACTGCGCAACATCGGCCTGAAGATGCAGGGCGGCGGCGTCGGCTACTATCCGTCGTCGGGGTCGCCCTTCGTCCACATGGACGTCGGCAATGTGCGGCATTGGCCAGGCATCAGCCGCCAGGAACTGGTCAGCCTGTTCCCCAATGGCAAGACGCTGCATGTGCCGAGCGACGGCAGGCCGTTGCCGGGTTATGACCAGGCGCTCGCCTCCTACAAGGCGCGCAAGGGCGCCGGTTCTCCTGCCATCATGATGGCCAGCGCAGGCGGCAGCACCAAGAAATCCGGTGGCTTCCTGTCCGCGTTCTTTGGCGGTGGCGGTGAAGACGAAGCCGACGACAGCGCCGATGTCGCTACCGCCGCGCCGCCGCCGAGAAGCGTGAAGCCGGTGCTGGCTGCCACGAGCAACAACAACAGCAATCTGCCTGGCATCGCGATCGTGTCGCCGCAGAACGCCAAGCGCGCCAACATTCCGCAGCTTGCCGACGACAGCGCTGACGATTCGGAGCCGCAGGACACGCCGGAGACGATCATCGCCGCGCTGCCCGCCAAGGAAGTGCCGCTGCCCGCTTTCGCACCGCGGCCGAAGGCCGATGTCGGCGCGCAACAACCTGAGACCGTGCCGTTCGGCGTGGCCGATGCCACCACCGAACAGACGGTGGCGACGGCGCAGGCGCCGGCCAATGTGCCGTTCGGCACGGCCGATGCGAGCAATGCCGACCAGGGGGCCGATCAAGCTGCCGCTCCGGCGCAGGTCGCGGTCAACGTCCCGTTGCCGACCTGGCGTCCCGACCGCTCTTCGCCGCCGGCTGAGCTTGCGCCGCAGGACAAGGGCGTTCTGCTGGCGCTGGCCGATACGGCTGCCCACAAGCAGACCGCAACCGACGCGTTCTCGGTGCTGCCGTCGCAGCGTCCGGACCAGGTCAAGGCGGTTCTCGAACAGGCCAGCGCCGCCGATACAGCCGGTGCTACCGACGACTATCAGGTTGCGTCGCTCGAGCCTCGCTCGGCGTTCAACGATCCGTCAGGTGTCGATGCCGCATCGCCGCGCGGTGCTATTGCTGCCCGTCCCGCCGGTACCGATCCAGCCTCGGTGATCGGCGCCGGCGTCAAGACGACACGCAAGGAAGCAAGGGCTTCGGCTCGCGACCTGAAGCCAGGACCGAAGGCAGTGGTGGTGGCGGCCGAACCGCAGGCGGCGCGCTGGGCGCTGAGCAGCGGCGACAACATCGCCACCGTTTCCAGCCCGACGACTGCGCCGCGCTATGCCTACAACATCGTGCATACGCCGCCGAGCGAGGTCTACACCGCAGGCTTCCAGGCGGACAACCAGATGGCCGATGCCAACCGCTTCACTGGCAATGCCGTAAAATTCCTTTCGGTCGCCCGCTTCCAGACGAAGTAAGAGCTCGACGGGGTAAACATCGAAGCCGCGCTGGGCAACCCGCGCGGCTTTTTGCTGTTGGCGAATCTCCAGCACTGGCTTCTAGCGTCCCGGAATGCTAACCACCAGCCTGCATTCCCGCTTCGTCTAATGGTAGGACAGCGCCCTTTGAAGGCGTGAATCGTGGTTCGAGCCCATGAGCGGGAACCAAAATCTCAACGCGTAGCAAACCCGGTCGGCGCAGCTGGCGGGTTTTTGTGCCGAGTGCAATTCCGGGAACACTGTGATTTTCCCGGGAAAGCGCGGAGCGCTTCCCTTGGGAATTGCGCAAAGACAAAGTAGCGGAGGTTATTTTCCGAGCTTGCTCGCGGCCTTCGCGAGCGCCTCGATCTCATCCCACTTGCCGGCCTTGACCAACTCGTCCGGCGCCACCCACGAGCCGCCCACGCAGACGACATTGGCCAGGCTGAGATAGTCGGCGGCGTTCTTGGCCGAGATGCCGCCGGTCGGGCAGAATTTCACGTCGGCCAGCGGCGAGGCAAAGGCCTTGAGCGAGGCGATGCCGCCGGATTGTTCGGCCGGGAAGAATTTCAGGAACCGCAGGCCGGCCTCGCGGGCAGCCATGATCTCGCCGGGCGTGATGGCGCCGGGCAGCAAGGGAACGTCGCTTTCCTTGGCCGCCGCCAGCAACTCTCGCGTGATGCCGGGGCTGACGATGAATTTCGAGCCAGCGGCCGCTGCCTCGTCGAACTGCTTGGCATCGAGAATTGTGCCGGCGCCGACAATGGCGCCCTCGACCTCACCGGCGACGCGGCGGATCGCTTCCAGCGCATCGGCGGTTCTCAACGTGATCTCGATTGCCGGCAGGCCGCCGGCGGCTAGCGCCCGGGCGAGCGGGACGGCGTCCGCGACATTGGCGATCTTCAGCACCGGAATGACCGGCTGGCCATTGAGCAGCGACAGGAGCGTTTCGGTCTTGCTGAGCATTGGCTTGTCTCTCCCTAGGTGATTTCAACCGATTAGCAGAAGGCCGATTCCGAGTCCACGAAACCCGGCCTGCCGCGATGTCACATGTCGGCCAACGAGCCTGCGGGCGAATACCGACGAAGTGTCTTTAGCTCTGCCTTGAATCCGCTTTGACCACGGTTTAGTGGCTTGGCGATGACCAACCGTGAACCCGTGCGCGTTGCCGCACTCTACAAATTTGCGAGGCTGGGCGACTTCGAGGCGCTGCGGGTCTTGCGCACGCCACTTGCCGCCTTCTGCTGCGGGCGGGGCATCAAGGGCACATTGCTTCTGGCGCAGGAAGGTATTAACGGCACGGTCGCCGGCAGCGAAACCGACATAGCCGACCTGATCGCTTATCTTGAGGCCATCGAGGGTCTTGCCGATCTCGAGGTCAAATACAGCACTGCCGCCGAAATGCCGTTCCATCGCATGAAGGTGCGGCTGAAGCGCGAGATCGTCACCATGGGCGTCGAAGACCTCGACCCGGCGACGGGTGCGGGGACCTATGTCGCGCCGGCCGACTGGAACGCGCTGATCTCGGACCCCGGCACCATCGTCATCGACACACGCAACGCGTACGAAGTGTCGATAGGCACGTTCGAGGGTGCGGTGGATCCACGCACGTCGAGCTTTCGCGAATTCCCGGCCTGGGTGGAAAAACACCGCGACCAACTCGACGGCCGCAAGGTTGCGATGTTCTGCACCGGCGGCATCCGCTGCGAAAAGGCGACGGCCTATGTGAAGTCGCTCGGCTTCGAGGCTGTGTTCCATCTCAAGGGCGGCATCCTCAGATATCTTGAAGAGGTGCCGGCCGAAGACAGCCTGTGGCAGGGCGAGTGTTTCGTCTTCGACGAGCGGGTCTCGGTGTCGCATGGGTTGACCGAAGGCGAGGCCGAACTCTGCCGCGCCTGCCGGCATCCGCTGACGCCGGAGGACCGGCTGTCGCCGCATTTTTCCACCGGCGTGTCATGCCCGCATTGCTACGAGGCACGCTCGGATGAGGATCGCACCCGCTATGCCGAGCGCCAGCGCCAGGTCGAACTTGCGCAGGCGCAGGGCAGGGGACATATCGGCAGTTAAGTGCCGCCGACGCCCTGACTGGATCACCACACGACAGAATAGCGGTCGATCACCCACAGCCATGTGCCGTCGGCCTGCCGGCGCGCGATCTCTGAGGTTATCGATCCGTCGGCAAGCCTGGTCGACGTCAACGCGAGGTCGCCGTTGATGGCCGCCGGGCGCTGCTCGCCGCGCTGGAATTTTCGCCCGCTCGCGGCAAAGGCTTCGAACAAAGCGCGGATCGCCTCGTGGCCACGCGTCAATTCGGCTGCTCCGGTGTCGATGACGGCATCGGGTTGGAACAACGCCACCATGCCGTCAATGTCTCCGGCCCACTGCCGGTCGATCAACAAACGTTCCAGATCCTGCGGATCGCGCGCCGGTTCCCGGCCAGGTTGATCGGTCACAGCAAGGTTCCTCCCTCGGCAATGCGGCGGCGACATTAGCGCAAGCCGAGGCCGGTATCGACACACGGATCACCGATTTGCGGCATTGCCGGCGCCGATAGCAAAGCGCGCCTCCGTCATTGTAATGTCAGTGTGCGGGACCTACGTCTGCAACGTCCAAAACCTGCCCGTCCACGTTGGTGCGGGCCCTTTTCTGGAGGCACCATGTTCGACCCCAAGAAGCTTCTCGACGATCTGCTCGGCTCGCAAGTTCCCGGCACAACCGGCACCGTTCGCGACAAGGCCGGGCAGGCTGTGCAGATGGCCAAGGACAATCCGCTGGCCGCCGGTGCGCTGGCCGCGGTGCTGCTTGGAACCGGCACGGGACGGCAGGTCACCGGCACGGCCGTGAAGCTCGGCGGACTGGCTGCGATCGGCGGTCTCGCCTACAAGGCCTACCAGAATTACAAGGCCGGCAATGCACCCGAGCAGGCGCCGGCGGCCGGCCAGCCGGAATTGCTGCCGCCGCCCGCCGACACCGGCTTTCATCCTTCACAGGCGCCACAGGGGGAGGACGAGTTCACGCTGACCCTGGTGCGGGCGATGATCTCGGCGGCCAAGGCCGATGGCCATGTCGATGACGCGGAACGCCAAAAGATCGCCGGCAAGCTCAGTCTGGCCGGCATCGGCACGGAAGCGGAAAAGTTTCTGATGGCCGAGCTGGATAGCCCGCTCGACCTCGATACGCTGGTCGCAGGCGCCAAGACCGATGAGCAGCGGCTCGAGCTCTACACGGCGTCGCGACTGACGATCGACCCCGATACGCGCGCCGAACGCGGCTATCTCGACCTGCTCGCCGGCCGGCTCGGCCTGCCGGATGCGCTCGTCGATCATGTCGAGGCGACGGTGTCGGCGGCCAAGGTGCCGGTTCCGTCAGGCACGGCGCCGAACCCGCGCTGGTAGACAACGCAGCCGCGGCGGGAAAAGCGTTAACTGCTCGTTTACCGAGGAAGCGCATGATTTTAGTCAGTCGGATCGGCTTTTCCTCCTCCCAAGCCCGGTTCAGATCAGGGGGCGGTCGCCAATGACCGCCCTTTTTGTCGGACCGATCACATAAAGCGCGTGGCGCTTCATGTTTTTGTCCTGATGCATGTCGTTCTCTCAGAACCGGGGCCACTTTTGAGCGACATGCATTAGTGTCCGACTTGCCATGATCGCCTTCATTTGCGATGGGTCGGTGCATTCGGATGCACCCCGATCTGTGCCGGGATGCGCGGCGCGCAGGAGCAAAATCCATGACAGCCTTCCCAGAGAAAACCGCCATCGTCACCGGCGCCGGCACCGGCATCGGCAAGAGCGTCGCCACGGCGCTGGTGAAGGCGGGCTGGAACACGGTGTTTTGCGGCCGCCGTAAAGCGGTGCTCGATGCCGCCATTACCGAAGCCGGGAAAACGGACGCCAAGGCGCTGGCGGTTGCCTGCGACATCAGCAAGGCCGGCGAAGTCGATGATCTGTTCGAGACGGTGGCCGCAGCCTTCGGGCGCGTCGACCTGCTCTTCAACAATGCCGGTATGAGCTACAAGTCGACGCCGATCGACGAGATACCAGTCGAGGTTTGGAACGATATTGTCGGCGTCAATCTCACCGGATCGTTCCTGTGCGCCCGCGCCGCCTTCGGCGCTATGCGCAAACAAAAGCCGATGGGCGGCCGCATCATCAACAACGGTTCGGTCTCGGCCTATGCGCCGCGGCCGGGCTCGGTGCCCTATACCGCGACCAAGCACGCCATATCGGGGCTGACCAAGACGCTGGCGCTCGACGGCCGGCCCTATGATATCGCCTGCGGCCAGATCGACATAGGCAACGCGCTGACCGATATGGCGCATGCCATGACGGTCGGCGTGCCGCAGGCCAATGGCACCATCGCCGCCGAAGCGGTGATGGACGTCCAGCGCGTCGCCGACGCCGTCGTCCACATGGCCAGCCTGCCGCTCGACGCCAACGTGCTGTTCATGACCGTGATGGCGACCAAGATGCCGTACGTGGGGCGTGGGTGAAGAGCCGAAGGCCTACTTCTTCAAAAACGCCTCGATCCGCTCCAGCGCTCGCAAGATGTTCTCTTCGGAATTGGCGTAGGAAAGCCTGATGTAGCCTTCGCCGAGAATGCCGAAATCGGGGCCGCCGATCAGCGCCACGCCGGCCTCCTCGAGCAGTGCCGAGGCGAGCTTCTTGGCCTTCCAGCCGGTCTTCGAGACATTCGGAAAGGCATAGAAGGCGCCCTTCGGCGTTATGCAGGAGACGCCGGGCAGCGCGTTCAGCCCCTCGACCACGATCTTCCTGCGGTTGTCGAAGGCGCGCATCATCTTGTCGACATCGTCCTGCGGGCCGTCGATCGCGGCGATGCCGGCGAACTGGCTCGGCGCGTTGACGCAGGACCAGCAATTGACCGCCAGCTTGCGCACCTTGTCGTAGAGATGCGCGCCCTTGTCGCCATTCGGCCAGATCGACCAGCCCATGCGCCAGCCGGTCATCGCCCATGTCTTCGACCAGCCGTTGAGCACGATCAGCCGGTCGCGAGTTTCCGGAAAATTGAGCAGCGAAAAATGCGTCTCGCCGTCATAGGTCATGACGTCGTAGATTTCGTCGGAGAGGATAGCGACCTGCGGATGCGCTTGCAGCCCCTCCACCAGCTTCTCGATCTCGGCGCGCGGCGTGACGCCGCCGGTCGGGTTGGCCGGTGAGTTGAGGATTAGCAGCCTCGTCTTCGAAGTGATCAGCCCCAGCGTCTCCTCGGCCGAGAAGGCAAAGCCGTTCTCTTCGCGGATCGGCACCGGAATGGGCGCGGCGCCGGTGAACTCGATCATCGAGCGATAGATGGGAAAGCCAGGGTCGGGATAGAGGATCTCGGCGCCGGGTTCGCCGAACATCAGGATCGCCGCGAACATGGTCGGCTTGCCGCCGGGCAGGATCATCACATTTTCCGGCGAGACCTCGACGCCGGTGGTGGCCAGCGTGCGCCGCACCACCGCTTCGCGCGTCGCCAGCAGGCCGTTGGCCGGGGTGTAGCCATGGTGACCGTCGCGCAGCGCCTTGATCGCTGCGTCGACAATGTGCTGCGGCGTTTTGAAGTCGGGCTGGCCGATGCCGAGATTGACGATATCGCGGCCCTGTTGAGCCAGTGCGGTCGCCCGCGCCAACACGGCAAAGGCGTTTTCCTCGCCGAGGCGGTCGAAGGCCGAAATCGTGTGGAGCATTTTTCCCGTCCGTGTGGTTCTTGCTGTTGGGTCGCGTTTTTGTGAGCGTCTGCTCACAAAAGTCAAACGGATTGGAGTTTTGCGTGTCGGAAAATCTCAAAGATTGGCAAGCGCGTCCGCGGCCCGAGCGCAAGCCCATTGACGGCCGCTATGTCCGGCTCGAACCGCTGAGCGCCGAAAAGCATGGCGACGGCCTTTACGAGGCGTCGTCGGTGCCTGACATTGACGGCCGCTTTGCCTGGCTGCCCGACTATCCGCCGCAAACCCGCGCCGATTTCCAGCCATGGCTGGATAAGGTCGAGGCGAGCGAGGATCCGCTGTTCTTCACCGTCATCGACAAGGCCAGCGGCAGGGTCGCGGGGCGACAGACGCTGATGCGCATCGATCCCACCTATGGCGTCATTGAGATCGGCAACATCTATTGGGGGCCGCTGATCTCGCGCAAGCCGGCAGCGACCGAAGCGCAGTTCCTGTTCATGAAGTACATTTTCGACGGGCTCGGCTATCGCCGCTACGAGTGGAAATGCAACAACCGCAACGAGCCGTCGAAGCGCGCGGCGGAACGGTTCGGCTTCAAGTTCGAGGGCATTTTCCGCCAGCATCTTGTGGTCAAGGGTGAAAACCGCGATACGGCATGGTACTCGATCATCGACAAGGAATGGCCGGCGCTGCGCAAAGCCTATGAGGCATGGCTCGATCCTGCCAATTTCGATGGCGAAGGCCGGCAGAAGCGGCGGCTCGAGGATTTCCGCGCCGAGTTCGGCGCGTAACAGGAGTTTTTTCCGATGGCGCACAGCCATGATCATGGTTCGCATGCTGGGCATGGCGCCGGCCATGTGCATGGCTCGACCGACAAGAAGCGTGTGCTGATCGCAGCCTGCCTGACCGCCGGCTTCATGGTGGCCGAAGTGCTTGGCGGCCTTTTGACGGGATCGCTGGCGCTGCTGGCCGACGCCGGCCACATGCTCGCCGACTCGATCGCGCTTGGCCTTGCCTGGTACGCCTTCCATCTTGGCGGAAGGCCGGCGACAGTGCGCCTGACCTACGGTTTCGGCCGGGTCAAGACGCTGGTCGCCTACACCAACGGCATCGCCATCTTCGCCATTGCGCTGTGGATCGTCTACGAAGCCTGGGGCCGGCTGATGACGCCGGCGCCGGTGCTGGGCGGGCCGATGCTGGTGGTGGCGATCGCCGGCCTTCTGGTAAACTTCGCCTCGTTCTTCGTGCTGCATGGCGGCGACCACGACAGCCTCAACATGCGCGGCGCCATCCTGCATGTGCTGGGCGACCTGCTCGGTTCGGCGGCGGCGATCGTGGCGGCGCTGGTCATCCTGGCCACCGGCTGGACGCCGATCGACCCGATTCTGTCGGTGCTGGTCTCGGTGCTGATCCTGTCCACCGCATGGTCATTGATGCGCGAAGCCGCCCACGTCCTTCTCGAAGGCGTACCGGCAAGCCTCGACCGCGACATCATCGCCAAGGACATTGCCGGCACCGTCAAGGGCGTGCGCGAGGTGCACCATATGCATGTCTGGTCGCTGGACGGCTCCAGCAACATGGCGACGCTGCATGCCTGCCTCAACGATGGCGTCGATCCGCACCAGGCGGTCAGCGCCATCAAGAAGCGGCTCGCCGCCGAACACGGCATCAGCCACGCGACGGTCGAACCGGAATTCGGCCAGTGCGCCGACAGCCATGACGAGCACGATCATGACCACGACCATGGTGCGCCACCGCATCACGGCCATTATCACTGACAGGGAATTTCATGGCATTGGCATCCGAGTTGACGAGTTCCCGCTGTGGCGGGACGGCATGATGGATCGCGACACGCGAAACGCGCTGATTGCCGCAGCCTGGATCATGCTGCTGTTCGGCATCGCGGCGTTCTATCTGCCGACCGTGATGCTGGCCGTCGGCAATGTCTCGACCGTACTTGCCGGCATCGTCGGCATCGCCTTCGTGCTGGCATTCTTTCTGGTGTTCTGGTTGCGGGGTCGCAGCCAGAACAAGGGCAAATAAGAGGCTTTGAAATGCGCATCCTGATTACTGGCGCCGCCGGCATGGTCGGCCGCAAACTTGTCGACCGGCTGGCCAAGGACGGCACGCTCAACGGCCGCATGATCACCGGGCTCGACCTGCACGACATCGTGCCGCCGCAGGCGCCGGCGATGGACGGCGTCAGCATCGCCACGCATACCGGCGACCTTGCCGACGCCGGTGCTGCCGAGAGCCTGGTCGCCTCACGCCCCGACGTCATGTTCCATCTCGCCGGCATCGTGTCGGGTGAGGCGGAAGCCAATTTCGATCTCGGCTACCGCGTCAATCTCGACGGCACACGGGCGCTGTTCGACGCCGTGCGGCTGGCGGGCTTTTCGCCGCGCCTCGTCTTTACCTCGTCGATCGCGGTGTTCGGCGCGCCGTTCCCGGATGTGATCCCGGACGATTTCCACCCGACGCCGCTGACCTCCTACGGCACGCAGAAGCAGATGAGTGAAGCGCTGCTGGCCGACTATTCCAGGCGCGGCTTCTTCGACGGCATCGGCATAAGGCTGCCGACCATCTGCGTGCGGCCCGGCAAGCCGAACAAGGCGGCGTCAGGTTTCTTCTCCGGCATCATCCGCGAGCCGCTGAGCGGCCACGAGGCGATCCTGCCGGTGCCGCGCTCGGTGCTGCACACCCATGCCAGCCCGCGCTCTGCGGTCGGTTTCCTGATCCATGCCGCCGGGCTCGACGGTGCCGCTGTCGGGCCGCGCCGCAACCTCACCATGCCCGGCGTTGCCGTCACCGTCGGCGAGCAGATCGAGGCGCTGGAGCGCACTGCAGGCGCCGAGGTGGCGAGCCTGATCCGTGAGGAGCCCGACGAAACGATCTGGGCGATCGTCAAGGGTTGGCCGACGCGCTTCGAGGCGCGCCGTGCAAGGGACCTCGGCTTCAGCGCCGAAAACAGTTTCGATGAAATCATCCGCGCTCATATCGAGGATGAGCTGGGCGGAATGATCGCGGGTCAGGCCTGACCCGCCGAGGTCACACAGCTCCGGACAGGCTCGCCGACAACAGCAACAGCCCGAACAGGAAGACGAAGGCGGCGCCGCCGATTTCGACGACTGTGTGGATGCGGTTGCCCATGCGGCCGTCGCCGGCGAAATAGACCGCCCAGTTCTTGGCTGTCACCGCGATCGTCGCCAGCGCCGAGACTGTGATGGCGGTGCCGATCGACATCGCCAGCACCGAGAGCAGGCCGCCGAGCCACAGGTCGTTGAGCAGCGCGAAGCTGAGCACAATCAGCGCGCCGGAGCAGGGACGGATGCCGACGGCGGCTACTGCCGACCAGGCCGTGCGCCAGTCGAAGCGATCGCCCGACAGCAGCGCCGGATCGGGCGCATGCGAATGGCCGCATGTGTCGCAGACCTCGCCGGCTGGGTGATCGTGATGAGCGTGGTCGTGATGGGAATGATCGTGCGTGTCGTGGTCGTGCGCAGCGTGATCGTGATGATCATGCGAATGGTCGTGATGCACATGCAAGGCATGCGAATGCGCATGCGCCGCGTGGCTGTGAGCGGCATGCGAATGGCCGCCATGGGAATGACCGGCGTGGGCTGCCGACAGGCTGTAGGCGGGCGCCTTGCCGAACCAGCGCAGGACCGTAGGCCCGAGCTTGCGCCACAGCAGCCAGGCGCCGAACAAAGTGACGAAGACATAGCTCATGATCTCCATGAACCAGGCTGCGTCGGTCATCGAGATGGCGGTGCCGCGCAGGACGAAATAGGCAAGCAGCATCACCAGGATCGCGGTCAGGCCCTGCAGCAGCGCCGAGACGAAGGACAGCAGGATACCGCGCCTGAGCGCCACTTCATTGGCCACCATGTAGGACGAGATCACCGCCTTGCCGTGGCCGGGGCCGGCGGCGTGGAAAATGCCGTAGGCGAAGGACAGGCCGATCAGCAGCCACATCTTGCTGCCGTCCTCGCGCATTGCTTTCATCGCCATGGCCAATGCGCGGTAGAATTCCTGCTGGCGCAGATTGATCCACATCAGGATGTGGGCGAACGGGCCGGTGGTGGGCGCCATGCCGTCATTGACACCGATGCCGAGTGAGCTCTGGGCATGGGCCTGCCCGAGAAAGTGCGTCATCAGCAGGGCAGCGGCCACGAGGCCGAATGCCAAACGCAGGGACGGTTTCATCACCGGATCTATCCTTCTGGCGGGCAATTCAGTTCGAGCTTGGTGGCGAAGATCTTGCTCATGTCGGTGCCTGTCGGGTCGTTGAAGAACGCGTCCGTCAGGGTCTTCTGGTTTTCCTTGATCGCCTCGTCTGGATCAGGCCGGATGACGCTCTTGGTGCAGTTCGAGGGCAGGCCTTCCACCGTGATGTTGCTATCCTCGGTGAAGTCGATCGCTGTGTAGAAGGTTGGATCGTAGACGCCGAAATCGATCTTGCCGGCGAGCTTGATCGGCACCTTGGGTTCGGATTCGAACAGGATGATCAACTGGTCGTTGTCGAAATTGGCCATCAGATGCGGTGGCGGCGTCATAGGCACGTCCTTGCCGTCGACGGTGACGAGCTGGAAATAGTTGAATTCGGCCAGCGAGGCATGAACTGTGTCGGCGACATCCTTCAGCTCCTTGTCGTCAAGCTTCAGGTCGGAGTTCTTGTCGAACTCCATCATCACCGTACTCGAAAACAGATCATCGAAACGCCAGAGGTGACGCAGCGCTTTCACACTTTGGTGATCCGGCGAGAGGATCACGTCGAGGCGGGCCTCGGCGAAGACATGAGGATGCGCGCCAGCCGCTCCGACGGAGGCAAAAGTCGTCGCCAGGGCCGAAGCCAGCATGATTGCGTGCCGTTTCAGATGCATTCTCGGTCGCTGTTCCATCGGCCTCGGAGAGATTTCGAGAGGTTACCAGAAACGGGGCGAAATTGGGACCGCGGCACGGCAGGACCGGCTCAAGCGCTCTCGCGGTTCTTGAACCATTGCACCAGGAAATCGACGAAGACACGGACCTTGGCCGGCAGATAGCGACGGTGCGGGTAGACGGCGAAAATGCCGCTGCCCGACTGGATGCGGTCGTCGAGCAAGGACACCAGCAGCCCGGATGCGAGGTCGGGCGCGGCGATGAAATCCGGCAGGATGGTGAAGCCCAGACCGGACACGGCGGCGGCTCGCGCGGCCATCGGGCTGTTGACCTCGATCGGACCCGATACGTTGACACTGACTGACTCCTCGCCATCGCCCCTGAAGCGCCAGTTGGCGAGCGAGCGGCCATTGGTGTCGACGATGCAGGGCAAGTTGGCGAGATCCTGCGGGCGCGTCGGCTTGCCGTGCTTGGCGATCAGCTCCGGCGAGGCGCAAAGCTTGATCGAAAACGGCCCCAGGCGGCGGGCGATCAGCGATGAGTTCTCCAGGCGCGAGATGCGCACGGCAAGATCGAAACCTTCCTCGACCAGATCGACAAAACGGTCGTCGAGATGGATGTCGAGCACGATGTCGGGATGCTGTTTGGCGAAGTCGATGAGCGACTGGCCTATCGGCGCGTCGGCGAAGGTGCGCGCCGCGGAGAGCTTGATCCTGCCGCGCACGTCGCCGGAGGATTCGCGCACGGCGTCGGCTAGGCTGTCGACCTCGCGCACGATTTCCGAAGCGCGGCTGTAATAGGTATGGCCGGCCTCAGTCAACGAGAACTGCCGCGTGGTGCGGTTGAGCAGCAGCGCGCCGAGTTCGTCCTCGAGTTCGCGCACATATTTCGACAGCAGCGCCTTGGAGCGACCGATCTTGCGCGCGGCCGCCGAAAAGCCTTCGGCCTCGACGACGTCGATGAAGGCGCGCATGCGGGTCAGTGTATCCATCATCAGGCCTTTCGTGCCGCATCGAGAATTCGCCGGCCGAGCCGTATCAGGGCAATGTCGCTGCCGGGAGGGCCGAGCAGCGAGAGGCCGAAAGGGGCACCGTCAACCGAGCCCAGCGGCAGGGTGATTTGCGGAAAGCCTGACAGACCCGAAAGGCACAAAAGATGCAAGGCCCTTTCGCGGTAGGCCTGGAGCTGCTGCGGCTCGCTTTTGACCAGAGGTGCGGGGCCTGGAACGGTGGGCAGGACAAGAAACCCGTCCTGGCCGAGCAGCGCGGCTAGCTCGGAGCGGAACGTCAGGCGGCGCACCGCCTCGGCCCGCGCGGTCTTTTCGTCGATCGTGCGGCCAAAACCAAAGCGCTCCTCGACGCCCGGCCCGAGATCGCGCTCGCCAGAAATGATCCAGGCGCCATGCTGCTGCCAGGCCTCGGCGGCCTGGAGGCGGCGAAAGCACCAGTAGAGCTCGTCGGGGAAGGAGGCGAAGCTGTACTCTTCCGGCGCCGGCTCACCGATAAGACTGGCGGCCAGCGCTCTCATCCTGGCATATTCGGCTGCCTCAGCGGGGCCGGCCACGAAAGCGTCCAGCCAGCGGATCGAAAGCGGCCGGGTGAGCGGATATGGATGCGGGTCGCGGCCGAGCAGCAATTTGCCGATCGTCTCATAGGTCTCGATGTCGTCGGCGAACCAGCCGAATGTGTCGAAGCTCGGCGCCAGCTTCATCGTGCCTTCGAGCGAAATGCGGCCATGCGTGGTGCGCAGCCCGATCAATCCGCAAAAGCTCGCCGGGGCGCGGATCGAGCCGCCGGTGTCCGACCCGGTAGCGATATCGGCAAGCTTGCCGGCCACCGCCGCCGCCGATCCGGAGGACGAGCCGCCGGTGACGCGATCGGGAGCGGCCGGGTTCACCGGAAACGGAAAATGCGCGTTCTGGCCCATCAGCGAGAAAGCGAACTCGTCGGTCTGCGTCTTGCCGATGAAACGCGCGCCGGCGTCGAGAATCATCTGCACGGCCGGTGCCGTGCTGGACGCGGCATGCGCCTCGTCGAACTTCACCGGATTGCCGCAACCGGTGCGGTAGCCGGCGACGTCGTAAATGTCCTTTACCGCCAGCCTGAGCCCGGCCAGCGGCCCCAGTTCCGCATTGGCCACCGGCATGCGACGCAGGTCGAGGAAGGCGTTGAGCGGGCCGTGCGTGCCTGTCATCGTTCGATGTCCGTATACGGTTGGCGAAGCATTGTTCGATGGCAGGAATTTTACAACCTGGGATACGATTTTTATTGATTGTGAAATCTTTCGATCTTATATCGCGCTTGCCCAAAGTCGCACGTGCCTGTGGGTGTCCGCCGATCCTCGAATGGTGAGGGAAATCGGTAAGGTAACTGGAGCTAACCCCTCCAGTCGGTCTAGCGGCCAACCGCCAGCCCGAGGACACCTTGAAGCAACGACGGTGCGGGCCTTTCTGGTGTTCTGCCGGTCGTCCAAAGACCGGGGTTACTGAAGAGGCACACCTTCATTGCCGGCAGTGCGGACGGGTCTCCCATCCAAGCCAAGGCAGACAAAGCGAACCGAGGCCGGGCAAGGCCAAGGTTCACCGCCGCGAGACGGCGTTTCATGGTTCCGGGGTCTCCACCGGCTGGTTCCATGAATTTCCGTCCCGCCTTTGTTTGACCGCGCGTCGCGAGGCCGAGAGCCCGCGTCCGCAGCCTTATTGCGCGCCGCAAGGCGTTAATGGAGAGACCCCGATGGCCACTCAGCGCATCCTCGACTTCCTCGCCACCCGACGTCCGTCCGGCCCCTGCCTCGTCGTCGACCTCGATGTCGTGCGCGACAATTTCCGCGCCTTCGAAAAGGCGCTGCCCGATTCCCGGATCTACTATGCGGTGAAAGCAAACCCGGCGCAGGAAATCCTGCGCCTGCTTGCTGCGATGGGCTCGTCCTTCGACACCGCTTCCGTTGCCGAAGTCGAGATGGCGATGGATGCCGGTGCGCCGGCGGACCGCATCTCCTTCGGCAACACCATCAAGAAGGAGCGTGATATTGCACGCGCCTACCAGCTCGGCATCCGGTTGTTCGCCGTCGACTGCGTCGAGGAAGTCGACAAGATCGCCCGCGTCGCTCCCGGCGCCCGCGTGTTCTGCCGCGTGCTGACCGACGGCGAAGGCGCCGAGTGGCCGCTGTCGCGCAAGTTCGGCTGCGTGCCGGCGATGGCCGTCGACGTGCTGCGCCATGCCAGGACGCTCGGCCTCGACGCCTATGGCGTGTCGTTCCATGTCGGCTCGCAGCAGACCGACCTGACGGCGTGGGACCGTGCGCTGGCCGACGCCAAGAAGGTGTTCGCCACGCTCGCCGACGAAGGCATCGTCCTCAAGATGGTCAATATGGGCGGCGGTTTCCCAACGCGCTACCTCAGGGACGTGCCGGCGGCCCAGGCTTACGGCCAGGCGATCTTTTCGGCGCTGCGCAAGCATTTCGGCAATGCCATCCCGGAGACCATCATCGAGCCGGGCCGCGGCATGGTCGGCAATGCCGGCGTCATCAAGTCGGAAGTCGTGCTGATCTCCAAGAAGGCCGAAAACGACAATGTGCGCTGGGTGTTCCTCGACATCGGCAAGTTCGGCGGTCTGGCCGAGACGATGGACGAGGCGATCCGCTATCCGATCGTCACCCGCCATGACGGCTCGGAGACAGCACCTTGCGTGCTCGCCGGCCCGACCTGCGATTCGGCCGATGTGATGTACGAGAAGACGCCGTATCCGCTGCCTCTGTCGCTGACCATCGGCGACGATGTGCTGATCGAAGGCACCGGCGCCTACACGACCACCTACTCGGCGGTCGCCTTCAACGGCTTCGAGCCTCTCCGATCCTACGTGATCTGACGGCTTCGGCCTTCAGATCACCTCAGGCGGACGTTTGCGTCCGCTCGGGTTCGCCTGTGGAACAAGCTCCGCTCGTGAAGGACCGCGGAAATGGACATTGTAAATTACATTGACGGCATTGGATTCTCCCCCTCGAGGGGGGAGATTGCCGGCGCCATTCCCATCGTCGCCGAAACTGCGGCAGACATTGCATCGCGTGAAGCGTTGCTCGATCGCGCCATGGGGCCGATGCGGCGCAAGAAATCGTCGGAGAAGCTGCGGCGTGGCCGCCGGCCTTCCGAAGGTCTCGCTTTTGTCGTGCGGGATGCCGCCGGCGCGGTTGCCGGCACGGTGCGGCTGTGGGACGTACGTCTGGGCGAGGGCGGCCCGGGAGCACTTCTGCTCGGACCGCTCGCCGTCGATCCGGCGCTGAAGAACGCCGGCATCGGCTCGGCGCTGATGCACCATGCTTTGGCCGAGGCCGCGCGTCTCGGCCATGCCGCGGTGCTGCTGGTCGGCGATGCGCCTTACTATGGCCGCTTCGGCTTCTCGGCGGAGAAGACCGGCGCGTTCGCCATGCCTGGACCTTACGAGCGGTGCCGCCTGCTGGCGCTGGAACTGATCGATGGTGCGCTCGACGGCGCGCATGGCACGCTGAAGGCTGCAGGTCGCAAGCTCAAGGCACAGAGGCTGTCGCTGGCCGCCTGATTGTCCAAAAACAAACGCCGCCGGTCCTTTGCATTTCAGCGAGGGCGGCGTTTTGTTGTTGCGAAGGGCTCAGCCGATCAGTTGGCTGAGCGCCATGGCGACCGACATATCGCCTTCGACCTTTATCTTGCCGGACATGAACGCCATGGTCGGGTTGAGGTCGCCGGCGATCAGCGAATCCAGATCGTCGAGCGACAGCTTTATGGTGCAGTCGGTCGGCGCGTCGGTGGTCGAGACGGTCGCGCCGTCGATGACGATGACGCCGTTGCTGCCGGTATCGAACTTCACGGAATGTTCGAACCCGGCGCTCGCCACGCGCGACCTCATCTTCTCGGCAATATCCTGAACGCTCATGACTGTTCTCCTGGTCTCGTTGCGTTTTGCCGCGCTTCAGTGACCGGCCTCCGCCGAAGTCACTGTCTCGCGCGTACCGCGATCTGGTCGCTTGGCGCATATAGCTTCGAGTTGACGTAAACGTCAACGCGCGATGCGTCATCTCGTTTCAGTCGGAAGGAATGCGGCAGAGAACATTCGCCCTGCGACGAAGGTTAGTGTTCAGCAGCGGGCTTCGCCGCCTCGGCCTGGGCCGATTCCGCCGGGGCCGGTTCGGTCGGCGTGGCCGGATCCTTGCGGCGGCGCATGGCGTTGTCGCGGATTTCGTCCTTGGTCAGGAAGTTGACCTGGTCGATCAGCACTTCATGCACCAGGTCGGCGCCGACGCGGGCGTTGACGGTGTCGCGTATGGCCTTGCGGAAGGCATCGAGATCGATGGTTTCCTTCTTGGTGAAGTCGATCTGAGGATTGGAGTAGAGATAGGAATAGACCTGATCGGTCATCAGCGCTTCGGCCGGGATCGACATCTTCTTTATCTCGGCCGGCTCGACCGTGTAGACGAGCTTGGTGAGGAAATAGCCGTCGATCTTGGAATCGCGGATCAGCGGCACCGAGATGATGTCGGTCTTGACGTAGTCGAGGCCACCCAGCATCGGTTTCGGCGTCTCGCCGACGCCGCGCTCACCGGCCGCCTGGAACGAATAGAACACCGCGCCAAGCGTGGCGGCGCAGATCCAGATCGCGGCAGCGATGAATTTGATCACCGGTTGTTCCCGCCTGTTGCCGAGATCATCAGCTCGCCCAACCGAATTCGCCGGCCGAATAGGTGCCGTCGGCTTCGGCGCGCTGAATGGCGTTCTTCAACAGCGTGGCGACTTCGTTGACCGCGTTGAGGTGGGCGAGGATTGCAGCCTCGTTTTTCGCGAGCTTCTGGCGCAGCCGCGCCAGACTGTCGCGATGCTGTTCCAGGAATTCGATCTCGTTGGCGCCCTTCATGGCGCGGGTCAGCTCATAGAGGTAGCGGCTCTTGCGGGCGTTGGAGGCCTTGAGATCATAGCTGGTGTCGTTCTTCAAACCGGCCGTCTCTTCCTCGACCGCTTCCTCGATGCGGCCGATGATGGCGGCAAGGTTGCCCGGCCGTGCAAACGGGATCGGCGCTTCGGACGTACGCGCCGGCAGGTTGGAAGAGTATTTTGAAAAATCGGCCATTGAAAATCCTGGTCTAGATCTTGATTTCGGTTTTGATGGTCGTCTCGTCGCCGGTCATCGACCGTGCGGCCTTGCGCTGCAATTCCTCGACCAGCGAGGTGGACAGCCGGGTCTGCTGGTCGATCTCGGTCTTGTGCGGCCCGGTTGACACCGGGCCGATCGGCACGGTGCGCTTGCCGTCCTTGTAGTGGTCGGCGAGCAGCGATTTGGCGATGCCGATCCCGCCGCGCTCGGCCATGACGTCGGCGACACGCTCGGCAAGCTGCGATTTCCACATGTCGCCGGCCAGCCCCTTGCCGTAGACGCCCTCGGTGTCCTTGGGCAGCATGTTTTGGATGAAGGTCTGCAAGACCATCGCCTCGAACTTCTTGAACTTGCTGGCGGGATCGGCATTTGCGGCGGCCTTGTCGGCGGTAGCGCGCGACAGGATCGAGCCGGCATCTACCGAAGCAGCCATGTCGACAGAAAAATTACCGCCAACGCCGTTGGCCCGCTTGGCCAGCGCGGCACGGGCAGCCTCGATATCCGCCGGGTCGACGGCTCGGGCAACATCGAGAACGATGTCACTGGGTGGAGAAATCGCCAAGAAAGTCCGCCTCTTTGCCGGGTTTCCTGAGCGACCATGCCGCAACAAGCTTGTGGCAGGCTTGCGAAGGAGAGGGGAGGCGGAATGCTGTCAGCTCGTCTGCTACGCGCCAATAGCGGCCGTCCACACGGGTGGTCTTCAATGACCCCGACGGTGAAGGCCTGCTTACCGAAGCCTGTTCGACGAGGCGGCTATCCCACTTGTAATCCCGGCCCAATCCTTTACCGCACCCGTTGTGCGGTTTATCACCGCCAGAGTGGCGGATTCAGTGAGATCCCAAAGTGAAAAGAAGACGCCTCTTGTTTGTCGGCGGGAGCGGGGATCCTGGCGGTCTTCATATCCATACCGCCGACGTGGCCCACACCGCCGCTTCGCTTGGGTTTCCCGTCAAGATCATTTCCGTCAACACCGACTATTTTTCCGACCTTCTTCCCCCTGAGACAATCGATGTAGAGCTTGTCGAGGGCCTTTCTTATCAAAGGCTCATCGTCAAACCGAGACGGTTCCCGGTCTCAAGATACATCCTTTGGGGGTCTGTGCTGGTCAGGCATCCCGGCCATGATATCATTTTCTGCCGTGGTGCTTTCGCGGAAACGCCTGTCGTCGAGTTGCTCATGGCCAAGGCCGCGGGCCGGCGAATTTACACCATCGAACACAGGCCGCGCGAGGCCGCGTGGCGATCCATGTTTTCAAAGCGCAGATATGGCGCGGTCATGAATGCCTGCGTCCAACGCGCCATCGGCGTGTCGAGCGAATTGTCAGAGATCGCGACGAAAGAGTTTGACATGGCTCCCCATAAGGTCCGTGTCTGTGCCAATTGGGTAGACCCCAACTTCGCACCTCCGACTGCCAATGAAAGGCGCCAAGCGCGCGAACGGCTTGGACTGTTAAACGATGTGCGGACGATCGGCTATGTCGGCCGGTTCGGGCCGGAAAAAAATATCGACGTGCTGATTGATGCTTTCTCGGCTCTTCGCGCGAGTCGGCCCGCCGCCAACGTCGCTCTGATCATCGCCGGGGATGGCTGGTTTCGCTCCGAAGTGGAAAACAAAGTGCGCTCGTCCGGAGCTGCTGACCGGATCAAATTGCTCGGCTGGCAAAACGATCCGCGTGCGATCTACCATGCGCTTGACCTCTTCGTCCTGGCCAGCTCAGTCGAGGGTTTTTCCCTCA
This sequence comes from Mesorhizobium sp. M1004, assembly GCF_040318795.1. Taxonomy (NCBI): domain Bacteria; kingdom Pseudomonadati; phylum Pseudomonadota; class Alphaproteobacteria; order Hyphomicrobiales; family Phyllobacteriaceae; genus Mesorhizobium; species Mesorhizobium sp. M1004. The sequence goes on from NZ_JAMYNB010000001.1 coordinate 451,936, forward strand.
GCCTGCTCGAGGCGATGGCCACAGGCCTACCCTGTGTCGCCCATCCCATGGCGAGCGCGCTGGAGCTGATCAAAGACGGCAGTAACGGCTTTGTGTCCGACATATCGACGGCGAGCTTGTTGGGCGAAAAGCTGAAGGAATTTCTGGACGCCGAAGCAGCGACGGTGAGCCGTCTTGGTCAGGCTGCCGCGCAGACCGTGGCGACCAGCTTCTCACGCAGCGCACGCTTGCCCGCAGTCCTTAGGGCACTTGACATCCCGCTCGATGGCTCAGGCCTGCCGCAGCCATTTCCGCGCGTTCTCACCTATCGGAACGCACAAGCCCGATCGCCCGCCGCAGGCTCGAAATCCAGTGCTTGAGCCAGAGGGTTTTCCGGCCTGTCCGCCAGGCGGCCCTGGCACAATTTTTGTCAAAATAGTCGAGCCGGTCTTCCATCAGAGCGTTAAGCGCTGGAGAAAGTCGGTATTGTTTTCGAATGCGCAGCATGAGCGCGAGATGGTGCTTCCACTCCGTGTATTCGTCGTGATGTCGTGATTCTGAATGCGTCTGGTAGCGTTCGCCTTCTGCCGTATCGCGCCCAGTGACGTCATAGGTCGCCAATTGCCGGTCGATATAGACGAAGGGTCCGCGCGTGTTGAGCCGCAGCCAAAGGTCGATGTCCTCGGTGCGGGCGAGGCTTTCATCGAACCCTCCCGCCGCCAGTATCGCGTCGCGCCGAACCATCGTCGAGGAGGTGTGAATCCAAAGGTATCCGGCGATGGTCGTGGTCAGCACGACATCAGAGCGGGCCAGCAGAGAACGGTCCGCCTTGAGTTCCCGGCATGGCAGAAGAGATGCGGTCCGATCATAGGTTTCCCACCACGGCATCATGGTACCGAAGATCATGTCGCAGGCGGTCATGGACGTGTCGGCAAGCTCGTCGACCATGCGATAGTCGCTGCCAATCAGGATCGCGTCGGGCCGGGTGTTGGCCGCCGCAATGAATTGCGCCAGCTTGTCGTCGTCCCACCGATCATCGCTGTCCAGAAACGCGATATACCGTCCGCGCGCCTCGCGAATCGCGGCGTTGCGCGCGCCGGCCGGTCCGCTCGTGCCGGGGTTTCGCAGAATGCGCAGACGTGGCTCGGCCAGAGAGAGCGCAGTGATAGCGGCCAAGGTGTCGTCCGTGCTTCCGTCGTCGACAATGAGCAGCTCCCAGTCCCCGAACGTCTGAGCCGTAACCGAGGCGACCGCCTTCAGCAGATAAGGCAGGCGATTGTAGGTTGGAATGATGACCGTGCAGGCTCGCTCTGACATAAGGGCTCTTGCGTTGAAAGCCGGTGCCACGACGCGCTGTTGCGCCTTGCAGGCCCTGGACAGCAGGTTCACCGGCAGGCTTGTCACTCCTCGCGCCGCTTTGCAAGCCGCAGCGCCTGCCTACGGACCGCAGCGCTTTCTCCGCCTGCTGCGAAACCACGTTGCAACGGCGTCGGAAACGGGGGACCGCTCCCAGCGCCATCTTTACGAGACAATCGCCTTTCATGGTGGCGCTTCACAGGGTGGCTGGACGGCAGGGACAAGCGTCGCCTTTACTCGGCAAAGAGCCCGTAAACCTCAGTTCCGCAACCGGGCAAATTCGAAGTGACGCAATCAATCAAAACCCTGATCGTGTCGGAGTATTTTCCCCACCTGCCGGACCAGATGGTCCATGGCGTCTTCCAGAGGCTCCGGCGTCACGCCGATGCGCTGGGTAGTGTCGGTTCCGTCGATTTCGTTTTCATGTGGCCGTTGCACTGGTCCGAAAACGAAGACCGGCAACGTCAATCCGTCGAGGATTTTCGGCGGTCATGGTCTGTTGCCGGGCGGATCATACTGATTTCACCGCCCGCTCTGCCGTCTTGGTTCCGGCGCTGGCCGCGCGATCTTGGCATCCGCGACGTGATCGCCGCGACGCGCGGCGCAGTCAGTTTCACGGAGGGCCGGGTCACGATGCGGTCCAGCCGTATGGCGGAAGTTTCCCGGCTTGAGCGGGCGATCCGCGAATTGAAGCCCGACCTCATCCTGGCGCATCGATTGGCGTCGACAGCGGCTCTGATCCGCACGGTGATGGATTTGCCTCCGGTGCTGGTCGACTTCGATGACCTCGAACATGTCGCCCTTGGCAGGTCTCGCCAGATGGAGCGCTCTCCCGCGAAACGCCTTAAACTGAGCCTGGTGTCCGCGGTCGCGCGCCGGACAGAAAGACTCGTCGCGGGGTTTGCGACGGTGGGCCTCGTGTGTTCCGAGCATGATCGCAAAATCGTCGAAGAGCTTTCGCCGGGCGCCCGCATCGAAGTCGCACCCAATGCTGCCGTGATGACCGGCCGTTCCCCGATGCCTTCCGAGCCAACGGCTCTTTTTGTCGGCTACACCCGATATCCACCGAATGCCGAGGCTATCCTCTGGCTTGTTGGAAAGGTTTTTCCGCTGGTCCGGGCACGGCTGCCGCGAGCGCGGCTCCTCATCGCCGGTGATGGCGGCCGCGAACTTGGAATAGATGACGCCGGCGCAGGGGTAGAGACGCTAGGATTCGTCACGGATCTTTCATCTGCTTATGCGAGGGCAAGGGTTGTTGTCTGTCCGGTCAAGCGTGGCGGCGGCACACGGATCAAGATCATTGAGGCTGCGCTGTACGGCCGACCGGTCGTTTCAACTTCCATCGGAGCGGAAGGGCTCGGTTTCATCGATGGCAAGGAAGTGGTCCTTGCCAATGAGGAAGGGGCCTTTGCCGAAGCGATGGTCGAGTTGATGAGCAGCGATGAAAGGTCGGCCAGCATCGGCGCTGCAGCGGAGGAACGGGCACGCCAACTTTACGGCGCGGAACAGGTGCGATCCAATCTGGCAGCGTTGGCAAGGTCGATGGTCGATCCGGACACTGCGCAGACATCGAAATCCGAACTGGACGTCGATGCAACAGTGAACACGCCGATAGCGTACCTATAAGCCATCGTGTTTCACGCAGTTGGTCGCGATCCACCATTGCATACCGGAGCCCCTCACAAGCCTCGAAAACTCCGAGGTTTTTTCACCAAAGCGTGAACGCTACATTCTTGTTTTTGTCGCATTCCTTGTTTTCAAAGCGTTTCGACTGTGGGGGCCAAATATAGTGTTTTGCCGGGATTACTTCCGTTCCGAGGGCTGGTGAATGCGCTTCGGGATAGCGATCAGCAACCTGTCGACTTTCGGCGGGCTGCAAAGGGATTGCCTCTCTATCGCCAGGAATATCGTGGCGGCGGGGCATGAGGTTACGATCCTGACCACGGAAATACGCGGGTCGATCGCAGACCCCGGCTGTTCGATCCAGATTGTAGAAGCCAACAATCGCACCAATCCCGGAAGGGATATCGCGCTTGGCGCCGCGCTGAAGGCGCATCGCCAGGGGTTTGACCGGATCATCGGTTTCAACAAGCTTCCGATGCTCGACATCTATTATTCCGGCGATCGCTCTTACGCGAAGATCAAGACAGGCGCGTGGCGCCCTTTTTCACCACGCCACCGAACCCAGATGCGGCTGGAGCAGCCTTGCTTTTCGCCAAGTTCGCGCACCAGCCTCATCATGCTGACCGAGCGCCAGCAAAATGAGTATCAGAGCGTCTGGAAAACGCCGGAGAGTCGGTTTCGACGCATTTCGCCCAATCTCGATCCGGCGAGGCGCATGCCGCATCTACGCACCGACGGAACGCGCGAACGCATCCGGGCTGAATTGGGCATTGCGCCAAACAGCAAGGTATGGCTGTCGATCGGCTCCTCGGCTTGGGTAAAGGGCTTCGACAGGGTGGCGGCCGCGCTGGAGGCATTTCCCGACTCGGTCTGGGTGGTGGTGGGCGTCGTGCCTGTCAGCGGCATGGGCAGCCGCCTGATCCAGAAGGTGACAATACACGCCCGGGGCCGAACAAAGATCATTGGAATCCGAGACGACATACCGGCTGTTATGGCTGCGGCGGATCTTCTCATTCATCCTGCCCGAATCGAAACCACGGGAACGGTCATCGTCGAAGCCCTTGCCAATGCACTTCCGGTGATCACCACCGATACGTGCGGGTTTGCTCCCTTGGTCGAAAAGGCCGATGCCGGCGTCGTCATCGCCGGCGCGTACTCTTTTCGGGCGCTCGTCGAAGCCATCGCCATGGCACGAGCACCGGGCCAGCAAGCAGCATGGTCGTCACATGCCAAAGCTTTCGGCGGCGATCCTTCCTTATCCCATGGGCACGAGGAAGCGGCGCGCCTGTTTGTCGGAGAGCTTTGGTAGACACGGCCACATGCGCCGAGCCGAGGCAGTTGCTTTCAGCGGCTGGGCATTGGAACAGAAGCCTGACTATTTCGGGGTGCATGGCCGGCAAGATGAAAATCCCACGCTTCTCATCACCGTTTGACGCCCGGAAGCGTGACGCCGGGAAATTGCCGAAGCGCGTCTGGCTTACGCTCGACGATGGTCCGGAGCCCGGTCATACCGAGCAGATTTTGAAGGTGCTCGACCTTCATCGGATCAAGGCTACGTTCTTCGTGATTGGAGAAAAGGTGGCCGCTCATCCGGCCATCGTCCAGCGCGTCTTCGATGCGGGACACCGGATCGGAAATCATACGTTTTCGCATCGCCGTCTGACCGAGCTTAAACCAGCGGAAGTTCGCCATGAGATCGAGAGCACCGGTAGTCTGATTTCCGCATTCACGCCGGGAGGGAAGATTTTTCGTCCGCCTTTCGGGGCTTTGAGCCGGGTCGTTTCAGAGATTGCGGATGAACTCGGGCATCGCACCGTTCTGTGGGATGTGGATCCAAACGATTGGGATCCTCACCGCCAGCCGAAGGGGTGGATCAGGAGCGCGCTTCGCGAAGTTCGAGCGAAGCGGGATTGCGTTATCCTCACCCACGATAGCCTGCCCACAACCGCCGAGAATTTCGACCTGTTCATCACGTTCCTGAAGAAAGCCGGCCCGATTACATTCGAAGATCCGGCGACTCTTTGTGCGACCGACCTGGCCCTTCAGGCGTTCTCGTCGACCGATTGAGCCATAGCTTGAGCCGATACCGCCAGAACCGCCATTGCGTCCTTGCGGTCTTCGGCAAAGGCCTGGCGATCATGAGAAATCGTTCGGCTGTGCGGAAACTGCCGTGGAGGTAATGGACGCGGGCAATCTTGATGGCCAGAAGAGCTTCCCGCCTGCGCAATGTATCCTCGTCGATCCGAACAGTGCCAAGCTCGCGCAATGCCTTGCGCCAAATGAAAAACTGCGTAGCGGGCTGGACCAAAAGCCGATTGTCGGCCCGCTCTGTCGATATCTGGTAGGTCAGCACCGGGTCGGGCATCTTGTCGACGCCGGCCTGGGTCAACAGCCTTGCCCAGAACAGTGTGTCCTCCTCGTAGGCGACGCCTTCGGGAAAGCGGACTGTGCCGATCGCCAGGCTTCTGATCAGGGCAGCGCCGACATTGATCGTCTCACATTTGTCGATGAGATAATTGCCTGCGTTTTCGAGCTTTGATAGACCATATCCGGCTGGCGCGTCGATGAGCCGGTCAACGCCATCTGTGCGCCTGATATAGGAGCCGACCACTATTCCGGTGCTCCCATGCTCGGTCCCCTTGCGCAGCAAGTTGCGCAGCCCATCCTTCATATGGATGTCGTCGGCGTCGATGAAGTAGAGCCATGGCGAGACGGCCATCTTTATGCCGACATTGCGGGCGGCGCCCGCCTGAAATCGGGCCACCCGTTTGACCAACACCGGAAGCCCGCTTTGCCGGCCGGTCTGCTCGGCGATTTCAGCGGTGCCGTCCGTCGATCCGTCGTCGACGATCAGGATTTCCTCGATGAGGTCGGCTTCCGAAGCCAGCGACCGGATCGTCGAAGCGATCGAACGCCCTGCATTGTGTGCAGGGATGATCACTGAAATGTCCTTCATCCGTATGCCCCCCACCCGACATCAGCAGTTGCGATTTGCAGGTTCGGGTCAAGCCGCAGTTTGGCGCGGGCGCCTTCTTGCGGCAACTTTCCGGTGAACAGGAGCGCGCCGGTTCGCTTTGCTCGCCGGCGGGCGACTGTTTTTCGGGCGTTCGGCTTTGCCTAACGGCAAATTGAGATTTGTTCTGCGAGGAGCGCCGTTATAAACCCATTGCTGTTGGAGGGGATACTCTTGAAGGGCGTTGCGCTTTTAACCGTACCGAGAAGCGGCTCCGAATGGCTTGGAAGCCTGGCGAACGCCACAGGTTCCATGGGGTGTTTCGGGGAATGGCTGGATCCAGACCATCTCAAATTCGTGGCCCGCTCCTATGACGAGTTGGAAAGCGCCGTCCTCAAGGCCGGATCGTCAGAAAACGGGCGTTTCGCCATCAAGCTGTTCCCTGGCCATCTGCGTGAGACGCGAGAAAAGTTTGAGAAAGACTTTCTGTTTGAAACGCTGAAGAAGCACGAAATCGGGTTGATTTTCCTTGAACGGCGAGACCGGCTCCGGCAGGCCATTTCGTACTATCGCGCCAGTGTTTCCAGGCAATGGACCAACAGAGCAAGGGGAACGGGAGCGAAAGCCGCCTACGATTTCGCGGAGATCTCCCGAGCCTGCATTTCTCTTGAAGATGGGTACTCGTTCTGGTCGAAATATCTCGACATGCTTGGGCTGCCCCACAAGCATGTCGTCTATGAGGAGATGTTTGAGGATCCGACACCTTTTTTGGAAGCGGTCGCTGAGCATATGGCTGTTGGAGCTCCAGCCGAGAGACCGGCTTCTTCGATTCAGATCCAGCGCGATGGCCTGACAGAAGAATGGGCAGAGCGTTTTCGATCGGATGCCGCAGCCAACGGGATTATTGATCTGCTGCTTGAGGAGAGACCAGCTGTAAGGACGTTGTCCAATCTTCGGCGGTTCTTCAAAAAGCGGCCACTAACCAAAGCCTATTCGTAGGATATCGAGCTGCGCAGCTGCAGAGGTCATCTCGCTCGAAGCTGAAACGCGTTTAAGATCGCGGCAAACCGCGGAACGTGCAATGCGCGCAAGCCAGCCTGTCGACAGGCTGCCGGAAAAGCTTGCATTTACTGGAACGCAGCTACTCGCCGCCTCGCCTCTGCGCGATCAGATCGAGCCGGTCGCGGTCGGAGCGTTCGCGTTCGTCCTGTCGGCGCACGTCCTTGTAGGCGCGCTCGACCATGTTGGTGCGCGCCGTCGCAGTGGCGATGAGCGTGACCTCCTGCCTGCCGCTTTCCAGGCTCGCTTCCTGCCGGACTAGCGCATTGGCGATGCGGCGATGGTAGAGGTCAGGGAACAGCACCGCCATCGACTGGTCGGCGTCGAAATGCTGGACAAGTTCCCTGGCCTCGGTTTCGGCGGTTGCCGCTGCCGCCAGGAAGGCCGCATGGCGCGTCTCGTGCAGGGCCTTCAACTGCTCCTGCACCTTGACCAGTTTCTTCAGCCGTTCCTTGCGCGTGCTCATCTCACCTCGCCAGCGTCAGATCGACAAAGCCGTCGACGAACAGCGACAGCATGGTGCCGATGGCGAAGTAGAAGATGATCATGCCGCCGGCGATGACGAAAGGCAGTGAGATGAAGTAGACCGGAATCTGCGGCGTCAGCTTGTTGACGAAGCCGATCGTCAAATTGACCAGGATGGCATAGGCGATGAACGGGCTGCCGAGCCGGATGACCAGGAAGAAGGCGTCCGACACCGTGTCGGTGAGATCGACCAGGGCGGCCTGCGGATTGAAGAAGACGTTGACCGGCGCCACCGTGTAGGAGGCGACCAGAGCGCGGATGATCTCGTGGTCGAAATCGAAGACGAAGAGCAGCAGCAACGCTGAAAACGAGATGATGGCGGCGAGAGCCGCCTGCGGTTCTGGCTCCTCGATGGCGGGGCCGCCGGTGCCGCCATAGCCGATCAGCATGGCGATGGCCGAACCCATGAAGCGCAGAGCCTCCATGTAGAGCCTCGTCATCGCGCCGATCAGCCCGCCGACCAAAAGTTCGGAGATGATCATCGGCGCCAGCACCTGCGGACGCGCATCGACGAAGGGAAAGATCTTGTCCCACAGGAAGGCGAGCAGGCCACCGGTGGCGGCGATCGACACGAACAGCCGGACCTGGACCGGCACGCGGGCGCTGGACAGGCCCGGCATCAGCATGAAGCAGGCGCCGATGCGACAGAAGGCGAGGAAGGCGGCGATGACGACGCCTTGCGACAGTATGTTCACGAGATCGTCCCGAGCACCTTGATCTCGACGCCCTTGGCGATTTCGACATGGGAGAGAACGGGAAGCGTCGTGAACAGGCGCTCGATGATCATGCGCACATAGGGGCGAGCATCGGGCGCGGTGACGAGGACAAAACGCTCGCCGGCCTCGAGATGCTTGCGGATCGCCTTGGTCGCGTCCTGGCCGAATTCCTCCAACTGGCGCGGGTCGATGTCGAATTCGCGCACCTCGCCCTTGGCGTCGCGCTTGAGGCTCTGGTGGAAGGCGAGGTCCCAGCGGTTGCCGAGGCGCAGCACCTTGAGCATGCCGCCCTCGGAGAGATCGCCGCAGATCTGCTGGGCCATGCGGATGCGGACATGCTCGACGATCTGCTCGGTGCGGCGCACATGCGGCGCGATCTCGGCGATAGCCTCGATGATCAAATGCAGGTTGCGGATCGATACGCGTTCGGCCAGCAGCAATTTCAGCACCGCCTGCAGGCCGGGATAGGAGATGTGCGAGGTGCAGATCTCGTCGGCGAGCTTGCGGTATTCCGGATCCTGGCGCTCGAGCAGCGCCTTCATGTCCTTGTAGGACAGAAGCTGCGGCAGGTTGTTGCGGATCACCTCGGACAAATGGGTGAGCAGCACCGACATGTTGTCGGCAAAGGTATAGTTCTCGCGCTTCAGATCCTCGGCGAAGGTTTCGAGCACCGAGAAGGCGCGCATGCCGAAGGCCGGCTCGCGGATTTCCTCGCCGGGAACGTCGGGCAAATCCCGGTTGCCGAGCAGCACCATGATCTCGCCGACGCGCATCTGGTATTCGGCGACGACGGTGCCGTGGACCTTGATCTGATAGCTTTTCGGCGGGATGCCGAAATCGTCGGCGACGCGCACTTCCGGCACGACGAAGCCATATTGCGTGGCAAATTTCTTGCGCATCTTGGCCATGCGGAACACCAGTTCCTGATGCGACACCAGCAGCCGCGTCGACAGCTGTTTGCCGATCAGAAGCTCGATCTCGGCGGTGGTCAGCGAAGCCTTGACCGAGTTCTTCTCTTCCTCGACCTTGTTCGCCTTCTCCAGATCCTTGATCGCTTCGGCGGCGGCAGCCTCTCGGTTGGCGCGCATCGGGATGACGTAGCCAAGGCCGGCCATGCCGGCGGCCAGCGTGAAGAACGGGAAGAACGGCAGGCCGGGCATCAGGCCGAGCAGGACGAGCAGCGAGGCCGCGACATAGAGCGCGCGCGGATGCGCGCCGAGCTGGCCGAACACCGCCTGGTTGGTCGAGCCGCGCGTGCCGCCCTTGGACACAAGCAGGCCGGCGGCGAGCGAAACGATCAGCGCCGGGATCTGGGTGACCAGGCCGTCGCCGACCGACAGTTTGATGAAGACATCGGCGGCTTCGCCCATGCCCATGCCGTGCCTGATGTAGCCGATGGCGATGCCGCCGACGATGTTGATTGCGGTGATGATGAGGCCGGCAATGGCATCGCCGCGCACGAATTTCGAGGCACCGTCCATCGAGCCGAAGAAGGAGGATTCCTCTTCCAACTCGCGGCGGCGCAATTGCGCTGTCTTGTCGTCGATCATGCCGGCGGACAGGTCGGCGTCGATCGACATCTGCTTGCCGGGGATGGCGTCGAGGGTGAAGCGGGCGCCGACTTCGGCAATACGGGTGGCGCCCTTGGTGATGACGATGAAGTTGACCACAATCAGGATCATGAAGACGATCAGGCCGATGACGAAATCGCTGGCCATCACAAGTTTGGAGAAGCCGGCGATGACATAGCCGGCGGCGTGCGTGCCCTCATTGCCGTGCGACAGGATCATGCGCGTGGTGGCGATGTTGAGCGATAGCCGTAGCATGGTGGCGATCAGCAGCACGGTCGGGAAGGACGAGAAATCGAGCGGCCGCTGGATCCACAGCGCCACCATCAGGATCAGCACCGACAGTGCGATCGAGAAGGCGAGGCCGATGTCGATGAGGAAGGCCGGGATCGGCAGGAATAGCACGGCCAGGATGATGACGATGCCGATGGCGAAGAAGACATCGCGGCCGTTCTTGGCCACTGTTCCTGTCGCTAAGCTTTCGCTGACCGCCATGTCGTCCCCAATCACAAGCCTGCCGAGCACGCGACAGCCCTTCGAGCCTAACCGGTCAAGCTTGCGCGAGGGTGGGAGGACTGGTTAGTTGCCGGGACGACAGAGGCCTTGAGGAGAGAGATCATGCTGGTGATCATCGGCACCATTCGCTTGCCGGCGGAACGGCTCGACGAGGCAAGGCCGGCCATGCGGCGCATGATACTGGGCAGCTGGGCGGAGCCCGGCTGCATCGAATACTCCTACGCGCAGGACGTGCTCGACGCCGGGCTCATCCATGTAATCGAGGTGTGGAGCGACAGGGCCGCGCTCGACGCGCATTTCCGCTCGCCTCACATCGCCGATTGGCGGGCGAGCTGGGCATCGCTCGGCATAGGCGAGCGCAACCTCATGCTCTACGAGGCCGGCGAGCCGAAGCCGATCTGAGGACCGGGCAGAGTCAAGAAGGCGTAGGCCCAAGAAAGTCTAGCAGGCGTTGACCTGTCTGCAGGACCATCCGCCGCCATCGGTATCGTGGCAGTCTTCATAGCTGCCGTAGCAGGTGTTCGTCGAATTGCGATACCAAGGGTAGCCGCCAGGACAGCAAACATCTTGTTGTGCAGTCTGGATAAATTCCTTTGCCGGCCGGCTTTGGTTTTCCGGATTGCCTCCCGCCAAAAAAAGAGACATCGGGTGTGACACAACAGACCTAACCGGCATATCCATGCTTGAATTGCTCACCGCAGACGAGCTCAAAAAAATCATGCCAACAGCTAATGAAAAAAATCCCCGCGCACTCATCTTCTCCTCCTTGAGGGAAATAGAGACGGCCAAAAATAACACAGCTGCGTCGATTGCGTAAGCGATCGCTCATATACCTCGACACGCTCGCGGGGAATTGAAGCGGGCGGCAAGCCTGACTGCGCCTCAGCGCCAGAATGGCGCCGCAAGCAGCCGGCATTATGTCGGCGTGCTGATCGTCGCCGAACTGCACAGCGATCCGTTCGATGGTGAGACGCCGGTGCTGGCGCCGGCTAAATTCCGGCATGCGGTGCTGGTGCCGACCATGAACGTCCAGTCCACCGCCGAAACCATCCAGCGCGCCGTCGCGGAGGAACTGGCGGTGGTCGAGAATTTCGACAACCGGGCCGTTGTCGGGCTTTTGACCGAGGGCCATCTGATACGGCGCTACGCCGAGGAACTCGACAAGGCGCGGCGGACCTGTCGGGCGAAGACTAGGCCTCGGCCGGCATCTTAAATGTCCCTACTCGGCGCTTGCCACGTGTACAGTGTCACTGTACAAATTGTTCAGTGGGAGAAAAAGACGGGATGAGCACCGACCAGGCTCCGGTCAAGAATGGCGTCGCCTCGACGGCGACGCATGCCCATCAGATGCTGGGCCAGCGGCTGAAGAGCCTGCGTCTCGGCCGGCGGCTTTCCCTGCGCGAACTCGCCGAGCTGACCGGGACCAGCGCCAGCTTCATCAGCCAGCTCGAGCGCGGCCTGACCGGCGCCAGCACCGCCTCGCTCAACCAGATGGCCTCGGCGCTTGGGGTGAGCGTGGCGATGCTGTTCGAGGATAGTGCCGCCGGGCAGCGCGGGGTCTTGCTGCGCAGCGAGCGGCCGAGCCTGCCGCCCAGCGACGGCTGCCGCAAGATGCTGCTCTCGCGTCCCCCTTTAAGCGACATGGAAGTCTATGTCGGCGAGTTCGAAATCGGCGGCTCGACCGGCCCAGCGCTCTACACCCATGGCGACGCGCACGAGATGCTCGTCGTGCTGCGCGGCATCGTCGAGGTTTCGCTCGGCGATGTCAGGCATGTGCTGGAAGAGGGCGACAGCATCGAATACGCGACATCGACAGCACATCGCTCAGAGAACATCGGCAGTGGCCGAGCCGAGGTGATGTGGATCATTGCGCCACCGACTTCGGTGCGCGCCGAACTCGATCAATACAGGGCCTGGAAACCGCTCGCAGCCAGGTAGGTTCAATCCATGCGGGTCAAATGGGAGAACAATAATCATGCTGAAAACAAGACATCTTGGCCTTGGCGCCGTGCTGGCGCTCGGCGTTCTGGCAACCGCAGCGTTCGCGCAGGAAAAGCCTGTCGCGGGTGAGGTCAAGGAAGGCTCGCTCAAGGGCAAGACGCTGACGCTCGTCTCCTATGGCGGCATCTACCAGGACGGCCAGGCCGCCGCGCTCAAGGAGTTCGTCGAAAAGTCCGGCGCCACGCTGCTCAATGACGGGCCGACAGAGATCGCCAAGCTGCAGGCGCAGGTCGAATCCGGCAACGTCACCTGGGACGTCGTCGACACCGCCGACCTGCCGCCTTACGTCTATTGCGGCAAGCTGTTCCAGAAGCTTGATTTCAGCAAGCTTGACGTCTCCAAGGTGCCCGAGGGCCAGGTCGGCGAATGCTCGGTGCCGGCCATGAACTACGGCGTCGTGCTGATGTACAACAAGGAGAAGTATGGGGATAACCCGCCCAAGAACTGGGCCGATTTCTTCGACACGGCAAAATTCCCCGGCACGCGCGCGCTCGACGGTTCGGGCGACCCGACGGGCGGCCTGCTGGAGCAGGCGTTGAAGGCGTCTGGCGGCGACCCGAAGGCGATGACGGCGGCCGACATCGACAAGGCCATCGATGTCATCCGCAAGCTCGGTCCCGACACGATCTATTGGAAGACCGGCGCTGAGTCGCAGCAGCTTGCCGAATCTGGCGAAGCCGACATGCTGATGATGTGGACCGGACGTGCCATGACGGCGGTGAAGAACGGCGCCAAATATGCGCCGGCCTGGCAGGACTGGCTGGTGGTGATGGACCAGATGACCATTCCGGTCGGCGTCAAGGATACGGATGCGGCTTATGCGCTGCTCAATGCCTATCTCGGCAAGGGGGCGCAGGAGATCCTGGCGCAGCAGACCTCCTATACGCCGATCAACAATGACGCGCAGCCCAAGGTCGATGCGTCGGTCGCCGCCTTCCTGACCAACACGCCCGAGCGCCAGAAGCAGGGTTACAAGCAGAACATCAAGTTCTGGGTCGAGAACTTCCCGGTGGCGCAGGAGAAGTGGTCGGCGCTGATGGCAGGCAACTGAACAGCCAAGTGAGAGCCAGGCCGTGAGCGCGTCCGAACCCATCGCCCAACCCGCCGCCCATGCGCGGCCGGGTCGGGCATGGCGGCCGTTCGCGCTCACGGCGCCGGCGCTCATCCTGCTCGTCGCGGTGATCGGGTATCCGCTGCTCACCATCGTGCTGCGCAGCCTGTCGGAACCTGAGTGGGGGCTGCAGAACTATGCCTGGTTCTTCGGCGCGCCGGTCAACCTGACAGTGCTGCAGCGGACTTTCGTCATTTCGGCCTGGGTGACGCTGGTCTGCGTCATCGCGGCCTATCCCTATGCCTATCTGATGACCGCGGTCGGGCCGCGCGTCCGGCTGGTGCTTGTGCTTTGCGTGCTGATCCCGTTCTGGGTGAGTGGTGTGGTGCGAACGTTGTCATGGGTGATCCTGCTGCAGGATTCGGGCGTCATCAATTCGTTGCTGCGCTCGGTCGGGTTCGGCGGCGTCAAGCTGATCCGCACCCAGACCGGCGTGGTCATCGGCATGGCGCAGGTGCTGTTGCCGTTCATGATCCTGCCGCTCTATTCCGTGATGCAAGGCATCGACCTCAGGCTGATGCGTGCGGCGCAAAGCCTCGGTGCGCGGCCGTCGCGCGCGTTCTTCACCGTCTATCTGCCGCTGTCGCTGCCCGGCGTCTATGCCGGCGCGATCATCGTCTTCATCCTGTCGCTCGGCTTCTACATCACGCCTGCTTTGCTCGGCGGCCCGCGCTCGACCATGCTGTCGACGCTGGTGCAGACGCAGGTGCTCAGCCTGCTGCAATGGGGCAGGGGCGGCGCCATGGGCGTCGTTCTGCTGGTCACCACCTTCGTGCTGCTGGCGCTGGCAGCACCTGTGATGCGGTCCAGTCATCGGGAAGCGGGGCGGCGCTGATGGAGATGAAGCCGCTCACCCGCGTTCTTCTCGGGCTCGTCTGCCTGCTGGTGGCGATATGGCTGGTGGCGCCGACGCTGGTCGTGGTGCCGATGTCGTTCAACGAAAACAAATCGCTGGCGTTTCCGCCGCAAGGCTTTTCCTGGCAGTGGTACCAGAATTTCGCCACCAATCCGGACTGGTCGAACAGCTTCCTGAACTCGCTGAAAGTCGCCTCCATCGTTGCCGTCCTGGCAACGGTGCTCGGCACGCTTGCCGCCTTCGGCCTCGACCGCATGAAGGCGCGGCCGGCGAACCTTTTGCGTATGCTGATGCTGACGCCGATGGTGGTGCCGGGCGTGGTGCTGGCGATCGGCATCTATGCCGTCTATCTCGACACGCAGCTCGTCGGCACGCTGCTCGGCTTCGTGCTGGCCCACACCATCCTTGCGCTGCCCTTCGTGCTGATCGCGGTCTCGGCCAGTCTCGAAGTGTTCGACCGCCGGCTGGAGACAGCCGCCGCGAGCCTGGGCGCCGGCGCACTGACCACGTTTCGCACGGTGACGCTGCCGCTGATCGCGCCGGGCGTGCTCTCAGGCCTGCTGTTCGCTTTCGCCACCTCGTTCGACGAGATTGTCGTGTCGCTGTTCATCACGAACCCCTATCTCAAGACATTGCCGGTGCAGATTTTTGCCTCGATCACGCGCGACGCCGATCCGACGGTGGCGGCTGTCGGCACGATCCTGCTTTTCGCGACCACGATCCTGATCGGCGGCGGCATGCTCCTTCTTGGCCGCGAGCGGAAAGGACGCCAATGAATCCGAAGCCGACAAGCAAGGGCGCGGCGATCGATCTCGAAGCGATCAGCAAGGCCTATGGCGGCTTCAAGGCGCTGGACGGCGTGTCGCTGCGCATCGAGCCCGGCGAGTTCATGACGCTGCTCGGCCCCAGCGGCTCGGGCAAGACGACGACGCTCAACGTGATTGCCGGTTTCACCGATGTCACCAGCGGCAAGCTTCTGGTCGGGGAAAAAAGCGTCGTCGGCGTGCCGGCGCACAAGCGCAACATCGGCGTCGTCTTCCAGCATTACGCGCTGTTCCCGCATATGAGCGTCGGCCGCAACGTCGCCTATCCGCTGACGCTTCGCGGCGTCGACCAGGCGACGAGGCAGACACGCGTGGCAAGGGCGCTCGACATGGTCAAGATGGGCGATTTCGCGCATCGCTATCCCAGCGAATTGTCGGGCGGCCAGCAGCAGCGCGTGGCGTTGGCACGCGCCATCGTCTTCGACCCGCCGCTGCTCCTGATGGACGAGCCGCTCGGCGCGCTCGACAAGAAGCTGCGCGAATGGCTTCAGCTCGAGATCAAGCGCATCCATCGCGAACTCGGCACCACCTTCGTCTATGTCACGCACGATCAGGAAGAGGCGCTGGTGCTGTCGGACCGCATCGCCGTGTTCAACCGCGGGCGCATCGAGCAGGTCGGCACCGGCCGCCAGCTCTATGACGAGCCGGCAACGCTGTTCGTCGGCCGCTTCATCGGCGATTCCACCGTGCTGCGCGGCAAGGCGCGCAGCGATGGCAACAGCACCGCGCTGAGCATCGCCGGCGAGACGGTGACGGTACCGCGTAAGCTGTCGGGAGAAGCCAGTCCGGTGATGCTGCTGCGTCCCGAAAAGCTCGCGATCCGAAGAGCCGGCCAAAGTGCTGCCAATGGCGCCAACCGCCTGTCGGGGACGATCGCGGAAGCCATCTATCTCGGCTCGGAATCGAAATACGAAGTTAAGCTCGCCGACGGCTCGGCCGCGATCGTGCGCTCACCACTGACCGGCGAGAGTTTTGGCCTCGGCGACAAGGTCGAGCTCTGCTTCGACGGCAGCGATGCCAAGCTGCTCGCGGACGACGCAAGCGCCGACACCACACTCACCTGATTCCATCTGGCCTGATCCCATCTGGCCTGATCCCATCTGAAAGTCATTCCATGCAAGCCAAGCGCAACGGCGACATATCGTTCTGGTATGCGGATCTGGGGGCGGTTCCCGTTCCGCGCCCGTCCTTGCCTGGAAACATCGAGGCCGATGTCGCCATTGTCGGCGCCGGCTATACCGGCCTGTGGACCGCCTACTATCTGAAAAAGGCGAAGCCATCGCTGCGCGTCGTGATCGTCGAGCGCGAATTTGCCGGCTTCGGCGCTTCGGGGCGCAATGGCGGCTGGCTGTCGGGCGGCTTCAGCTGGTCGCGCGAAAAATATCTCAAGACATCGAGCCGCCAAGGCGTGATGGCGATGCAGGCGGCGATGGCAGGCTGCGTTGATGAAGTGATCCGGGTCGTGACCGAGGAAGGCATCGACGCCGACATTCGCCGCGTCGACAATCTGACGGTGGCCACCAACGCAGCGCAGTTGGAGCGCGTGCGCGAAGAATGCGAGACGATCCGTTCCTGGGATGTCGACCCGAACCGCGTCGAGATGCTGGACGCCGCCTCAACGCGCACGCGCATCAACATCCGTAACGTAATGGGCGGCTTCGTCGTCCATGGCCAGGCGCGGGTGCAGCCGGCCAAGCTGGTGCGCGGGCTTGCCGATGCCGTCGAGCGGCTGGGCGTGCCGATCTATGAGAAGACGACGGTGACAAGCATCGCCAAGGGCAGCGTGACGACAGACCGCGGTACGGTGCAGGCGGAGACGATCATCCGCGCGACCGAGGGTTTTACATCAGGCATCCCCGGCGAGGAGCGGACCTGGCTGGCGCTCAACAGCGCGCAGATCGTGACTGAGCCGCTGCCTGCCGACCTGTGGCGCGACATCGGTTGGGAAGGGCACGAACTGCTCGGCAATGCGGCGCATGCCTATTGCTATGCCCAGCGCACGCGTGAGGGACGCATCACGATGGGCGGACGCGGCGTGCCTTATCGCTACGGCTCGCGCACCGACGTCAACGGCCAGACGCAGCAGGCCACGATCGACCAGCTGCACACGATCCTGACGACGCTCTTGCCGCAGACCAAGGGATGCCGCATCGATCACGCCTGGTGCGGCGTGCTCGGCGTGCCGCGCGACTGGTGCACCACGGTCGGCCTCGATCCCGCGACCCGCATCGGCTGGGCCGGCGGCTATGTCGGCCTCGGCGTGTCCAGCTCCAACCTTTCGGGGCGCACGCTGGCTGACCTTGTTCTCGGGGCAAACACCGAGCTGACGAAGCTGCCCTGGGTCAACCGCAAGGTCAGGCCATGGGAACCGGAGCCCTTCCGCTGGCTGGGCGTGCATTCGATGTACCAGCTTTATCGCATTGCCGATGGCCGCGAGGCGGCAGGGCTTGCGCGCACCTCGAAGCTGGCCGCGTTGGCCGACAGCATCACCGGCCACTAAAGCCATTTGTTCTCACGCAATTCCGGGGCAGACCCCTTTCCTGGAATTGCTCTTATCCATGGAGCTAGACTTGATCGATCTTTCGACCTTCCACGATCTCGCCAAGGCCGAGATCGGCGCGTTCTCTCCTAAGCCAAGCTCGATTGAAGGCGATCAGGTCGAGGCCGTGCGCTCGTTCTTTCAATCGCCTGACGGGACTGTCGATGTCGGCATCTGGGAATGCACGCCCGGCCGCTTCACCGCCGATCGTTCGGACTCGTCGGAGATCTGCCACATCATTTCGGGGCGCGTGGAACTGAGCCGCATCGATGGCGAGGTGCGGGAACTCGGTCCGGGCGATCTCCTCGTCCTGCCGCAGGGCTGGAAGGGCGAGTGGCTGATACGCGAGACCACGCGCAAGCTCTACATGATCCAGAGCGCCGGCTGACCGGCGCTACGGCTATGGCGAGCTCAGTGATCGATCGGCCCCTTCGGCGAGACCAGCGCGGTGCCGGCGGTCGTCGGGCGCTCGATCAGGCGGCGCACGCGCGGCGGTTCGTCGCCGCTGTGCAGCGCCCGCACCCGCTCGCCGACGACGGCGTCGGCATGGGTGGCGCGCCGGTTGTGGCGGATGTATTCCAGCCAGGTCGGCGTGTGGTAGTGTTCGATCCAGACTGCGGGATTTTCTAGGTCCCGAGCCAGCGTCCAGTTGCGGGCGCCGTCGCGGCGGCGGATGCGCCCGCGCTCGGCCATGGTGGCGAGGAATTCGGGTACATCTTCGTCGCGGATAATGTACTCTATCATGATGGCGATGGGGCCGCTGCGCGGCTTCAGGTCGAGGCCGAGATGCGGCTCCTTGAAGCGGTTGAGCGGGTCGAGGTTGAGAGTCGTCTGCTGCGGCAGCGGCAGGAACAGGCCGATGGCGCCGCCAACAAGCATCGCGATGGCCGCCGCAATCAGCGCGGTTTCGGCGCCATGCGCATCGGCAACGACGCCCCAGATCCAGCTGCCCAGCGCAATGCCGCCGAAGGTCGCCGTCTGGTAGACCGACAGCACCCGGCCGACGACCCAGCGCGGCGTCGACATCTGCACCGTGACGTTGAAATGCGACAGCGCGATCACCCAGCAGGCGCCGCCGATGAGCAAACCCGCCGCAGTCTGCCAGGCATTGAGGCTGATGGCGGCATTGAAGGCGCAGACGGCAAAGCCGGCGAAGGCCATCCGCACCATCGTCTCGCTGGACAGCAATTGTCTGAGACGCACGCTTATCAGCGCGCCGCCGACGGCGCCGATGCCGAAGGCGCCGAGCATGATGCCGTAGGTCAAGGCATCGCCCTTGACGACGTCGCGCGCCACCAGCGGCAGCAGCGCCAAAACCGCGCCGGCGCTGAAGCCGAAGGCGGAGCCCCTGACCAGCACCTTGCCGATGTTGGGCGACATGGCGACATAGCGCAGGCCGGCGCCCATGGCGGCGCCCAGCGTCTCGCGCGGCAGCGTCGAGACCGGCAGCTCCGGCTTCCAGCGGAAGAGCACGATGATGAGACCTATATAGCTCAGCGCATTGGCGGCGAACGCAGCAGCCGCACCAGCGGCGGCAACGATGATGCCGCCGATCGCCGGGCCGACGCTGCGTGTCAGGTTGAAGCCCAGTGAATTGAGTGCAACCGCGGCCGGCAGCTTGTTGCGCGGCACCATGTCGCCGACCGATGCCTGCCAGGACGGGTTGTTGAGCGCCGTGCCGCTGTCGATTAGGAAGGTGAAGGCAAGCAGCGTCCACGGCGTCATCCAGCCGTTCCAGGTGAACAGCGTTAGAAGTGCAGAGACGACCAGCATGAAGATTTGGGCGATCAGCATCACCTTGCGCCGGTTGAAGCTGTCGGCGATGGCGCCGGCGACGAGTGCAAACAGCATGATCGGCAGAGTGGCCGAGGCCTGGACCAGCGCCACCTGATAGGGCGACGTGGCGATGGTGGTCATCATCCAGGCGGCGCCGACGCCCTGGATCAGGCCACCGAAATTCGACACCAGGCTGGCCGACCAGACGGCGCGGAAGATGCCGTGCCGGAACGGCGCCAGCGCCGAGACGCGTTCGCTGTCCGGCTCGTCATCGATCATTGGACCTGTCCCACCTTCACGTGCTGGTTTCGTCCGCCGGGACGACAATCATGGCATCCGTTTGAAATAGAGCACGACATCCAAAAGGGCGAACGCGTCTTCGAAAAAGATCATGGTCCAACAACAGGATAGCAAGGCGAAAATACGTCAGCCGGGAAGGGTCCGCTACCCAGAGCGATGTTCTCATTGGTCCACTGCGCGGGGGTGTCGGCCGTGCGCAAATTCAGCTTCTGTCCCGGGCAGCGGCATGCAAGGCTTCGGTCAGCGTGCTTGGCGTCTCGCCGCCGGCGTGAAGGCGCAGGAAAAGCTCCATGCCGACAAGCCGCAGCCTGGATGGTTGCTCGCGCCGCGCCAACTGGACCATGTCCTCTAAATTCGCGGCGGGCCATTTCAAGGCATCGCGCAGGAAACCGCCGCGTAGCAAAGTCTCCGTGCCGGCCGAAAATTGCGACGACATCTCGAAGCCGATCTTGCGCGCCTGGACGTTCTGGCGCGGAATATGCTTTTCAGCGACCTTTCGCAAAAGCCATTTTCCTGTCTTGTCGCGGTATTTCTGCCGCCTCGGCAAATGGATGGCGAAGTCGATCAGGCGGTTTTCCAGGAACGGGACCCGCAGTTCCACGGACGCCGCCATGCTCAGCCGGTCGTGCCGGTGCAGTATGTCCTGCAGATGCGAATAGAGGTCGTAGAGGCAACTACCGAGAAAGGCGCGATCCGCGGGCGGCATAACCGGCTCCAGGCGGTCGAAGATCTCGGTTTGCAGGAAATTCAGCTCCGGCGACAAAGCACGCAGGACCATGCTGCGATCCATTTGTGAGTGGCTTCCAGCCGAGACCTTGTAGGGGGCATGACGCTGTTGCTCGAATCTCCGGTCGAGCGAGCGCTTCGAATGGACCAGGCGCCGGGGCCACGACCAGGAACGCCACTTCTTCATGCTCAAGGCCTGCAATGGGTAGCCGCCAAACAATTCGTCTGCGCCTTCGCCGGTGAGCAGCACCTTGACGCCATCGGCCCGGCATTGTTCGGCAAGCGCCAGCAGCGCGACATGGCTGGCGTGCCAGCCATCGCTTTCAAGATGCCAGATTACACTTGGCCAAAGTTCGAAAAACCGGTTCCTGTCGACCTGCACCCGGCGCAAGGGCACGCCCACATGGCGGCCGGTGCGTTCGGCGTCTTCGGCCTCGCTGTTGCCGAGCTGCGGGTCGACGACATAACCATGGACTTCCGGCCTGAACCGCTTTGCCAGCGCCGTTATCAGGCCGGAGTCGACACCGCTGCTGCAGGCGGTGGCAACGCTGGTATCGGCGATGCAGTGAAGCCCGACGCTGTCCTTGAGCAACGCCTCGAGCGTCGCCATGTGTTCAGCATCAGCGGATGCATCGCCGGTAATGCGCGCGGTCTCCAGCACGTCCAGCACATGCCAGAAGCGGCGCTTCTCGATAACGCCATCGGTGATCTTCCACAGGCCGGCGGGCGGCAGGCGCTCGATGCGGTCGAACAGGCTGTAGCTGGAATCGCGGCTCTGCCAGGCAAGCCGCAAGGTGATCTCGCGGCTGTCGATGTCGCGCGGAAAACCGTCGCAGGCGAGGATCGCCTTGTCCTCCGAGGCGAACAGGATTCGCTCCGGCGTGTCGGCCACCGACATCGGCTTGATTCCAAGACGGTCACGCGCAAGCCACAGCGCACTGCTGCGAGCGTCGAAATAGGCGAAGGAAAACATCCCGTCGAACAGCGGCACGGCTTTTTCGGGACCCCAGTGATGCAAGGCTTCGAGAACCACTTCGGCATCGCAGATGGTTCGAAAGACGACGCCTTGCGCCTGCAGCGTTTCGCGCAGCGAGCGGTAATTGTAGACCTCGCCATTGTAGACGAGAACGCCATCGCCGGAAGAAGTCAGCATCGGCTCACGGGCGGCGGGCGAGGGATCGATGATGGTAAGCCGGCGGTGACCGAGCGCCAGCCGATTGTTGTGCCAGCTGTCATGATCGTCGGGGCCGCGATGTACCAGCGCCTGCATCATGCTGGCGACATCCGACAGGTCGTTGGCGTCGATCGGGTTTCGTTTGCGCCAGACGCCGGCTATTCCGCACATGGCCTGCCGGTGAGTTCTGCCTGAGTCATGGCCTGCAATCTAGCCGGAACACAGCCGCCTGCAAGCGCTGCCTAGAACCCGTTTTCGATGCGCTCGAAGATGACGTTGGTGAAGGCCGATATCTGGCTGCCGATGAACGGACCGGTCAGCGCCACGACCAGCATGATGGCTACGATCTTGGGTACGAAGGTCAGGGTGATTTCCTGGATCTGGGTCAGGGCCTGGATCAGCGCGATGCCGATGCCGACCACCATGGCAACCAGCACCACCGGCGCGGACGCGACGAGCACCGTCCACACCGCATACTGGACGATGTCTAGGGCGTCGGCCTCGTTCATGTGAGCGCGCCTCTATGGAACTGTCTAGCTGGCCGGCTTTATCGAAACGCCCGCGCCGACCGGCACTTCGGTGCCGTTCTGCAGCACGGCGATCACGCCGTTGCTTGCAAGCCTGACCGAGGCCACGACGCCGGTCGTCTTGCCATCGGCCGAGGTGATCGAACGGCCGATCAGGGCATCGGCCTGCGACAGCGCCGACGACTGCATGATCTGGTCGAGCTTGGTGTTGGTCTGCACCGATTGCTCGACCTGCGAGAAGGTGGCGAGCTGGGCGACGTACTGCGTCGAATCCATCGGTTTCGTCGGATCCTGGTTCTTCATCTCGGCGATCAACAGCTTCAGGAACGACTGGTAGTCGACCGCTGTCTTCGACGTCTGCTGGGTACCCTGGTTGGCGCCCGTGGGGATCGTCGTCGTCATGTCCACATTCATCAGTATTGTGCTCCCACGGCCAGCGGGCGCTTCGCACCCTGAACATCGTCATTGCCGCCAAGTGCGCGGCGTTCGAGCGGATAAAGCGCGCGGATAGCCTTCAGCGCTTCATAGATATGGTCTTCGCCGACCATGCGGTCGATCTGCTTCAGCGCGCCACTGATCTGCCCATCCTCGAAGCTTGCCAAAAGCAAGGGCAGCGAGCGGCGGAACATGGCGCGCGCCTCGATGGCGCCGGCCGGGTTCATCAGCATCACCTGCAGGATGAAATAGAGCTGCTTGAGCGGCGTCGAGGCATCGTCGGCCTGGATGACATGGTTCTCGAGCAGGAACTGTACGTCGTTCATCAGCTCGACGGTGACCTTGCGGTCGACGCGGATGACGGCGCCGTTGATGTAGATCTTCTCGTTCGGCTTCAGCGATATCTTCAGCGTGTTGGTCATTGAATGCCGTCCCGGATGATCTGGGACACTTCGATCAGCCCTTCGAAATTGTCGGTGCGGCCCTGGCGGATGTCCTCGGCCTCGCGCAGCAGCCACAGGCCGATGGAGATGAGGTTGGCGCGCAGTTCCTTGGGCAGGACATTGTCGCTGGAACCGAGATCCTCGACGAAGGTGGTCCAGACCCGGTTGGTGAAGTGCAGCGCCTCGACCGCTTCCATCGAGGTGTGGCCGACCGCCGCCGCCGCCGCCAGCATTTCGATCGAGCGGGTCAAAAGCTGCCGCTCGCGATCTTTCGCATCGGCAACGGAGTCGGTCTGGATGTCGGCGTAGGAGAATTGGTACATCGTTTGGCTCTACCGTTGCGGTTGAGATTGTCAGGTCAGGTAGTTCAGCAGGCTCATCTGCTGCAGGCGCGCGGTCAGCGCGAAGGACGTCTCGATATGCTGCGTCAGATCCGCGACGCGGGTGGCGGCCTCGGCCGGATCGACGCCCTCCAGATCGAGGATATGGCGCTCGAACAGGTCGACCTGCGTCTTCATGCGGTCGCTCGCGTCGGAAACACGCTTCTCGGCAAGGCCGGTCTCGGCCTGCAACTGGCCGAGTCCGCCCAGCGCCTCGCCGACCATCGCCTGGGCGCGACCGACGACGGTGGTCTTCGCCGCCTGGCTGATGTTGCCGGAGAGCAGACCGGTGACCAGGGCGGAAGCCATGGCGAGCTTGCGGATGCTGTCTTCATTGGCGCTGGCCGAGGTCTGGGTGGTTTCGCCCAGCGAAATGCGGCTGACGATCTGCTGGTCGGTGGCGTTCGACCAGTTGGCCTGCCAGCCGGCGCCCATGAACTGCGGCACGACATTGCTGGTGATGAAGCCGTCCATCTGGGCGGCGGTGATGTTGGCGGCGAGCGGATCGGTCTGCGTGAAGCCGAAATACGACGAGAAGGAAGCGTCGAACGCCGCCTTGGCCGGCGAGCCGGCGGCGGTGAAATCGTCGATCGGCTTGACGTCGGTGTTGGTGCCGGCAAACAGATATTCGCCGTTGACGCTGGCATTGAGGATAGAGGTCATCTGCTGCACGGCGGCCTTGCCGGCTTGCTGCGTGATGGTGCTCGAGGAATTGCCGGCGGCGGTCAGCGCGGTCAGCAAATTCTGCGCAGTGTCGGAAAGCTGGCCAAGCGCAGCCTGCGTCGAGGACAGCCGAGCGGTGACCAGCGAATTGGAATCGATGATGACGTTCAACCGGTCGAGGTCGCGCGAGAAGGTGACCGCCTGCGAGGTGCGCGCGCCGAGCGCCAGACCGACATCGGCGACGGTGCCGGTCGTCGATTCCTTAGTGGCTTTGACCAGTTCGCCCTGCATGCGCATCTGCTGATAGCGCGCGGCGTTGGAGAGAGCGGCTGAGGAGACGGATGTGGCTTTCATGGCTTATCCCACGGCATCGAGCAGGGCCGACAGCATGTCGTCGACGGTTTTCATCATGCGCGCCGAGGCCTGATAGGTGTGTTCGAGGTCGAGCAGCAGCGACATCTCCTGGTCGACATTGACGCCGGTGTCGTTGGACAGCGCCTCGGCGGTGCGCGATGCCAGCGCTTCCTTGGCGTCGGCGTTGCTCGAGGCCTGCTGGCGCTGGCCTTCGAACCAGCCAATGGCATTGGCGGCGTAGTCGGACACGCTGGACGTGACGGTGATGCCGGCCGCAGCGTCGAAAGGCATCGGCTTGTCGAGCTTGTCGCCATAGCCGATCAAGAGCTGCGAATAGGAGGCGTTCCCGGCAGTGTTGGCGATATAGGCCGCACCATTGGCGCCGCCGTCGCGCAGCAGCACCGGATTGCCGCCGACGCTCGAGTCCATTGCGGCGTTTACCTTGATCGAGCCGGCAAGGCCGTCGATCAGCGTGCCGGCGGCCGGAATGGCGGGCGCACCCGACCAGGTGAACAGGCCGGTTCGGTCGGGCTGCGAAGGTGCTGTTTCGGCAAAGGCGGTGATGAGGCCGCGCGCGACTTCGTCGAGCTGGCTCTGCATCGTCGCCGCGACGCCGTCGCGCAAGGTGATGAGCCCGGCGAGCTTGCCGTCGGCGCTGGTGTTGCCGCCAGCCCCGGCGCTGACCGGCACATTGTCGATGTAGATGGTGTTGCCTGGTGTGCCGGCCGTGTAGCCCGCCGACGGGGTGAAACTTACCGAGCGCGGAATGGTCTCGAACAGCGTCGTGCCATCCTTGGTGGTGATGACCATGTCGTTGTCGCCACGCGTGAAGGTCGACACCGGCACATAGTCCGCGATCTTCTTCAGCAAAGCGTCGCGCTGGTCGAGCGCGTCGGATGCGTCGGTACCCGAACGGGTTGCGGAGATGACCGCCTTGTTGGCGTCCTGGAACTGACTAAGCAGCGAGTTGAGATCGTTAACCGCCGTTGATATCTCGCCATCGGCCTGGGTGCGGAAATCCTGGATCGCGTTGGTGCCGTCGTTCAGAGCGCGCACCACCTGCTGGGCCGCGTCGATGACGCTGGAGCCGAGGTTCTGGTTGGATGGCGTAGCGGCGTAAAGCTGCAGCGCGTTCTGCAGCTTGCCGATCGCGGTCGAGGCAGAGGAGGCGTTGTCGACGCCGTTGACGGCAACGGCGAGGCGGTCAATTCCGCTGTAAAGCGTGCTCTGGCCGCTCCATGCCGATTGCGCGCTAAGGTTCTGGCGAAACAGCAGGGCGTTGGTGGCGCGCTGGATCTCGACCGAGCGGGCGCCGGGCGCGCTGCTGACGACGACCGCCGTGCGGCGGGCATAGTCGGGGTTGCTGGCGTCGGCAATGTTGCGGGAAAGGACGCTGGTCTGCTTCGATGTGGTCTGAAGCGACTGTTGGGCTATGGTCAATGCGGAAGTCAGCGACATGCGGGTCTTTCACGAGGCCAGTGGGGAGGGGATGACGTCTCTGCCCTGTCGGCGGCATCGGCGTTCGGAAACCTGCAATTCCAGACCACCCCGGCCGGTTTGCCGGTGTGGCCTTGAATTCGAAATCCGCGCACCGCGCTGCTCTGGTTTGGGTTCATTCCCCTGGCGCCCGTCGTTTATCTCTTCAGGTTGACAAGGACATCCATGAGGTCGGAACCGGTCTGGAACACTTTCGAGTTAGCGGTGTAGCTGCGCTGCGCCGCGATCATGTTGGTCAATTCCTCGGCGATATCGACGTTGGAATTTTCCAACGCGCCGGAGATGATGCTGCCGAGCTTGCCTTCGTTGGCGAAGCCGATGCGCACGGTGCCGGAGTCGGTGGACTGCGCATAGACATTGCCAGGCAGTGCGGTGAGGTTGTCGGCGCTCTGGACGTCGGCCAGTGGGATCTTGAACAGCGGCTTGGTCGAGCCGTCCTGATACTGGGCGTAAATGACTCCGTCCTCGCCGATCTGGATCTTTTCGATCGTGCTGGGCGCGTTGCCGTTGACCTTGGCTTCGGAGACCGTGAAGCCGGTGCCGAGCTGAGTCAGCTTGGACAAATCGAGGTCGAGCGACGCACCGCCCGGTACGGGGATGGTAATCGAATCGACGGCGCCGGTGAGTTTGCCGGTGGTGGTGTCGAAGGTCAGGTTGGCCGTGGCCAGCGCGCCGCCCGTATAGGGGAAGGATGTGCCCGGCGTCGCCTGGGACTGGTCGAACACAGAGACCGACCAGGTGCCGGTCCCGGTGTTGGTGAAATAGAGGTCGAGCAGCTTCTTGTTGCCGAGATTGTCGTAGGTGACCATCGAGGATTTCGACGTGTATTCCGCCGTCGGGCTGTTGGTGGACGGCAGCGGACCGGCGGGCGGCGTGGCGCCGGCCGGCAGATTGGCGTTGAAGTTGCCCGCGGTGCTGGGCGTCGCGGTCATTTCCTGGTCGGAGATCTGGACCGGCACCAGCCCTTCGAAACCGTTGGCGGTGGCAGCCGGCGTGCCGTTGGCGTAGCTGTAGGCCATCAGCTGGTAGCCGGCGGCGTTGACCAGCCTGCCCTGAGCGTCGGGAACGAATGCGCCGGCGCGGGTGAGGAAAGGCGTCCCGCTGGGGTCCTGGACGACGAAGAAACCGTTGCCGTTGACCGCAAGGTCGGAAACCGAGGTCGTGTACTGCAGCACGCCCTGGGCGCTGATGGCCGAGCGGATGGTGGTGTTGACGCCGCCGGAATTATAGGCGCCGCCAACCTGCGGCATGATCAGCGTCGAAAACTCGGCCGAGGATCGCTTGTAGCCGGTGGTGTCGGAATTGGCGATGTTGTCGGCTGTCGCCGAAAGGCGGTTGGCCTGCGCGTTCATGCCGGAAACGCCGGTCCGCATCATTCCGTAAAGGCTCATCGAAACGTCTCCTCAATGCCCAACATCGTTGGGCCCATGTCTGTGGTCGCGAGGATATAATTTTTGTCTTGCGCGAGGCTGGCGCAGACCGGCATCAGAACACCAGCCGGTAGCCGAGGAAGCGCTTGGAATCTATCGGGTCCTGGCCAAGCTTTTCGCGCAGTTTCTTGCGCAATTTGGAGATGTGGCTCTCGACCACGTTCTCCTCGACCTCTTCGTCGAAGATGCCGTAGATGGCGTTGAAGACCTGGGTCTTGGTGACGCGGCGTCCGCGGTTGCTCGCCAGATATTCGAGGATGCGGCGTTCGCGGCGCGGCAGAGGCAGCGGCTGGCCATCGATCTCGGGATCGCGGCCATCCATGAAGATGCGCATGGCGCCGATCTCGGTGTAGCTGACGTCCTCATGGGCGCGGCGGCGGATGGCGGTGATGCGGGCCAGGATCTCCCGAATATGGACCGGCTTGCGGATGACGTCGTCGACACCGCTCTCGAACAGCCGCAGCGTATTTTCAAGCGAGTGCTGTTCGCTGAGCGCGATAACCGGAGCGCCGGTGCGGTCGCGGATCTGGCGTGGCGAGATGGCGCCTTCGCGGCAGTCGCCGATGAGGAAGGCTCGGACCGATCGCAAATCCGTGTCGGCGGCCGATGTCACCCACTCGCCGAATTCACCGGATGCGAAGCCTGCACAGGCGACGCCCTCACGATCGAAAAGTGAATTATAGCCTTCAGTTACGAGCTCACGCTCGTCAACGATTACAATCATCGGCCCCGCCTCCGAATCAGATCATCTGCCCCGTGGGAAGAGCCGTAACCGGTGCCGGGAATCCTGAACAACCATCATTTCTTGTAGCTATTTTCTTGGGAGTTATTTCGAGTTTCGAAATAACCGCAATCAGGAGGTTGTATCGTTGGTTGCCGAACGGGTGACGTGGCACGTCACCCGCCGGGCGTGGATTTGCAGCCGTTCGCAAGAGATGATTCACCTAATGGTTGCAAAAGTTGCGGGCGTTCGGGGTCCATTTGCCGAAGCCGGTGGCGACCATATTGGCGATGACGCGGCAGACATAGAATTTCTGCGCGGGGTCATTGTCGGGGCCGGCGTGGTAGCGGGCGACGGCCATCGACCAGCTGACATGACGCGCATGCAGGCTGGCCAGGAAGCGCGCGGCATAGTCGACATTCTGGCGCGGGTCCAGCATGTCGTCGACGCTGCGGAAATGCGCGGCGTGATAGTGATGGTTGATCTGCATGCAGCCGAGATCGATGAGTGTCTTGCCCTCGCGCCGGGCTGCTTCGAAGGTGGCCAGGGCCTCGGTGCGGTTCCTTGGAAATACCGCTTTCCCCTGTATATTCAGCGCATTAGGTTGCAAGCTACCCTTCTTGCCGGTCTCGGTCAGCCCGACCGCATAGAGGATGCCGGTGGGCACGCCATAGCGGTCGGCGGCACGCAAAATCTCGGGCTCGCAAGGGTTGGTGGCGGCGGTGGCCGGCTTGGTGGCGAGGCTAGATAAACATATCGTCGCCAGCGCGCTCGCGAGCAGGCGCGCCAGCGCGGCCGAATTCCTGGGCATCGTCATTGCGGTTTCTTCCCGACTGCTGGCCGCCCGAACCCGTATTGTTGCCGCTCGAGTTTCCGGGCTGAAAAGCGGACTGGTCGCGGCCTTGCGGCATTGGATGCGAGTTCGCTGCATCGCTGCGGGCCGCTGCGTGGATCGCTATCGAGGGTTGCAAGATGGTGACCTTGTCGACATCGAAGCCGAGCCCGCGCAACGACTTCACGATGGCGTCGCTGTCGGTGGCGAGACGGCGGTAAGCCTCATGGGTTTCGGGCTTCAATTCTATCGAAAGTTGTTCTCCGGAAAGCCTGAGACTGGCGGTGACCATGCCGAGCTCTGCCGGGTGAAGCTCGATCTTCAATATATGTGTCGGAACGGCAACAGAACCGGCCGTCTGGGCGGTCGTCGACGGCGTCGAAACCGCTTGCCGCAGGCCGTTATCCGAAGCCAGCGCGTCGATAAGCGCCGAAGTCGTTTGGCTTATCGGACTATGCGCCGGCGCGGGGAAGCTCTGTTCGGCGACAATGTCGACGCGCGCAGCGAATGGCGGCTGTTTTCCCTGTGTGGACGATGCCGCGGAATGGGCTCCATCGACGGACTTCGCCGACGGCGCGGACCGTTTTGCCTCGGGTGCCGAAACGTCGCTTGCCGTCTGGTCCGCCGGTAGAGGAGGCGTCGGACCATCCTGGTGCGGCAGTTTGCCGGACTGGAGCCCGATCGCGGGCAGCTTTTGCCCCTGGTCCTGTGCGGAAACGCTGGTACCGGGCTTGGCCCGTTCCGATCGCGTCGTCGTGTCGAGTCTGTTGTCAATGCCGGACGCTGCGCGGTGTCTCTTCAGAGGCGACGTCTGTGCAGAAATGGCCTCGCCAGCGGGCGCCGGTTGCCCAGTCTGTCCATTCGTCGCGATGCCGTTCCCGCTTGTCCGGACCGTTGAGAAATGCCTGATATCGTGCAGCGCCAGCACCAGTGGCAAATGATCCTGCAGCGATCCTGCATCCGCGTCTCGTCCGGCCACCTCAGCGTCCTTGGATGGTTTGTCCGGGACACTATCGGCATGTTCTTTTGCGGCCTTGCCGGCAGCGGATTTCGTCCCCGTTTTGCCAGACTGGGTGTGTGGGATTTCGCTTTTGCCGGGACCGGCAGGGCTGCGTTTGGCCCAATGCGGCTCGTGCGATGCGGCCTCAATTGCTCCCTGGCCTATCGGTGTCGGCGCATCGTCGTCGCCGCGCACCATGTCGCCGAAGCTTTTGTCGCCGCCCTTGGCGTTTGAGGCCGACTGCTTCGATCCGGCGTGCGCGGGAGCCGGCAGGGCCTGGCCAACATTGGTGGTCATTTCGGGGCTGCTCCAAGCATCTGGTCGATCAAATCGAGCTGGCGACGCGTCCTCGCCATGGCGGCGTCGGTGGGATCGGTAGGCTCTACTGCGGCGGGGGCCGGCACCGATGCCGGCACGACCGGAGCCGCATCGCTGGCCGAGGCGACTGCAGGCGTTTCCGCCGCCTTTGCCTCTGGCGTGCTTGGTGCCTGCGCGGCCGGTTCACTTGCCGCCTTCGGTCGGTCGGTTGCTGCCGGTTCACTCGATGTTGTGACGGCTGGCTGTTCTGGCATCGCGCCTTCGACCGGCGGCAGCTCTGGCTCGTCGGGTTTTTCCACTGCCGCGGTCTTAACCGGCTCCTGCCTGGCCGCGGCAGGTGCGGGCTTTTCGGCAGGCAACGGCGCCGGCGGGGCGATGACTTCACCCGCCACGGCCTGCGCGGCATCGAGCAGGTCGCGGTCGCTTTGCGAAAGCTGGTTGCGATCGATCTTGTCCAGCTTGGCGCGGACCTCGCCGATGGTGCCGGACGTTACCGTGGACAGGCTGGAATAGAGCTGGGCGCGCGGATCGTCCTGATTGTGGATGCCGTCGCGGCCCCGTTCAGCCCTGGCCGAGGCGAAGGCGGAGAGATCGGCAAAGCCGTCGATCGCGGCGCGGCGGGCGATGCGCAGATAGATCACCTTCTCGCGCTCGGGATCCATCATTGCGGTGATGTCGGCGAGCTTGTCCTGGCTGATTGCCATGTGCAGCGTGATGACGCCGGAGACGAATGCGTCGGCGAACTGGCTGGCATAGGGCGAATAGAGGTAGTCTTCGACATATTGGGTTGAGGCAAGCGCGAAACGCGCACCGTCGCCTTGCGCGGCGGCGATGCCGACCGAGCGGCGCAGCGCTGCTTCCTCGACCAGCGTGCCGGGGCTGAGCAGGCGAGCATCGTCGAGCAGCGCAAGCGCGCTGACCGGTTGCTCGGTGGCGAGAAGCGAGCCCTTGACCAGCGCCAGAAAGGCACCGACATCGGGGGGCAGGGTCATCGGATCGATCGGCTTCAGCGCCTCGATCGCAGCCGCCTGCCGGCCGTTCAGATAATCGACAATGCCCTTGGCGATGGTCAGGCTTTGCGGGTCGGTCTTGGCGCGCGACACCGCCGCCTCGACGGTGACGGGGTTGCCGCCACTCATGCCATAGACCAGCAAGGCGCGAAAATTCTTCGGGTCGCTGAAATCATCTGCGTCCGCCGCGCGCAGCCTTGTGTCGGCCATTTCGAGCAGCTTGGCCTGCATCGGCAGCGCGGCGTGATCGCCGGCGGCGATGCGGTCCTGCACAAGCTGCAGCGAGCGCACCAGCTGATAGGGCTGCAAGCCGTCCTCGGCGAAGGCCGATGGCGGATGGACAGCGCTCAGCAGCAGCAGCCCGACGGCGCGGCCGATGATCGCGGCGCGCCTCATCCGTCGGTCGCCATCAGGATTTCGATGCGGCGGTTCGCGGCCGCCATCGGGTCGGCTGCAATTTTCGGCTCGCGATCGGCGAAGCCGGCGACCTCGGTGATGCGGCGCTCGTCGACGCCGCCGCGCACCAGCATGTAATAGGCGGAATGGGCGCGCGCCGTGGACAGCCGCCAATTGTCGTAAGTGTCGCTGCGGAACGGCCGCGCGTCGGTGTGGCCGTTGATGCTGATCGTGCCTTTCTGCTCGTTGACGATGCGGCCGATCTTTTCCATCGCCAGCACCAGTTCACGCCTAGGCACCGCCGATCCGATCTCGAACATGCCGAAATCGAACTGGTCCGTGATCGAAATGACGACACCCTTGTCGGTGGCTTCGACGGAGACGCCATTATGCAATTTGTCGCCTGGCTTGAAGGCCTCGGCCAGTTCCTGCTTGACCTGCGCCGCGGCTCTAACAGTGGCGGCCGTCGGCGCCTTTTCCGCGGCTTCGGGTTTGGGTGCGGGTTGTGCTTCGGCAGCTTCGGCCTTTGCAATCTGGGCCTTCGCTGCTTCAGCCTTGGCCTCTGCCTTGGCTTCAGCCTTGGTCAGTGGCTTATCGGAAACGGATTTCGCCAGCGGCTCGAGCGGCGCCGCGGCCACTGGCGGCGCGGCCGGCACGGCCTTCACCTCCGCCACTTGCGTCT
Organism: Mesorhizobium sp. M1004; assembly: GCF_040318795.1. Lineage (NCBI taxonomy): Bacteria > Pseudomonadati > Pseudomonadota > Alphaproteobacteria > Hyphomicrobiales > Phyllobacteriaceae > Mesorhizobium > Mesorhizobium sp. M1004. The sequence continues at coordinate 484,226 of NZ_JAMYNB010000001.1, forward strand.
GTGCCGCCTTGTCACCCGGCTTCAGCGGATCGCCTTCGATCTTGCTGCGTTCGGCGGTGGCTTCGGCGCCTGGTGCAGCCACCTGCTGCGACCAGAAATCCGGCGCGAACGGGTCGCGGTAGGATTGGCCACCGGATGCGCCGGTAGCCGGGCCGGACGCCTGCGCGCCGCCATCGCCCTTCTCGCTGACATTTTGCATGACGCCGGTGTCGGTGGCGATTTCCGACAGCACCGCATAGGGATCGGCAAACAGATGCTCGTCGGAAAGATCGGTCTTCGGTGCCGATTCCTTCGATTGCTTCTTGTCCGAGGTGCCGGCGCCGCCGATGCCGTCCTGTCCCGCCTTGCTGGTCTTGTCCCGCGGGTCGTCCGCCGTCAGCCCGACCTTGCTCGGGCCATCGCCGAGGTCTTCGAGGCCCTTGCGGCTGGCGTTGCGATCGACCAGCTTGACCGGATTGAAGTAGCTGGCAACCGCCGCCTTGGTCTGCTCGTTGGCGGCGTTGATCAGCCACATGACGAGGAAGAAGCACATCATGGCGGTCATGAAATCGGCAAAGGCAATCTTCCAGACGCCGCCATGGTGGGCGTCGTCGTGGTCGTCGTGATTGCGCCGCACGATGATGATCTCGTGCCTGGCGTCTGCGGCCTCGACAACGCTCATGACGTCCACTCGTTCATAATAGGGCCCCCGCTCATGACAGGGCCTCCGACAAGGCGGCCGACCATTCGGCAATGCGGGTTTCGAACACCGCCTCGTCAATGGCGACGGTAAGGTCGAAGCCGGGCGCCTCGATGAAATCGAGATTGGCCGCGCGTGGGCCGAGCGAAGCCTTCAGTGCCTCGAACAATGACAGCGGTCCGCGCACGGCGATGCGCACCGCCTCGCTGTCGCCGACGGCTTCGCGGATCGTGCCGGCAAGGGCTTCCAGCGAACGCTTCTGCAGATCGTCGCTGACAAGGCCGCCAATGATGCGCGCAATGGTGGCGCCGACGAGGTCGCTGACCTTGGCCTCCATGATCTCGATACGGGCAGTGACGACCGCGCCGAGATCGCCGCCGAAACTTTCCAGAAAGGCCTTTGCTTCATCGGCATTGGCTTGTCTCTGCGCCTCGAGCGCTGCCTGGTGGGCGATGGCAAGGCGGGCTTCAAGGGCGGCTTCGGCATCGATGACCGCTTCGGCGATCAGCGCGCCGATGTCGGCCTGCGGCGCCGACGTCTCCGGCCTTGGCTCGGCCATGGCCGCGAGCGAGGGCTGGCCGGCACGCTGGCTGCGTGCGCCGAAATCCGGCAAAAGGTCGAAAAGCGCTGCCGAGGCCATGGTCTATACCGCTGCTTCCTGGGCCGCCCATTTGCGCAGGATCTGCGCGGTGCGCTCCTCATTGATGTCGACCATGCGGGCAAGCCGCTCCTGTGGCGCCGGCCTGATCTTCTGGCGAAGATCATCGAGTGGAGTCGGGCCGGGGCGGCTGCCGGGCAAGGCAGCCGGCGCCGGTTCGGCGCCGGCGGCTTCGGGTGTCGGCAGCGAACGCTGGACGTCGTCGAAGCTCGGACCGGCAAGTGCCGGCGTCGGCCGCGCGCTCAGCGCGGTGGCCATTGGCCTCAGGCCGAAGAAGGCGACCAGGAACACCACGACGATGAACGCGCCGGCGTTGATCATCGTACCGGCATGGGTTCCGATCGACGCCATTATGCCCGGCTGTTCGACCGGCTCGCCGTCCAGCCCGTCGATGAACTCGACCGCCGAGACATCGATGATGTCGCCGCGCTTGTCGTCGAAGCCGGTGGCTGAGGCGACCATTTTCTGGATGTCGGCGACGCGCTTGGCGATCTGTTCGGGTGTGGCGTCCTTGCCGAGGATGGTCATCAGCCGCTGCTGGTTGACGACGACGGCGATCGACATCTTGGTGACGGAATAGCCGTTGGAGACTGTGGCGATCTTCTTGGAGTTGATCTCGTAATTGGTGATCTCCTCCTTGCGATCATTCTCCGATGACGTCTGCGGACCATCGGTGCTGGTCGCCTGGGTCTCGGGCAGGTTCTGCTCGACGGTGGCCGGGGTCGAGGCCTGCCTCTGATTGCTGTTTTCGTTGGCGCGCACCGACTGCACGGAACGCTCCACGCGTGACTCCGGATCGAAGATCGTCTCTTCGGTCTGGCGGGTGTCGGTGTTGACGTCGGCCTTGACGCTGGCGCGGAAATTGTCGGGGCCGAGATAAGGCGTCAGCGCGCGGCGGATGTTGTCGCCGATCTGCGCCTCGACGGTCTGCTCGACGCCGAGCGTGCGGGCAGCACTTGTGTTGGAGGGATCGTCGCCGGCGGCGAGAAGGTTGCCGTTGGAATCGAGCACGGTAACCTTGTCGGCCGACAGGCCCGGCACGGCGGCGGCGACGAGATGGCGGATCGACATGGCGCTCTTTTCGGCGTCGATGCCGGAATAGCGGATGACCACCGAGGCGGAGGGTTGCTGTTCGTCGCGGCGGAAATTGGCGCGCTCGGACATGACGATGTGAACGCGGGCGGCCTTGATGCCGGATATCGACTGGATGGTGCGGGCGATCTCGCCTTCCAGCGCGCGCACGCGGGTGATCTGCTGCATGAAGGAGGTCAGCCCGAGCGAGCCGACATTGTCGAACAGTTCGTAGCCGGCATTGGCGCTGGTCGGCAGGCCCTTTTCGGCGAGCAGCATGCGCGCCTGCGCGGTGGTGCCGGCCGGCACCAGCACGGAGGTGCCGTCGGAGCCGACGTCGAAGCCGATGCCGGCCTCGCCGAGCACCAGGCCGATCTGGTTCACGTCGGAGCGATCGAGCCCGACATAGAGCGTCTCATAGGCAGGGCGGTTGAGATAGACCGAGCCGATGCCGATGACGGCCATCACCAATGCGGCAATGCCGGCCAGCATGGCAAGGCGCCTGACGCCAAATGCCCTGAGATTCGAGATGATGCTCTGGATCTGTTGCGGCACGATTCAAGCGCTCCCAGCATGATATTCCGTGGAACACTAGACCGCGAAGCTTGTGCGAAGATGATAGAGCATGTCGCCCGGAAGTGCAGCGGTTCCGGGTCAACGACATGCGTCAAAACACAGCCACAAAGCGAAAGGGCCGCGCTGTCGGCGCGGCCCTTCAATTCAAGAAGGAGAAAGCCGGGTCAGGCTTACTGCTTGAACAGCGCCAGGATCGACTGCGAGTTGCCGTTGGCGATCGACAGCGACTGGATGCCGAGCTGCTGCTGGACCTGTAGGGCCTGCAGCCGCGTCGATTCCTTGTTCATGTCGGCGTCGACCAGTGCGCCGACGCCCTTGTCGATCGAGTCCGACAGGTTCGACAGGAAGCTCTTCTGGGTATCGATGCGCGACTTGGCGGCGCCGAGATAGGCAGCGCCCGTGGACAGCTTGGCAAGCGCCGTTTCAACGGCGCCAAGTGCGGTGTCGATGGCTGCCGGAAGGACCTGGGTTGTGCTGGGATCGAAGAAGGTCGTCGCCAGCAGAGCGCCGACGATGCCGCCGGTGCCGGGAAGATCGAGGACCTGCGTGTCGGCCGCCTTGACGTCGATGGTGTCGATGGCGACGGTCGTGCCGGTGCGGTTATAGGACGCGACGATCTTCAGGTCGGAGGTCGCAGCAGCGTCGTTCTGCAGCAGGTTCGAGCCGGCATAGGAGGCGTTGGTGACCGACGACTTGATCTGGTCCTGGATAGCCTTGATCTCAGTGGCGATCTTCTGCTGGTCGTCCTTGCTGGCGCTGCGTGCAGTGACCAGCTTGGCCTTGATCAGGTCGACCTGGTCCTTGATGTCGGTGATGGCGGTGTAGGCGGTGTCGACCTTGCCGGCGCCGAGGCCAAGCGCGTCCTGAACGGCCGAAAGCGCCTTGTTGTCGGACTTCATCGTGGTGGCGATCGACCAGTAGGCGGCGTTGTCGCTGGCGGTGGCGACGCGGTAGCCGGTCGAAATGCGTGACTGGGTGGTTTCAAGCTGCTTGTTGGTGTTGTTCAGGCTCTGCAGCGCGGTCAGAGCCGAAGCGTTCGTCATGATGCTAGCCAAGATATTTACCCCTTTTCAAACACTGGCGTGTCCCGAACACGCCGGATCAACTTCATCAAGGGGGTAGGCATAAGCCCATCGACCGTATGGTCTGCCCGCCATGGAATGGTTAACCATGACTACCGGGATATGGTTAACGGCCTGTTAAACCAAGCCATTCAGGGCGCTGGCCAAGAGCAAAAATCGGCAGCCATTTAGCAAGAAAATCAACAGCCGCAAAAAGAAATCGGGCCGCGCTGTTGGCGCGGCCCGACGGATGGTGTCAGTCGTAATGTCGAGAGATCAGCCGCGGAAGAGCGACAGGATCGACTGCGAGTTGCCGTTGGCGATCGACAGCGCCTGGATGCCGAGCTGCTGCTGGACCTGGAGGGCCTGCAGACGGGTCGATTCCTTGTTCATGTCGGCGTCGACCAGAGCGCCGACGCCCTTGTCGATCGAGTCCGACAGGTTCGACAGGAAGCTCTTCTGGGTGTCAATGCGCGACTTGGCGGCGCCGAGCGAGGCAGCGCCGGTGGACAGCTTGGCAAGCGCGGTTTCAACAGTGCCGAGCGCGGTGTCGATGGCGGCGGGGGTAACCGCCGTGGTGCTCGGGTCGAAGAAGGCAGCGGCGAGCAGGCCGCCGACGATGCCGCCCGTGCCGGCGACATCGAGAACCTGCGTATCGGCAGCCTTGACGTCGATGGTGTCGATGGTGACGGTCGCGCCGGTACGGTTGTAAGCCGCAACGATCTTCAGGTCGGACGCAGCGGCAGCGTCGTTCTGCAGCAGGTTCGAGCCGGCGAAGTTGGCGTTGGCGACCGAGGACTTGATCTGCGCCTGGATGGCGTTGATTTCGGTCGCGATCTTCTGCTGGTCTTCCTTCGAGGCGCTACGGGCAGTGACCAGCTTGGTCTTGATCAGGTCGACCTGGTCCTTGACGTCGTTGATGGCGGTGTAGGCGGTGTCAACCTTGCCGGCGCCGAGGCCGAGGGCGTCCTGCACGGCCGAGTTGGCCTTGTTGTCGGACTTCATCGAGGTCGCGATCGACCAGTAAGCGGCGTTGTCGGAAGCGGTGGCAACGCGGTAGCCGGTCGAGATGCGGGCCTGCGTCTGCTCGAGGGATTTGTTGGTGTTGTTCAGGCTCTGCAGCGCGGTCAGCGCCGAGGCGTTCGTCATGATACTGGACATGGCTACTCGTACCTTGATTTTTACAGGGTGTTTTTGACATACCGGCTTTTCCGGTATGACGGAGCGGCATCATGCCAATGATCGTGAGATCCGATCACCCGCCATCTGCGAGCAATATGCGGGCAAGTCCCTACCAAAGGGCTAAACGGGACGGTTAACCGGAAATATATTGCATAAAATTTTAGCAAGGCGCCAAGGGCGCGCGGACGGTCAGGTGAAGGAGCGCACCAGGCTGCCGACAAGCAGGTTCCAGCCGTCGATGAGGACGAAGAACAGGATCTTGAAGGGCAGCGAAACGACGGTCGGCGGCAGCATCATCATGCCCATGGCCATGGTGATGGTGGCGACGATCAGGTCGATGACGAGGAACGGCAGCACGATCAGGAAGCCGATCTCGAAGCCGCGGCGGATTTCGGAGATCATGAAGGCCGGCACCAGGATGCGCAGGTCGACGGTGTCCCTGGCAACGACCTGGCCGCGTTCGCGGGCGAGATCGGCGAACAGGTCGAAGTCCTTGTCGCGGACATTATGCAGCATGAAGGTGCGGAACGGGTCCGAAATCTTTTCGAACGCCTCGGTCTGGCTGATCTGGTTGTCCATCAGCGGCTTGACGCCGGTGTTCCAGGCCTGGTCGAAGGTCGGCGCCATGACGTAGAAGGTCATGAACAGCGACAGCGAGATCAGGATCAGATTGGCCGGCGTCGACTGCAGGCCGATGCCGGCGCGCAGGATCGAGAAGGCGATGACGAAGCGGGTGAAGCTCGTCACCATGATCAACAGGCCCGGCGCCACCGACAGCACGGTGATCAGACCGAACATCTGGATGATATAGCCGACGGTGGCGCCGTCGGCCTTGCCGATGCCGCCGAGATCGAGCTGCTGGGCGGCGGCGACAGAGGTGGCGGCGACGACGATCGCGGCGGCGAGGACGAGTTTTCTCATTCGAGCAGCAATGTCCTGATCAGAACCTGTTTGGCATGGCCACCGCTGCGGATTGCGGCGCGCTCCTCGAGGTCGGCTTTCAAATGCTGGTAGCCGCTGGCGCCTTCGATCTGATGCATCTTCAGGGTGCGGACCATGGCAAGCAGGTCCTGGTGAATGCTTTCGGTAAGTTCCGGCGGCTGCGGCGCATCGTAGACCACCGACGCTTCCAGCCTTATCCAGGTGTCAGCAGGCGAAGCCAGATTGGTGGTGATCGGCGCCAGCTGGACAAGCGTCGGCCCGGTGCCGGGAGCATGTTCGGCCGCCTTGCTCGGTTGCTCGGCATTGGACTGGTTCTCCGGTGCGGCGGGCACAGGCACCGGTCCCCCGACGCCCTTCAGATAGCCGCCGGACATCCAGCCCATGCCGATCGCGGCGCCCGTCACCGCCAGCAGCATCGCAAGCTGGATGACAAGCGACGGGCCCTTTTTTTGCTGAACCTGTTCGACATTTGCCACGGCGCCGTTCTCCAGTCCTAAAAGGGGAGGACTTGGTCGAGGATCTGCTGACCGTAAGCGGGCTGCTGGATTTCGCTGACGCGGCCGCGGCCGCCATAGGAGATGCGCGCCTCGGCGATGCGTTCATAAGAGATGGTGTTTTCAGCGCCGATATCGGATGGACGCACCATGCCGGCGATGGTCAGCACTCTGAGCTCGTAATTGACGCGCACCTCCTGTGAGCCCCGGATCATCAGATTGCCGTTGGGCAGGACTTCGGTGACGACGGCGGCGACGTTGAGCTCGAGGTTCTCCGAGCGCTTGATTTCGCCGTCCGCATTGGTTTCGGTGGTGGAGCTCAGCCCCGCGTCGCCCTTGCCGCTGGTGGTGGCACCTTCCCATCCGAGGTTGACGTCATAGCCGAGCTTGCGCCCGGCGGTGCGGCTGCGATCGTTCTGGTTCTTGAAGTTGGCCTTGTCGTTGAGCTTGATCCTGACGGTCAGGATGTCGCCGTCGCGCAGCGCGCGCGGGTCGGTGAACAGCCGGCTCTGGCGGTCGTCCCACAGCGAGAATTTCTTCACCGGCGCGGCTGGCGTTTCGGGATAGGAGTAGGGCGCATTGACGCTGCCGGTAATGCCGGTGCCGACCGGCGACAGCGCCGGCTCCCTGCCGATCTCCCTGGGGTCGGAGGCGCAGCCGGCAAGTGAAGCCGTGGCGACCAGGGCGAGAATATGCGACTTCATGACGGATCTACCCTTCGGGCCGCGCTGGCCATGATGCCGGTGAGTGTGGCCGCTGCCTTCTGGTCCATCTCGTTGAGAATGACGCCGGCCTTGCGCGAATCGAGTTTCATCAGGATGGCGGCGGCGAGATCGGCGTTGACCATGGCCAGGCGCTCGGCCGCGGCATCCGGTTTCATGCCGGCATAGATCTTGACGACGCCATCCTCGGCGCGGGCCAGGAAGACTTCACGCCGTTTCAGCCATTGCTCGTATTCGGCGCGCTTGTCGTCCAGCGCCTTCATGCGCAGGTCGATGCCGGCCTGCAGCTGCTTCAGCTCTTCGGCCTGCAGCGCGTAACGGCGGTCGCGGGCGGCGTCGGCGATGTTGGAGCAGAAGCGCTGGATCTCGCTTTCATCGGGCACCTTCTCGCGGACCAGCTGCTGCACTGCCGCCGGCTGTTGCCCGCCAGGCAGAACCTGCCGCACCGCTTCTTCCGCGCGGACATTGCCGCCGGCAAGGACGGTGGCGGCGATGACGCAAGCTGCCAAGGCTGCGCTGCGGCGGTGCTGCTTTTGGGAAAAGAAATCGATCATCGGCATGGCCTATTGGAGAACCAGATCGGCCTGCAAAGCGCCGGCCGACTTGATGCCTTGCAAAATGGCAATGATGCCGTCCGGCTTGACGCCGAGACGGTTGAGGCCCGACACCAGCGTTTCGAGGTTCGGTCCGTCGAGCACATTGACGCGGGCGTCAGGCCGCGTGGCGTCGATGGTGGTGAACGGTTCCTCCGCTGTCACGCCCTTGGAGAACGGTTCGGGCTGGACGATCTTCGGCTGCTCGGTGATCCGCACGGTGAGCGTGCCGTGGCTGATCGCCACCCGCGAGATCTTGACCTCGTTGCCGATGACGATGGTGCCGGTGCGTTCGTCTATGACGACGCGTGCCGGCGTGTCTGTCTCGACCACCAAATTCTCGATCTCGGCGTAGAAGCGCGCCGCCGAAACATTCTTCGGCCGCCTGATCTGCACGGTGCGTGCATCGCGCTCCGCCGCCACGCGCATGCCGAAGCGTTGCGAGGTGTAGCCGTTGATGGCGTCGGCGATGCGGACGGCAGTGGAGAAATCGGGGTTGCGCAATTGCAAGGTGAGCAGCGCCTGGTCCTCGAATTCGGCGCGCACAGTGCGCTCGACGATGGCGCCGTTGGGCACGCGGCCGGCCGTCGGCACGCCCTGCGTCAGCTTTTCGGCATCGCCTTGGGCAGTGAAGCCGGAAACGATGACCGAGCCTTGCCCGACAGCATAGATCTCGCCATCGGCCGCCTTCAGTGGCGTCATTATCAGCGTGCCGCCGGCAAGCGATGTGGCGTCGCCCATGGAGGAGACGTCGATGTCGATGCGGGCGCCCGACTGCACGTAAGGCGGCATGTTGGCGGTGACGATGACGGCGGCGACGTTCTTGGCCCGCGCGCTGCCGCCTTCGGTGGCGATGCCGAGATTTTCGAGCATGGCGCGGATCGACTGTTCGGTGAAGGGCGAATTGCGCAGGCTGTCGCCCGATCCGGCGAGGCCGATGACGAGGCCGTAGCCGACGAGCTGGTTGTCGCGCGAAGCCTGCAGCTGCGCAATGTCCTTGATGCGCGATGCGACCTGGCCGGGTGGCAGAGAGCTTGGGCCGTTGGAGACCCTGAACATGCGGTTGGTGGTGGCCGGATCGTATTCGGGATCGACAAAGGCGCCGCCATTCTGGCCGGCAAGATCGCGCTTTTGCTTCGGCGTAAGACCGTCGGCCAGCGCCGGCTGCAGGCCGACAACGGCCGCGAGCAGAAGGGCAGCTCCGCGTCTCATGACGCGCTGACCCGGATGGTGCCGTCAGCCATCACCGTGCCGGAAAAGATCTTGCCGCTGTCGGTGTTGCGGACCTTTATCAAATCGCCGGCGGCACCCGGCTGCAGCGACACCGCCGTGGCCGAAATGGTGAGGTCGCCGGCGATGAAATAGACCTGCACGTCGGCGCCCTGTTCGACCAGCCAGGCGTCGCGGATGGCGGCGACCGGGATATAGCGGCCGGGCAGCAGCGTGCGCTTGGCGACCTTGCCCTGGAGTTCCATGGCCCGCGTGGCGACCGCATCTGGCCTGTGCTTGCCGGGGAGCAGCGTCACCGGTTTCAGCGCGCCGGTGTCGATCATCTCGCCGGGATAGATGACCCGGTTGGGGATCAGCACGATCTCGCCGGTTGCCTGACTGCTTGCGACCTGGGTGGTGGTCTCCTGATTTGCCGCTTCCTGCGCAAACGCCGGGACACCGCCGGCTACCAGCGCGAGCATCAGCGCGGTGCGGCAAAGCGCGGAGCGGGAGGCCGGAGAGACCATCAAACCTTACCTGATGTTCTTGGACACGACCGAGGCCATGTCGTCGGCGGCCTGGATGACCTTGGAGTTCATCTCATAGGCGCGCTGCGCCGAGATCAGCTCGGTGATTTCCTTGACCGGATCGACGTTGGAGGCCTCGAGATAACCCTGCTCGACCGAGGCGAAGCCGGGATCGCCGGGCACGCCGACATTGGCCGGGCCGGAGGCCGGCGTCTCCTGGAACAGATTGTCGCCGAGCGGCGCGAGGCCGGCTTCATTGGCAAAGTTGGCGAGCTGCAGCTGGCCCAGCAGCTGGAGGTCGGTCTGGCCGTCGATGCGGGCAAAGACCTGGCCGGTCTTGTTGACGACAACTTCGATGGCATCGGTCGGCACGGTGATGGCCGGGATGACATTGGCGCCGTCGACGGTCACCAGCTGGCCGGTGGCGTTGGTGTTGAAGGCGCCGGCGCGGCTGTAGAGCGTGCCGCCGTCGCCGCCCTCGATCTGGAACCAGCCGCGGCCCGTCAGCGCCATGTCGAAACTGTTGCCGGTCGAGGTCAGTTCGCCCTGCGTATGGACGTTGCGCACCGCCGTCGTCTTGACGCCGAGGCCGATCGACACGCCTTCCGGCACAAGCGATGAATTGGAGCGGTTGGGCACGCCCTGCGTGCGGTCGACCTGGTAGAGCAGGTCGGAGAATTCGGCGCGCGCGCGCTTGTAGCCGGTGGTGTTGATGTTGGCGATGTTGTTGGCGATGACTTCCAGATTTGTCTGCTGGGCATTCATGCCGGTCGCTGCGATGGCGAGTGCTTTCACGGCAAGTTCTCCTCAGATGCCCATACGGCTGATTTCGAGATAGGCGGAGACGACCTTGTCGCGAATGGCGATCGTGGTCTGCAGGGCCTGCTGGGCGCTCATGACGGCGTCGACGACCTGGCGGGTGTCGGCGTCGCCCCTCAGCGCCTGGATCGACACCTGCTCGGCATTCTGCAAGGTGTTGACGGTCTTTGAAGCAGCCTGGCTCAGCGCTTCGGCGAAGGTGGTGCCGATTTCGCTGCCGGCCATCGGCGCCCTGGTGCCCTGGAACAGGTCGGTCGTGGTATCGGCGCCACCGATCTCCGGCTTGAGGGGAAGCGATCCGATACCGCCAATGCCGCTGATCATTACTGGTTCCTCATCAGGTCGATGGTCATGGAGATCAGATCACGCGCCTGCTTGATGACCTGAAGGTTGGCTTCGTAGGAGCGGTTGGCCTCGCTCATGTCGGCCATCTCGACCAGCACGTTTACATTGGGCATCTTGACGTAGCCCTTGTCGTCGGCGGCCTCGTTGCCGGGCTGGAATTCGACGGGAAAGTCGCTGGGGTCGCGGTCGATGGAGTTGACCTCAACTGTCGTGCCACCCGAGGCACGGTCGAGTTCCGAGACGAAACTGATGGTCTTGCGGCGATAGGGGTCAGCGCCCGGGGTGTTGCCGGTCGACTGCGCGTTGGCGAGATTTTCCGAAACGACGCGCAAACGGTCAGACTGGGCGCTGAGGCCGGACGCGGCGATCTTGAGGGCTGAGGTCAAGGCGTCCATTGTCAGCTCTTCACCGCCATCATCATCATCGAATGGAAGGCCTTGACGATCGCGGTGTTGAGCTCGAAGGAGCGGCGGACCTCGCCGGCCTTCATCAGTTCGTTCTCGACCACCACCGTGTTCTTCGAGGGCATGATGGCGCCGGTCGTCTCTTCTGGCTTGACCGTGAAGCCGGCATTAGTGGCGGCAGTGCCGAGGTGGCCTGCCTGGGTGGCGGTCAGCGACACTGCCGTGCGGTCGAGCACCTTCTCGAACGGCTCGACATCGCCGGCGGTGTAGCCGGGCGTGTTGACGTTGGCGATGTTGCCGGCAATTGCGGACTGGCGCACCGACAGCCATTGCGACTGCTTGGCGGCGAGATCGAAAAGGTTGATGGGCTCCATGGGGATCTCCAGGCTGGTACGTACAAGACTAGGCTGCCAGTCTTGCGCGGACCTTGCGCGGGCCAGGCGTAAGCCGGTGTGCCGCTATTTGGAGAGTTCGATCACCTGGTCGGTGCTGGTGACCATGACCCACTTGCCGCCGCGTTGCTCAATCGACGAGACGACGCTGGAGTCGGGCAGCTTCGAGCCGCGCTGGACAATCCACAGGCCGGCATCGTCCTCGATCATGGCGCGGCCATTGGCGACATGAACCATGCGAAATTTGGGATCCGCCGGGAAGGGCTGCTCGTCGACGCCGGGAGGCTGGGTCTTGTCCTCGGGGTCCTGCAGCGTGCCGGTGGCGAACAGGTCGACATCGGGAACATCGTTTGCCGTCAGCGGCTGACCGCTGTTTTCCATCTGCGAACCGCCGCTGACCCGCCCTGCATTGGTGCCGCTGCCGCCGAACTTGATCGCCTGCACGCCGAACTGGTCCTGATTGAAGAAGATATACCAGGGAAACAGCGCGCAGATCAGGCCGAGCGTGATGCCGAGCGCGGCAAAGACGATATCGCTGCGGCGGTCGGATTTCTTGTCGAGCCTGGGATATTGCGGCCTTGGCGGCTGCGGCCATTCGGTGACCGGGAACAGCCCGTCGAGAAGCGAGTCGCGACTGGTCTCGATAGCTTCTTTGGGGCCGGCGCGAGGGGTCCTTGGCAATTCAGGCTTGACGACGCTGGGCAAGGCAGGCTCGGCCAAGCGAGGCACAGTGGACTCGACTACGCTGGCTACCCTGGGCAAGAATGGCCTGGCGGCCCTGGCCAGAATGGCCTCAGCCTTGGCGACCTTGTCGAGATCGGCCTTTGCCCTGACAGCTCTCGCTTCGTTGGCCCGGGCTTCCTCGGCGGCACTGGCCTCTGCGATCATCTCGCGCAAAAGCCGCTCGGTGTACTGAAGCTCAGTCTCCTGCATCGACACTTTGCTTGCCTTTCAGATGACGGGCGAGGTCGGAGAATGCGTCGCTCGAGGCGCGATCCCTGGGCGACTGCGTCAGCGCCTCGTAGATCAGCGGCACCTGGCGCACGGCAATATCGAGCTCGGCATCGGCGCCGCCCTGATAGGCGCCGAGCAGGCGGATGTCGCGCGTGTCCTCGAAGCGCGAGATCATCGACTTCAGCCTGGTCACCAGCATGCGTTGCTCGGGGCTCCATGCCTTGTCGGCGAGGCGCGAGATCGACGACAGCGGATTGACCGGGGGGTAGCGGCCCTGTTCGGCAATGGCGCGGTCGAGCACGACATGGCCGTCGAGGATGCCGCGTACCGAATCGGCGACCGGGTCGTTGTGGTCGTCGCCGTCGACCAGCACCGAGATGATGGCAGTGATTGATCCCTGTCCTTTGATACCGGGGCCTTCAGCGCCCGGGCCAGCGCGTTCGAGCAGCTTGGGCAGATCGGTGAAAACCGAAGCGGGATAGCCGCGGGCGACCGGCGGCTCGCCGGTGCCGGTCGCTACCTCGCGCATCGCATGGGCAAAGCGGGTAATCGAATCCAGCACCAGCAGCACGCGATGGCCTTGGTCGCGAAAATGTTCGGCAACGCGCATGGCGGTATCCGGCGCGCGCCGGCGCATCATGGCGCTCTCGTCGCTGGTAGCGACGACGGCGACCGTCTTGGCCATGCTCTCTGCGCCGATCGTGTCTTCGAGGAATTCGCGTACCTCGCGGCCGCGCTCGCCGATCAGCGCCACGACCACGGTGTCGAAGGCGTCGGCGCCGGCCAGCATGGCGAGCAGCGTCGACTTGCCGACGCCGGAACCGGCAAAGACGCCGAGGCGCTGGCCGAGGCAGAGCGGCGTGAAGATGTCGATGACCTTGACCCCGGTCGTGAAGGCGGTGCCGACGCGCTGCCGCGCCATGGCGCCGGGCGTTGTGCCGTCGCCGCTCGCAGCCTCGCCGATCCTGATCAGCGGCGGGCCGCCGTCGATGACGCGGGTCAGCGCGTCGATGGCGCGCCCACGCCACGAAGCATGCGGCGTTACCGTCAGCGGGCCGCGGCGAAACACGGCGTCGCCGATGCCGGCGTCGGCGCTGCGTTCGAAAGGGGCGATGACGACTTCGTCGCGGCCGATCCTGACGATCTCGCCGCGGCGCGTGCCGGCATTGCCGCGCTGTTCGACGAGGTCGCCAAGCCTGGCGACTTCAGACAGGCCGCGCACCTTGTAATGCGTTGGCGAAACCTCCGAAACACGGCCGCCGCGCCGCAGCAACGTCTCGGTGTCATCGAAGCGGCGCCAGATCCGCTCCAGCGCAGCCAGCCGGTTTTCCGGTGCTGTCTCCGGCTGCCGTTCAAGCGCGCGCATCGATGATTTGCTGCTCGACATGCCGCTACGACTTGGAGCCGAGCGTCTTGATGGCGTCGTCGGTCGAGGCGTCGGTCTGGCGCATCAGCGCGGCGGTGTTCTCGAAGGCGCGCTGGACCATGATCAGGCGTGTCATCTCAAGCACCGGATTGACGTTGGATTCCTCGACATAGCCTTGCGCGACGCCGAGATCGGAACGGTCGGTGACCGGCTCCGGCGCACGCGCGGGCACGATGCCAGAATTGCCGTAGCGGACGAAGTTCGGGCCGGGGTCGAAATTGAACAGGCCGATGGCGCCGACAAGCTTGTCGCCTTGGCGCAGTGAGCCATCGGCGCCCGCCTTGGGCGGACCGTCGCGCGGGTCGAGCTGGATCGGCGCGCTGCCGGCATCCAGCACCGGATGGCCCTCGAGCGACATCAACTCGCCATTCTCGTTCATCGAGAAGCGTCCGTCGCGCGTCATCACGATGCCGGCCGGGGTGTCGATGCCGAACCAGGCATCGCCCTGGACGGCGAAGTCGAACGGGTTGCCGGTCTGCGTCATCGCGCCATGCGCGCCGGACAAATAGGTCTTGCCGGAGGAGGCGAAGGACACCGATTTGGGGCCGCTGCCGGAGACGACATCCTCGAACTTCACGCCGGTGGCGCGAAAGCCGATGGTCGAGGCGTTGGCGACATTATCGGCGATGGTGTCGAGACGGCGCTCAAGCGCGATCTGCGAGGAAAGGGCGACGTAAAGGCTGTCCTGCATGGTGTTCTCAGAATCTCAGTTTCTGCATGGCCATCATCAGATCGGTCGAGATGCCGACGGTGGTCGGCTGCGCAAACAGCACACCGATCGATGTCTGGGCGGTCGAGGTCGGATGATTGATTTCCCAAAGGCTGGTGAAGCGGGTGAGGAATTTCTCGAGCTTGGTCGGGTCGGTAAAATCGGTGAGGTCGAGTTTTGCCTCGAAGGCCTGCGCCTGCTTGTCGATGTCGGCGGCGGCGAAGGAATCAGGCAGGCCGAGTGCGGTGCGTACCACGCTGGCCAGGGCCGTGTCGGCCAGCACGTCGTACCAGTTGGTGATGGTCGAGGCCTTGCGCTCGAAATAGAGCGCCAACCGCACGCCCTCATTGGTCTTGCCGGCGTCTTCTTCCAGGGTCTGGCGCATGTATTTGTCGACCACCGGCTGCTGCGACGGGCTGCGGGTCGTTGCCGCTTCGCCGTAGGCTTCGAAATTCAACGAGGTGGCGAGCCTGGCATAGGCCTTGTTGGAGAGCTTGTTGGCGACACTGGCGGGATCGCGGACACCGCCCTCAAGGACATCACGGACGAGATCCTTGTTGGTCGTCGCCGGATCGAGCCCGCTGGCAGACAGCGCATAGTTGTAGAGGCGGCTGTCGGCCATCAGATCGTCGACCGATTTCACCTTGATGATGTTGGCGAGGTAGTAACTGGTCTCGGCCTGGACAGCGTCCGCATTCGGCTTGATGAGGCCAAGACTGGACTCGGTCGTGTAGAGCTTCGGCGTGGTCTTCAGCACCGCGTCGCGCGTGGTCGTCTGATCGCCATACTGGGCAAAATCAAAGGCGCTGACGAAGTTGGCGTAGCTCTTGTCGGTCAACAAATTGGCGGGGCTCAACGGATCGGCAACGCCGCCGGTAAGCATGGTGCGGATCTGCTTCGTCGTCTGGGTCGATGCATCAAGCCCATAGGCAGCCATGGCGAAGGTCAGCAGGCGCTTGTCCTTCAGCAGGTCTTCGATGGACTTCACCTTGGAGATGTTGGCTGCGTAGTAGTCGGCCTCGCCCTTGATGTATTGCGCGGTCGGCTTGACGAGCAGCAGCCCGGTTCCGCCGATCACAGCTTTTGGGACCGCCTGCTGGACGGCGTCGCCCGCCGTAGCCTGGTCGCCATATTGGGCAAAGTCGAAAGCCGCGACGAAAGCCGCATAGCCCTTGTTTGTCGACGTGTTTGCGGGGCTGTTCGGGTCGGTGACGCCGCCTTCCAGCATGGCCCGCACGGTCACAACCGGCTCGGCGTCGGCGTCCAGGCCGAACGCGGCCATCGCATAGGTGAGCAGGCGATCGTTGCCCATCAGGTCGTCGATCGATTTTACGTTGGAAATGTTGCTCAGGTAGTACGAGGTTTCGCCCTTGTAGTAGGTGAAGCCGTTCTGCGAAGGGCCGACCGAGACCTGGAGGCCGTAATTGTTGGTCACGCCCTGCTGCGCCGAATTGTAGCTCGTGGCATTAAGGCCCAGGGCGGCGAAATTGAAGGCCGACACGAACTCGGCATAACGCTTGTCGCTCAGTTTGTTGGCGAAGCTGTCGGAATCCGACACCCCTTCCTTCAGGGCTTTGACCATGAAGGCCTTGGCGTAAGCCATGTCGCCGAGACCGAAGGCCTTCATGGCATATTTGAACAGCCGGTCGTTCTTGACGAAATCGTCGATCGATTTCACGCTGCCGATGTTCGCGAGATAGTAGTCGGTTTCGCGCTTGGTGATCGGCTCCGCCTCGATGCGGTCGATCGCCTTGGGGATGTCCCTGGCGATGAGCTGGTAGCTGGTAAAAGTGCTCAACACGACATGCCTCCGGTCGCAGCTTCAAAAGCAAGACTATGCGGACTTGCTTGCGCGAGGCTGAATCGCCTCACCTTGCATGATTCAAGCCTCACACAAGGCACGGGGGCTATCGGTTAGGCCTGACGTGATGCGGAAGGATCTGGCGTGGGCATTCTGATCGGACTTGTGGTGACGCTCGGCTGTGTTCTCGGCGGCTTCATGGCGATGGGCGGCCATCTGCATGTGCTGATGCAGCCTTGGGAAGCGGTGGTCATCTGCGGCGCCGCACTTGGAACCTTTCTCGTCGCCAACCCGATGAAGACGGTCAAGGACACCGGCAGGGGTATCCTCGAAGCGTTCAAGCAGGCGGTGCCGAGGGAGCGCGACTATCTGGAGACGTTGGGCGTGCTGCACAGCCTGATGCGCGAACTGCGCTCGAAGTCGCGCAGCGAGGTCGAGGCACATATCGACAATCCGGAGGAATCGGCGATCTTCCAGGCATTCCCGACCGTGCTCAAGAATCACGATCTGACGAATTTCATCTGCGACTACTGCCGCATCATCATCATCGGCAATGCCCGCTCGCATGAGATCGAGGCGCTGATGGACGAGGAAATCCAGACCATCAAGTCCGACAAGATGAAGGCTTACCACGCGCTTGTGGCGGTGGGCGATGGTCTGCCGGCGCTCGGCATCGTCGCCGCCGTGCTCGGCGTGGTCAAGGCGATGGGCGCGCTCGACCAGTCGCCCGAAATCCTCGGCGGCCTGATCGGCGCTGCCCTTGTCGGAACCTTCCTCGGCATCTTCCTGTCCTATGCGGTGGTCGGGCCGGTCGCCACCAAGATCAAGACGGTGCGCGAGAAGAAGAACCGCCTCTATATCATCGTCAAGCAGACGCTGCTTGCCTACATGAACGGCGCCCTGCCGCAGGTGGCCATCGAGTTCGGTCGCAAGACCATCTCGTCCTATGAGCGGCCGACGATCGATGCCGTCGAGCAAAGCACGATGAACACAGCTTCCGCCGAGAAGAAAGCGGCTTGAGCCATGCATGACGACAGACAGGACCGCACGCCGTCATGACAAGTCCTGGCAGCCCC
Organism: Mesorhizobium sp. M1004; assembly: GCF_040318795.1. Lineage (NCBI taxonomy): Bacteria > Pseudomonadati > Pseudomonadota > Alphaproteobacteria > Hyphomicrobiales > Phyllobacteriaceae > Mesorhizobium > Mesorhizobium sp. M1004. Next base: position 501,866 of record NZ_JAMYNB010000001.1, read on the forward strand.
TCGCAAGCCCGCTCGCTGATCATTGAGCGTCTGGTCGGTGACAGCGGTGAGGCCGCTCATGTCATCGGCACCGGGCGCTCGATGGGCGAGCGCGCCCTGCCGCTGCTGCAGAAGAGCCTGGCCGGCGAACTCGGCGCACCGGTCACCGTCGACCTGCGCGCGGTCGAGATCAGCCGTGTTCCCGATGCCCGCACGAATGCCGGCGATGCCTTTGCCATGGCCATCATAGCATCGCCGACGTCTTCGGATGCGATGACGCTGGTGGCAGATGCGCCGGCCATCGCCGTGATGGTGTGCGCGCTGTTCGGCGGCGATCCGGATCAGCCGGTTTCGCCGATCGAGCGCGCTCTGTCGCAGATCGAGACCGATGTTGCGACCACGGTCTTCCAGGAAGTTGCGCAGGCGTTGAACGGATCAGGCCGGCGCTCGCTCGAGCTGCGGCTGCCGGTGCCGCGGGCGCTTTCGGGCAGCGAAGCCAAGCGCCGCGTGCTGCGCGATGGCGCGGCGGTGCGCATCGTCTTCGGCATCTCGACGCCGACCGACAGCGGAACGGTCACGGTGATGATCCCGCAGCGCATCCTGCTGGCCACACGCGGTATCGCCGATGTCCACGACAGCGAAGGCACGACCTCCGACTGGCGGGCACGTTTTTCCGAAGAGGTCATGCGCTCGACGGTGACGCTCGAAGCGACCATGCCGCTGGCCCGCCTGACGCTCGGCGATCTCGCCGGTTTCGAGCCGGGCCAGGTCATCGAGTTCGAGGAAACCGCGCAGTCGCACGCCAAGCTGAGCGCGCGCGACAAGACGCTGTTTGTCTGCGAGTTCGGCAAACTCGGGCAGAACTACACCGTCCGGATCAGGCATCCTTACGATGCCGGTCAGGATTTTATCGACGGGCTCATGCCGGGCTGACGCCGGGCAAGCTCAAGCATTTGGAGACGACTGATGGCCAAGACCAAGGTGGAAGCCAATATCGACCAGCCGGACGAACAGCTCGACCGCGCCATCGAGGAATTGCGCGGTGTCCTCCAGGAGGAGGAAAAGCGCCCCGACGCCGCCTTGCGGGCTGCCACGTCCGGCGCCAATTCGAACATCATCATGAGCATCCCGGTCGATGTGCAGATCATCCTCGGCAGTACGGAAATGCCGGTGTCGGACCTGATGGCGCTGCAGAAGGGCTCGACGGTGGCGCTCAACCGGCGCATCGGCGAACCGGTCGATGTCGTGGTCAACGGCCGCAAGATCGCGCGCGGCGAAATCACCGTGCTGGAAAGCGATCCGTCGCGCTTTGGCATCAGGTTGACCGAAATCATCGCTGCCGCCAAGAGCGCCTGAGGATTAGACGACATGCGGTCTCAGCAGCGATCGGAGCTTATGCCATGACGACGCCGGTGACGCTCACGCGCCCGCAAAAGGCCGCCGCCATCCTGGTGGCGATGGGCAAGCCTTCGGCCAGCCGGCTGCTGAAATTCTTCAAGCAAGAAGAACTGAAGGCACTGATCGAAGGGGCGCGGCTGCTGCGCACCATTCCGCAAAGCGACCTCGAACGCATCGTTGCCGAATTCGAGGCCGAGTTCACCGAAGGTGCGGGCCTGCTCGATTCCGCCGACCGGATGGACACGATCCTCAATGAATCGCTGTCGCCCGAAGAGATGAGCGCCATCATGGGCGACAAGCGCTTCGAGGTTGCGCCGGAAGGGCCACCGCCGATCTGGCCGGAGCTGGAAAAGCTCGAACCGACGCGTCTGGGCACATTCCTTGCCGCCGAGCATCCCCAGACCGCGGCCATGGTGCTGTCGAAGCTTGCGCCGCAAGCCGCCGCCAACATTTTGCTGACCATGGAAAAGCCGATGCGCAGCGAGATCATCAAGCGCATGGTGACGATGGCGACCATTCCGGACGCGGCCACCAGGATCATCGAGAACCAGCTGCGCGCCAGCGTGCTGGCGCAGACCGCGACCAAGGATATCTCGGCGGGACAGGCGCGCGTCGCCAGTATGCTCAACGAGATGGACAAGCCTCAGTTGGAAGAGGTCATGCAGGATCTGGAAGAGGCCGGCACGCCGGACCTCGGCGGTGTTCGCTCCAGGTTGTTTGCCTTCGACGATCTGCCGCTTTTGACGCAGAAGGCGAGGGTACTCCTTTTCGACGGGCTGTCGACCGAACTGATCACGCTGGCGCTGCGCGGTGCGGCGCCCGCATTGACGGAATCGGTGCTGTCGGCGATCGGCGCACGGTCGCGGCGCATGATCGAGTCCGAGCTCGGCCAGGGCTCGGAAGGCATTCAGCTTGCCGACATCATGACGGCGCGCAAGAACATCGCGGTGGCGACAATCCGGCTTTCGCGCGAGGGGGCTTTCGAACTGCCCTCATCGCAGCAGAGCGAAGCGGCTTAACGCCGAGCGCTGAATGGCTGAAGCGGCGGACAAAGACTCCAAAACCGAAGACGCGACCGAAAAGAAGATCCGCGACACCGTCGAACAGGGCAAGCTGCCCCATTCGCGAGAGGCCGCACTTCTGGCGTCCTTCATCGCCATACTGGTGTTCACCGTCTTCTACGCCAAGGACGCGGTCGTTGATCTCGGCATGTTCCTGTCGATGTTCCTGGAAAAGCCCGAGGCGTGGCCGATGGACACCGAGACCGACGTCATCGCGCTCTACAAGACCGTGATGATGGAAATAGGCAACGCCGTCGTCAGCCTGCTGGTGCTGCTGGTGGTGGCCGGCATCGGCGCCTCAGTGCTGCAGAACATGCCGCAAGTCGTCGGCGAGCGGATCCGGCCGCAACTGTCGCGCATCTCGATAGCCAAAGGCTGGACCAGGATGTTCGGCATTCAGGGCTGGGTCGAGTTCCTGAAATCGCTGGGCAAGCTCGGCTTCGCCAGCATCGTGCTCTACTTCACGCTATCGCAGGACTACCGCCAGCTCCTGGCCGGCATGATCACCAACCCCGTCGCTTTCGGCCTCGTCATCAAAAGCATCACCGTCGACATATTGGTGGCGATCGTCTTCGTCATGGGGCTGATCGCGGCGGTCGACGTCGTCTGGTCGCGCTTCCACTGGAAGCAGGATCTGCGGATGACCAAGCAGGAGGTCAAGGACGAGTTCAAGCAGTCCGAGGGCGACCCGATCATCAAGTCGCGGCTGCGCTCGCTGGCGCGCGATCGGGCGCGCAAGCGGATGATGACGGCGGTGCCGCGCGCGACGCTGATCATCGCCAATCCGACGCACTTTTCCATCGCGCTCAGATATGTCCGCGACGAGGATTCAGCACCCATGGTGCTGGCCAAGGGCCAGGACCTTGTGGCGCTCAAGATTCGCGAGATTGCCAAGGAGCACAACATCCCGATCTTCGAGGACGTGGCGCTCGCCCGCTCCATGTACAAGCAAGTTTCGGTTGATAGCGTGATCCCGTCGCAATTCTACCAGGCCGTCGCCGAACTGGTGCGGATCGTCTACTCCAAAAAGGCTGAGCGGAGACAAATTTCATGAACCGCCAACCGCACGCAAAATCCCGCGAACTCATCGTCGCCAAGGCCATCGAGCAGGTGGTCGACGAGTTGCGGCTGATCGACGTCGCCGACTACATCGCCTTCATCCGGCTCGAGCATTTCGCTTGCCTGTCGGATCTGGTGGATTCGGCTGTGGAGCTTTTTTTCCTCCCAGGCACGCTCAGGCTCGGCCATGGCGGAGAGGCACATGTCGACTGGAGCGGCAGCCCGCGCATCGTGCTCGATCTCGAGCTTCGGCCGCCGGGCGTCACCGTCTATTTCCAGCTGACGCTGAGCGAGGAGAGGTCTTCGGTCGCGGTCAACTATGTGTCGTTCGAAAAGCCCGGGGAAGACCCCGAGCACAACACCGCTTTGCTGGAGACGGTGATCGAAGAGGCGCGAATCCGCAGGACCGAGCCGCTCGCCTATCGCTGATCTTTTGTCTTACTCCAACTGCCAGACGCGATCACTCGATCAGCCCCAGCCGCAGCGCCTTGGCCACCGCCTGGTTGCGGTTGACCGCGTTGAGCTTCTGCGTCGACTGGGTGAGATACTGGTTGGCGGTGTGGACCGACAGCTTCAACAGCCTGGCGATCTCTTCGCTGGTGTTGCCGTTGGCGGTCAGCTTCAGGCACTCCAGTTCACGCTTGGAGATCGACCGCATCCGGCCGGCATCGTTCGGACGAATGCGGGCGACGGCGGCGAACAGCGAAAAACAGCGGGCGTGGATTTCGTAGAGCGTGTCTTCCGGCAAAGCGATCGTCGAGCCGAGGAACACCACCAGCCCGCAATGGCCGCGATCGGCATGGACGGGAAAGCCAATGCCGTTGGTGCCCGGCGCCAGCGGCTCCGTCCGCTCCGCCCAGGCGAGGTTCTTGAAGACGGCGTCCGAGCCGGCGATGCCGTCATCGGCCCACCAGCGCGGCGCTGTCGAGGCGCCGCTGTGGCGAACCATCTCCTCACCGTTGGCGCCGGCAATGAATTTGGTTGTCACCGCGGTGGCGGGATAGTCGGAATCGAAGCTCGGCACCAGGCGCGCCCGTTCCGGCGAGGGGCTGACGAAGTAGAGGCCAAACGCCGACGCGTTGATGTCGACTGCGATCCAGCGGCAGCGGCGCACCGCGTCCGGGATGGTAACGGCATGGTGCGTCTCGGAACCGATGGAGAAGGCGCCGAACGGATTGCGCTGCTCGTTGAAAAGGGCTTCGGCCGCCGCCTTGATGTCAGCATGTTTCAAATGATGCCGCTCCTGATCGCCGTGGCGATGGCCATCGCGCGGTTCGACGCCGCGAATTTCTGGATGGCGTGGGTGATGTAGCTGTTGACGGTGTTGGACGAGACCCCGAGGATCACTGCGACCTCATCGGTGGTTTTGCCTTCAGACACCCAGAACAGGCATTCGCGCTCGCGGTCGGACAGCGGGTCCTGCATGGCGACGGCGGCGATCAATTGCGGGATGGCGGACAGCGCGTAACAGCACTTCAACTGAGCCTTCATCAGCGCCGGCTGGTCGATACTGCCGGCCTCGGCCGCCGAGAAAAGCGCAAACAGCCGCTGGCGGCCGACATTGAGCCGCAGTGAATAGACTTCGGCATGTCCAAGCACGTCGAGCAGGCGCGCCTCTTCGCCTGTGAGCAGTCCGCCGGCGTCGGGTGCCGCGGCGGCGACCAGGGGCCTCGGGCGGATGCCAGGTGCAACGGTCAGCGGTCCCTGGGCAAGGCCGGCGATCAGCCGCTTGCCGATCAGTTCAATGGCGTCGAAGATCCAGTTGGATGAGACGATGCGGGCGTCGTTGCGGTCCTGGTCGTGGACGATGGCGACGAGCATGTAGCTGTCGGCGCCGATCTCGGCGGCAAGCTGCATGAAAAAGGAGGTGAGATCGCCGCGCGATTCGAGGCGCGAGCCTAACGTATCGGATTGGAGAGGCGCGGCGGAACTGCTCATTGGATGCTTTGGTTGTATGTCATGGCCGGAGTCTTTTCTTGAGCCCGGACGCTGGGGTTAGCAGCGGCCGAACTTGAAGACGCATCACGTTTACGAAGCACTCACACGGCGCGGCGGTCGCGCTGATCGCCGAATCCATTCAGGGAACGCGAAGCCGTCCGCGTCTGGTGCCGGTCATTGGCCGGAACTTGAGACTTTGGGTGGTCGCCGCGCCCCCCAAGGACCGGCTGATTCGGGTCTAATCTACCCGCAGATGAATCCGACATCAAACGCGATTTGACAAAATCAATATTATTGGACTCAAGCGACTCAGGGGCGGCTTTCGCGGCCTTTTCCGCCGCAAAAGGCCTGAAACGCCGACACGAAAAAGCCAGAGGGTGTTGCGATACTGCCGTATCGAGGGCCGATCGATTCCGATAGGGTCTCGGCAGCCGTGAGGGGTGGGCATCCCTTCGGTCATACGGCGGATTTGGCGGCGCTTGCTCGCGGCCATCAGCATCGGGGGTCATGATGAAGCAGGTTTTCCTGGCGTTCAAGGTGGTGCTTGCGGTTCTTGCCGGCATGGCAGCGCCCGCCAAGGCTGAGCCGACCGTTACCTATGCGCTCGAAAACGGGCTGCAGGTGGTGCTGGTGCCCGACCATCGCGTGCCGAAGGTGGTGATGAACCTGCGCTACCGCGTCGGGTCGATGAATGAACCCGCGGGACGCTCGGGCTTTGCGCATCTGTTCGAACATCTGATGTTTTCCGGCACGCCGGCCTGGCCGAACGTGTTCGGTGCGCATGCCGCGCTCGGCAACGAGATCAATGCCTGGACCACCGAAGACGGCACGGTCTATTACGTCGACGGGCTGTCGTCGTCACTGCCGATGATCCTGTCGCTGGAGGCCGACCGCATGGCCAATCTCGGCCGCTCGGTGACTCAGGCCAAGCTCGATCTGCAGCGCTCGGTGGTCAAGAACGAGATGCGCCAGAACGTGCTCGACAAGGCCGGCGCATCCGGCTGGGAAGCTTTCTGGTCCGGGCTGTTCCCGAAGCCGCATCCCTATAGCCGCATGGTTATCGGCTCGGTCGCCGATCTCGATGCGGCGACGCTCGACGATGTCAGGGGTTTCTTCAACAGCTACTATCTGCCCAACAATGCGGTGCTGGTGCTGGTCGGCGACTTGGAGATCGACGACACCAAGGCGCTGATTGCCGACACGTTCGGCCGCGTGGCGCGCGGCGCCGATGTGGCGCGGCCCGCCGTGCCGGCACCGACGCAGGCCCGGCTCAAGCTGGTGCTCGAGGATCGTGTGCCAAGCTCCATCGTCGTGGTCGGCTTCAGTGGCCCGGTGGCGCAGTCGCCCGACAATGGTGCGCTCAGCATTGCCGCCGAACTGCTCGGCAACGGCGAATATGGGTTTTTGCGCAACCGGCTGGTTTCGCAGTTGGGCATTGCCACCTATGCCAGCGCGAGCTGGACCGGCGGTCTGCTCGGTGGCCGCTTTACCTTCGAGGCGGGTGCCGCCGAAGGTGTGGCGCCGGAAGCGCTGGAAAGCGCGATGAAAACGGCGTTTGCGGATTTCCTGAAGACCCCGCTCGATCCGGTCGATGTCGAGCGTGCGCGCACCGGCATCTTGCAGGCAGCGCGGCTCGGCAGCGAAGCACTGAAGGATCGCGCCGGCGTCGTCTCCTACAATGCCGACGTGCTCGGCGATGCGCAGAGCGCGCTGGTGGACGACCCGCGGGTGAAGGACGCCAGCGTGGCGGGCGTCGAGGCAACGATGAAGCGGCTGTTGAAACCGGAAGACGCCAGCATACTGGTGCTGAAGCCCGGCCCGCGCGGCGGCTATCCCGATGCACTGATCGGGTCGTCCGGCACACCGCAGCCGTTCACCGCGCCGGAGCGAGCGGCGATCGACATTCCGAAGCATGCGGCCGGGCAAGCGCCTTCGGCAACACTGCCCGCCATGGAAACGGCGACGCTCTCGAATGGCATCAAACTCGTCCACTACACAATGCCGGAAGCGCCGATGGTCTATGTCGCGGCCAGTGCCGCCGGCGGCTGGAACAGCGTGCCGGAAGGCAAGGAGGGATTGCTGGAGCTTGCAGCAAGCATGGCGACACGCGGGGCCGCCGATCGCGGCTCGGCTGATTTCGCCAAGGCGGCCAGCGACATCGGCGCCGGCGTCGGCCACCAGGCCGGAACGCTGACCACGATGATGACGCTTGGCGTACCGCCGGAAAAGCTCGACCAGGGTATTGGCCTGCTCGCCGACGCGGTGCTGAAGCCTCGTTTCGACAAGACCGAATGGACGGTGCTGATGGCGCAGACGGTCGACTGGCTAAACGGCCGCGAGGCGGATCTGCCCGGCGTTGCCGGCCGCATGGCAAAGGCGACGCTAATCCCGCAGGTGCCGGGCAAGGCAGCGGTGGACTGGTCGGCAAAGGCGCTGGCCTCGATCTCGCTCGACGAGGCGAGGGACGCATTCAAGGCGGAGTTCACGCCGAAGGCGGTGACCTTCTATAGCGTCGGCCCGATGCCGGTCGCGACCGTCGCCGCCAGCCTTGAAAAAGCATTCGGCGCGTGGACAAGCGACACCGCCGGCTATGCCGTCGAGCCGTCGCCGGCAGCGCATTTCAACGGGGGACAGAAAGTGCTGCTGGTGCCCGAACCCGGCGCCAGCCAGTCGGCACTGTTCGTGGCGCGGCCGGCGCCCGGCACCGACGAGAGCGAGCGCGCCGAATCGACCGCGGTCTCCAACCTGCTTGGCGCCGATTTCTCCAGCCGGCTGAATTCGGTGATCCGCGAGGAGAAGGGCTATTCCTATGGCGTGTCGAGCTATCTGATGAGCCCGATGAAGGCCGGCTCGGGATTGGTCGTGGCAACCACCGTCGAGCGCGCCAACACCGGTCCGGCGATTACCGAAATCCTGAAAGGATTTGCCGGCCTGACAACCTTGCCGGTAGCGCAGGACGAGGTCGACCGCACGGTGACCGTCTATCGCCGGGCGCTGGCTGGATCGGCCGAGACGTCGGCTGGTCTGTTCTCCTCGCTGATTGGCGCGGTTGGCAGCGGATCGACGCTGGAGGACCAGCAAACCCGCATGGCGGCGCGCACAAAGCTGACGCTCGATGCGGTTCAGAAACAGGCGCTGGCCCTGGCGTCGCTCGATCCGTCGCTGATCGTGGTAGCGGGCGACCCCGATGTGGTGATGCCGCAGCTTGCCGCGATCGGCCTCAAGGACGTCGAGATCGTCAAGCGTGACGAGGCTGGCGAAGACACGGCGATGCGGGCGCTCGATCTTCTCGGGGGCAATCGCCGGGCGCCGCTGTCTGCCTCGCCGTGGCGGGTTGGCGATGGCGGCACGACACGCGCGGTGCACGCCTGCGCCGGCGACAGGGATTGCGGCGCGCAGATCCACGCCGATTGACGGGCTAAACGCGCAGCCGCCGGCCGCGTTGTAATTTTGGGATAACTTTGTTTCGGGGGAAACGATGAGCGATTCATTTCGGGAAGTAACGTCCGTCTCGTGGTTCGGGCGGATCAAGCGCGCGGTCGGCGGGGTCATCTTCGGCCTTATCCTGATCGTGCTGATGGTGATCGGGCTGTTCTGGAACGAAGGCCGCGCCGTGCAGACGGCGCGCTCGCTGGCCGAAGGTTCTGGAGCGGTGGTTTCGGTCGGCGCCGACAGCGTCGATACCGCCAATGACGGCAAGCTGGTTCATGTCAGCGGACTGGTGACGGCGGACAGCGGCCTGGCGGATCCGGATTTCGGCATTGCGGCGCAAGGGCTGCGGCTGTCGCGCAGTGTCGAGATGTATCAGTGGAAGGAAGAGTCCAAGTCGGAGACGACCAAGAAGCTCGGCGGTGGCGAAGAGACGGTGACCACCTACAGCTATTCCAAGGTGTGGGACGACAGCCAGATCGACTCCTCCGATTTCAAGAAGCCGGACGGCCACCAGAATCCGCCGATGGAAATCCACGGCCGGACCTTCCAGATTCCTGAGGGCAAGCTTGTCGCCTTCGATCTCGATACGCCGGTGCTGGACCGTATCGAGGGTGACAAGGACTATTCGCTCTCAGCCGACCAGTCGGCGGCGATAAAGGCTGCCTATACCGGAACCAAACCGCTCAGCATCGTCGATGGCAAGATTTTTCTCGGCAATGACAACACGACGCCCGCTTTGGGTGACTATCGCATCGGCTACGAACTGGCGCCGCTGGGCGTGATCAGTATCATCGCGCGCCAGGCCGGCAGCCGCTTCGAGCCCTACCAGACGCAAGCCGGCGATGCGCTGCTGATGGTCGATACCGGCAACGTCCCGGCCGAAAAGATGTTCGCCGACGCCGTCAGCGCCAACACGCTGATCACCTGGCTGCTGCGCGGCGCCGGCTTGCTGTTGCTGACCATAGGCTTTGCGCTGTTCCTCAGCCCGATCGGGGTGATCCTCGACGTCATACCCTTCCTCGGCAGCATGGCGCGGATGGGCACCGGCATTATCGCCTTCGTCCTGGCGATCCTGGTCGGCACGGTGACGATTGCGATTGCCTGGTTCTGGTACCGGCCGTTGCTGGCGGTGGCCATCCTGGCGACAGGCGTGATTGCGGCGGTGATTGTCTACCGCATCGGCCGGTCGCGAAGGCCAGCCGTTCCGGTGGTTGCACCCAACCCGGCTGCGGCCGCCTAGATGGTCGGGGCGGCCGGAGCCGCCCCATATCTCCTTGGCGCAATTCCGGCCGGAAAACCGCCTCACACTTATCCTGGAATTGCTTTCCTATTTGTCCTCGAAGCCGGTGAGCACGCCGACGGCGTTGATGCCGATCTCCTCGACGGCGTAGCCGCCTTCCATCACGAACAGCGTCGGCAGGCCGAGCTTGGCGATGCGATGGCCGATCTTCGGATAGTCCGGGCTTTTCAGCTTGAACTGGCTGATCGGGTCCTTCTCGAAGGTGTCGACGCCGAGCGACACGATGACGATATCGGGGGCGTAGGCGGCGAGCTTGGCGCAAGCGTCCTCCAGCGAGGCGTTCCAGGCGTCCCAATTGGTGCCGAAGGGCATGGGATAATTGACGTTGAAACCTTCGCCGGCGCTGGCGCCGCGTTCATCGGCATGGCCGAGGAAGAACGGATACTCCACCATGGGATCGCCATGCAGGTTGAGAACCTGCACGTCGGCGCGTTCATAGAAGATCTCCTGCGTGCCATTGCCGTGGTGATAGTCGACGTCGAGGATCGAGACGCGTTTTGCGCCCTGATCGAGGAACCACTGCGCGGTGACCGCGGCATTGTTGATGTAGCAGTAGCCGCCCATGAACCCGGCACCGGCGTGATGGCCGGGCGGGCGGCAGAGCGCGAAGGCCGACCGCTCGCCACCCTTGACCAAGGCCGCCGCCGTCAGCGCCACGTCATAGGACGATTTGATCGCGGTCCATGTGCCTTCGACGAAGGTGGCGCCGGCGTCGAAGGAATAGTAGCCGAGCAAGGCGTCGACGCGCTTGGGTGGCACGTCGCCGCGCAGGCCGCGCGTCGGCCAGGTGAAGGGCATCGCCGTGCCCTCGAAGCCGGCGGCCTTCCACGCCGGCCAGACGGTCGGCAGGAAGTCGATATAGTCGGCCTTGTGGATGCGCTTGGCGGCTGTGAGATCGTGCTCGACAGGTCCGATGATCGGCCCCAGCTTCTCGCTCTCGACCCGCGCCTTGATGAACTCGGCCCGCGACGGCTTTTCGAAACCCGGCACGATTGCCGACGTGACCAGTTCCATCTGGCCGGCATGGCCGGCATGAAGCGGCGAATAGACAGTCTTCATGAATTTCCTCTCGAAATAGCGAAATCAGTCAAGGTTGAGATAGGGGGTGACCAAAGCGAGCCACATTCTTTCCACATCGTCCTCGATGAGGTCGTATGTCTTGCGATCCCGCTTCAACCCCACAAGCCGGCAGGCGTGCCCGACATCCATCATCAGCACGCCGAGCCGGCTGGCGATCTTGTCTTCAAGGGCCGGGTTCACATGCTGCAGCCACGCGGCGTAAAGCGCGATGATCTGCTCGTCATATTTGTCTTGGATCGGCCTGAGGTCGGCATTGCCGGATATCGCCTCGATCACCGGCATCAGGGTGGCGTTTTCGAGATATATTCTGGAGGTATCGATGAAGAGCTTGCGCACCTCCTGCCGAAACTCGTCGCGGTTGGTGGGTGGGGTGACCTCGATGCGCCTGGCGATCACCTCGGGAAACGACGACAGCCAGCGCCGGGCGAGGTCGAGGAGAATGGCTTCCTTGTTGGGAAAGTACTGGTAGACCGAACCGACCGACAGGCCCGCGCGCCGGGCAATGGCGAGCGTCGTCGGCGTCTTGGTTCCTTGCTCCCGCGTCAGGATCAGCGCAGCGTCGAGTATCCTGTCGACCACCTTGCTCGACCGTTCCTGCCGCGGCTGCTTGCGCGGTTCGAGCGCCATCCTGGTTTCGCGGCTGAGACTGCGCTTCACGGATTGATGCCTTCGTTCCCTGCCGGTTTCAACACAGGTCCCGGTCTCAACATTGGCGTGGTGTGTTGTCCACAATACATTCGAAATTCGGCACGTTGACAAACGCGAATAATTAGTCGCATTCTTTTATCCACGCTGTTTTGAGAGATCACAAGGGGAATTTCGAAACAGCGCACTGGCATCAGTTTTCGTCCGATAACGCCGCTCCAGCGGAGTGGCAGCTTGTCGGACAAGAGGGTTGTCGGTCTCAGCCAGTCGTCAAAAGCGCGGAGTCGCGATGTCTGTCACGGGTGCGGGTCAAAATGCTGATCTGATCGTCATCAATGGTCGCGTGCGGACCATGGACGATGACAATCCCGCCGCCGAGGCGATTGCCGTCAAGGACGGCGCCATCATCGCCATAGGCAACCACGCCGCCATCGAAAAACTCAAGGGAACGACCACAGAGGTGATCGACGCCAAGGGCGGTTCGGTCCTGCCCGGTTTCATCGAAGCCCACATGCATCTGTTCTCGGGAGGGGCCGAGCTCGCGCATCTTCAACTCGGCGGTATCCATGGCTTCGAGGCGCTTCAAAGCGCCATCCGCGACTACGCAACGACGCGGCCCGAGGCGAAAATGCTTGTGGGCCAGGGCGTCGACTACACCGTGCTCGGCGACGAGCGGGTGACACGCCATCATCTCGACGCCATCCTGCCCGACCGCCCCTTCTGCATGGCAGCGCCCGACCACCATACGATGTGGGCCAACACCAAGGCGTTGGAGATAGCCGGCATCCTGAAGGGACGCACGCTCGGTCCGGGCAACGAGATCGTGATGGGTGGCGACGGCCTGGCCGCGGGCGAATTGCGCGAGGGCGAGGCCTTCGGTCCGGTGCTCGACCTTGCCGGCGAAAGCCGGGTGCGGCTGGGGCTGTCGACCGGCGGTGAGCCCGACCCAATGCCGTCGGCCGCCGAGCGGGCCGCTGACCGTGACATCATGCGGCGCGGGCTTGCATGGTGCGCGCGCCACGGCATCACCTCGATCCAGAACATGGACGGCAATCTCTACCAGCTCGAACTGCTTTCCGAGATCGAGGCCGAGGAGGGATTGCCCTGCCGCGTCAAGATCCCGTTCCACTACAAGAATTTCATGACGCTCGACATGCTCGAGAAGGCGTCCGTCATGGCCGAGCGCTACCACAGTGAGTGGCTGTCATCGGGCATGGTCAAGGTGTTCTATGACGGCGTGCTCGATTCCTGGACCGCTGTTATGGTCGAACCCTATGCGGATCGTCCCGACTGGGTCGGCGAGCCGCTGTTCACGCCGCAGCAATTTATCGATCTCGCCGTGGCTATCGACAAACGCGGGCTGCAGATCGCGGTGCACTCGATCGGTGACGGCGCGGTGCGCGCAGTGCTCGACGGTTACGAGGCAGCGCAGAAGCTCAATGGCAAGCGCGACAGCCGGCACAGGGTTGAGCACATCGAGGTCACTACAGCAGCCGACGTGCCGCGTTTTGCCGAACTCGGCGTCATCGCCTCGATGCAGCCGTCGCATCCGCCCGGCGCCATGGATTTTCCACTGGAGCCGACGGTGTCACGCATCGGACCGGCCCGCTGGCCGCTGAGCTATGCCTGGCGCACCCTGAAAAGCGCCGGCGCCCATGTCGTGTTCGCCTCGGACTGGCCGGTGGCGGCGATCGACCCGATCCTGAGCATTCAGGCGGCAGTGCAGCGCAAACCATGGGCAGAAGGCGATCCTGACCAGAGTTTCTCGCTGCAGGAAGCGATTGCCGCCTACACGGTCGAGGGCGCCTATGCCGAGTTCGCCGAGCATCGCAAAGGCGTTCTGAAACCCCGCTATATGGCGGATCTGGTGGTTTTGTCGGCCGATATCGAGAAGACGGCGCCGGCCGATCTACACAAGCTGCGGCCGGTGACGACGGTCTGCGGTGGCAAGGTCACCTACCAGGCCTGACAATGGCATGCGGCTTGCACAGCTTGCCGCTTGCAGACGAAATGACCGACTGAACTGTGATTCAATGCCGGACTTGCCAACCTACCGGCCGTGTGGTCACATCGAACAGGGGAAAAACTCCGCCAGCAAGAGCGGGGTCAACAGTGAGGCGTATCGTGCCGGAAAAACCGGATCGGAATGCAATTGAAGTCGTAAACGTCAGTAAAATTTTCGGATCGGGTGAGGGGCAGGTTGCTGCCCTCGATACGGTCTCGGTATCCATCCGCGAGAATGAGTTCTTCACCCTGCTGGGACCATCCGGCTGCGGCAAGACCACGTTGCTGCGGCTGATTGCCGGCTTCGACTTTCCAACCGCCGGCGAAATCCTCCTCTACGGTCAGGACATCGCGCCGTTGCCGCCCTTCAAGCGGCCGGTCAACACCGTCTTCCAATCCTACGCGCTGTTCCCGCATATGACGGTCGCCGACAATATCGGCTTTGGCCTGGAAATGCTGGGCAAGCCGAAGGCCGAGATCAAGGCGCGCGTCGCCGAGATGCTGAAACTGGTGAAGATGGAGGCGCTGGCGGGTCGCCGAACCAGCCAGATCTCCGGCGGCCAGCAGCAGCGCGTGGCGCTCGCCCGGGCGCTGGCGCCGCAGCCCAAGGTGCTCCTGCTCGACGAACCGCTCTCGGCGCTCGACTACAAGCTGCGCAAGGAAATGCAGATCGAATTGAAGCGGCTGCAGCACGAGACGGGCATTACCTTCATCTTCGTCACCCACGACCAGGAGGAAGCGCTGACCATGTCGGACCGCATCGCGGTGATGTCGTCGGGCAAAATCCTGCAGGTCGGCTCGCCGCGCGACATCTACGACCGGCCGGCCGAGCGTTTCGTCGCCGACTTCATCGGCGAGTCGAACTTCCTCAAGGCGGATGTGGTTAGCGCGACTGGTGGCCGGGCGACGGTGAAGCTGCCGTCTGGTGTGGAAATCCCAGCCTCGCTGCCGGAAGGCTTCAGCCCCAGCGGCAAGGTCACCATCGTCGTGCGTCCAGAGCATGCGCAGTTGGGCACGGCCAGCCCGATCGCTTCGCTGTCCGGCACCGTCGAAAACATCGTCTATCTCGGCACCGACACGCACTTCCATCTGCGCCTTGCCGGTGGCGAGCCGTTCATCGTGCGGCGTCAGAACAGCCGCGGCGCCGGTGACGGCTTCGTGCAGGGCGGCCAGATCGGCATCATGATCGGCAACGACGCCGCGCAAGTGCTGAAGGACTGATCATGGCGACCGCGGAACAAGTCGCCAAGGCAGCGGAGCGGCGCGATGTGCGCGACCGCTGGCTGCTGTCAGCGCCAGCCTTGCTGGTGATCTTCCTCGCCGCGACCGGCCCCTTGCTGATCGTGCTGATCTACTCGTTCCTGACGCCTGGCCCCTATGGCGATGTGAAGTGGCAGTTTTCGCCCGATGCCTGGCTGTCGGTGTTCATGGAACGCGACATTTTCGACGATACGCTTTCGCTTGCGGCAGCGCATGTCACCATCTTCTGGCGCTCGATCAAGCTGGCGGTGATAACGACGATCGCCACTTTGGCATTGGGGTTTCCAACCGCCTATTTCATGGCGACGCGGAGCGAGAAAACCAGGGATCTCTGGCTGTTCCTGATCACCATTCCGTTCTGGACCAACCTTCTGATCCGCACCTTCGCCGTGCTGCAGATCATCCGCAACGAAGGCATCATCAACACCATCCTTATCAAGCTTGGTATCGTCTCAGCGCCGGTGCAGATCCTCTTCACCGACACGGCGATTCTGATCGGCATGGCCTATGTCTATCTGCCGCTGATGGTGCTGCCGATCTATGCCAGCATGGAGAAGCTTGATTTTCGCCTCGTCGAGGCGGGCTACGACCTCTACGCGACCCGTTTCAATGTATTGCGGAAGATCATTTTCCCGCTGGTCAAACCCGGCGTCATTGCCGGCTCCATCCTGGTCTTCATTCCAGCCCTTGGCGCCTATGTGACGCCGAGCGTGCTTGGCGGCGGCAAGAATATGATGCTGTCCAACCTGATCGAATTGCAGTTCGGCCAAGGCCGCAACTGGCCGCTCGGCTCGGCGCTGTCGATCACGGTGATGATCATCGTCATGGTGGCGCTGCTTGCCTATGTGCGCAATGCCGGCAAGTCGGGGGTGCGGCATGGCTAAGAACTTTTCCATCAAGCACCAGACCGGCTTCACGGTGATCGCTGCGACCTGTTTTATCGTGCTCTATCTGCCGATCATCGTGCTGGTCGCCTATGCCTTCAACGCGGCGAACTCGACGTCCGAATGGGGCGGCTTTTCGATGCGCTGGTTCCAGTCGGCTTGGCAGAACGTGCAAGTTATCGACGCAACGCTACGCTCGTTCCAGATCGGCGCCGTCGCTGCGGTGCTGTCGACAATCTTTGCCACCATGGCCGCGCTCGCCACCACGCGCACCGCGTCCTATCCGGGCCTCACCTTCAAATATGCGGCGATCAACCAGCCGCTGATGGTGCCCGAGATCGTCACCGGCGTGGCGCTGCTGATCTTCTTCTCGCGCATCAAGATCTTCACCGGCTATTCCGGCATTGGCTATCTGATCGCCGCGCACACGGCGTTCTGCATCCCGTTCGCCTATCTGCCGATCCGGGCGCGGCTGGAAAACATGGACCTGACGCTGGAGCGCGCGGCCGCCGATCTGTACGCGACGCCTTGGAAGACCTTCCGCCGCATCACGCTGCCGCTTTTGTGGCCCGGCATACTGGCCGGACTGATGCTGGCCTTCGTCATCTCGCTCGATGACGTCGTCATCACCGAGTTTGTCAAATCGGGCGGCCAGGATACGCTGCCCACCTACATGCTCGGCCAGATCCGCCGCGGCATCACGCCTGAGATCAACGCGATATCGACCGCCTTCCTGCTGCTTTCGGTCGCGATCGTCACGTTGTTTTTCTTCGTCAGCAGGAAAAGAGACTGAACCGACAAATGGGAGCTAAAACCATGAACTGGAAAACAACGACAGCCGCCATCGGGTTGGCGCTGCTCGCAACGACGAGCCTGGCCCGCGCCGATGGCGAGCTGAACATTTACAATTGGGGCAACTATACCAGCCCCGATGTGATCAAAAAGTTCGAAGCCAAATACAACGTCAAGGTGACCATCACCGATTACGATTCCAACGATACGGCGCTCGCCAAGGTACGCCAGGGCGGCACCGGCTTCGACATCGCCGTTCCGTCGCAAACCTACGTGCCGATCTGGATCAAGGAGGGCCTCGTGCAGGAGACCGATCCGGGCAAGATGGAAAACTTCAAGAACGTGGCGCCGGAATGGGCCAATCCAGACTTCGACCCCGGCCGCAAATATTCCGTGCCGTGGGCGCTGGGCACCGTCGGCGTCGTCGTCAACACCGATGCCTACAAGGGACCAGCCGACAGCTGGGGCATCATCTTCAACACGCCGGACGAGCTGAAGGGCAAGACCAATGTCGTTCCCGAGATGAATGACGTTATCTTCGCGGCGATCAAATATGTCGGCGGCCAGCAGTGCACCGACGACAAGACGGTGCTGAAGAAGGTGCGCGACACGCTTGTCGCGGCCAAGCCGAACTGGATCGCCATGGAATACAACACCATCGAAAAGATGGGCGCCGGCGACTTCAAGGCGACCAGCGACTGGAACGGTTCGGCGCTGCGTCAGCGGCTGGCCAATCCGGCCATCCATTACAATTATCCGAAGGAAGGCTACGGCCTGTGGAGCGATAACGTCGTCGTTCTCAAGGAAGCCAAAAATGTCGAGAACGCCAAGCTGTTCCAGAACTTCATCATGGATCCGGAAAACGCGGCCGGCCTCTCGGCCTTCCATCGCTACGCAAACGCCATTACCGGCTCGGACAAGTACATGCCGGCCGATATGAAGGATGCCCCGGAAGTCGTCATTCCGGAGGCTGCGAAGGCACAAGGCGAATTCCAGAAGATGTGCGCGCCTGAGATCCAGGACATCTACACCAAGATCTGGACCGAACTGCAGAAATAACCGCAGTCTGACAGACCCGGCGGCATGCGCCGCCGGGTCTTTTCTTTCCGGAATGGCTTTCATGGACTCCTATCGCAACAGCGATCCGCGGCCGTCGATCATGCAGGGCTCGCCGCCTCAAATGGTGCCGCCGAAGCTCGACTGGGACCGGCCGCCATGGAATCGCTGGGCCTTCCAACACATCCGCGAATTCCTGCCGACCATCGAGGTCTGGCGCGGTAATGGCCATCGCCATCGTCTTGAGCGCGCAGAGACCGATCTCGACGCGCTGCCGGTGGAAGACAGCAAGGGCCGTCCGACGACGCTCGTTGGCCTGCTCGACGAGACCTACACGGACGGCTTCCTGGTGCTCAAAGACGGCAAGGTCGCCTATGAGCGCTATTTCAACGGCATGGCCGAGCGCACGCTGCATCTGTCGCAGTCGATGGCGAAGTCGGTAACAGGCACCGTGTTCGGTATTCTGGTTGGGCGCGGCTTGATCGACCCGGCCAAACCGGTGACCGCCTATCTGCCGGAGCTCGGCGCGACCGGCTGGGCCGGCGCCAGCGTGCAGCATGTGCTGGATATGACCACCGGTGTACGCTTTTCCGAGGAATACACCGATCGCTATTCCGACATCGGCCAGGTTGATGTCGCCACGGGCTGGAAGCCGGTGCCGCCGGACAGCGATCCGGATTTCCAATGGCCGCCGCATCTGTTCGAGTTGATCTTGCAGCTGAAGGACAAGGTGCGGCCGCATGGCGCCGCGTTCGAGTACCGCTCGATCGAGACCGACGTGCTTGCCTTCATCATGGAGCGGGTCACCGGTAAACGGCTGGCGCAGCTGGTGTCCGAGGAGCTGTGGCAAAAGCTCGGCGCCGACGAAAGCGCTTGCTTCACGGTCGACAGCGCCGGCTATGCGCTGGCCGATGGCGGCTTCAACGCGACGCTGCGCGATTACGCCCGCTTCGGCCAGCTGATCCTCGACAAGGGCCGCGGCATCGTGCCGGCCGACTGGATCGAGGCGACGCGCAACGGCAGGCATGGGCCGGACTTCAATCCGAGCCTGCCCGAAGGCAGCTATCGCAACCAGTTCTGGATCGAGAACCCGCGCTCACGCGCGCTGATGTGCCGGGGCGTGTTCGGGCAGATGATCCATATCGACTGGGACACCGGCATGGTCGTGGTCAAGCTTTCGACCTATCCGGATTTCAGCAATGTCGCCTATTCGGTGGCAACGCTGAAGGCGGTGCACACCATCGCCATGGCGCTTGGTTGACCCACAACAAATCACCCTCTGAGGAAACGTTCATGACCGGCAAGACCGCGTTCGAGACCCGCTACGGCTTCGCCCGCAATGAGGTGCTGCTCTCCAACTGGCGCGAAAGCCCGTTCAACCGCTGGTCGTTCCAGAACCTTGGCGAGCTGGTGCCTACCGCCCCCGTGGCGGCGACGCCGGGAAGCGTCGAGGTACCGGTGCGGGACCTGAGCGGCCTGCTCGGCGAAAACGTCTCCGTCGCCGGCGCGCCGGAGACGGTGGCCGAATTCCTCACACGTTCGAGCAGCGACGCGCTGACGGTGATGAAGGCTGGCAAGGTCATCGGCGACTGGTTCGCGCCCAATATGGATTTCGGTGCCCGTCACATCATCTTTTCGATCAGCAAATCGGTCACCGCGATCATCGCCGGAATACTGGAAGGCGAGGGCGTGTTCGACCCGGAAGCGCCGGTGACCCAGTACATTCCGGAAGCCGCCGGCTCGGCCTATGCCGATGCAAGCTGCCGGCATGTGCTCGATATGAGCGTCAGCCTCGATTTCGAGGAGGCCTATCTCGATCCCGAAAGCGCCTTTGCCCGTTACCGCCGCGCGACGCTGTGGAATCCGGGCGGCGGCACTGAAAGCTTGCGCGAATTCATTCTGACCTTGCAGCGGCTCGAAGAACCGCACGGCAAAACCTTCCGCTACCGTTCGCCCAATTCCGATCTGCTCGGCCTGCTGCTCGAACGAGCTTCCGGCCAGCGCTTCCCGGACCTGATGCGCGAGAAACTGTGGCTACCGCTGGGTGCAGTCATCGAGGCTTCGATCGGCGTCGACATGGAAGGTACGGCGCGCACCGCCGGCGGCATTTCGGTGACGCCGCGCGACCTGGCGCGTATCGGCGAGATGATGCGGCAGGGCGGCACGGCCAATGGCCGCGGCATCGTGCCGGAAGGCTGGGTGCGCGATACGACCGTTGCCGGCGGCAGCGCGGAGGCCTGGCAGCGCGGCACAATGGTGCATCTGTTCCCGAAGGGCCGTTACCGTAACAAATGGTACCAGACGGGGGCGGCAAACGGCGCCTTCTGCGGCATCGGCATCCACGGCCAATGGCTCTACGTCAACCCGAAGACGGAAGTGGTGATTGCAAAAATGGGGTCGCAGCCGGTGCCTGAAGATTATCCGCTCGAACGCGAGATCGTTGCCTTTTTCGAGGCGCTGAGCGGGATGGTCTGAGGACGAGCCAAAGCAAGGCGCTTTCCTGTGGACCTCTTTGACGCTTGAGAACACTGCGGTTGGCGTGACGGACATCAGCGCCTATGGTCGCCGCTCTTTGCGACAGGGACCAGCATGGCAGCAGACAGCAAACGCATCGCATCCATCATCGCGGCAGAGATCGGGGCGCGGTCGGAGCAGGCATCAGCAGCTATAGGGCTGCTCGATGAGGGCGCGACGGTGCCGTTCGTGGCGCGCTACCGCAAGGAGGTCACCGGCGGGCTCGACGACACGCAATTGCGCGACCTTGCCGAGCGATTGGCCTATCTGCGCGAACTCGATGCGCGCCGCGATACCATTCTCGGTTCGATCCGCGAGCAGGGCAAGCTGACCGAAGAACTTGAGGCCAAAATTGTGGCTGCCGCCACCAAGGCTGAACTGGAAGACATCTACCTGCCCTACAAGCCCAAGCGGCGCACCAAGGCCGAGATCGCCCGGGAGCGCGGGCTGGGGCCATTGGCGGAGGCTATTTTGGCCAACCGGTCGTTGGTGCCCGCCGAGGCGGCGCTGGCTTATGTGACCGAGGATGTGACCGACGCCAAGGCCGCACTGGAAGGCGCACGCGACATCCTGTCGGAACAGTTCGCGGAAAATGCAGATCTGGTCGGCAAGCTTCGCACCTACATGAAGGAGCGCGCTTTCATGCGTGCCCGTGTCGTCGACGGTAAGCAGGAGGCCGGGGCGAAATTCTCCGACTATTTCGACCATGTCGAGCGTTGGGCAAATGTTCCGAGCCACCGTGCGCTGGCCATGCTGCGCGGCCGCAACGAAGAGGTGTTGTCGCTCGACATCGAGGTCGATGCCGACCATGCCTCGCCGGTGAAGCCGGTCGAGCGGATGATCGCCAATGCCTACGCCATCGGCGGCAGCCTGCCGGGCGACCGCTGGCTGATGGAAGTCGCCGGTTGGACCTGGCGGATCAAGCTTTCGCTGCACCTGACGCTCGATTTGATGCGCGATCTGCGCGAGCGGGCGGAGGAAGAGGCGATCCATGTCTTTGCACGCAACCTCAAGGATTTGCTTCTGGCGGCACCCGCCGGCTCGCGGCCGACCATGGGACTCGATCCCGGCATCCGCACCGGCGTCAAGGTCGCGGTGGTAGATGGCACCGGCAAGGTGCTGGCGACGACGACGGTCTATCCATTTCCGCCGCGGAACGATGTGCGCGGCACACAGGCGGAACTCGCCAAGCTCATCCGCCTGCACAAGGTCGAGCTGATCTCGATTGGCAACGGCACCGGCAGCCGCGAGACTGAAAAGCTGGTCGCCGACATGCTGTCCGACATGCCTTCGGATGGTGGGCCAAAGCCGCTCAAGGTGATCGTCAGCGAGGCCGGCGCCTCGGTCTATTCGGCCTCGGCGACAGCGGCGGCTGAGTTTCCCGGGCTCGACGTGTCGCTGCGCGGTGCGGTGTCCATAGCCAGGCGGCTGCAGGATCCACTCGCCGAACTGGTCAAGATCGAACCGAAATCGATCGGCGTCGGCCAGTACCAGCACGACGTCGACCAGTATCGGCTCGGCCGTTCGCTGGAAGCGGTGGTGGAGGACGCGGTGAATGCTGTCGGCGTCGATCTCAACACCGCCTCGGCGCCGCTTTTGGCCCGCGTGTCAGGCCTGGGCGCGTCGCTTGCCGATGCCATTGTCGCGCATCGCGATGCGACCGGGCCGTTCGCCAGCCGCAAGGAACTGCTCAAGGTGGCGCGGCTTGGACCGCGCGCGTTCGAACAATCCGCAGGCTTCCTGCGCATTGCCAATGGCAGCGAGCCGCTCGACGCCTCGTCGGTCCATCCGGAAGCCTATGGCGTGGCCAAGAAGATCGTCGCTGCCTGCGGCCGCGATGTGCGCTCGCTGATGGGCGACAGCGCAGCGCTCAAGGCGCTCGATCCGCGAGTCTTCGTCGACGAACGCTTCGGCCTGCCGACGGTGCGCGACATCATTGCCGAGCTGGAAAAGCCCGGCCGCGACCCGCGCCCCGGCTTCAAGACCGCAACCTTTGCCGATGGCATCGACGACATCAAGGATCTGAAGCCCGGCATGCTTCTGGAAGGCACCGTTACCAATGTCGCTGCCTTCGGCGCCTTCGTCGATATCGGCGTGCACCAGGACGGGCTGGTGCATGTCTCGCAACTGGCCGATCGTTTCATCAAGGACGCGCATGAGGTGGTGAAGGCCGGCGACGTGGTGAAGGTGCGGGTCGTCGATGTCGACATCAAGCGCAAGCGCATCGCGCTGTCCATGCGCAAGGACGGCGGCGAGGGCGGGACGCCGAAGGGGCCGCGCGACAATGGCGGCGGCAAGCCGGCGCAACCTTCGCCGATGCCGCAGCGTCAGCCGGAACGACCGGCACAGCAAGGCGCGTTTGGCGCAGCACTGGCCGATGCCTTGAAGCGGAAGTAGCCCCGAATGGTTCCTTGCAATCGCTAGAGCGTTATCTACCATCCTTGTGTGGAGATACGCGCGATATGGCAAGTTTCGAGAAAGTGAGTGTCCAAGAGTTGGGGCGTCTTTGGGACGAGGGCATGGCGAGTGGCAGTTCGGTTGATGGAGACCAGGCTTTCGCCCGGATCAAAAGCAAGCTCGATGCGAAAGTTGCCGAACGCAAGTCGCAAGAACGCTGCGCTTCCAGCCGGAAACCGAGCCGATGAAGCGGAAGTAGCTACCAGGCCAGAACGGCCGGTTCCTTCTCAACCTGGCCCAGCAGCCAGTCGCGAAAGCTGACGACGGGCGGGTGGCCGCGCTTGTCGTTCGGGACGACGAGGTAGTAGGCGCTGCGGCTTTGCATCGGCTGTCCCGGCGCCGGCACGAGCTGACCGCGCTGCAATTCGCCGGCGATAAGAACTTGCGGCAGGAGCGCGACGCCAAGGCCCGCCATGCAGGCTTGGGCAACGGTGCCGAATTGCTCGAACTGCATGCCGGGTCCGATCGGTGCGCTCAAGCCCTGTTCCTCGAACCATTCGCCCCAGGCCCCGGGACGCGTCGCCATGTGCAGCAGCGGCAGGCGGCTGATGTCGGCCGCCTTGGTGATATCGCGGCTGGCAAGGAAGTCGGGCGAAACCACCGGCATCACGGTTTCGCGCATCAACAATGTGGAATCGGCGTCCGGCCAGTCCGGCTGGCCATGATGGATAGCGGCGTCGAGGCGTTCGCGGGCGAAGTCGAAGCGGCCGATGCGGGTCACGAAGTTGATGGTGATGTCAGGGTTTTCTGCGACGAAATCCGGGATCAGCGGCATCAGCCAGCGCGTGCCGAAGGTCGGCAGTATGGCGAGGTTCAGCATGCCGCTATGCCGATTGCTCATCAATCCGAGCGCGGCGTCGCGCAATTGCCCGAGTGCCGCCCGCACGGCTTCGGCATAGATTTCGCCCGCCGTGGACAGCCGAACATTGCGGCTGTCGCGCTCGAACAGCCGGCGGCCGAACTGTTCCTCCAGAAGTGCTATCTGGCGGCTGACGGCCCCTTGGGTCAAATCGAGTTCCTGGGCGGCAGCGGTGAAGGAGCCAAGGCGGGCCACGGCCTCGAAGGCGGCAAGGGCGCTGGTGCTGGGTAAAAGCCGGCGTTGGACGTTCATGATCCATTACTAAACCTCATTGATCTGTGATGCAATTTTGTTTGATTTTTCCGAAGCGGAGGTGGATAAGCCCGAGCACTTCAAGATTTTGGGAGAGAGCGAAGCCATGGCCGCCGACAAGAACGCGTTCGTCTGGGAAGACCCCTTCCTGATCGAGAACCAGCTTTCCGAGGATGAGCGCATGGTGCGCGAT
Source organism: Mesorhizobium sp. M1004 (assembly GCF_040318795.1). NCBI lineage: Bacteria > Pseudomonadati > Pseudomonadota > Alphaproteobacteria > Hyphomicrobiales > Phyllobacteriaceae > Mesorhizobium > Mesorhizobium sp. M1004. The sequence goes on from NZ_JAMYNB010000001.1 coordinate 526,029, forward strand.
GGCGCGGCCGCCTTTGCCGCCGACAAGCTCGCGCCGCGCATCGAGGAGGCCTATCTCGAGGAAAAGACCGATGCCGGCATCTTTCGCGAGATGGGCGAGGCCGGCCTGCTCGGCATCACCATCCCTGAGGAATATGGCGGGCTCGGCGCCAATTACGTCACCTACGGGTTGGTGGCGCGCGAGGTCGAGCGGGTCGATTCCGGCTACCGCTCGATGATGTCGGTGCAATCGTCGCTGGTGATGTACCCCATCCATGCCTATGGCACGGAAGAGCAGCGCAAGAGATACCTGCCGAAGCTGGCTTCGGGCGAATGGATCGGCTGTTTCGGCCTGACCGAGCCGGATGCCGGTTCCGATCCGGGCGGCATGAAGACGCGGGCCGAGAAGACGGCGAACGGCTACAAGATTTCCGGCTCGAAAATGTGGATATCCAACGCGCCGATCGCCGACGTGTTCGTGGTCTGGACGAAGCTGAAGGGCGACAACGGCAAGGACGAAATCCGCGGTTTCGTGCTGGAGAAGGGCATGAAGGGGCTGTCGGCGCCGAAGATCGGCGGCAAGCTCAGCCTTAGGGCCTCGATCACCGGCGAGGTGGTGATGGAAGGCGTCGAAGTCGGCGAAGACGCGCTGCTGCCCAACGCCAAGGGCCTCGGCGGCCCATTCGGCTGCCTCAACCGGGCCCGCTACGGCATTTCCTGGGGCGCGATGGGCGCCGCCGAGGATTGCTGGCACCGAGCCCGGCAGTATGGACTCGACCGCAAGCAGTTCGGCAAGCCGCTCGCCGGCACGCAGTTGTTCCAGAAAAAGCTCGCCGACATGCAGACCGAGATTGCGCTCGGCTTGCAGGGCTCGCTGCGCGTCGGGCGGCTGATGGATGAAGGCAAGATGGCACCGGAGATGATCTCGATCGTCAAGCGCAACAATTGCGGCAAGGCGCTCGACATCGCCCGCCAGGCCCGCGACATGCATGGCGGCAACGGCATCCAGATCGGCTACCACGTCATGCGCCACGCGCAGAACCTGGAGACGGTCAACACCTATGAAGGTACGCATGACGTGCATGCGCTGATCCTTGGCAGGGCTCAGACGGGGATACAGGCGTTTTTCTAAAGCTGTGCCGATGTTCAGGTGAGGCCGGCCTGCAAATGGCCGATGCCTGCGCTTCCGGTGCTCGCGTACGAAAAGTACGCTCTGCTCCGGTTCTCGGTATCAGCCATTTTCGACTCGGCCTGACCTGAATCTCGACACAGAGTAGCCGGCTTCGGCTGCTTAATTTAGGTGCAGCGCAACATCTCTGCTTGGAGAATGGCCAATAGATGTGTCAGGGTTCGGCTGAAGAAACGCCGATCTCCGGGGCCCCATGGCAATACTGGCAGCCGTCTACCACCTGACCCATTACAAATATGACCGGCCGGTGGTTCTCGGGCCCCAGGTCATCAGGCTGCAGCCGGCACCGCATTCCCGCACCAAGGTGCTCAGCCATTCGCTGAAGGTCGGGCCGGCGAACCACTTCGTCAATCTGCAGCAGGACCCCTACGGCAATTTCCTGGCCCGCTTCGTCTTCCCGGAGCCGGTGACGGAATTGAAGATCGAGGTCGACCTCGTCGCCGACATGACGGTCTACAATCCGTTCGATTTCTTCGTCGAGCCATCGGCCGAGACCCTCCCGTTCGAGTACCCCGAAGACATCAGGGACGATCTCGCCATCTACCGCACGCCGGAGCCGGCGGGGCCGCTGCTGTCTGCTTTCCTCGCAACCATCGACCGTAGCGCCACCAACACCGTCAATTTCATCGTCGACCTCAATGCGCGGCTGCAGCGGGAGATCGCTTATATCGTGCGGATGGAAACCGGCGTGTTCTCGCCGGAGGAAACGCTGGCCGCGAAAAAGGGATCGTGCCGGGATTCGAGCTGGCTGCTGGTGCAAATCCTCAGGAATCTCGGCCTCGCCGCGCGTTTCGTCTCAGGCTATCTGATCCAGCTGAAGCCCGATCTGGTCGCGCTCGATGGCCCAGCCGGAACCGCCGTCGACTTCACCGACCTGCACGCCTGGTGCGAGGTCTATCTGCCGGGCGCCGGCTGGATCGGCTTCGATCCGACGTCCGGCCTGCTCACCGGCGAAAGCCATGTGCCGCTGGCGGCCACGCCGCATTTCCGCAACGCCGCGCCCATTTCCGGCATGGCGAGCTTTGCCAATGTCGAGTTCGGCTTCGACATGCGTGTCGACCGCATTGCCGAACATCCGCGCATCACCAAGCCGTTTTCGGATGAGAGTTGGCAGGCGCTGGATGCGCTGGGCAACAAGGTCGACGCCGCACTTCAAGCGGGTGATGTCAGGCTGACAATGGGCGGCGAGCCGACCTTTGTGTCGATCGACGATTTCGAGTCCGCCGAGTGGAACACCGCCGCCGTCGGCCCGACCAAGCGCGAAAAGGCCGATGCGTTGATCCGGAAACTGCGCGAGCGCTTCGCGCCGGGCGGTTTCCTCCATTACGGCCAGGGCAAATGGTATCCGGGCGAGAGCCTGCCGCGTTGGACCTTCTCGCTGTATTGGCGCACCGACGGCCAGCCGGTGTGGAGCGATCCATCGCTGATCGCACACGAAAAGAGCGATGCGAAGGTCGGGCCGCAGCAGGCGAAAAGCCTGCTGACGGCAATCGCCGGCGAACTCGGCATCGACAAGGCGATGGTCAGCGAGGCCTATGAGGACCCGGCCGAATGGCTGCTGAAGGAAGGTAAGCTGCCCGACAATGTCGATCCGTCCAACTCCAAACTGGAAGACCCCGAAGAGCGCAGCCGCATGGCGAAAGTGTTCGAGCGCGGGCTGACCAGGCCGTCCGGCTATGTGCTGCCGGTCCAGCGCTGGAACAGCCAGGCATCGGACCCGCGCTGGCGCTCGGAGAAGTGGAAGACGCGGCGCGGGCGGCTGTTCCTGGTGCCGGGCGATTCCCCGGTCGGCTACCGCCTGCCGCTGGGCACGCTGCCCTATGTGCCGCCGGCACAGTTCCCCTATATCGTGCCGGTCGATCCGTCGCTGCCGCGTGGACCGCTGCCGGCGCGGGAAGCCATACTGCCAGAACCGGCTCCGGCCGAACTGGAAGGCGCCGACGAGATGGCGCGGCGCCAGCAGGCGGTATCGTTCACTGCGGCGACCGGCCAGCAAGACCGGGTGGAGCAGGAGATCACCGAGATCGGCGGCGCGGTGCGTACAGCACTTTCGGTCGAGCCGCGCGACGGGCGGCTTTGCGTGTTCATGCCGCCGGTCGAGGCGCTGGAAGACTATCTCGAGCTCGTCGCAGCCGCAGAAAACGCGGCCAAGGCGATCGGCCTTCCCGTGCATATCGAAGGCTATGGACCGCCGCACGATCCGCGCCTCAACGTCATCAGGGTGGCACCCGATCCCGGCGTCATCGAGGTCAACATCCATCCGGCTGCCAACTGGCAGGACTGCGTGGCGACGACGACGGCGATCTACGAGGAAGCACGGCAGACGCGGCTTGGCGCCGACAAGTTCATGATCGACGGCCGCCACACCGGTACCGGCGGGGGCAACCATGTCGTCGTCGGCGGCGCGACGCCCAATGACAGCCCGTTCCTGCGCCGGCCCGATCTGTTGAAGAGCCTGGTGCTGCAATGGCAGCGGCGCCCGTCGCTGTCCTATCTATTTTCCGGCCTGTTCATCGGCCCGACCAGCCAGGCGCCGCGCTTCGACGAGGCGCGGCACGACTCGCTTTACGAACTCGAGATCGCGATGGCGCAGGTGCCGCATCCGGGCCAGGGCAACACACCGCTGCCTTGGCTGGTCGACCGACTGTTTCGCAACCTGTTGACCGATGTCACCGGCAATACGCACCGCTCGGAAATCTGCATCGACAAGCTGTTTTCGCCCGATGGCCCGACCGGCCGGCTTGGGCTTGTCGAGTTCCGCGGTTTCGAGATGCCGCCCAATGCGCGCATGTCGCTGGCGCAGCAATTGCTGGTGCGCGCCATCATCGCCCGTGCGTGGAAGAACCCGCTTGATGGCCGCTTCGTGCGCTGGGGCACCTCGCTCCATGACCGTTTCATGCTGCCGCATTATGTCTGGGCGGATTTCCTCGACATGCTCGACGACCTCAAGCTCAACGGTTTTGAATTCCGGCCGGAATGGTTCGATGCCCAGCTGGAGTTCCGCTTTCCGTTCTGCGGCGAAGTCCAGCATGCCGGCATCAAGCTGGAACTGCGGCAGGCGCTGGAGCCGTGGCATGTGATGGGTGAGCAAGGCGCCATCGGCGGCACTGTGCGTTTCGTCGACTCCTCGGTCGAACGGCTGCAGGTCAGGACCGAAGGCCTCAACCCGGACCGTCATGCCATTGTCTGCAATGGCCGAATCGTGCCGATGAAGGTCACCGACAATCGCGAGGTCGCGGTGGCCGGTGTGCGCTTCAAGGCCTGGCAGCCTTCGTCGGGCCTGCACCCGGCGCTGCCGGTCAACACGCCGCTCGTCTTCGATATCTACGACCGTTGGTCGGGGCGGGCGGTGGGCGGCTGCGTCTACCATGTCGCGCATCCAGGTGGGCGCAGCTACGACACCTTCCCGGTCAACGGCAATGAGGCTGAGGCGCGGCGTCTCGCCCGCTTCGAGCCGCGCGGCCATACGCCGTCGGTCTATGTGGTGCGCAATGAAGAAGCCTCTGAAGACTTCCCCATGACCCTTGACCTCAGGCGGCCAGCAAGACTCTGATCAGCGATGGCAAAGGGGAATCAGAAAAAGGTCCGCGGCAAGCCGCTGAGGCACAGTCTGCTGGAGCACTACCAGCCGATTGACGGCGTCGTCGACGAGATGGTCGATGCTTCGGGCCGTCCGCGTCCGGCCTGGGCGCCCTTCATCGATGCGCTGGAGGAGCTGGGCCCGGAAAAGCTCGGCCAGCGCTTTGCCCGCGCCGACCAGTATCTGCGCGACGCCGGGGTTTATTACCGCGTCTATGACAAGGCCGGCGCCAATGAGCGCGAATGGCCGCTGGCGCATATCCCGCTGCTGATCGAAGACAAGGAATGGGCCGGGATCAGCGCCGGTCTCGTCCAGCGCGCCGAGCTTTTCGAGGAGATAGTCGCTGATATCTATGGCCCGAACCGGCTGATCGAGAAGGGAATCCTGCCGGCAGGCCTGATTGCGGCGAGCCCCGAATTTTTGCGCCCCGTCGTCGGCACCATGCCGGCCAGCGGTCATTTCCTGCATTTTTGCGCCTTCGAGCTCGGCCGTGGGCCGGATGGAAGCTGGTGGGTGCTGGGCGACCGCACGCAGGCGCCGTCGGGCGCCGGCTTTGCGCTGGAAAACCGCGTCGCCACGACGCGGGCTTTGTCCGACGTCTATGGCGAGATGCATGTGCATCGCCTGGCCGGTTTCTTCCGCCGCTTTCGCGATGCGCTGATCGGCATGGCGAAGGAGAATGACGGCCGCGTCGCCATTCTGACGCCGGGGCCGCTCAACGAGACTTATTATGAGCACGCCTATATCGCCCGCTATCTCGGCATCATGCTGCTCGAGGGCGAGGATCTGACCGTGTCCGGCGGCAAGCTGATGGTGCGCACGGTTTCCGGGCTGATGCCGATCAGCGTGCTGTGGCGGCGGCTCGACGCCGCCTTTGCCGATCCGCTGGAACTGAGGTCGGACTCGCATATCGGCACGCCGGGGCTGGTCGAGGCGATCCGCCGCGGCACCGTGTCTACGGTCAATGCGCTGGGGTCGGGCTTGATGGAAACCCGGGCGCTGCTCGCCTTCCTGCCGAAGATTTCGCGCGCATTGCGCGGCGAAGAACTTCTGTTGCCAAGCGTGGCCACCTGGTGGTGCGGGCAAGCAACCGAACGGGCCCATGTGCTTGCCAATATCGATCGCATGGTGATCGGTCCGGCGCTGTCGACGCGGCTGGCCTTCGAGGATGACGGCCAGACCAGGCTCGGTTCGGCACTGACGCCGGAGGAACGCATCGCGCTGATTGCGCGCATCGAGAGCGATGGCAGCGGTTTCGTCGGCCAGGAAGCGGTGACGCTGTCGACGACGCCGGTCTATGTCGGAGGCTGGCTGGAGCCACGGCCGGCAAGCCTGCGCGTTTATCTCGCGCGCACGCCCGATGGCTGGACGGTAATGCCGGGCGGTTTCGCCCGTGTCGGCCTTTCGCTCGACCCGACGGCCATCGCCATGCAGCGCGGCGGCCAGGCGGCCGACGTCTGGGTGGTCAGCGACCGGTCGGTCGAGCGCGAGACGCTGCTGCCGCAGGAGCATGACAGCTTCGTCCGCACCATGCCGGGGAGCCTGCCCAGCCGCGCGGCGGAAAACCTGACCTGGCTCGGCCGCTATATCGAGCGCTCGGAGGATACGGTTCGCATCCTGCGCGCCTATCATGTGCGGCTGGCCGAGACGTCCGATCCTGACATGCTGCTGCTCGCCGATATCAGGGACTATCTCGAACCGTTCGGCGTCGATCTCGAAGTGGCCATTCCGCCCGGATTGATCGGCACGCTGGACAGCGCCGTCTACAGCGCCGGACAGATCCGCGACCGCTTTTCGCCCGATGGCTGGCTGGCGCTGAAGGACCTGTCGAAGACCATTCATCAGTTCGCCACCACGGTGGCGCCGGGTGACGACGCGACACGGGCGATGACGGTCATGCTGCGCAAGCTCGCCGGTTTCTCCGGCCTGTTGCACGAGAATATGTACCGTTTCACCGGCTGGCGTTTCCTCGAGATCGGCCGGCGGATCGAGCGCGGCATCCAGATCGCCCGTACGCTAGCCCGACTGACAAGGTCCGGTGCGCCGGACGGCTCGCTCGACATGATGCTGGAGATCGGCGACAGCGTCATGACCCACCGCCGGCAATATCCGGTGCGGGCCGGACGGCGCACGGTGATCGACCTCTTGGCGCTCGACCCACTCAACCCGCGCTCGATCCTGTTCCAGCTCGAACGGCTGAAGGCGGAGATCGGCCTGTTGCCATCGGTTGGGCCGGAGGGGCATATGTCGGTCGCGGCCAAGGAAATCCTGCAGCTCAACACGGCAATTGCCGTCATGGAGCCATCGGAGATGTCGGCGGAGGTGCTGGACGATCTCGCAACTGAGATCGGCAACCTCTATAGCAGCCTGGCTAAAGCGTATTTCGGTTAACATGCTGTACGATATCAGGCTTCATCTCAGCTACGATTATGACGCCGCGGCCGGTGGCAGCCGGCATCAGGTGCGTGTATTGCCGCCGACCATTGCCGGCGTGCAGCGCGTGATCGCGGCCTCGCTTTCGTTTGTGCCGACCCCATCGGAGCGCACGGATTTTGCCGATTTCTTCGGCAACAATGTCACCGCGATCGCCTTTCGCGACGTCCATGACGGGCTCGACATCAGAATGAGCGCGCGCGTGTCGGTGTCACGGCCGGAGCCTGGGCTCGACGTGTCGCCCGATCTGCAGCGCCTGCGGGAAGAACTCGGCGCCGTACGGTCACTGGCGCCGGATGCACCGCATCACTTTCTCGCCGCCAGCGATCATGCCGGCATCGATGCGGCGATCACCGCCTATGCCCGCGACAGCGCCGGCGGCTCGACGGTCGGCATGGCCATCGATCTGTGCAACCGCATCCACCGCGACTTCACCTATGACGGGGAAGCGACCACGGTGCGTACCGGGGCCAGCGATGCCTTCCGTTTGAAGCGGGGCGTCTGCCAGGACTTCTCCCACATCATGATCGCCGGCCTGCGCGGGCTAGGTATTCCTGCGGGTTATGTCAGCGGCTTCCTGCGCACCATTCCACCGAAAGGGAAGCCGCGGCTCGAAGGCGCCGATGCCATGCATGCCTGGGTCAAGGTGTGGTGTGGGCGCGATGCCGGCTGGCAGGAATTCGACCCGACCAATGGCATGCGGGCCAGCAACGACCACATCACCGTTGGCTATGGCCGCGACTATTCCGACGTGGCTCCGATCGTCGGCGTGCTGAAAACCACCGGCGGTCAGGTCGGCGACCAGGCCGTCGACGTCATCCCGGTCGCGCTGGAAAAAGCTTGAGCGCGGAACCAGCAGTCGGCTTGGCGCTTATCTACGAGAAAAATCTCGTGGAGCGGGCATGCTGGACAAATCTGGGACGCCATCCGGCCGGTCGGCGGCCGGACAGGGGGACGATGGGGCGCCGAAGAACGGCGCGCAGACCGCTGCCGAACAGGCCTCGCTCACCTATATCAGCGACAGCGAGCCGGGGATCCGGCGCCTGAAGGCGGGCGAAGGCTTTTCCTACAAGGGCGCGAAAGGACAGGCCCTCGGCGCGGCAGCCATTGCCCGCATCAAGGCGCTGGCCATTCCGCCGGCATGGACGGATGTGTGGATCTCGCCCGATCCCGCCGGCCACATCCAGGCGACCGGCCGCGACCAGCGCGGGCGCAAACAGTACCGCTACCATCCGCTGTGGGCCGCCGAGCGCGACGGCGCCAAATACTCCAGCCTTGTCGCCTTTGCCGAAAGCCTGCCGGAACTGCGCCGCCGGATCGATGCCGATCTGCGCCGCCGTGGCCTGCCGGCCGAGCGCGTCGTGGCGGCAATTGTCTGGCTGCTCGACAACACGATGATCCGGGTCGGCAATGCCGCCTATGCCCGCGACAACAAGAGCTTTGGGCTGACGACGCTACGCGACCGCCACGTCGACATCAAGGGATCCAGCCTGCGCTTTGCCTTCAAGGGCAAGTCCGGCAAGGAATGGAAGTTGAAGCTGGTCGACCGCCGCATCGCCCGGGTCGTGCGCGGCGCGCAGGATATTCCGGGGCAGCAACTGTTCCAATATCTCGACGAGGACGGCGAGAGGCATGGAGTGCGCTCCGACGATGTCAACCGCTATATCCGCGACGCGATCGGCGCCAATTTCAGCTCCAAGCATTTCCGCACCTGGGGCGGCACCATCCATGCCGCGTCGCTGTTTGCGCGGACGGAGCTTCCCCAAAGCCAGGCGCAGACCAAGCGTGTGATGAACGCGGTCATCGACAAGGTGGCCGAGCGGCTCGGCAACACACGCGCCGTCTGCCGCAAATGCTACATCCATCCACAGGTTTTCGAAGCCTGGGTGGAAGGGCGGCTGCTTAGCGAAATGACCGAGGCCAACAAGCGCAAGCGATCGATAGACGGTCTCGATGATGAAGAGGCTCTTGTGCTGAGATGGTTGAAGGCAAGCGAAGGCTGACAAAATGGCGTAACTTTTTTGTCGACGCCATGTCGGCATAGGCCCTACTGTTTCGTCCTTTGAGACAGAAAAGGACCTCCCATGCTCTACGCTATCCTCTGCTATGCCTCCGAAGATGTCGTCTCCTCCTGGAGCAAGGCACAGGATGACGAGGTCATGGCAAAGCTCATGCATGTGCAGGAAAAATACGCTCAAGCCGGCCGGCTTGGGCCGGTGGCGCGGCTTTTGCCCACCACCGCCGCGACGACGCTGCGCAAGGTCAAGGGCGAATCGGTCGTCATCGACGGCCCGTTTGCCGAGACCAAGGAACAGTTCCTCGGCTTCTACACGCTGGAATGCGCCGATCTCGACGAGGCCGTCGAGTTCGCGCGCGAGCTTTCCGAGGTTAATCCCAGCGGCGGATCCTATGAGATCCGACCGGTTTCCGTCTTCAACCCAACCAGAGTAGCCACATGACAGACCTCGCCTGGATAAGCTCGGCGATCAGCGCTGCCCGCCCGCAGGCTATGGGTGCGCTGCTGCGCTATTTCCGCAATCTCGATACGGCGGAGGAAGCTTTCCAGGACGCGTGCCTGAGGGCACTCAAGAACTGGCCGCAGAACGGGCCGCCGCGCGATCCTGCGGCCTGGCTGATCTTTGTCGGCCGCAATACCGGCATCGACGCGGTGCGCAAGCGCGCCAAGCAGGCGCCGATGCCGGAAGAGGACCAGATCTCGGACCTCGAAGATGCCGAGAGCGATATCGCCGAACGGCTGGACGGCGCCCACTACCGCGACGACATATTGCGGCTCTTGTTCATCTGCTGCCATCCGGATCTGCCGCCTACGCAGCAGATCGCGGTGGCGTTGCGCATCGTCTCCGGTCTCACCGTCAAACAGATCGCGCGTGCGTTCCTGGTCGGCGAAAGCGCCATGGAACAGCGCATCACGCGCGCCAAGGCGCGCATTGCAGATGCCGGCGTGCCGTTCGAGACGCCCGGCGCGGTCGAACGCTCGGAGCGGCTCGCCGCCGTCGCCGCCATGGTCTATCTGATCTTCAACGAAGGTTATTCCACCAACAGCGGCGAGGCGCCGGCGCGTGCGCCGCTTTGCGAGGAAGCGATCCGGCTGGCTCGCCTGTTGCTGCGGCTGTTCCAGACCGAGCCGGAGATCATGGGCCTGACGGCATTGCTTTTGCTGCAGCATGCGCGCGCGCCGGCCCGCTTCGACGAGAATGGCGAGATCGTGCTGCTCGACGACCAGGACCGCTCGCTGTGGAGCCGCAAGATGATCGACGAAGGCCTGGCGCTGGTCGACAAGGCCCTGCGCCACCAGAAGCCCGGACCCTACCAGGTGCAGGCGGCGATCGCCGCCCTTCATGCGCGGGCGGCAACCCCCGAGGAGACCGACTGGACAGAGATCGACCTGCTCTACAGCCTGCTGGAGGCGATGCAACCTTCGCCGGTGGTGACGCTGAACCGTGCGGTTGCGGTCGCCAAGGTGCGCGGGCCGGAAGCTGCCCTTGCCATGATCGAGCCGCTTGGCGAGAGGCTGTCCGGCTATTTCCACTTCTTCGGCCTCAAGGGCGGTCTGTTGATGCAGCTCGGCCGTGGCGAAGAGGCGCGTGTCGCCTTCGATCGCGCCATTGCGTTGGCCAACACGGCAGCGGAAGCCGCCCATATCCGCATGCATATCGACCGGCTGATGCGAGACGGAGCCGTGAAGGCGCCGGCGAAGACAGCGCACTAAACCTGTTCCTCCTGTGGCTCAATCGTGCAATCCCGGCTTGGACCATGCCGGGGTGGCGATTTTCCCCTGAAACGAGTAATGGCACGCCATGACACCGCCTGCGGCATGCGGGCGATAATGGCGCCAAGGCTCGACCGCCGCCCTATGATGGCGAGCGGATCTGAAAGGGATGAAAATGACGATAGCGAAGGAAACGGCCGAACTTCTGGCGAAACTGGGTGTGGCCAAGGACGCGCTGACCGGCGGCGACCTCGTCGTGCGCAGCCCGGTGACGGGTGAACAGATCGCGGCGCTGAAGACGATTTCGCCGGCCGATGCGGCCAAGACCATCGATGCCGCGCACACGGCGTTCCAGGCCTGGCGGATGGTGCCGGGTCCCCGGCGCGGCGAACTGGTGCGGCTGCTCGGCGAGGAGTTGCGCGCGCACAAAACCGAGCTTGGCCGGCTGGTGTCGATCGAGGTCGGCAAGATCCCGTCGGAAGGCCTCGGCGAAGTTCAGGAAATGATCGACATCTGCGATTTCGCCGTCGGCCTTTCCCGCCAACTCTACGGTCTAACCATCGCCACCGAGCGTCCGGGACATCGCATGATGGAGACCTGGCATCCGCTCGGCGTCGTCGGCGTCATTTCGGCCTTCAACTTCCCGGTCGCGGTGTGGTCGTGGAACGCGGCGCTCGCGCTGGTCTGCGGCGACGCCGTGGTGTGGAAGCCCTCGGAAAAGACGCCGCTGACGGCGCTCGCCTGCGAGGCGATTTTTGCCGGCGCGGTCAAGCGCTTCGGCGCGGATGCGCCGCAGGGCCTGGCACCGGTGCTGATTGGCGACCGCTCCGTCGGCGAGATCCTGGTCGACCACCCGAAGGTGGCGCTGGTTTCTGCCACCGGCTCGACCCGCATGGGCCGGGATGTCGGCCCGCGGCTGGCCAAGCGCTTTGCCCGCGCCGTGCTCGAGCTCGGCGGCAACAATGCCGGCATCGTCTGCCCGACCGCCGATCTCGAGATGGCGCTGCGCGCCATCGCCTTTGGCGCCATGGGCACCGCGGGCCAGCGCTGCACGACGCTGCGGCGCCTGTTCGTGCATGACAGCGTCTATGACACGCTGCTGCCGCGGCTGAAGAAGGCCTATGAGAGCGTCTCGGTCGGCAACCCGCTGGAGACGTCTTCGCTCGTCGGGCCGCTGATCGACAAGGGGGCGTTCGACGCCATGCAGAAGGCGCTCAAGGAAGCCACCGCTCACGGCGGCAAGCTGACCGGCGGTTCGCGGGTCGAGAATGGCCATCCCGATGCCTATTACGTGCATCCGGCGCTGGTCGAAATGCCGAAGCAGGTGGCTCCCGTCACCGAAGAAACCTTCGCGCCGATCCTCTATGTGATGAAGTACTCCGATTTCGATGCCGTGCTCGACGAGCACAATGCGGTCGGCGCCGGACTGTCGTCGTCGATATTCACCCGCGACCTGCAGGAATCCGAGCGCTTCCTCGGCGTCGATGGTTCGGATTGCGGCATCGCCAACGTCAACATCGGCACGTCGGGCGCCGAGATCGGCGGCGCGTTCGGCGGCGAGAAGGAAACCGGCGGCGGCCGCGAGAGCGGCTCCGATGCCTGGAAGGCCTATATGCGCCGCGCCACCAACACGGTGAACTATTCCAAGGCGCTGCCGCTGGCGCAGGGCGTGTCATTCGACATCGATTGAGATGCTGCGCCCGGCTTTTGACCAGTTGATCCACCCGAACCCGTCGGGCGGATCGCTGCCGCTCGCGCGGATCGTTCCGCTTTCAGGCTTCGCCCCCGCTGTCCAGATGTCCGTATCCCGACGGCGGAAAGGCCACCTCGGCCATGCGCCCGGACGGGTCCTCGCGGTCGGCACGACCGGCTGCGCAACAGCGTCTGCGCCGAACGTTCAGCCAGCGTGCGGCGACGCCGGTCGGCAGGCCTCGAACGCGGCATCGATAACGGCAAGCTTGGCGGCCTGGACGGTCATGTATTCCTGGTAGAAGCTGTTCGAGACCCACATTACGGAATGCCCGCGCCGGCCCAGCCAGCCGACGCTGCCGAGCTTTTCGGCGTCGCGCAATTTGCGCGCAAGATGGGTGCGCGAGAGTTTTAGCCAACTGGCGAATTCGCCGATCGAAACCACGCTGGTCGGGATCCGGTCGAGGGCGGCATTGTCGGGATCGATGCCGGACATCAGCCAATCCATGACGATGCCGCCATTGTTGAGCCAGATGAACAGCGAAAACGTCTGCTTGGGCTCACGCACAGGGTTGGAGGAGAGCAGGCCTTCCGCCACCAGCGGCTGCAGCCTGGAAATCATGCCGTGCTGCTCGAGAAAGGCGGCGAGGCGGCTGCCGCTGTCGAGACCGTCGAGCGTGCGCAGATGCGCAACCACCCAGCCGTCGAATTCCTTCAGCGTCGCTGCCGTCACCTGAAACGGGTGGGCTCGTCCGTCACCGGTGTGCGGCAGGTATTCGATGATGTGATAGTGCAGCATCTCCTTGATGAAGGCTTCGGCCGTGTTGCGGCTAGCGACGGAATAGTGAAGCACGGCATCGATGAAGCGGGCCAGTGTCAGTTCCGTGCGGGGATCGCGCGGGTCGCGGGCGAAATGCAGGGCTAGGCCGGTGTGAGCCAGCAACCAGCGCTGTTGCGTGGCGAACACGGCGGCCAGGCGTGGGCTCGTTTCATAGATATGCAGCAGCGCCTTCGACTGCGCCTCGACATGACGGTGCAGCGCCGGATGGCCGGCAATATATTCGAAATTCAGCGCCATCCTCCTCGTCCTCCGGCCAGCCCCCCGGCAGCGAAGACGTGCAATCACATTTCCAGCCTTAGCCGCCCGTGTCCAGCCATGCCAACCCGGACAAAAGGCCTAGAGCGAGCCTGGGCTATCGTTCCGGCTATTACGGCCGCAACCGCGAGGTGATGGAGAGCCATCGCGTCCTAGCCACGAACACCACATCGTGGCAAACTTCTTGTTAACCACATGCTCGGTGAAAATATCGGATTAACCTCAGATGCCACTATCGAGGTTATGTTCCGTACCTTAGCGTTCAATATGAGTTCAAGGGATGTGTGGATTCGGGGGTTATTTCGGGTCAATCCGGGATGCGGAAGCTTTGCTCACGCACATGGTAGCCGCAATTGCCCATCGTGGGCCGGATGAGCAAGGGAAATTCGTAGCACCCGATGCCGGGCTCGGGCATGCGCGGCTGTCGGTGATCGGCATCGGCGATGGCCAGCAACCGATGTCCGACGAGGCCGGCAATTTGACGATTGCGTTCAACGGCGAGATTTTCAACTACATAGAACTGCGCGAAGGGCTGATCGCCAAGGGCCGGCACTTTCGGACGTCGAGCGACACAGAGGTCATCCTTCAGCTCTATGAGGAGATGGGCGAAGACTGCTTGTCTCTCCTGAACGGTGATTTCGCCTTGGCGATATGGGACAATCGGCAGCGACGAATGGTGCTTGCACGAGACCGGATGGGTGTCCGGCCGCTCTTCTACACAAGTAAGGACGGGGTGCTTTACTTTGCCTCGGAGATCAAAGCCCTGTTGAAGGTCCCGGGGGTCTCCGCTGAAATTGATCCGATTGCGCTGGATCAGATCTTTACGCTGTGGGCGCCGATCGCTCCGCGCACGGCGTTCCGCAATATCCACGAGTTGGAACCGGCAAGTGTGATGATCGCGACGCAGGGGCAGGTCACGGTCAAACGGTACTGGCACCTGGACTATCCGCATCGTGATGAGCCGTCGAAGATCACGAACGAGGACCACGCGGCAGAGGAATTGCAAGCCCTTCTGACCGATGCGGTGAGGCTTCGCATGCGGGCCGACGTGCCGGTCGGCTCCTATCTTTCCGGAGGGCTCGATTCCTCGCTTGTTTCGGCGCTTGCCGCCGGCATGACTCCTCGGAGACTGGAGACATTTTCCGTAACCTTCGACAGCGCCGAGCATGACGAAAGCGCCTTTCAGATCGAAATGGCCTCGGCGCTCGGCACGCGCCACCACGCCATAGAATGCGGCGCCCGCGATATCGCCAGCGTCTTTCCTGAGGTCGTCCGCTTTGCCGAGCGGCCGATCATCCGCACGGCGCCAGCGCCACTCTACAAATTATCCGCCCTGGTTCGCCAGGCCGGCCTGAAGGTGGTGCTGACGGGTGAAGGCGCCGACGAGGTCTTCGCCGGCTACGACGTCTTCAAGGAGGCGCGTGTCCGCCGGTTCTGCGGGCGGCAGCCCACATCGCGCATGAGGCCGCAGCTGTTCCGCCGGCTTTACCCGTATCTGCCGGGCCTGCAACAGCAATCGGTGGAGTATCTGGCTGCCTTCTTCGGCACCAGCAACGCTGCCCTCGACGATCCGCTGTTCTCGCATCGGCCACGCTTCAAGACCACGGCGGCGGCGAAAATCTTCTTTTCCGGCGACCTGCGCGCGACGTTGAAGGGTTATGACGCAGCTGAAGAGCTGACCAGCCGCCTACCCGAGGCGTTTTCCCTATGGCATCCGCTGCATCAGGCGCAATATCTCGAAACCCGCTTCCTCCTGCCCGGCTACATCCTCTCCAGCCAAGGCGATCGGATGGCCATGGCGCACGGCATCGAAGGGCGGTTTCCTTTCCTGGATCATCGCGTGGTAGAGTTCGCGGCAAGACTTCCGCCGGAGATGAAACTGAAAGGCTTGATGGAGAAGCACATATTGCGCAAGGTGGCCAGGCACCACCTTCCGGCGGCGATCGGTAAACGCACCAAGCAACCTTACCGCGCCCCGGAGGCCCGCTCCTTCGTCGGGGCGGAGGAACTAGACTATGTTCGTGACTGCCTGGGCGAGGCGAGCATTACCGCCGGCGGCCTGTTCAACGCCAAGGCGGTGGCCAAGCTCCACGAGAAATGCCGCATGGAGACCGCGACCGGATTTCGCGACAACGCCGCCTTCGTCGGCATTCTGTCGACGCAGCTGTGGCAGAAGAATTTCGCCGGCCAAGCGGTCGGCGCGGCAAGAGCGGCCTGAGACGGCGAGGAAAAGGAAAGACACGATGACGGCAATCAAGGACAGGGTCAGAAGCTTTATCGTCGACAACTTCCTGTTCGGCGACACCTCCTACAAACTGTCGGATTCAGCCTCGCTGATCGAGAACGACATTATCGACTCGACTGCGGTGCTTGAGCTGGTGGCCTTCATCGAGGACAATTTCGGCATCGCGATGGTGGATGCCGACATCGTTCCGACCAACCTGGACTCGCTTGACCGCATCTCGTCCTTCATCGAGGCGAGAGCACAAACGCTGGCAGCGTAAGCGCCAACGGCGAGGAACGTCCCGTGCGGATCGAGCATTTTCTGGTGGCGAAGGCTGCTGCCCACCCGGCCAAGACGGCATTGGTCACCAGGGGCAAAAGGCTGAGCTACGAAGAACTCGACGACCTTTCGAGCCGGCTGGCCACCGCTCTCTTCATGAATGGGATCAGGCGCGACGACCGCGTTCTGATCTTCATGGACAATTGCTGGGAGGCCGCCGTATCGATCTTTGCCGCACTCAAGGCAGGTGCGACCTTCAGTCCGATCAACCCCTCCACAAAGGCCGACAAGCTCGGTTACGTCATCGCCGATTGCGACGCCAGGGCGGTCCTGACGCAGGCGAAGCTGGTGCCCGTGGTCACCGAAGCCTGCGCATCGCAAGGCAAGACCGGCATCTTCGTGGCTTCCACTCCTGGGGCCGATGGGCAATGCCCGGCAGGGGCCGCGTCCCTGACTGACTGCCTGACGTTCGATGGCGCGGAGGTGAACCATCGCGGCATCGACGTCGACCTTGCGATGCTGATCTACACGTCAGGTTCGACCGGCCGGCCCAAGGGTGTGATGATGACGCATCGCAATTGCGACGCTGCCGCGGGGTCGATCGCCACCTATCTGCGCAACGCGCCGGACGACATCATCCTGAACGTCCTCCCGCTTGCCTTCGACTATGGCCTCTATCAGTTGCTGATGGCAGTCAGGCTCGGGGCCACGCTGGTGCTCGAGAAGTCCTTCGCCTTCCCGCACGAGATCTTCGAACGCATCCGCAAAGAGGGCGTCACCGGCCTTCCGCTGGTGCCTACCATGGCGGCGATGATCCTGCAGATGCGTGATCTGGCGCCGGGTTTCCTGCCCAGCCTCCGCTATATTTCCAACACCGCGGCCGCCTTGCCGCCAGCCCACATAGAACGCCTGCGCTCGCTGCTGCCCGGCGTCCGGATCTATTCGATGTATGGGCTGACCGAATGCAAGCGCTGCACCTATTTGCCACCCGAGGAACTTGACCGCCGGCCAGGGTCGGTCGGCATAGCCATCCCCAACACGGAAGCCTTTGTCGTCGACGACCTTGGACAACGCGTGCCGGCGGGCGTGGCAGGTGAGCTCGTTATCCGCGGTCCGCACGTCATGCAGGGCTATTGGCGCAACCAGGCCGCGACGGAACGAGCGCTCCGGCCGGGGCCTAACCCTTGGGAAAAGGTGCTCTATACGGGCGACCTGTTCCAGACCGACGAGGACGGCTTTCTCTATTTTGTCGGGCGTAAGGACGATATCATCAAGACGCGTGGCGAGAAGGTCGCCCCCAAGGAAGTGGAGGCAGTGCTCCACGCCCATCCAGGTATCGCGGAAGCGGTGGTCGTCGGCGTGCCGGATCCGGTGCTGGGGCATGCGATTGGCGCGCTCGTCGTGCGGTCCGATCCGGCGCTTGGCGGAAAGGACATCATTCGTCACTGCGCGCGGCACCTGGAGGATTTCATGGTCCCCAAAATCATAGAGTTCCGCAGCGAATTACCGAAGACGGAGTCGGGCAAGGTCAGCCGCCGGCTCGCGGCTGAGATGATGGAGGCCGAGCAATGAACATCGGCTCAACCCAGGATGCGCCGGCCTTCACGCAAGCCCTGGTCATCGATCCCGCCGCCGAAACGGACAGGATCGTGGCGGCCCTGCGCGAGCAGTTGCGCGGCATTCGCAAGCGCGGCCTCGTGCTCGGTCTTTCGGGCGGTATAGATTCCAGCGTTTCGGCTGCATTGGCCGCGCGTGCCGTCGGCCACCAGAATGTGCTGTGCGTGCTCATGCCGGAAAGCGATTCCGACCCCGAAAGCCTGCGACTCGGCCATCTGGTCGCCGACACTTTCGGCGTCGAGGCCGTTGTGGAGGATATCGGGCCGACCCTGCGGGCAATGGGCTGCTATGAACGCCGCGACGCCTTCATCCGCGAAATGGTCCCGGACTATGGCAAGGGCTGGGCCTCAAAGATCGTGATCGCGAACGTGCTCGAAGGCGAGGGCTACAACATCTCCTCGCTGGTGGTGCAGGACCCGCAAGGCAAGCAGACGAAACTGCGGATGCCGGTGGCGGTCTATCTCGGCATCGTTGCCGCCACCAACATGAAGCAGCGCACCCGCAAGCAGATCGAATATTATCATGCCGACCGGCTGAACTTCGCCGTGCTCGGCACACCGAACCGGCTGGAATACGATCAGGGGTTCTTCGTCAAGAACGGCGACGGCGCCGCCGACGTCAAGCCGATCGCGCATCTCTACAAGACGCAGGTCTATGCGCTAGCCGCCTATCTCGGCATTCCGGAAGAGGTCCGCAACCGGCCGCCGACCACCGACACCTACTCGCTGGCGCAGACGCAGGAAGAATTCTACTTCTCCCTGCCTTACGATCGGATGGATCTGTGTCTCTACGGCCTCAACAACGGCGTGTCCGCCGAGGTGGTAGGGCAAGCGGCGGGATTGACCGCCTCACAGATCGAACGCGTCTGGGCCGACATCGCCGCCAAGCGAAAGGCAACGCGCTATCTGCACCTGCGCCCGCAGCTCGTTGACGGCGTGGACGAAGTCGGCTCCTGACCTATGCATATCGAGCAAAAGTGATCCGGTCTTGCGATACGACATGCATGAAAGAAATACTAAGCTCTTGTCTTTACGCAATTCCGGACGGAAAGCCGCGCACCCTTTCCTGGAATTGCTGTAGGCGGAACGCTTCAGGTGAAGCGGCCGCCGATCAACTGGCTCCACTGCTCGCCCGCAAGCCCGTTCAGAAAGACCTGCGCGTTCTTCATGGCATCGAGAAGCTCGGGATCGCGTGAATGCACGACGGTCGAGGCGACCGGTATGAAGGCTATGCGTCTTACAAGCATGGCGTCCAGAAGCGCGGGCTGGACGCGGCCGCGCAAGCCGGAGACACCGCGCCGGGCGGCATGCTCGACCAGGCAATCGATCACCGGCCCGGCCTGGCCGGGAAGAGCGAGGACCTGCAGCACGCGGCCGATCCCGTCCGGTCGCGCGTAATAGGCGAAAGCGCCGACATTGGCGCCGTTCGGCGATGCCACCGACACGTAGACAAGCTCTCCGAAATCCGGCTTTTGCGCCGCATCGCCCAGAATATGGTTGAGCTGACCTTCCGCCCACTGCGGACGTAGCGGAAATTGGGCGCAAAGCGGCTCCAGCAGCCCCGCAAAGCTGCCGCTGTCGATCTCGGAGGTCCGAAATGCCCCCCGGCTCGATGCGTTGGCGACGACGCCGGTCCAGCGTCGTTGACTGCCCTTCATTTTGCGAAGGTAGAGCCGGTCGACGATCCGGGCGAGCGGGTTGAACATCCAGGCAAGCTTCATGTGATTGGCAAAAAGGCTGAGCATGAAGGTCGCCGGCCGCATCACGCGAACCCAGTCAAGGCTGTATTGCGGCAGCACAACGCCGCGAAGCCGCGTCCACAGTTTCACGGACGTATCATTGGCGGTTTCGCTGAAGGAGATGTCCTGCGGACCATCGAGGAAGGCCTTCAACAGGCGGGCACCGGCCATCGGATCGGTCTCGTGATCCTCGACCATCAGCGAGCTGCAGATGGCAGCGTAGAGCTGCCGGCCGTTGAATTTCATTGGCAGCGCATGAACGCCGACGAACCCGGAAACCTGGCCGGCGTCATTGACATGGACAAGCGAACGGAGCCCGCTGCCCCAGTCGGGTGCGTCCAGATAAAACCGCCTCATGTAATCGACGAGGGAGGCCGGCGCTGGCCCCCGCTTCTTGCGCAGCATGCGTTGAAACATGCCCGCGACGGCCGCAAGGTCGGCCTGATCGAGGGCGCGGACGACGCTCACGCCGGGCTCCCGGTTCCCGGAACCCGGCCACCATGTTTGCGCGCCATGGCGACACGGGGCTGGCCGTCGGCCGTCACGGCAAAGGTTGGGGTTTCGTAGGATTTCGTTCTCGATAAAAGGGTTGCTATCTGCCGATCTTGACCTTCGCCGAACTCAAATAGCAGCCATCCGCCTGGCTTGAGGAAAGCTGCGGCATCCCGGACCAGCCTTTGGAGGATCGAAATACCGTAAGGGCCGCCGTCGAAAGCTTCCCGAGGTTCGTTCTCCAACAGATGCGCGCTTTCGCTATCGAGACGGGATGAGGAAATATAGGGCGGGTTGCACACAACCATGTCGGCAGCGCCGCGGAGGCCGTCACCCTCGATCGCGGCAAATAGGTCGCCTTGCCGGACCTTGATCCTGTCCTGCCGGGCGAGGCGCACAACATTGCGGCGGGCAAGCGAAACCGTGCTGTCGGTCAGGTCCGCCGCCCATGCCCGAGCCCGAGGACATCCGCTGACGATGCCCACGGCAAGATTGCCGCTGCCGCAGCACATGTCGATCAGGATCGTTTCGTGCGCCTGTTCGCCAAGAATGGCCGCGGCCGTCCGGCCAAGCAGTTCCGTTTCGGCTCGCGGCACCAGGACGTCAGGCGCGAGTTCCAGCTCAACCCGCATGAAGCGGTGCAATCGCGGCCAATTGAGATCGTTTGCACGGCCGGCAGGAAGGCTGTGATGCTGCGGCAAGGAAAATCCCTATCCTGAGGATAAAACGCGGGTTCCCTGTTGTTACCAACTCCGGGTAAATTGATGTTAAAGATCATGATTGGATTGGGAGTAACCGGCCTATGTTGGCGGCGTCCTGTCCCATCAATGGCGAATTCCTGTGCCGCCGCAAGCCGATCCATGCGCTAATTCAGAGCAACGCCTCGTACCGGTCTCCGATCTTTTCAATTTCGAAATCCGCCGCCCTGCTTTTCAGGATCGCGGCGGTTGTCGGCTGGTCGAGCATTCTGGCCATCGCCACTGCCAGAGCCGCGGCATCGCCGACCGGCACCAGGGCGCCGAAGCGGCCGTCATCAAGTATTTCGCGCGGGCCGTGCGGCGCGTCCGTGGAGACCACCGGAATCCCCGCTGCCATGGCCTCGACCAGAACATTGCCGAAGCCCTCGCTGGTCGATGATAGGACGAACAAGTCAGCTACTGCGTAGCAGGCCGCCGGATCATTGACATAGCCCGCAAACAGAACGTCTGCGCCGATACCGGATTCTTCGGCATAGGCGCGCAGCTCGTCGGCCAGCGGACCCTCGCCGAAGATGACAAGCCGGGCCCGGCGGCCGGCGCGCAGCACAGCGAAGGCCCGCAGCAACGTCCAATGATCCTTAACCGGCACCAGGCGTCCGGCGGTGATGATGACGGGGCCGTCGCCCATCGCCGCGAGCTCTGCCTGCCAGGCGTAGGAGCGTTGCTGGGATGCCGCAGCCGGCGGCAGCGGGTTGTTGATGACCACGACCTTGGATTTCGGGAAGCCTCGGGCCACAAGATCGCCGCCGACACCCTCAGAAACCGCGATGGCCCTGGTGGCGCGGGCCGCAACCAGGGCCGAAAGCCAGACCGCCATTTTCGCGCCAAGGCTGCCGGAAGGCAATGAGGCGGCGGCGTGGAAACTCGGGAAGAACCGCGCCCTGCTTCGCGCGAGGGAAAGCGCCAGCGCCACGACCAGATTGGCGAATTCCGGGGCGCTGTAGATCGCGTCGGGAGAAAGGCGGCCAAGCAGGCCCGCGCTTCGCACGATGCCTTTCAATGTCGCCCACTTGCCATAACCCTCGCCGCGAATGGGGAGGCCGAAATCGACCAGATGCACGGCAGGCGAAAGCAGGGCGGCATTGGGCCCCTGCGCGTTCCAGGTAAAAAGCGTGACGTTGTGGCCGCGCGATGCCAGCTCGTTGGCTATCAGGACGAACACACGCTCGGCGCCGCCGCCCCTGAGGCTGGCAATGTGAAAGACAATCCGCTTCGCCATTTCAGGCGCGGCTGGCAATGACATCCGGGCGGTTCGGCGGAAGCCGCATGTCGCGCACGATACCCAGGGTAATGGCGAGCAACATGCCGAGGATCATGCCGCCAATGGCCCCCAGGCCGATCATCAGGACGGTGCGCGGGGGCCATGAACGGCCCTTTGGCGGCACTGCGGTGGAAATCACCTGCACATTGGTGCTGTCGATCTGTTCGCGCTCGGTTATCTGGCGTGCCCGCGACAGGAAGCTCTCATAGATAGCCGTCTTCGACGCGGCGTCACGTTCAAGCTCACGCAAGGCGACCTCGGAATCGCTATCCGAGAACACGTTGCCCTTCAAGTCATTCATCTTGGCATTGAGGGAGGCCGACGAGGTTTTGGCGGCATCGAGATTGACCTTCGCCAAGCGCAGGGTGCGCGCGTATTCGGCGCTGAGTTGCGCGCTGACCGTGTTGTACTCCGTCTTAAGCCTGACGATCGACGGATGACGGGGGCCAAAGGTCATCGACTGCGAATCGATCTGCTGGCGCAGGCCGTTGGCCGTTGCGCGCAGCGCCACAAGCGCCTCCGACGTGGCGGGACCGGAATTGGTGCCGTTTGCGCCGGCGGCAAGCAGGGCGTCGTAACTTGCCTGCGCGGCGATGACGCGCGATTGCGTCTCCACGATCTGGCCGTTGAGCTGGGTCATGGTTTGCGAGGAAACAAGCTGCCCATTGCTGGTGGCCAGATTGTGGCTGCGCCTATAGGCCTCGACCTTCTCTTCGGCCGCCTGCACATCGCTCTTGAGCTGGCCCAGCCGCCCGTCCAGCGCGGCCGCGGCACGGCTGGCGCCGGAAGCCTCGGCGCTGGCCAGCTCTTCCTGGAAAGTCTTGACGATATCCTGCGAAATCAGGATCGCCTTAGCGGGGGTTTCCGCCGATACCATCAAGGTCGTGACAAACGACTTTTCATCCGCGATGCTGCTAACCCGTTCCGCCAGGTTCTTCAGGGCGGTAAGCTTTGGGTCGGGTTTGGCGCCGTCCGTCCCTGTGCGGCTTCGGTCCGCGTCGAAGAACTCCGGGTCACTGGCCAGGTCAAGATCGTCTACAACACGTGAAAGCACGCTGCCCGAGGTCAAGATGCGCTCTTTGCTGCGCGCGCTGAGCAGCTGTCCATCGACCTGGGCCGATTGCGGGTAAAGATCGTTCGGAACAACCTGAAGATTGGCGGGATTGATGAGGATGTCCGTGGTCACGGTGTAGCGCTGCTTGCTCAGCAGAGCGTAGGCACCGCCGATGATCCCGCCGGCGATTGCCAGCAGGCATACCAGAGCAAGGCCGGCGCGCAGCCAGACAAACAGACGCCCGAAATCGAGTTCGAGAAAGGTTCCGATCTTGTTGAGCGTCACCGTCGTGACGGGCTCGGCTACAGGCGGCGCCACGGGTGCAGGCGACACAGGGGCCGACGTTACAGGGGCCGACGTTACAGGGGCCGACGTTACAGCGGGTGCCGCCGCATGTGCCATGATCGGCGCGGTTTGTTGCGGCTTTGGCCTGCTGGCGCGCCGCGCATTTTCGATCCGTTCATAGGGGCTAATGCCGGCGGCGGCCGCGGCTGGAGGAGGACCGGAAGCGGCGGACATCATGCTAACCCTTTAATATTCAATACGCACAGCCTGCTTTACGGAAACATCGTTAACATTTCATTTTCCAGGCGTGTCAGGCGCGTTCTGGAACAGCGATCTATCCACCCTTGGTCGGTATTCTGCCACGCCCGTCGTAGCCTGGCAAAGCGCGCAGGCGTTTCAAATGGAAGATGCAAGAGGTCGTTGCGAGGGCATCCACAAGGAGCGGGCTTTGGCGTCATGTCGCTGTTGATGCTGGTTGGCCTTGAAGGGGCGCGCCGGTTTGGCGCCCATCCGGCTTTCGATAAGCGAGCAACAAGATGACGAGCAGCATGATATCCGGCGCCTTCGAAGAGAGAGCATTGTTTGACAATGCCGCGAGAATGGACGCGGCCGCTGCGATATGGGCGGCCCGAGGCGTATTGCGCAGGAGCTTGAAAAGGAACCGGAAGAAAGCAAACGCGAAGAGCAGGGCGATCGGCAGGCCGAACAAAAGCGTAAGAACGACCGGCGTGCTTTCGATGAAGGGGAGGTTGAGCTTTTCGTTGACGATCTTCAACAACTCGTTGGGATTCATGCCAAGCAGGATGTCCCTCCATTCAACAAACTTGAATACATCGTAGATCTTGACGCGCGCGTCGTAATTTTGATCAAAGAGCGTGTTGCTGAAGCGGTTCAGCAGCCCCGCCGAAAAGAGTATCGCAATCAGTATGGCGCCACCGGCCAGCGTCAGCATCAGCACCAGGAGTTTGGCCTGGCGTTGATGTCTGGGTGACAAGTCCGGCCAAGGCAGGAACACGAGCAGGAACAGGATCTCGCCGCAAGCGAGCAGCAGGGCGGTGCGCGCGCCCGAAGCGGCCGTGCCGATGAAGAGAATGAAGATGCAAAGCGCGCACACCCAGATACGCCACCGCGTCAATGCAACGAAACCTATGGCGGTGGTGCAAAGCGCGCCCAGCGCCAGCGGATGGGCCGACAGTCCGATCGGCCGAAAGTCCAGCTCAACGAGGGGATAGGGCAGGAATCGATGCTGGGTGACGGCCTCGATCGTTCCGATGATGGCGCTGAGGACGATCATGCCGACGATGACATTGCCAAGCGCCCTGCGCACATGGTCACCCAGGGCAAGCATGATCATCGCCGCGGCACAAGAGACCAGATAGGAATCGATTATGAAGCCGGCCGAGCCGGCACGGCCTATCACGAAGAGATAAGGCACCAGCCACAACAGCAGCACCGAATATAACAATGTCGCCTTGAACAGCCTGACTTCATCGCCTTCGAGCCGAATTGGCCGGGTCGTGGCGATGACGACAAGCAGCAGAAAGATCGCATAGGTCCCGATATGCAGCTTTTCGGGAAACGACCCCCCCTCCGTCGAATAGGACATCACCATATTCATCAACTGCGGAGAGATGGTCGAGCGGAGCAGGAAAGCGAAGGCCGCGAGGAGAAAGAACAGGAGTGTGAGGGCGTCTTGGCGGCTGGCCTGCGCGGTCACGAACTGTTGCTCTGTGGGGGTGACACTCACGATTATCTGACCAGCGTTGCGGCTTGCGATTGAGATGGCAGGGGACGAACGCACCCCGGGTACATTTTCCTGCACGAACGTAAAGGAATATGGATAACCCGATCTTAACAGTGGCGATGCCGGGCATGGGCCGCCACATGTCAGCTTTGCCGAAAAGCCGGACACCGCTCATTGAAATCTCACCAAAGTGCGCCGCGTGGGAACGAATGCACGCAATGCACTTGCGCGACATGCATCGGCAGCCGGATTTACGCTATTTCGTGAACTCGGTAACCCACACTTAATTGGCCGGTCGTATTGATGGCGATGCTTTGCACGGCGCCCGACGCGCTGCCTGTGGACGGCACAATGGCATCAGGCGCCGGCAAAGCGCAGGAGATCAAGGTGAAGAAATTCTATTCGATTCAGTATCTTCGCGCCTGCGCCGCCTTGCTGGTTCTGTTCGCACACGCCTTTTCCTACCAGATTGGCGTGGACAATCTGATTATTGTGACGGCGGGCCGCCTGGGCGTCGTTCTGTTCTTTGTCATCAGCGGTTTCATAATGGTCCATATTACGGGAGATGGTCCGTTTTCCGCTGCCACCTTCCTGAAACGCCGAGCAATCCGGATCATCCCCCTTTACTGGCTTTTCACCAGCCTCGCCGCGGTTCTGGCGGCGCTCGCGCCAAGTCTCTTCCAGAAGACCGTCTTTACATGGCCCCACTATCTCCAGTCGCTCCTCTTCATTGTTCACGAAGCGCCTGGACGGGATAGCGCCAGTCCAATCCTCTCACTCGGCTGGACGCTCAATTACGAGGTATTTTTCTATATCGCTTTTGCGGTGTTCGCATTCCTGTCCGTGACCTCGCGCGTATTTGTGCTGACGGTCTTTTTCATTGCGATGTGGATAGCCGGGCTGTGGTTGGCTCCCACCAACCCTGTTATCCAGTTCTATCTCAACCCTTCTCCGGTGGCATTCGTAATCGGCATGTGGATAGGGCGGCGCTATTTGGACGGTGATTTCACTTCCGACATACGCCATGCCTGGATATTCGGCGTAATGACCGCTGCAGGCGTGGTGCTTTCATTCGTCGATGACGGTACGCCGCTCTTGGGTCAGATCAGCTTCGCGGGACAAGCAATGTGGGCGGCGGGCCTGCTTCATCTCAGCCTCATTCTGGAGCCGAAACTCAAGCACTGGAGCCTTCTCGAGCAGTTGGGCGACGCTTCCTACGCGCTTTATCTGTCGCATATCTTCGTGATCGGCGCTGTGGCGTACCTGGCCAGCCGCACCGTCGGATACGAGCATCCGACAACGGTATTGTTGGTGTCGGTGGTCAGCATCGTGGCAGCCTGCCTCGTCAGTCTGGTGATTTACGAGACGATCGAGAAGCCGATTCTTCAGACCCTGAACGGCAGAAGGAAGACGAGAAACACACCGCTTCCTCATATTGCCACGGAGAACAAATAAGCAGGCACGCAACGGGACGCTCACGGCTTTCAGCGCTTCAGTCAGCCCGCGCTGTCCACGACCTCGACATTGCCGGCGCGGTTAAGCGTATGAATGCCCGTGCGTGCCCATGCCGGACCCGCGCCGATCGGCCGGGGCGAGGCAAAACGGACATCGGACGCGTCGAGTCGCTCAAGCCGCATCAGCCCCAGACCACCGCCATAGGCCCTCGATCCGTTCTGCACCGGCAGCACCAGGGCATCGTCGTGGCGGATAAAGGCGCCGCCCGGCCGGGTGGCCGAATGATCGACGGCAATGGGATTGAGCGGATGGGCGACCCATGGCCCGCGCAGCGAGGGTGCGCAATAGACCGCCATCGTGTCCGACGCGCTGCCGTAGCCGAACCGCTCCGTTCCAACCAGCCAGAAGCGACCGTCGGATTCGAGCAGCGTCGCGTCGTTGAAATCCCTGTCCGCCATCAGCACGGTGTCGCGGACCCAGCGGTCGGGAAACTGCGCGGCGCGATAGAGCACAAGTTCGCGAGCCGAACCACTTTCGGGGATCATGAAAATCTCGCCATCGTGTGCGAACACCTGCGGATACGACAGGTGGTGCGCTTCCTCCAATACAACCCTTGGAACACCGAAAGTGCCATCGTCACCGAGCTCGGCGACGGAAATCACGCCGCGACTCGTCGCGTAGGGGAATTCCTCGACAAACAGATGATGGCGGCGGTCGGCCTCGAAGACGAACGGGTCGGCATAGAAGCGTTGGCCATCGTCCGGCAGGACTGTGAACGGTTTGCCGTCGAGTTGCCCGGTTTCGGCGATGCCTGGTCCGTCGATCACCCGATAGGCAACCTGCCAATAGAAGGGGCGTCGTCCCCGCCTGATTTTTTGCACGGCGCGATCGATCAAAGCCCTGCCAAAAAAGGGCACATAGTGTCGAACAAAACTGTCGTTCTTCAGGATCGGCACCGGGTTGTCGCTTACCGGCACAAGCTTGCCCGCAAAGAAGCGGGCGACGGTTTGCATGATCAGCGACATGGCGCCGGCGAGCAGGTCGTTGCAGCTTCGAGATAGCCAGAGCCTGTCTGCCAGCATCGGTCTAGCCTGGGCCACGACAACGCCATCGAGGCGAGCGCCAAGTTCAGGCAATTGTCCGCTCGCCAACATTGCGGCAACGCCGGCTGGAAAGCTGTTGCGACCGCAAAATTCGAGCCTCAGGACTGGCGCGTCTTGCCCCGTTGCGCTGGCAGTGAGATCTATGACGAGGTCCGGAGGGCCGCGATCGATGGGCGGCAACGGCTCGGACTGGCCCGCCAGCGAGGGACCGAAACGCCGGCTCTCGATCGCCAAGACAGTGTCCAGCCCCCGAGCGGTTGGCGCCGGCGCCGGCGCGTGGCAACTCGAGACCCCATAACCTGCCGCACCCAACCGCATGAAAAGCTCATTTTCCCAGCGCCGGGATGCGACGGCGTGGCTGATGATTAAAATATTAGTCAACCCAAGTTATTCTCGTTAAAGCAAAAAATGGCTTTGCTCTGGTATCTTTCCCCACAGTTCCTGGCAAGGGTTGCCCAAGGGGGGCTGCGGACTCTAGCGTTAATCATACGTTAATTTTTTTGAATACGAAGGCGGTTCAGGGCGCTATTGTTAGGCTGAAAGCACATGTCAGCCGGGCGCCCACGCTTTCGGTGACCAGGGTCAACCATGAACGCCGTTTCACATCCGAACTTGCCCTCAAGGCGAAAACTGCTGATCGTGTTCGGCACGAGGCCGGAGGCGCTCAAATGTTTTCCGGTGGCGCGGGCCGCGCTCGCCCATCCAGGCTTCACCACGGAAATATGTGTGACGGGCCAGCATCGCGAGATGGTCAATCAGGTCATTGAACTGACGGGCCTGCCGGTGCACTACGATCTCAACATCATGCAGCCA
Source organism: Mesorhizobium sp. M1004 (assembly GCF_040318795.1). NCBI lineage: Bacteria > Pseudomonadati > Pseudomonadota > Alphaproteobacteria > Hyphomicrobiales > Phyllobacteriaceae > Mesorhizobium > Mesorhizobium sp. M1004. The sequence continues at coordinate 554,547 of NZ_JAMYNB010000001.1, forward strand.
GGTCAGACGTTGTTCGACGTGACCTCGCGCGTGCTCCTCGGAATGGCGGGGGTGCTTGAGAAGGCGAAGCCGGACATCGTCGTCGTCCAGGGCGACACAACCACCGCGATGACCGCGGCTCTAGCTGCCTTCTACAAGCGGATTCCGGTTGCCCATATCGAGGCGGGATTGCGCAGCCGCAACATCAACTCTCCCTTTCCGGAGGAACTGAACCGCAAGATTGCCGGCAACATCGCCACCTGGCATTTTGCGCCGACCACCGAGGCGCGCGACAATCTCATCGCCGAAGGAAAGGCTGCGAACACCATCTTCGTAACCGGCAATACCGTGATCGACACGCTGCTGCATTTCTCCAGCGAGATCGATGCCGACAAGCTGATGAACGCCAAGCTCGCCGCTCGTTTCCCCTTCATCGATCCGACCAAGAAAATGATACTCGTCACCGGTCATCGCCGTGAGAATTTCGATGGCGGCATCCAGAGAATCTGCACCGCGCTGAAGGCATTGTCGGCGCGCAGGGATGTGCAGATCATCTACCCGGTCCATCCCAACCCGAATGTGCGCTCCGTGGTCGAGGCCGAAATCGGGACGGTGCCGAACATCCACCTGATCGACCCGCAGGACTATTTGCCGTTCCTGTACCTGCAGAAACAGAGCTACCTGGTGTTGACCGACAGCGGCGGCGTGCAGGAAGAGGCGCCTTCACTCGGCAAGCCGGTGCTGGTGATGCGGGAAAACACGGAGCGACCCGAAGGGATCGCCGCTGGTACTGCCCGGCTGGTCGGCACCGATATCGAAAAAATTCTGGCCAATGCCAATAGCCTGCTCGATGATGAGAGCGTCTATCGCGGCATGGCGGAGAGGCACAATCCATACGGCAATGGCCAAGCTGCGAGCCGGATCGTTGAGGAATTGCTGAATCATGGCTGAAATCAAAACCGTTTCCGTTATCGGCATGGGCTATATCGGCCTGCCGACCTGTGCCATTTTTGCCAGCCGCGGACTCGATGTCATCGGTGTCGATATCAACGAGGCGGTGGTCGCGAAGGTCAACCGCGGCGAAATCCACATCATCGAACCGGACCTGGATGGTTTGATCCAGAAAGTTGTCGCCAATGGCAAGCTCAAGGCATTCAGCACGCCTCAGCCGGCCGATGCCTATATTATCGCCGTTCCAACTCCGATCACCCCGGACCGCAAGCCGGATGTCAGCTACGTGCTTGCGGCAGCGCGAAGCATCGCTCCGGTGCTAAAACGGGACGACCTGGTGGTGCTGGAATCAACATCGCCGGTCGGTACGACGCGTGTCATGACAGCGCTGCTCGCGGAACTGCGACCCGATCTCAAATTTCCCGTTGCGCATGGCGAGGAAGCTGACGTCCTGGTCGCCTACTCTCCCGAGCGCGTGCTGCCGGGAAAGGTGCTGACCGAGCTGATCAACAATGATCGCTCGATCGGCGGACTGTCCCGAAAGTCTTCGGAGCGGACAGCGGCACTCTATTCAAGCTTCGTCGCCGGCGACCTGTTCATAACCCAGGCCGAAAGCGCGGAACTGGTTAAGCTGACTGAAAATGCGTTCCGCGATGTCAATATCGCCTTCGCCAATGAGCTTGCGGCGGTGTGCCAGGATCTGTCGCTCAACGTCTGGGAGGTAATCGATCTCGCCAACCGGCATCCTCGCGTGAACATCCTGCAGCCGAGCCCGGGCGTGGGCGGCCACTGCATTGCGATCGATCCGTATTTTATCATCGACGCCGCACCGAACAATACGCGGCTGATCAGTTCGGCACGGCGCATCAATTCCGAGCGACCCTTGTCGGTGGTCAGGGACATCGAGGCATTGCTCGACCCGACCCGCAAGCAGACGATCGCCTGTCTTGGCCTCAGCTTCAAACCCAACATCGACGATATGCGCGAGAGCCCGGCTGTCGAGGTTGTTAAGCTTCTGTCCAAGATTCCCAATATCAAGATCGTCGCTGCCGAGCCCAATGCGCGTCAGTTGCCACACGAGCTCGAGGGCAGCGGCGTCATGTTCACCGATGCACTTTCCGCTATTGACCAATCCGATATCGTCGTCCTGCTGGTCGACCATCGACAATTCAATCTGATCGATCCCGAAGCGCTCAAGGACAAGAAGCTCGTCGACACACGGGGCCTGTGGACCTGGCGCAAGGCGCGCAAGCCCGACGCCCGCATCGAAGGCAAGAAATCCGAAATGGAACGCTCGCAGTCTCTCGCTCGCACCGGAGAAGCGGCATGAACTCGCATGACCCGGCATGGGCGCAACACTCTCTATTGGCATCGCGCCGCCGCGAGTTTCTCGGTGCGACCATCCATGCGCTGACCATGGCCGAGACGCTGGCCATCGCAGACGAGGCGATGGCGACGCGGCGACCGCTTCATCATGTTGTCGTGAACGTCGCCAAGCTTGTGAACATGCGCAAGAATGCCGAACTGCGCGAGGATGTCGTCGGGGCGGATATGGTCAATGTCGACGGCAAAGGCGTGCTTTGGGGCGCGCGGCTCTGCGGCGTCGAGTTGCCGGAGCGTGTGACCGGCGTCGACGTCATGATCAACCTGCTTGCGCTGTGCGCCAAGCGTGGCTATCGCCCCTACCTTCTGGGCGCTGAACAGCACATTCTCGACGCAGTTGAAAGCCGACTTGCCAGAGATCATCCGAGACTGGCCATTGCCGGCCGGCGCAATGGGTATTTCAAGGCGGAGGAAGAGGCCGCGATCGTCGAGGCCATCAACGCTTCAGGTGCCGACTGTCTGTTTGTGGCGATGCCGACGCCGAGCAAGGAGCGCTTTCTCAAGCGCTATCGCGACGTACTCGCTCCGAGTTTCGTCATGGGCGTGGGCGGCAGCTTCGACGTCTATGGTGGAAAGGTCGCCCGGGCACCGAGACTGGTTCAGGCGGCGGGCCTGGAGTGGCTGTTTCGCGTGGCGCAGGAGCCGCGACGATTGTGGCGCCGCTACTACGATACCAACACCGCCTATGCACTGCTGCTGTGGCGTGAGTTCTGGTCTCGCCGGGGACGCCGAAACGTCAATCCGTAGGCTCGCGACTTTCAGACAAGCATGCCTCATAGCGCGGGATTTATGCGATCCGGAGCCGTGCCCTTAGCTTGCCGATGAACTGCGTCACGGCCGCGGGGTGAAACAACCAGGTCAGTCCCAGGAAAGCCGCAGCGCCGGCGACACCGCCCGCCGCGAGCGGAAAGATCGCCGGCATATTGCCCAGCCCAGTGCTGGCAAGGCTGGCGGCCAGTCCGGTGCAGATAGAAATGATGACCGAGACAGCGATGTCGCGCCAGGGAACCGGCACCGGCGTGAGCCTCTCGGCGATGACGATGCAGGCTGCAAGACCTGCCAGCGATCCGCCCGCCAACGCCAACGCCGCGCCAACCTCCGCCATGGTGGGGATCAACAGAAAAGACAGTGAAATCGTTGCCACCGAGCCGAAGGAATTGGCGATGATCAGCAACCACGGCCGCTTATGTGCGTGCACCACGACGCCATAAACGAAGCTTGTGAGATTGGCACAAAGGACGCTGAAGGCGATGATCGGGAACAGCAGGCCGAAGCGACCATGATATTCCGCGGGCAGCAGGAGTCGCGTGATGTCGCCGCTGAGCGCGATAAGCATTGCTGCGACCGGCAGGCAAAGGCGTATCATCAAGGCCATGAGTTGCGACAACAACCGCCCGGACGCCTCGGATCCCTCGTCGTCGAAGCGGCTGACCACTTCTGGAAATGCGCCCATGTTGATTGCGTTGGCGACCATATCGATCGGCTGCCGAGCCAATGCGTAGGCGGCTGCGAAGACAGCCACCGCGCCGGCATCGTAGTAGAACTTGAGGAAGACGCGTTCAGCGCTGTTGAGACCGAAACCGACCAGCGCCATGATGACGAGGGGCACGCCGAGGGCAAAAAACTCCTTGTGGGTGAAGCGCGGCGGGCCGCCAATAACGCGCCCGGATGCCACCACGCACGCCACGATGCCGGCAATCAGCACGGCGAGGCTCGAGCCGAGCGATACCGTCAGAAACGAGCGTTGGAAGATAAGGATGGCGGCGATCGGCAAGGCCAGTTGCAGCAGGCCGCGCAGATATTCAAGCATCGAATAGAGGGAATGACGCTGCTGCATTTGCAGCACCGTCAACGCGAACCGGCTGATGGAGCCGGCAATCAGATAGCTGCAGACGGCGATTGCAAATTCGATCCAGCGCTCCGGCACGATCACCGCCGAGGCGATCACGGATATGATCAGGGCCAGCACCGTGGTGGCAAGCAATACCTGTCCGGCAAGCATCAGGCTGCCACGGCTGACGTCGCCTTTTCCACCAAGCCGCAGCAAGGCAATGCGCAGCCAGTTGGTAACGGCAACATCCGTCATTTCGCCCACGGTGACCACCAGGGTCAGCAGGCCATACTCGGTCTGGTCGATCAACCGCGTCATGACGACCAGCAGGAGCAGAGCGGAAACCCGCGTCAGCAGAATAGCTGGGCCATAGATGAGTGTGGAACGGAGCAGCAAAGGGTTGTCCCGGAAAATTTGCCGTCGATTAACCGTTGACCGACGGGTATTCCAGCATGATGACGGCAAAGGGTGAACGGATACAGTTTGAACCAAAAGATTTGTCGTAAACCTTTTTTGGAACCTTTGCTTTACGGTCACCCGGCATCCGCAATCCAAATGGTGTCATGTTGCAGCGTCTCGCCCACAATAGAAAAATACATGTCCTGGTCGCAACGCCCTCGGGCGTTTCGGGACAAGGCGGCATCGACCGGATCATGGGGGCGCTGAAGCAGGAGTTCGAACGGCAAGAGATCGCCGACATCGATCTGCGCTTTCTTTCCAGCCGTGGCCCGGGACATGTCGGGCTTTCGATCTTCTACATGCTTGGTTTTTGCGCGCGGATGCTTGGGGCCCGCCTCGACAGACGCGCCGACGTCATTCACATCAATATATCGGTCTCCGGCAGCACCTATCGCAAGATGATGATCGCCGCCTGCGCCAGGCTGTTGTCGATACCATATGTCCTTCATCTGCATGGGGCGCAGTATCAGACATTCTGGAAAGATGATCATAGTTTCATGAGCCGCCGTATCAGGGCTCTGTTCGAGCATGCCGGCCGGGTGATTGTCCTGGGCGGGCTTTGGCGCGATTTCGTCGCCAGCCGGGCACCGGCGAACGGCGGCAATATTGTCATCGTTCCCAACGCCACGGCAGTTCCTTCCCTGGCGCATGTCGGCGGAGGCGATCACGTGCACATCCTGTTCCTCGGCCGCATCGGCGAGCGAAAGGGCGTGCCGCAGTTGGGCGAGGCGCTGGAGCGGATGAAACATCTCAGGGGTTGGCGTGCCACGATCGCCGGCGATGGTGAGGTCGAGCCGGCACGAGCGAGGTCGGTCGCTCTAGGGATTGCCGACCGTATTGCTTTTCCGGGCTGGGTGGGACCTGACGAGGTCGCATCACTGATCGCTTCGGCCGATATTCTGGTGCTCCCCTCGTTCGCCGAAAATCTGCCAATGTCGGTGATCGAAGGCATGGCGGCCGGCCTGGCTGTCGTGGCCACCCCGGTTGGCGCGGTCGAGGACATCATCACCCACGAACAATCCGGTCTGTTGGTGCCGCCCGGCGATGTGGCGGCGTTGACCGAGGCGTTAACTCGGCTGGTCGAGGATACGGCGCTGCGCGCGCGGCTTGGCGCCGCCGCCATGGCGGTGCACCGGGAAAGGCTTGAGCTTGCACCGTTTGTCGACGCGATCTGCGATGTCTGGAGATCGGTCGCGTCCGAGGCGCGATCGGTCAAGCGCTGACGCTGTCCTTCATTGTCGTCACTGCGGCGGGCCAAGCGCGAATTCGCGGTGGAATATCTCCAGGTTCAAAAGCGCCCATATCAGTTTTTCGTGGTCCGCGGCGCGCTCGGCGTGCTCCGTGACAATCTGGTCCAGCTTCTTGGCGCTCAAATAGCTACGGATAACCGAATGGGACGAACACAGATGGTCTCGTACATAATCGCTCATCGACCCGCGGAACCATTCGGCGACGGGCACCTTGAAGCCGATCTTTGGCCGGTTGAGGGCCTCGTCGGGAACCATGCCGGCCATGCAGTCGCGCAGGATCTGTTTGCTGCCCAGGAGACCGAGCCTGTAACGATCGGGCAGCTGGCTGACGAAAGAAACCAGATCGCGATCAAGGAATGGCATTCGCCCCTCGATTGAACCGGCCATCATCATCCGGTCGCCCCGTTCCAAGAGGTTGTCGGGCAACCACGATGTCTGATCAAAAAACAACACACGGCGCAGATGGGATTCCGTCACACTCGAAGAGAACGGGAAATCGTTGCGGTCATGGCCGCAAGTGGCCAACCCACCGAGGAGCGAATCGCGTTCCCGCGCCGTCATGGCTCCAAACCAGGAGATCATCCGGGTTGCAAAGTCCCGTTCACCCGCGCTTCGGGCAAATATGTCGAACTTGGCCGATGCGCCGGGCAATGCGCGCATCAAAGGGGCGAGGAGATTGTTGTGAAGCGACGCTGGAACAAGTGACCGGTAGACACCCGCCAGAGACTCTGCGCGATGTTTGGGGTAGCCGCCGAGAATCTCGTCCGCCCCTTCGCCCGTAAGCACCATCTTGACGTCCCGCGAGGCTCGAACCGACATCAGGTAAATTGGAATGTCCGTACTTTGTGAAACAGGTGCCCCCCGATGGCGGACCATCTTAGGCAGATGATTCATCAGGTCATCCGCCTGGATGACGATTTCGCAATGATCGGTCTTGAAATGATCGGCGACGCGCCGGGCGAATGGAAGCTCGCTGTAAGCCTGTTCGCTGAAACCGACCGAAAACGTACGAATCGGGTTGTCGCTGTGCCTGGTCATCAGGGCAACGATTGCCGACGAGTCGAGCCCCCCGGATAGAAAGGCGCCAAACGGCGCATCACTGCGCATCCTGATCTCGACAGAACGGTCGAGCAATTCCAGAAATCGTCGCTTGGCGGTTCCTGGATCGATATCCGCTGTCAGATCGGTCTGATCCGGGGGCGCATAATACCGCGTTTCCGTTACTTCCCCTTGCGACCACACAGCGTAGCTTCCCGGGTTGAGCTTACGGATCTGTTTGAAAAGCGTCCGCGGTCCAGGCACGTAACGCCAGGTCAGATACTCGCGCACTCCATCCAGATCGAGCTGCTGGCCATCTGGCTGCGCAGACAACAACGCGCTGATCTCCGAGGCAAACGACAGCAAATTTCTGCCTTGCATGAGGTAAAGGGGTTTTTTTCCAAAGGGGTCGCGAGCGAGGATCAATTCGCGCCGTTGAGCGTCCCACAGCGCAAAAGCGAACATCCCGCTCAATCGGTCGAACATGGTCAGGCGCCACTGGTCATAAGCCCTGAGCAGCACTTCCGTGTCGGAGCGTGTGCGAAAACGGTGGCCGAGACCGATCAACTCCTCACGCAGCTCGATGTAGTTGTATATTTCGCCGTTGAAAACAATCCGGAGCCGTCCGTCCTCGGTCTGCATCGGCTGATTTGAATCGGCGTTTAAGTCAATAATCGCCAGGCGGCGATGCACCAATGCCAACTGGTCCTCGCCTGTATTCAGGTCCAAGAGTTCGATGCCTTCGGCATCGGGACCACGATGCTGCAAGGCATTCGACATCCCGACGGCCCGATCTTGTGGCTTCTCGACCCTGCGCCCAATCCAGCCGGCAATTCCGCACATTCTTTCCCTTGGCCCTCTTTCCCTTGTTTGCGTATGATTGAGGACACCAATCTACAGCGAATATATTAAATAGCTGCTCGGTGGAGTGATTTTAAAACTGAGCCTGATTTGGTTCGATCAGGCCCTCTCGGCTGCAACTGGAGACGACAGTCCTTGGGTTTCCACGCGATTGATCGCCAGCAACCAGGCAGACCGCTCGAACCGATCCTGACCCGATGACGAGTTATGGCAGGCCTAGTGCCCGCAACAACTCCCGGTCCGGGATCGCAGGCCCCTTGGGTTGGATAACACTCATTCCGTAAGGATTGGAGAATTCCCAGGCCGACCACGGCATCGCGAAACGTTCCGCCTCTCTGCGCACTGCCATAAGATAGCGCAGGCGATCAGCATCGAAAGCTCCCATGCGGCCATCCGCAGACATCAGGATAACGCCGAATTCGCCCACGAACAGGCGTCTGCTCGCTATGCCATGGGCTTCAGCCCAGTCGACCGCCTGACGGAAACCCGCTTCGAGCTGGCTCTGCCCCCAATTCTGCTCAAAGTATCGGGCGATCGTTTCACGCGCCGAGGCCATGTTCATCACCTCTTCGATCTGGCTCAAGCCGGCGGCGTCCATCTGCGCCTTGAGGGTTTCGGCGACCACTTCGGGCGTGCTGGCGTCGGCAGGCCAGGGAAGGCCGGAGGAGAAAGCGTTCTTGTCATCGGCCCGCTGGTGCGTGAAGCTGTGCGGATCATACATGTGGAAGCTGTAATAGACGTTGGGGTCGTCGAAGTTGGGGTCCAGGTTGACCAGTCCGGCGATGCTCCCGCCGCAGGCGCCGGTCGCGACGATGGTGAGTTCGCTGCTGACGGCGCGAATATCGCGAACCGTGCCTGCCATGATCCGCTGCCAGTCATCGCTGCCGCTTGAATCGCAAGGGTAGTAGGCGGGCTCGTTATAGGGCTCGAGGGCGACCTTGTCGGCGCCAATTTTGATCAGCATGGCAGCCACCGCCACTACCATTTTGCGATAGCGGGCAACACCCTCGCTGTCGGCCCCGCCATAGATCATTTCCATGCTGTAAGCCGGAACCTGGCTGACGCCATGCAGATCGAAAACCACCTTGAGCCCGCTTGAAACGACCCGCTGCACCGCAGCGGCAAGCATGTCCAGCGCCTGTTGTCGTTTGGCGCCCTCGCTGGCAAGCAGAGGGCCAGGGTCGACACTCAGCCGGACAAAGTCGAAGCCCATGGATCGAATGCGATCAAACTGGTCGCCGTCCGGCCAATCGGTGAGCGGCCTGCCGCCCGCAAGCCATTCCTTCTCGCTGCGATAGGGCGGCCATTTGTAGGAACCATCTTTCTCCACCGGCGACCAGTTGAGCCATTCATGGACGCCAACGCCGCGCTCAAGCGGGATCGGCGCCGCCTCGGCTGACAAAGCCATGCCAAGCGCGCACGCTATGACGTAGACAACTTTTCTCATCGCAAAACTCCGCGTCATGGCCGAAGATATTAACCGCGGGAACGGAAAAGAGGATGCCGCCACACGCTTTTTCGACGGGATGGTGTATGAGGATCAAAATCTTGGCGGAGCGCGGATGAGGGTCGAGTGGTATTTCAACCGATTGCGCAGCATGGAGTTGGCCGAGATATTGCATCGGTTGGACGAGCAGCGCCGGAGGACCGTTTCGCGCCGCCGCGACAACGGCTGGCAGCGCTATGCGTCGCCGCAGTTGCACCCGGTGCTGCACGGATTGCGGAATGCTGTGCCGGCCGCTGCGACACCAGCCCAGCGGCAAGCTATCAAGGCGGCTGCGCAAAACACTCTTCGGGGCCAGTTTTCAGCACTTGGGCAGACCTGGCCACAGCGAGACCCCTATACTCTCTTTCCACCCGAGCTCTGGCGCCTTGATCCGGTGACCGGCCGGCTTTGGCCAGGCCCCAAGACCCATACTTTCGATATCGATTTTCGCCATGCTACCGGCCGTGGCGATGTAAAATATGTCTGGGAAATCAACCGGCTGCAGCAACTGCCGCCACTGGCTGCCCATCTGCTTCTCACCGGCGACGATCAATCCCGTGCGGCCATCGAGGCGGCGATCGAGAGCTGGCATTTCGCCAACCCACCATTTCGGGGCGTTGGCTGGGCCTCGGGCATCGAGGTCGCGCTACGAGCCATCAGCCTGATTGTCACGCTCGACCTCGTCGGCGACCGGCTTGGCGCGGCGACGCGAGAAAAAGTCGGTGAAATACTGGCGGCAAGCGCCTATTGGCTGCCGCGGTTTCCCTCCCGTTTTTCGTCCGCCAACAACCATCTCGTCGCGGAATTGGCTGGCGAATATTTGATCGGTCTGGCTTTCGGGGCCGAGGTGGCTCGCGAGTCGCTCCTGGCTGAGGTGCTCAAACAGATCCTGGCCGATGGCGCCGGGGCCGAGCAGACCCCGACCTACGCCGCCTTCAGTGCCGAACTTTTCCTGCTGTGCGCTGCGGCGGCGCGCCAGGCCGGACTGCCTTTTCCCCAGCCCGTCGAAGCGCGTTTGGCCGCTTTCGCCAACTTCGCAGGCTGGCTCCCGCCGAAAACCAGCGGCTTCGGCGACAATGATGAAGGCCGCGTGATCACGCTGGGGGGCGAAACCGATTATGTCGGATCGGTCGCGGCCGCCATCCATGGTTTTCTACGGATGCCGGGCAGCGCACCGGAGCCTGGCGATTTTCGTGCGCTTTTCTTCGGCGCGCCACCGCGGCCGGCGCCGGTGCCGGATGGATTGCATACATTCACGCAAGGCGGGCTCTCCGTCTGGCGCGGCGAGATGAATGGTCGCAACGTCCATCTGACATACGACCACGGCCCGCTGGGCTACCTTTCGATAGCGGCGCACGGTCATGCCGACGCGCTGTCGCTCACCCTGTGCATTGACGGCGATCCGGTGCTGGTCGACCCCGGCACATGGCTCTATGGTTCGGGGGGAGGCTGGCGCGACTGGTTCCGCTCGACGCCGGCGCACAACACGCTGAACCTAGAGGGTAAAAGCCAAAGCATCATCTCCGGGGCGTTCAACTGGTCGCACAAGGCGGTTGCGACATTGGTGGAGAGCGAGCCGGGGCCGCACTGGAGGCTGTGTGCCCGACATGACGGGTACAAAGGCCGCTTCGGCGTTGTGCATCAACGCGCCGTGACACGCGATGGCGACGGCATCCTCGTGACCGACCAACTGCTCGGCGGCAGCCGCGTCGCTGAGATCGTCTTCCAACTCGCCGCCGACCTCCACGCCAACAGGGATGGAAACATTGTCACGGTATTGCGCGGCGCTGAACCTTTGATGACTATCCACTTTCCAGACGCAGCGATCCACATCCGTTCCGGCGGCGACACACCGGGCCAGGGCGGCTGGGTTTCGCCGCGTTTTGGTGCAAGGCAGCCAGCCGAACGCCTCGCATGGCGTGGCCAAGTAGGCGAAAAGGGAGTAGTCATCCGGCTCGCGCCAAGTCCGCCGCAGACCCGATAACGGGCAGGTTGCAGGCGCAGCGTTCGACATTAATTACGTTCAGATATTTAGCGGTTTTGACACCGTTGATCTGCTAATTTGGCCATGATTGTTCTGCCAGTCGCATCCCGATACACAGTTGCGGGCAGCATATGATGGGCCTGGCAATATGTGCTTCGCGACGAGCCGGATCACCATTTCACCACCTAGGAGCCACTGCATCGATGTTTTCGGAATTCGCCAGGGTGATCGTGGAAAAACTCTCACACATCGATCTGCTGACACTCGGTCTCTTGTTGCTCACGGCGCTGGGGAGCGCGGTGGTCGCCTACTGGCGAACGGTCGAACAGAAATCCTTCCGGGACTTTTTCGACTTCGCCTTTCCCGCGGAAGTCATCATGCACCCATCGGCGCGAGCGGACGCATTGTTCTGGATCACGAAAAGGCTGGTGATGCCCTTCCTGCTCATTCCCGCCGGTGTCACCTTCGTTGCCGCCACGGGATATGCAACAAACCAGGCAGTCGGCTGGCTCTTCAGCATCTCGCAACCGCTGATACCCGGCCCCGCCGGCCCAGTGACGATCATCCTCTTCACCGCAACCATGCTCGTTGCTTACGATATCTCCTACTACCTATATCACGTTGCCCAGCACCGTTTCCCGTTCCTGTGGGAATTGCACAAGGTGCATCATTCGGCCGAAGTGATGGTTGGGATCACCAAGGACCGGGTTCACCCCCTGGACGATCTGATGAACCGGATCTGGGACGGCGTCATACCGGGGATCAGTTTCGGCTTGTGGAGCCTGATTGCGCTTGATCCGGTCGAGATCGCGATATTTGGCATCAACGTCTATGTCATTCGCAACATTCTCATGATGGACTTTGTTCGCCACACGCATCTGAAGATTTCCTTCGGCCGGTTGAACGGCGTCATCTTGTGTCCGCACTGGCACCAGGTGCATCACAGTGTCGACCCTCGCCACTACGACAAGAATTTCGGGCTGCTTTTTTCATTCTGGGATCGCATATTCGGAACGCAGTTCATCCCGGATCCGGACGAAGACCTCAAGTTTGGACTGATAGATCGCGACGTACGCGACTATCAGTCGCTTTTCGGACTTTACGTGCTGCCGCTCAAGAAAATGGCAAACCATATCATGCGACTTTTTCAAAAGCGCATCGATGTCGCGCAGCCGCAGGACCGTCTCCAACCATGAACAAAATGGCTTCGATTGACGCTGTTGGTGCGGAGCGACTGGAAATCGTCAGTTCGACGGATCGCCTGGCCGCCATCGAAGCCGAATGGGTAGACCTATGGCATCGTACCCATGCACTGATCTTTCAGAGCCATGCCTGGGTTTCGGCATGGTGGAGCACCGTGCGTGACCGCGACCGGCGCTCGCTGCGGATCGGCCTGGTATGGAGCGATGACAGGCTGGTCGCTGTCATTCCCCTGGCGATCGGCAGACGAAAAGGACTTCGGCTCCTCGAATGGGCCGCCAATAGCTATACGGACTATGGTGATATTCTTGTCGCGCCGGAATGCTCCCTATCGGCCCTCCAGAACCTCTGGAACCGGATCTGTTCGGCGGGTGGCTTCGATCTTGCTTTTATCAATCGTCTGTCTCCGGATGCGGCAGCCCGCAGGATTTTTACACCGGCCTCTTCCAGCGGCGTCAAGCTTCGCGCCAATCACCGGGAGGAAGTCAGTTATCGCGTCGCTGGACAGTGGGCCAGCGGAGCAGCGTGGCTGGCGGACCAGCCGAAAAAGATGCGCCAGAACTATCGGCGCGGCATCAAGATACTGGAAGAAACAGGCGAAGTGAAATTCCGCCTCCTGTCGGCCGACGAGCCGCTGCAGCCATTGCTGGAGCGACTATCGGCGCTGAAGCGCAGATGGCTGGAAAAGCACACGCGTGAATCCGACCTTTTCGAAGAGGGCGAGCCGGTTCTTGCCGCCCTGGTGGACGCGCTGTCACGCGCCGGTGTGCTGCGCATTTTCGTACTTGAATGCAATGGTGCGATGGTCGCGGTTTCCATCAACATCGTCCAGCACAACGTCATGATGGCATTCGTTACCACCTACGACCCTGATTTTAGCCGAGCGTCGCCGGGTGCGGTCCTGATTACGGAGTATATACAGTGGTCGTTTGATCACGGCTTGGGATTGGTCGATTTCCTCTGTGGCGGAGAGGCCTTCAAACATAGGTTTGCAACACAGGCCGTTACCCTCCAATCCGTTCTTGGGGCACGCACTGTGCAGGGCGCGCTCGCTTCTCTCGCTGATCGTATCTGTCAGACGATCCGCGTACGCACACGCGGATTGGCGTCGGCGAATCCAGAGCGCCCGCCCGATGAGACTGCTTAATTTAGCTGGATAACTCGGGCATAAGCCGCCGAGCGTTGAGGGCTTGGCGTGCGAGATGGGCGCGCCATTCGAAAATCCGCGTCTATTGCGCCTCGGAATCGGGACCGAATGGGTCCGCAGGTGGAGGCTTCAGCCAATTCTCGCAAATCACGTCTCTCGAGGCGCAGTTTGTCGTCTGCGAAGCGTCGCAACACGTTCGTTGGCGTCACAACGGCAGCAGGCTAGGTCCTGAAAATCATTGAAGATTTTTTCGGACAGGGCGCCTACCATAGGTCCGCGTTTTACTGTGATTCAACACTTTAGGTAGGCTGGTAGCGGGAGAGGGACTTGAACCCCCGACCCCAGGATTATGATTCCCGTGCTCTAACCAACTGAGCTACCCCGCCAGGGCGGCGAAAGGCCCGAAATCCGCCTTAAATCGAAAGGCATTTCGAGGCGTTCGCCAAGGTCGCGCGGATATAAGGTTGGGAGGGCGAGCCTGTCAAGCATCGATGCGCGAGGGGCGCCGGCATATTGTCGCCGGTAAAAGCTTTGCCGGGCTGGCATCTCCGGTAAGCCACCGGGGTTGAGTTCGACGGGGCACGCCGCTATGTCTCGGCCAAGAAATTAGAGTTTGAAGCTGATGAAGCCGCGCATTGCAGTCCTCGGTTGCGGATACTGGGGCAGCAACCACATCCGCACCCTCAAGGCGCTCGGCGCGCTGCATGCGGTTTCCGATGCCAATCGGGCGCGGGCCGAAGGCTTTGCCAGCGAGCAGGACTGCCTGGCGATCGAGCCCGACCAGCTGTTCGTGCGTGACGATATCGACGCCATCGTCATGGCGCTGCCGCCGCAATTCCATGCCGATCTTGCCGTGCGCGCCGCTGAGGCCGGCAAGGACGTGCTGGTGGAAAAGCCGATTGCGTTGACCGTGCCCGACGCCGAGCGCGCCGTGCAGGCGGCCAGGGACAACGGCCGCGTGTTCATGGTCGGCCATGTCTTGCGATTCCATCCCGCCTTCGAGACGCTGAAGGCGCTGATCGACAATGGCGAGCTCGGCGAGGTTCGCTACATCCACTCGCACCGGCTCGGCCTCGGCAAATTCCACACCGAGAACGACGCACTGTGGGATCTGGCGCCGCACGATCTGTCGATGATCCTGGCCATCACCGGCACCGAGCCGATCGACGTCAGGGGCGAGGGGGCCGCACTCCTCGACAATCTCAGCGATTTCGCGCATCTGCACATGCGTTTTCCCAATGGCTTGCGCAGCCATCTCTTCACCTCGCGGCTCAATCCCTATCGCGAGCGGCGGCTGACCGTGGTCGGCACCAAGGCAATGGCGGTGTTCGACGATGTCGAGCCATGGGAGCGCAAGCTGGCCGTCTACCGCCACGCGGTGTGGCAGGACAGCGGCCAGTGGGCCTTCACCACCAACGAGCCGTCCTATGTCGCGGTCGGCCAGGGGATGCCGCTGACGCGCGAGCTCGAGCACTTCATCCAGTGTATCGAGACGCGGGCCGAGCCGCGCACCAGCGGCGAGGAAGCCATCAGGGTGCTGCGCATCCTGACGGCGGGTACAGTCACGCACACAAAGTCCTGAGACCGTTTCGAAACCCTGCTCTTAAGGCAGATCGAAACCAAACTGCCTCCGAGAGGGTAGTGTTTACTCTGCGGGAATCTGCGCCGGCCTGGCTGCGAGCCGGCTGAGCATGGCTTCGGCCTCGGCGCCGCGCTCGGAGCGCTCAATGAAGCCGCCGCCGAAAACGCGGGCTTCGTTGCCGTCGTCGGAATAGAGCACGCAGGCCTGTCCCGGCGCGATGCCGGACTCGCCGTCGACCAGTTCGACAAAGGTGCTGCCGGCGCGGTGATGCAGCACGGCCGGGCGCGGCGGCCGCGTCGAGCGGACCTTGGCGAACAGCTCCATGCCGGCGGCCGGAATGTCGGACAGCGCGCGATCGCCCAGCCAGTTCATGTTGCGCAGATAGATCTTGTGGGTCTCCAGCGCCTCGCGCGGGCCGACGATGACACGGGCCCGGTCGGCGTCGAGATGGACGACGTAAAGCGGCTCGCCCGAGGCGATGCCGATGCCGCGGCGCTGGCCGATCGTATAGCGCAGGATGCCGTCATGGCGACCGAGCACGCGGCCGTCGATATGGACGATGTCGCCTGGGTTGGCGGCAGCTGGCTTCAGCTTGGCGATGATGTCGGAATATTTGCCCTGCGGCACGAAGCAGATGTCCTGACTGTCCTGCTTGGCGGCAACGGTCAGCCCCATTTCTTCGGCGATGGCCCGCACCGCAGGCTTGGACAGCCCACCCAGCGGAAAGCGCAGATAGTCGATCTGCGCCTGCGTGGTGGCAAACAGGAAATAGCTCTGGTCGCGGTCGGCATCGACGGGCCGGAATAGCGCGCGGTGGGCGCCATTGGCCCCGGAGCGGATATAATGGCCGGTGGCGAGCGCATCGGCGCCAAGGTCCTTGGCGGTGGCCAAAAGGTCGGCGAACTTCACCGTCTGATTGCAAGAGACGCACGGAATGGGCGTTTCGCCGGCAACGTAGCTCTCGGCAAACGGGTCGATGACCGCCTTGCGGAAGCGCTCCTCATAGTCGAGCACGTAATGCGGAATGCCCAATGTCTCGGAAACGCGGCGGGCATCGTCAATGTCCTGGCCGGCGCAGCACGACCCGGCCCGGTGCGTTGCGGCGCCATGATCGTAGAGCTGCAGCGTGACGCCGACGACATCATAGCCTTCGCGCTTCAGCAGACCGGCGACGACGGACGAGTCGACACCGCCCGACATGGCGACGACGACGCGGGTGTTTTGCGGGCTGGCGGGAAGGTCGAGGCTGTTCATGGTTCTTTCGTTCTGCGCGGCGCTTCAATGGCAGTGGCGCGAATATAGGTCAACCACACCAGCGGCGCCAGCTTTGCGGCGGTGCCGATTTTGCGGGAAAATTGCGCGCCTGCCCGCCGTTGCCTCAAATGCCGACGAAAAGACTAACGCGGCGTTCATGATCCTTACCTACTCATTAGGGTTCGCTTAGGCAATTTTTAAAGCTGTGGCGGTAATGTGGTGGGGATTGGGTCTTTGAGTTTTTAGTAGAGAGTACGATGACCGATCTTGTTAGACCGCGAGTCAAATATGTTATTGGGCCTGACGGCAGCCCTCTTACGATTGCCGATCTTCCGCCGACGAATACACGTCGCTGGGTTATCCGGCGCAAGGCGGAAGTGGTTGCTGCGGTCCGCGGCGGGCTTTTGAGCCTCGACGAGGCATGCCAGCGCTACAAGCTGACCACCGAGGAATTCCTGTCCTGGCAAGCGTCGATCGACGAATACGGCCTTGCCGGGCTGCGCACGACGCGCATCCAGCAATACCGGCACTAGAGCCAGGACCACAATAGAAAAGGGCGCGGTAACCGCGCCCTTTTGCCTGTCGGTAATGCCTGCTGCTCAGACCGTCAGCACCACCTTGCCGATCGGCCTGGTGGCGAGAAAAGCGTGCGCGGCGCCCGCCTGTTCGAGCGGAAAGCTCTTTGCCACATGGACCGCAAGCTTTCCCGCATCGACCAGTTTGCCAAGTTCGACGAGGCCTTCACGGTCGGGCACGACGGACATGCGCTCGACGCGGATCCCACGCGCAGCAGCCTTGGCTCGGGTGGTGTCGTGGACATTGAGCAGCGACACCAGGACCCCACCGTCCTTCAGGACTGTCAGCGATTGGTCGGCATGGTCGCCGCCCATCGGCTCCAGCACCAGGTCGACGTCGCTGACCTCGGCGGCGAAATCTCCCTTGGTGTAGTCGACCACTTCATCGGCGCCGAGCGAGCGGACGAAATCGAGTTTCTTCGGGCTGGCGGTGGCGATGACATAAGCGCCGTGCGCCTTGGCGATCTGCACCGCCAGATGCCCGACGCCGCCGGCCGCAGCATGGATCAACACGAGCTGGCCGCGCTTCAGGCCGCCATGGCGGACAAGGCCTTGCCAGGCGGTCAGACCGGCCAGCGGCAGCGCGCCGGCATGATTGTGGTCAATGCCTTGCGGCTTCGGTGCGATTTCATCGGCCGGGGTGACAGCGAGTTCCGCATAGGCCGCGGCCTGCTTGGGAAAACGCGGCATGCCGAACACGGCGTCACCGACCCTGAGGCCGCCATCGACGCCTGGGCCTACCGCCTCGACCGTACCTGAAATATCCCAGCCCAAAGTGAAGGGCGGTTCGCCCAGCAATGGATAGTAGCCGGCGCGCACCGAGCCATCGACCGGATTGATACCGGCGGCATGCACGCGCACGAGCACTTCGCCTGACTTGGGCGAGGGCGCGGGGCGATCGGCCATGACGAGGACGTCGGGTCCGCCGACTGAATTCTGGACAACGGCACGCATGGGAGGCTCCTGCTGGGGTTTCTGTGCCACTATCATTTGGATAGTAATATTCCCTTGTCCAGTATGTACCTTTTCCATATATAGGCACCTCATGGATAGTGATAATGATTGCGGCTCCGGCTATGACGCCTTCCAGCGGACGTGTCCTTCGCACGCCGTGCTCGAGATGCTGGCCAGCAAATGGGTCTATCTGACGGTTTGTGCGCTGCGCCGTGGCCGGATGCGCAACGGCGAACTGGCGCGTAAGCTCGAAGGCATCACGCCTAAAATGCTGACGCAGACGCTGCGCGTCCTCGAGCGCGACGGGCTTGTGCGGCGCGAAATCTTTCCGGTGATCCCGCCGCGGGTCGAATATGAATTGACCGAACTTGGCCAGAACCTGGCGGGGCTGCTCACCCAGATACGCTCCTGGTCGGAAGAGCATGTGCCTGACATCAAGCAAGCGCGGGCGAGGGCGGCGGCGAACCTGGACAGGGATTTGGCACGGGCCTGAAGCTGCGGCCGCCTTACGGGCCGGATCAGCAGCGCCGGAGCCTTTTGGCGCGCTACACGCAAAGCAAAGCGCGGCGTCAGGCGGCGCCGGTCGGGTTAAAACTCTGCCGTCAGCCGATCATGGCGCTGCGACCGCCGAGTTCCGCGTCGCGGATCTTGGTGTCGCGCGATTCCAGCATCTCGGCCTTGGAAAGCTCCGCTTCAGCTTCGCCGAGTAATGATTCGGCAGCGCTTCGCTGCTGGGCGAGGTCGCTTTGAGAGTTTCTGAGGTTATCACGGCGCAGACGCGCCGCCTTGGCGAAGGTCGGATAGGCAAAATGATTGATGTCGGTGATGCCGGCCTTCTTCTCCTCGGCGGTGATCTGAAGCTCCAGTTCAACGGCCATGCGCTCGAACTCGGCGATCATCATGTCGAGCTGCAGCAGCTGCCGCCGCTTCTCATTCACCTGAAATTGCTTCAGCCGAACGAGGTTTTCACGTGACTTCATGATTCGGTACTCCCGGAAACGCACACCTGCACATATCGTCCAATCCGCCCGCCAGGGCCTGGCGCCGCCCGTATCCACCGGCATTCCCCGAACTATGGGAAACAAATCCCTAAAGTTTTTTGCCGGCGGTAACCATTCGTTTACGCGCATTGTTAATCATAAGGGCGAGGACTTAAGGCCGGGTAAAAATTCCGGCTCCCGATACGGAAGCCGGCCAGCGAGTCCCTTGAGTCACTTAGTCCGACTTATTAATGTGTTGCATTAGCGATTTGGTTCTGTGATTCATCATTAGATTCAAGAGGGTGTAGAAAGGGGTTAAAAAATCTGGTACCGTCCTTGGTGCGGAATTAGGTTTTGTTAACCATTCGATGGCAGCCTCTGTTCAGGCAATCACTGCTCCGGTCCCGGATGGGTCGTGACATGGTCCGGCGGCAGAAAAGGGGAATGAAATGCGCGTTCTGCTGATAGAAGACGACAGTGCAACCGCTCAGAGCATCGAGCTGATGCTCAAATCTGAAAGTTTTAATGTTTACACGACCGACCTCGGCGAAGAAGGTGTCGATCTCGGTAAACTTTATGATTACGATATCATTCTTCTCGACCTCAACCTTCCCGATATGTCCGGCTACGAAGTCTTGCGGACACTTCGCCTGTCCAAGGTGAAGACGCCGATCCTGATCCTGTCCGGCATGGCCGGTATAGAGGACAAGGTGCGCGGCCTGGGCTTCGGCGCCGACGACTATATGACCAAGCCGTTCCACAAGGACGAGCTGGTCGCCCGCATTCATGCCATCGTGCGCCGTTCCAAGGGCCATGCCCAGTCGGTCATCACCACCGGCGACCTGGTGGTCAATCTCGACGCCAAGACCGTCGAAGTCGGCGGCCAGCGCGTGCATCTGACCGGCAAGGAATACCAGATGCTGGAGTTGCTCTCGCTGCGCAAGGGCACCACGCTGACCAAGGAAATGTTCCTCAACCACCTTTATGGCGGCATGGACGAACCGGAACTGAAGATCATCGACGTTTTCATTTGCAAGCTGCGCAAGAAGCTCGACGCAGCATCCGGTGGCCAGAACTACATCGAGACGGTCTGGGGTCGCGGCTATGTGCTGCGCGAGCCGGAAGACATCCGCGTCAGCGCCTGAGCGAACATCATCCAATTGAATCAATGCAAAAAACCCGGCTCAGGCCGGGTTTTTTGCTGTCCTTTTTTGGCCGAAAACGAGCCGAATCAGGCGGCAACCTTCAAGGTACGAAAACGTTCGAGCAGTTGCGGCCGGTTGAACGGCTTCAACAGATAACCCTGGGCGCCGGCGCGCTTTGCCTTCATGATCGAGGCAACATCGACCTCGACCAGCGAGATCAGAATCTGCGGTTTGATCGTGCTCTCCATGGCGCGAACCTGGCGAATGACGTCGACCGCTTGCATGTCCGGCAGGGCGCCGTCGACGACAATCACATCAGGCATCTCGGCAGCGCACATCTCAACAGCATCAAGTCCAGTTGCCGCTTCGATCACCACCATGTCGGAGCCGCCAAGAATCCGTTTTGCAACCTTTCTGATGACGCTCGAATCGTCGACAAACATGCAGCGCTTCATTTCCGGGTCCTCTTTGCCATGGGGCGAACCGGCGGCATCCGGGTATCGGGATGCACACTAGGCCGATCTGGTAAAGAAGCAGAAAAGCCGTTAGGTAAAGTTTTTACAAACATGTCGTCTGCAGCCCCATTCGGCAGGGGCATTGCCGGCAATGAAACTTTCCTGTTCTGAATTGCCGCAAATATCAGCGGGAAAAGATACTTGATTGTTCTTGATGCTCGGACGTCCTGCCGAACGGCTTCGCTCAAGCCGCGGACAGCACGATCTCTTCGGCGGTCGCATGAATCGAGATCGTCATGTTGGCCTCACGCGCCAGCAGCAGCGTGTAGTAGGGCTGGACGGTATGGGCGTCGATAGGCTCCTCGGGCTTGTTGCCGGAATGGAGCTCGAGGAATTTCGGCGGCACGCGCAGCATCGGGCCGCTTGCGGCAAGCGCAAAGCGCGGCTCGGTGTCGAGGTTTTCCAGCGTGACCACCAATCTGCCACCGCGCGGGATGGCGGCATTGGCGACGAGCAGCAAATTGAGCAGCAGCTTGACCTTGTTCTTGGGCAGCAGGGCGCGAACCCCGTTCCAGATCAATTCCGGCTTCTCGTTCTTCAGGAAGGCGATGGCGACGGACTCGGCATCGCCGGTGTCGATCATCATGCCCGCCGAACCGGCGGCACCGAAGGCGATGCGGGCGAATTGCAGGCGGGCCGAAGCGTTTCTGGCGCTCTGCCGGATCAGTTTCATGGCGTCTTCGTCGGCGCCGCCCTCGTCCAGGAGTTCAAGGCCGTTGTTGATGGCGCCGACCGGCGAAATGATGTCGTGGCAGACTCGGCTGCACAACAAGGCTGCGAGATCGGGTGCGGAGAGAGAGAAAAGCTCAGCCATCGGCGAAAAATCCCTGCTAAAATTCACATCCTGGTGGCCGCGCGGCCGACAGCCACGCTCACCACCCGAATCACGCTCTCTCCCCCCAGGCATTCTGAATACACAGCGCCCGAGCGTGCAGCAACAATCCACAATTCTTGTGAGAAAAACGGCATCTTTGCACAGGATGGGAGCCCGTGCAGACAGTCAGAAACAGCCTTCGAACCGCCATGTTCATGTGGGAGGTTAATGGTTGAAAAAGGATTACGGCATAGTTTGCCCGTAACAGTCATCCTTAACGGCCGCCTAAAGAGCCGGACGGGGTGCGAGGCGTCGGCGAAAGTGCTCCCTGACGGAGATTGGAAGCATGGTTTCCCGATTCTACGACCGGACGTTTGTCCGCGTCTTCTTCATGGCGATTGCCCTCATGGGCGCTCTCGCTTTCTCAACCTCTGCGTCGCGGGCACAGGAATACACCGCTCAGGAGATCGTCGATTCCGGTCACAAGTTCTTCGGCGCGACGTCGGGCGGTCTCGCAACCGTCGTCGAGAAGATTTTTGCCTCCTACGGCCTGCCCAATGGCTATCTGCTCGGCGAAGAGGGATCCGGCGCGCTGATCGGGGGCCTGACCTATGGCGAAGGTACGCTCTACACCAAGAATGCCGGCGACCATAAGGTGTTCTGGCAAGGGCCTTCGCTCGGTTGGGATTTCGGCGGCGAGGGATCGCGGGTGATGATGCTCGTCTATAACCTCGACGACGTCAGCAATCTCTACAATCGGTTCGGCGGCGTTGCCGGTTCGGCCTATGTCGTGGCCGGCGTCGGCTTCAACGTGCTGCAGAACAACAGGGTGCTGCTGGTGCCGATCCGCACCGGCGTCGGCGCGCGGCTTGGCGTCAATCTCGGCTATCTGAAGCTGACGCAGAGGCCGACCTGGAATCCCTTCTGAGCGATTCCGACCACACTTCGACCCGATCAACAGATTCTGACCCGGTGCAGCTGCGGCAAACCCTTGCCGCAGCGCTGGATTTGCGTCATGCGAACATGGCAAAGTCCAGACTTGGCGGTTGCCGGATAGCGGCCCGCCCGTAACGGGTAGTCACCTTGGTTCAGTCGATCCTGTTCTTCGCCCTCGGCTTTCTGTGCGCAGGCTTTCTGGCGCTGCTGGTCGCGCCGGCCATCTGGCGGCGGGCGGTTGTGCTGACACGCAAGCGTGTCGAGGCGTCGGTGCCGCGAACGCTGGCCGAGATCCAGGCCGACAAGGACAGCTTGCGGGCCGAGTTCGCCATGACGACGCGCCGGCTCGAAATCAGCATCAAGACGCTGCGTGAGCAGGCGAATGAGCAACTCGTCGAAATCAATCGCGGCCGCGAGGCGCTGAAGGGCCTGGCGGTCGAGCGCAAGGACAAGAAGCAGGCGCTTTCGGAGCTCGGGGAAAAAAACGAATTGCTCCTGCATCGCGAGCAGCAGATACAACAGCTGTCTGACAGGCTTGCACAAACAGAGCGCATGATGGAAAAGCGCGCGCTCGAGCTGGAAAAGCTCGAACATATGTACGACGACGCGTCCTTCTCCTCCAGCAATCGTCAGATCGAACTGGTGGCGCGCGAATCCGAGCTGGAAAAACTTGCCAACGACATTTCAGTGCTGCGCGGCCAGCGCAAGGAGGCCGACAGGCGCCATCAGGAAGTCGTCGCCGAGGCCAAGGCCACGCGCGATGCCTTGAAGGCCGAAAAGAAAAGAACCGCCGACCTCGACAGAAAGCTCGAGCGTCTGCTCGCCACGCTTGCCGATCGCGAGGACAAGCTCGATCGCCGCGAAAAGGAACTGGCCCGGCTTCGCGAACGGGTGAAGGGCGAGGCTGCGGGAGCCGCCGCGGCTGCTGGCCTGGTTGGTGCGCAAGACAGTGCCCGCGCCAGGAACGAGGACATCGACAAGACGCTCGCCAAGCTCGAAGGCGACCGAGAGCGGCTCGAAGCCAGGCTGACGACGCTGGCCCGCGAAAACAAGCGGATGAAGGCGGAGCTTGGCGGTTCTGGATCCGCGAAGCCCGGGAATGGCCCCGGCAATGGCAATGATACCGGTTCTGCCTTGCGCGAACAGATGAACAATCTGGCGGCTGAGGTCGTCCATTTGACGGCCAAGCTCGAAGGACCGGATTCACCGATCGCCAAGGCGCTGGCGGCGCCGCAGGAAACGCGGTCAGGAACCACCAGCCTCGCCGATCGCGTCCGGGCGTTGCAGAAGGCAGATTTGCCGAGCTGAGTTTCAAGCCCCGGCTTGAAATTGCCTGACTACGCCTATCAGGGCGAAAAATGGTGCAGCGCAATGGCTGACGCGGCAGCAACATTCAGGCTGTCGAACCCTTCCGACATCGCGATCCGCACCGTCCGCAGGCGGGCAAGCAGGCTCTCCGGGAGGCCCTCGCCTTCGGTGCCGAGATAGAGCGCCAGTCGTTTCGGTCGCGCGGCATCGCGAATGTCAGCCTCACCACGCGGCGACAAAGCGACCTGGCCGAAGCCCAACTCGCCGAGCTTCGCGATGAAAGCTTCAGTGTCGCCGAAGGACGCAAAGGGCACCTTCAACGCGGCGCCGACGGAGACACGGATCGCCTTGCGATACAGTGGGTCGCAACAGGTGGCGTCGACGAAGACGGCATCGGCGCCGAAGGCGGCGGCATTGCGGAAGATCGATCCGATATTGTCATGGTTGGCGATGCCGATGAGAACGACGATCAACGCTTCGGCAGGCAAGGTGTCGAGCAAGGCCTCGGCGGGCTGTGGCGTGCCCTTGCTGCAGATCGCCAATATACCGCGATGCATGTGGAAGCCGGCGATCCTGTCCATGACGGCGCTTGCCGCAACGTAGACCGGCAGGTCGGCAGGGGCCTTGCGCAGTATGTCGTGGAGCCCGGCCAGGCGGTTTTCGAGAACCAGGACCGACTCCGCAGCAAAGCGTCCGGCTGACAGCAGGACGTCCAGCACCACCTTGCCTTCGGCAACGAACCGGCCATGGCGGCCGGTGAGATCGCGCTCGCGGATGTCGAGATAGGCGGCGACCCGCGGATCGCGCGCGTCGTCGATCTGGATCGGATCCATCAATACCTCGGCCGGCGAAAAATCGTCAGCGAGGTAAGGAGCGATCGGAGCCGCCAGTCAAGCCCTGCAGGTCAAGTCCCGGCGCGGCGCAGACGCGTTGCCATTTGGGACAAGTCGCCTATCCCGAAAATGCCGTCCAGCATGCGCAACAGTTCGCGCACGGCTTCGGACTTGCAGGAATAGTAGATCATCTGCCGGTCGCGGCGGGTCTCGACAAGATCGAGCGCCCTGAGCTTGGCCAGATGTTGCGACAAAGCGGACTGGCTGAGCATCACCTTTTCGGCGATGGCGCCGACCGACATTTCACCGTCGGCCAGATAGCTCATGATCAAGAGCCGCTTTTCGTTGCCCATAAGGGTCAGAAATGTCGCCGCCGATTCGGCATTGGCGATTAGTTTGGTCGAGACCATCGATGCCCCATGTTTTCCTGCTCATCCAAACGCTATGGGGGCAAATAGCGTTGGCTGCTATAATTCAGCTATGGATCACGCTGCTGATTCAGCGTCGCCTGAATCGTAGATCATTTCGCCCAAATCTCAAGACGTGCTTTTGATTCATGACGATTATCCTTGCGTAGCTGGCGCACGACCGGCTTTGGCCAGGTCGACCAGAACCGGCCGCAGGTCGCGCGCGCTCTTCAATGGCTGCGGAAAATTGACCCTGCAAACGGTGTCGCCCGATGCCAGGTCCATGCCCTCGGCATCGAAGCCGGTGATGGTCCAACCATCACCTTCAACCCTGGCGAAATGATGGGCATAGACGGCGATGGCGTCGAGATGGTCGGCATTCATGTGGTCGAGACCGGACTGTTCGCTGGCTGCCAGCTCGTCGACGATCGGCCCCTCGGTGATGAGATGGGCACGGTCGAGCAGGTAGGCCTTGCCGAAGCCGCCATTCAGGCTGGCGCGCTCCGGCTCGAGCCGAAAGATCGAGAAATCGCCGAGCTCGGCATAGAGCTTTGCCTTGGGATTGCGGTTGAGATAGCGCCGCTCGGCGCGGGCATGCGCGCTCGACCCGCGTTCCAGCGGCTGCGCCCGGCAGACCAGCGTTATCCTGGGATGCGCCAGCGGATCGCCCTTGCCGGGTTCGCCGACAAGCAGCGAGCAGCGCGGCTCGGCAAGGATGGCGCCGGTATGGGCTGACAGCGCCGAGACAAGGATTAGAGGCGTGCCATCGATGTCGGTGGCGACTCCGACCCTGGAGGCCAGCGGTGCGCCGGTCGAGGGCTCGATCACCGCGAGGGCGCCGAAACGGGCGCTGCGGATCAGCGTTGCGGCCAGCCTGATCGCCTCGGCGTCCGTCGCGCGAATGACGTCCTTCTTCGGCTGGTCCAAAATGCTCACCAGGTAAGTTGATTTTCTAAATCCAGTTATTGGCCAATCATGCCGGCTTTGACAAGCGCTTTGATCTCGGCTGTCGAAAAGCCGAAGCGCGCCAGCACGGTCTGGGGCAGCTGATCGTCATCTTCAGACATGCCGGCAAGCGCCGGCTGCGAGGCCGAGAAGCGTGGCGCGGGCGCGGGGCGCTCGAGCGCACCGGCCTTCACAAATGCGTGACGCGCCCGGCTGTGCGGATGATCCCTGGCTTCGGCCAGCGACAGAACCGGCGCCACGCAGGCATCGCTTGCGGCAAACAGCGCGTCCCAGTCGTCGCGTGTCTTCTGCCGGAACCGGTCGGCAATGGCCGCGCGCATGTCCGGCCACAACGCCTTGTCGTATTGGCCGCGGACAAAATCCTCGCCGAGCGGCAGCAGCCTTGCGAATGCGGCGAAGAAGCGCGGCTCAAGGCAGCCGACCGCAACGTGGCGTGCGTCCGCCGTCTCATAGGTGTCGTAGAAGGGCGCACCGGAATCGAGCAGGTTGGCGCCGCGCCGGTCGCTCCACAGACCTGCCGACATGAAGGCGTGTATGGGGGCCACCAGCATCGAAGCGCCCTCGACCATCGCCGCGTCGATCACCTGGCCTTTGCCGGAGCGCGAGCGCTCGAACAGCGCTGCAAGCACCCCGGCGATCAGCATCATGGCGCCGCCGCCATTGTCGGCGATCAGATTCAGCGGCGGCACCGGCCGGCCTTCCTCCCGGCCTATGGCATGCAACACACCGGAATAGGCGAGGTAGGTGATGTCGTGGCCGGCGCGACCTGCGAGCGGCCCGTCCTGGCCGAAGCCGGTCATGCGGCCGTAAATCAGCGCCGGATTGCGCGCCAATGCAGCATCCGGGCCGAGACCAAACCGCTCCATCACACCGGGGCGAAAGCCTTCGACAAACAGATCGGCCTTTTCGGCAAGGCGCAGCAGCAGTTCCGTTCCTTTGGCCTGCTTGAGGTCGACGCGCAGGATGGAGCGGCCGTGACGGTCGAGATTGTGCGCATCGGAGAGCGGCAGCAGGGGTTGGTCCGAACCGGTGCGCTCGATGCGCAGCACCTCGGCGCCCATGTCCGACAGCATCAGCCCCGCCAGCGGCACCGGGCCGAGCCCAGCCATCTCGATGACTTTCAGGCCGGCCAGCGGACCGGTCTTCACTGCGCCGGCCGCCATGGCCGTCTATTTCGGCGCCATGCGGATTGCCCCATCGAGGCGGATGGTTTCGCCGTTGAGCATCTGGTTTTCGACGATATGCAGGGCGAGCGCGGCATATTCGGACGGCTCGCCGAGGCGGGACGGGAAGGGCACGGCCGCGCCGAGCGAATCCTGCACCTCCTGCGGCATGCCGGCCATCATTGGCGTCTTGAAGATGCCGGGCGCGATGGTGCAGACGCGAATGCCGGAGCGCGCCAGGTCGCGGGCAACCGGCAGCGTCATGCCGACGACGCCGCCCTTGGATGCGGCATAGGCGGCCTGGCCGATCTGGCCATCATAGGCGGCCACCGACGCGGTGTTGACGATGACGCCGCGCTCGCCGCCCTGCAGCGGTTCGAGTTGGGCGGCACGGTCGGCGACGAGGCGGATCATGTTGAAGGTGCCGATCAAATTGATCTCGATCACCTTGCGGTACTGGTCGAGCGGATGTGGACCATCCTTGCCGATCGTCTTCACGCCGATGGCAATGCCCGCGCAATTGACCAGGATGCGCGCTGGCCCAAGTCTCTTTTCCACCTCGGCGACCGCGGCCGCACCGCTGTCGGCGCTGCTCACATCGCACTGGATGGCGGCGCCGCCAATGTCGCCCGCCACCTTCGATGCCCGGTCGATGCCGATATCGAAAATGGCGACGCGCGCGCCCTTGTCGGCCAGCGCGCGGGCGGTTGCCTCGCCGAGGCCGGAGCCGCCGCCGGTTACGATCGCAATCTGGCCGTTCGGGTTCATGCTGCATGCTCCGTGCTGTTCCAGGTCATGCTACGGAGGTCGCCGCCATGGTGCAACCTGACCAATGGGGATCCATCGCGACCGGTGCCGCGACCGATCCTGGAGCTCAGGCCATCACTGGTGCCTGCTCCGCGATCCTGGCAAGGCTGGCATGGCCGACCTCGCCGGAGAGCCGCGCCACGGCACCGGGCACGATCTCGTGCGACAGCAGCCGGTCGAGGTCGACCGGGCGCGGCATGGAGATCTGGCCGCGGGGGATCTTTCTGAAGCCGAGCGGGCCGTAATAAGGCTCGTCGCCGACAAGGATCACCGCCGGCGCGCCGGCCTTGGCGGCCGCCTCCAGCGCGATCGCCACGAGCCGGCGGCCGATACCGAGATTCTTGAAGGCGGGCCGCACGGCGAGCGGCCCGAGCATCAGCGCGCGTCCGGCGCCGGCGGCGATGCGGGTCATGCGCACCGAAGCAACGACGATGTCGCCATCCATGGCGACAAAGGATAGCGAGCGCTCGTGGCCGCCGGTCTCGCGAATCTTGTAGGCGGCCAGCACGAAACGGCCGGGGCCAAAGGCTTCGTCGTTGATGGCTTCGATTTCGGGATCATGCGCCGGAGTTTCCGGCAGGTATTTCACGTCGGCAAGGCTCATGGTCTTCGCGGTCCGATAAAGAGGAAAGGTTGCTGCAAGCGGCAGCGTTCGCCAGTCAGCGCTTTCTAAGCGCGGGCGCCCTTTCGTCGTCGGTCAAACCGGATCAAGCCAAGATCGAACATGCGGAGTGTCCGCTAGCATCAATTTCCGGCGGCTGCAATCGGCTGTTTTCATCCGGCGTTTCATACGAGTGACGCTCTGTTCAGCAGATGACGGCTTCGGCATTGCCGCCTTGCGACTACATTGGCCAAGGCACGCAAGGAGATTTCGTATGGGATTGCTGGTCGAAGGCAAATGGCAGGACCGTCCGGCCAATGTCGATAGCAGCGGCAGGTTCATCCGCGCCGAGACGCAGTGGCGTGACTGGATCACGCGCGACGGCGCGCCGGCGCAAGGTCGTACGCGCGGCTTCAAGGCCGAGCCCGGACGCTACCATCTTTATGTCTCGCTCGCCTGTCCGTGGGCGCACCGCACGCTGATCTTTCGCGCGCTGAAGAAGCTAGAAGACATCATCCCGGTTTCAGTCGTGCATCATTTCCTCGGTGCTGAGGGCTGGACGTTTTTGGCCGAGGATGGCGCCACCGGCGACACGCTCTACGGCCTCGACTTCCTGCACCAAATCTACACCAAGGCCGATCCAGCCTATTCGGGCCGGGTTTCGGTGCCGGTGCTGTGGGACAAGAAGGAAGAGACCATCGTCTCCAACGAATCCGCCGAAATCATCCGCATGCTCAATTCGGCCTTCGACGAGTGGGGCGATGCCGCTCTCGATTCCTATCCGCCAGGCCTGCGCGGCGAGATCGACAAGGTCAATGCGCTGGTCTTTCCCGCCGTCAACAACGGCGTCTACCGCGCCGGCTTTGCCACCACGCAAGCGGCCTATGAAGAGGCATTCGGCGAGCTGTTCGCGGCGCTCGACACGCTGGAGGGCCGACTGTCAAAACAGCGCTATCTCATTGGCGAGCGTGTCACCGAGGCCGATTGGCGGCTGTTCACCACGCTGGTGCGTTTCGACCCGGTCTATGTCGGCCATTTCAAATGCAATCTGCGCCGCATCGCCGACTATCCGAACCTTTCGAACTATCTGCGCGACCTCTACCAGGTGCCCGGTATCGCCGGCACGGTGAACCTGCACCACATCAAAATGCACTATTACGGCAGCCACGAGAGCATCAACCCGACGCGCATCGTGCCGGTCGGGCCTGGGCTCGACTATGGCGCGCCGCACGACCGGGCGCGGTTCAGGCAGGCGGCGTGAGCATCGGATTGACAGCCTACCAGTACGGCCATACCGGCTGGCCTTCAAAAACCTCGGCAAGCCGCCGCAGCGTCGCCGGCGTCGTGCCATGCGGCAAGCGGTCGAGCGGAAAGAAGCCTGCTTCGGCGATCTCGTGGTCCGGCAGTTTCGGCGCGGTCTGGTTGAAGGTTTCGATGAGATAGAGGCCGACATGGTCGCGGCGGCTGGAGCGGCGGTTGAAATGCATCGACTTCAGCACCGGCGGGGCGGTGAGCGCGATATTGCCTTCCTCGGCCAGTTCCCGCGCCAGCGCTTCGCCAAGCGTTTCGCCGACCTCGACGCCGCCGCCCGGCAATTGCCAGCCGGGGACATAGGTGTGGCGGATGAGGAAGACGGTGTTCGAGGCGCGATCGTGGATCAGGCCGCGCACGCCCAGCGTCATCGGCCGCCGCAGCAGGAAATAGAGATGGAACAGCCTTGCCCTGAGGCCTGCCCAGCCGGTCTGGCGAAACGCCTGCTCCGGGTCCGATATAGCCATGACTAGCGAAACCGTGGATGGGCAGGAAACAGTGAGTGGAAAGCGGGGAGCGCGTCGCCTATGAAGGAAGGATGTTCAGGCTCGCGCATATTTCCGATGTCCATCTGGGGCCGCTTCCCGGTGTAACCTATCGCGAACTCGCGTCCAAGCGCGTCGTCGGCTACGTCAACTGGCAGCGCAACCGCCGCCGCCATATGCACGATGCCGTCATCGACACCATCGTCGCCGACATGAAGGCGAGCACACCCGACCACCTCACCGTTACCGGCGATCTGGTCAATCTGGCGCTCGACGGCGAGATCGAGATGGCCAAGCACTGGCTTGAGACGCTGGGTTCTCCGGAGGATGTCTCGGTGGTGCCGGGCAACCACGACGCCTATGTGCCGGGCGCCTTCGACAAGGTCTGCCGCTCCTGGGCGGCGTGGATGAGCGGCGACGGCGTGACTGCGCCGATCGACCGCAACGCTTTTCCCTATCTGCGCGTACGCGGCAATGTCGCGCTGATCGGCGTTTCGACGGCGCGCGCCACGGCGCCGTTCATGGCCAACGGCTTCTTCCTCGAAGGTCAGGCGCAAAGGCTGGCGACAGTGCTCGACGCAACGAACAAACGCGGCCTGTTGCGGGTGATCATGATCCATCATCCGCCGGTGCGCGGCGCCGTCGCCCAGCAAAAGCGCCTGTTCGGCATCTCCCGCTTCCACAAGACCGTTCATAGGCATGGCGCCGAACTCGTGCTGCACGGCCATTCGCATCTGCCGTCGCTGTTCTTCATCGGCGGGCGCGGCGCCAGGATTCCGGTCGTCGGCGTCGCCGCCGCCGGGCAGTCGCCAGGCAGCAAGAACCCGGCGGCACAGTACAATCTGCTCGATATTGACGGGGAGAAGGGCAATTGGCTGATTCGCCTGACGCGGCGCGGCCTGACCGGGCCGGCCTTGCCGCCATCGGACCTGCAGGTCATTGAACTCGGCGCGCAGACACCGAGGCCTCCAGATCGTTGATCAGAAGCTGATCTTCATCGCCATCAGGCGATCCCAAAACAGCGCGGCCGCCACCGCCAGGCCAACAAGCGCGCCGGCGGCGACCAAGCCGAGACCGGAAAGGAACGTCGACCAGCCCCTGCGGGGCACGGCTGCTTGCAAGGGCGGCTCAGCTTCCGGCACGGCGGCGCGTTTCAGGTCGGCGACGGCCGGCTCGACACCGCCCTCCATCATGCGCTGGCGCTCGACGATACGCTCCGCCACATAGCGCGTGACCTGATCGGCGACCGGTTTCATATCGGTCGATTCGGCGAGCACGACGCGGCCGATGCGGGTATCCCTGATAAAGCGGTAGGTGCGGCGGTCGCGCCCCATGGCGACATGGCTGACGGCGTCGATCCACAGGCGGGGCTGCAGGCCGGAGGAGACGACGAAGTCG
The DNA here is from genome assembly GCF_040318795.1 of Mesorhizobium sp. M1004. NCBI lineage: Bacteria > Pseudomonadati > Pseudomonadota > Alphaproteobacteria > Hyphomicrobiales > Phyllobacteriaceae > Mesorhizobium > Mesorhizobium sp. M1004. The sequence continues at coordinate 586,150 of NZ_JAMYNB010000001.1, forward strand.
AAATTGTCCATGTCGGCGGGCACGTCGGCAAAGACCGGGGCGAGCTCGGCGGCGAGCAGATCAAGCCGCATCCGGTGCGCCTCGCGCATGTCGACCACGACATCGTCGCGATCGGCGAAGGCATTTTTCACATCGCGAACGGCGTCGGACAGTTTGCGGGAGGTGTCGATGGGGGTGATGTTTTCGCCAGTGTCCTTCATCGGCGTCGCCTCGCTGATATGGTTAATTGCGAGTTAACACAGGCGGCGGCAAAATGCACTGGCGAGATGCGGGGCGCAAGTAAGTTAGCTCGCCGCGGCCTCGAATGTCGGACGCAGGCGCCTGCCGCGGCGTGCCATGTTTCGGCGCACGGCCTGGGCGACCACATCAGGCACTTCCTCGACCAGCATATGGCCGGCATCGAGCACGTGATGAATATGAAAATGCGCCGGCAGACAATCAGCCTGGGTAAAGGGCAGCACCGGATCGTCCGTTCCCCAAACCACCATCACCGGCATGTCGAGGGTGTCCAGCTGTTCGCGGGGTATGACCCCCTGCCGCTCGTTCCTGGTCATGACGGCCGATATCTCAATCAGCTTGCGCAACTGGCCGGGGCGACGGCGTAGGTCCGCCAGGACGCCAACGATGCGTTCGGGCGGCGGGCTTCGCGGTCCCGACATGGCGGCAAGGCAGGCGCGGATTTCCCGTCTGTCGGCGGCCGCGGCGTAGCGGCGCAACAGCGGTCCGTTGATCTCTGACCCAGCACCGCCCGGCGCCAGAAGCGTCAGCGAGCCTATCCTGTCAGGCTCGGCAAGCGCCATCAGGGAGGCGACCGCACCGCCCATCGAATGACCGGCGACATGCACCCTTGCTATCCCGCGTGCGGCGATATCCGCGAGAACCGCTCGCGCCGCTGTTTTGGCCGGGCCGCTGCCAGGGAATTCGAGAGACAGTCCGTGTCCCGGAAGATCGTAGGCCAAAGTCCTGATATCGGGCCCTAGCGACGCGGTCACCTCGCGCCAGATATCATGGCAACCACCGAAGCCATGCAGCAGGACGACCGTCTTCGGCCCGGCGCCCCGCTCGGCAACATAGAGGGATGAGACCATGAAAATGTGCGATTATTGCAAGACTGGAGAGGAAATTCGAATCGAGGCTGGATTGCTCCCAGTCCAGACCGATGGCCAGTAAAGTTTTCGCGATCCGGAAAGACTAGCTGGCGTTGCCGAGGCCCGCGGCGCGCAGCGCCTCAACCAGCCGGTCGGTCAGATCGGCGGGATATTTGCGCTCGGCGAAGGCCGCGCGCGGATCGGCGGCGAATTTCGGGAATTTGGTGGTCAGCTCATCCAGAAGCTTGGCTGCCAGCTGTTCGCGGCCGGCAGCCTTGGCGCCGATCAGCCGCGCCGCCAGATAATGCGATTTCATCGCCGTCGTGCGCAGCGACTCGCTGGCTATCGCGGCCTTGTTCATGTCGCCCAGCATGAACTGTCCGGCGAAAAGCCCAAAATCCCACCATGTCGGATGGCCGCTGAACGTCTCGACGGCATGGGTCAGGATCGGTGTTCCCTCGGCATATTTGCCGGCAAAGATCAGGCCATAGCCGTAAGCGGCAGCCATGCCGAGGTCGTAGGGGTTGAGCTCATAGGCCTTGCGCATCCAGCGGATCGATTCCTCGGTGTTGCCGAGGCGCGAGTTGAGGTAGCCATAGGCGCGGTGCGCATAGGGGCTGGTCGGTCCCATCTGGATGGCGCGATGGGCGAAAGACATTGCCTGTTCGACCGTCGCGCCAGGCGGATAGGCGTAATGATCGGTGGCGGCCTCAAGGGTCAGGGAGGCCAGTTCCGAATAGACCAACGACGATTTCGCACCCTGGCCGGCGAGGTTGTCCAGGCAGCGATAGGCGGCCTCGTGCGTCCTGGTGCTCTGGTCGAGATAGTATCTGTCGTTGAGGATCAGGCAGCTCGTCAGCCCGGTCTGAATGCCGTTCTGTTCGATGTAGCTGTAGAGCGGGCCGGAGGCGGGAATGGTCGAGCTGAGGATGGCGGCGATACGATCCTCGACGGTGCCAGGTGCGCTGTCGGCGGCCGTCAGACTGCGGGACAAAAGCACGCGGCCGGTCGCCACGCTCTGCAGTTCGAGCGTCACGTCACCTGCCATTGGTCCCGGCAGGACATCGAAAACGAAGCTGGTCGGGTCGGTGCTTGGGTCGCGCTTGCTGTCGGCGTCGCGGCCGATGAAGTCGATGGTGTCGAAACCGGCAAGGCCGGCGCGCAGCGAAGCGGCGACGCGGCCGGCCTCGGGGCCGGTGGCCTTCACGGCGATGTAGACGAGGGGCAGGGCCTCCATCGACGGCGATGCGATGCTGCTCGTTACGCCAGCGGTCTCGACCACCGAGGTCGGATCACTGCTGGCAAGCAATGCGCCGCTGCCCTGGCGCAGGATGAGCACGCCCAGCATGAGGATGACCAGCGTCATGGCGACCCAGAAGAACTGGAGATGGCGCGCCAGCGAAGGCCCAGGTTCTGTAACCCCCGCGGCCGTCGCGCCAGCGGGAACGGCGTCAAGAGCCGTCTGGTCGGGCGGTCCGGGCAAGGTGGCTACCGCCGCCGCAAGCGGCTCCTGCCCAACCGGCAGGCGTATGGCGTTGAGCTCATAGGACGGCACGTAGCCGCCGCGCGGAATGGCAATGCGAACCGGTTCGGCTATGCCTTCATTGGCGAAATAATGCTGGAGAAGTTCGCGCAGCCGGCCTGCCTGCACCCGGACAACGGCGTCGGTCGACGAATCGAAATCGCCGTCCTTGCCGAAGACGTCCATGGCGATGGAGAAACCCTTGAGCCTGTCGGCTTCGCCGGCCTGCTCGCGCTCAACAAGATAGCGCAGCAACTTGCGCGCGCGCTCGGAACGTCCGAACGTTTCGCTGGCGAGCAGTCGCTCCAGTGTCTCGCGCACTGCGGGGGCGGCAGGCGTGGCATGCTGCAAGTGTCGATCCTCTCGAAGTCGGCACAGGTTGAGGCGCGATCATATAGAGCCTGCACTTCCATACAAGCATGCTTATGTTATGCGATCGCGTAACACACCGGATAGTTGCCGGTGGTTGACACAAAAGACCGGAATTTCCCTCGGCAAATGGGGGATTTCCGGGCGCCGCGGACATTCGGCGCCCGGGAAAATATCAGCCGGCCTTGCGGCCGATTATCCGGTTGGCGGCCGAAACAACGGCTTCCAGCGAGGCGGCGACGATGTTGGTGTTGATGCCGGCGCCGAACAGCTTGCCGCCGGGATATTCCATCTCGACATAGGAAATCGCCGAGGCGTTCGAGCCGCGCTGGAGCGAATGTTCGGAATAATCAAGCACCGACATGTCGACGCCAACATGACGCGACAGCGCATCGACGAAGCCGTCGATCGGGCCGGTGCCGGAGCCGGCGATTGTCGTCTCCTTGCCGTTGTCGAGGATCACCGCCTCGACCACGCGCCGGCCCTTTTTCTCGGTATCGGGATAGGTGTGATGGTCGAGGAACTTCAGTCGTGCGCCGGGCTGGTCGACATAGGTTTCAATAAAGCGGTCATGGATGCGTTTTGCCGGCACTTCCTTGCCTTCGGCGTCGGTGATCGCCTGGATCTCCTGGCTGAACTCGATCTGCAGGTTGCGCGGCAGATTGAGGCCGTAATCGGCCTGCAGTACATAGGCGATGCCGCCTTTGCCCGACTGCGAGTTGATGCGGATGATCGCCTCGTAGCTGCGTCCGACATCGGCCGGATCGATCGGCAGATAGGGCACTTCCCAGACCGGCGTGTTGGCCTTCTTCAAGGCCTTCATGCCCTTGTTGATGGCGTCCTGGTGCGAGCCGGAAAAGGCGGTGTAGACGAGTTCGCCGACATAGGGATGGCGCTCGGAGATCTTCAGCTGGTTGGAATATTCGTAGACGTCCTTCATCCGGTTGATGTCGGAGCAATCCAGATGGGGATCGACGCCTTGCGTGTACATGTTGAGCGCCAGCGTCACGATGTCGACATTTCCGGTGCGCTCGCCATTGCCGAACAGCGTGCCTTCGACGCGGTCCGCACCCGCCATCAGGCCGAGCTCGGTGGTGGCGATGCCGGTGCCGCGATCGTTGTGGGGGTGCAGCGAGATCAGCAGGTTCTCGCGGTCGTCCAGGTTGCGGCACATCCATTCGATCCGGTCGGCATAGATGTTGGGCGTCGACATCTCGACCGTCGACGGCAGGTTGATGATCAGTCTGTTGTCGGCTGTCGGCTTCACGATCTCGGTGACGGCGTTGCATATCTCCAGCGCGACTTCGAGCTCGGTGCCGGTAAAGCTTTCGGGCGAATATTCGAAGCGATAACCGCCGCCGGCCTTGGCCGCCATGTCGGTGATCATCTTGGCCGCGTCGGTGGCGATGCGCTTGATACCGCCGACATCCTTCTCGAAGACGACGCGACGCTGCAACTCGCTGGTCGAATTGTAGAAATGCACGATCGGGTTGGTGGCGCCCTTCAGAGATTCGAAGGTGCGGGTGATGAGTTCGGGACGGCACTGCACCAGCACCTGTAGCGAAACATCAGCCGGCACATTGCCTTCCTCGATGCACCAGCGGGCGAAATCGAAATCGGTCTGCGAGGCCGAGGGGAAACCGATCTCGATCTCCTTGAAACCCATGTCGAGCAGCAGGGCGAACATGCGCGCCTTGCGCTCATGACCCATCGGATCGATCAGCGCCTGGTTGCCGTCGCGCAAATCGACCGAGCACCAGACCGGTGCCTTGTCGATGACCTTGTTGGGCCAGGTGCGGTCGGTGAGACCGACCGTCGGGTAGGGCTGGTATTTTCGGGCCGCGCCCGGCATGTGGCCGGCCGCGCGTTTTACGCTTTCGGCTTCGCCGGCGCGGATGTCTTCTCGTGCGTTCATCGTCTTGTTCTCCCGGCGGCTCGCGGATCGGTCTTCGGACGGATTCCAGGGCGAGCAGCGCCTTATCAGATTTTCGTTCGCTTGATGTGAATTGCCAATTTCTGAACTGGCCAAGGAGCGTGCGCGTAAGCGGCGGTTCGACCGCCGGGCGCTCCTTCAGCGAACCCGGCGATCGCCGATAAGGCCGAGAAGAAGCAGGGTCGATGCCAGCGCGCGCACGGTCTCGCCGGCAAAGCCGGTCGGACGGGAAGCGACGGAGGAGACGCGCGTGTTCATGGCGGGGTTCATACAGGAGCCGCCATGGACAGGCAAGTGGGCTGCCATTCCACCACTCGCGAGCACTCTTCCCCATGCGCGGCAAATGCGCCAGACTTGCGTGTAGCCGAGCCCGCAATGCTTCGCCGTCGGAGGGATCATCCGTGAATTTTGTTTTCTTCTCGCCGCATTTTCCCGCCAACGGCGCCGATTTCTGCGACCGGCTGAAAAAGGCCGGCGCTACGGTGCTGGGCATTGGCGATGCGCCTTATGAGGCGCTGGACGGCAAGCTGAAGGTGGCCCTGTCGGAATATTACCGCATCGCCGACATGGAGGACTACGATCCGGTGTTCCGGGCCATGGGTCATTTCATCCACAAATGGGGCCGGATCGAGCGCTTCGAGTCACTCAACGAGCATTGGCTGGAGCTGGAAGCCAACATCCGCACCGACTTCAACATCTACGGCACCAAGCTCGATTTCGTGAAGAATTTGAAGCGCAAGAGCCGCATGCGTGCATTCTTCCGCAAGAGCGGCGTCGACACCATCGCCCAGCGCAAATGCTCCGACCGGGCCGGCGCCATGACCTTCATCCGCCGCGTCGGCTATCCCGTGGTGGTGAAGCCCGATTCCGGGTCCGGCGCCTCGAACACCTTCAAGATTTCCAACGCCAGGGAGCTTGACCAGTTTTTCAGAGACAAGCCCGAGGACGTGACCTTCGTCATGGAGCAATTCATCGAGGGGCTGGTGGTGACCTTCGATGGGCTGGTCAACCGTGACGGCGAGGTGGTGCTGGCGGCCAGCCACCGCTACGACCAGAGCATCATGGAAGTGGTCAACAAGGATCGCCACATGAGCTACACCTGCTTTCCCAAGGTCCGACCGGCGATCGAAGAGGCCGGCCGCAAGATCCTCAAAGCGTTCGACGTGCGCGAGCGCTTCTTCCACATCGAGCTGTTCGAAACCAAGGACGACCGCGTCATCGCGCTTGAGGTCAACATGCGGCCGCCCGGCGCCTGGATGACCGATGCGATCAACTACACGTTCGACATCGACGTCTACGCGGCCTGGGCCGACATGGTGGTGAAGGATGCCGCCGGTGGTCCTTATGAGGGCAAGTATTTCACCGCTTATGCCAGCCGCAAGCAGCACCTCCACTATTTGCACAGCCATGAGGACGTGCTAGCCGCGCATCGCGACAAGATCGTCCATCATCAGCCGATAGAAAATGTTTTCAGCCGCGCCATGGGAAATTACGCCTACCAGATGCGCTCGAAGGACGAGAGAGAGCTGCGCGCGGCCGTCGCCTACATCCACGCGGAAAAGGCTTAGACGCGATGGACATCTCCTATCACAAGGGTTTCTCCGGCAATCTCGGCCGCGACATGGAATACAAGCGCTACGGCCATGCCGGCCGGCCGGTGGTGGTGTTCCCGACGTCGCAGGGGCGGTTCTACCAGTTCGAGGATTCCGGCGGGGTTGGAGCGCTGGCCGAATTCATCGATACCGGCCGCATCCAGCTGTTTGCGGTCGACGGCGTCGATTCGGAATCGTTCTTCAACAAGCATGCCGGCGTCGCCCACCGCATCGGTCGCCACGAGGCTTATTTCCGATATGTGCGCGAGGAGGCGCTGCCGGAGTTTCTGGCGACCGCCGAGCAAGCCAATGGCGGGCGCAAATTAAAGCCGCTGTTCACCGGCTGTTCGATGGGCGGTTATCATTCCACGAACTTCGTCTTTCGCTTTCCCGAACTCGCCAGCGGCGTCATCGCGCTGTCGGGCGTCTATTCGGCGGGCGACTTCTTCGGCAAGGCGCTGGAAGGTGATATCTTCTACAATTCACCGCTCGACTATCTGCCCGGCACCGTAGACCCAAAGCTGCTTGCCCGGCTGAAGTCGCTGAGGATGATCTTCTGCTGCGGGCAGGGCGCCTGGGAAGAGCGGATGCTGGTCGAGACCCGCAGGCTGGAACAGATCCTGCGCGACAAATCCATTCCCGCCTGGGTCGACTATTGGGGCGGCGATGTCAGTCATGACTGGCCATGGTGGCACAAGCAGCTGGTCTATTTCTTCGGCCGCTGGCTGGATGATGATCTGATGCACCGGCTCGATTGATGACCACACCCGAACCTATCCGCCGCTTTATCGAGGCCACCAATGCGGGTGATAGCGAAGCCGTTCTCCACACGTTCACAGCCGACGCGTCCCTGACCGACTGGGGGCGGTCCTTCCAAGGCCGCCAGCAGATCGCGCGCTGGAACCAGTCGGACAATATCGGCGTGAAGTCCAATCTTCGCATTGTCCGCATCGCCGAGGTCGAGGGCAGCTACCGCGTCCGCATTGCCGTGAAAGGCAATGGCTTCAACGGCGAGGGTGACATGACCTTCGTGCTGGACGGCCACCGCATAGCGAGCCTCGTCATCTCCTGACGCGGCTCAGCTACCCTTCCTGGCAAACCGGCAGAGCAATGGTCTCGTGTTCCACCGCCGATCCACGGCGCAAGCCGAGAAAGACGACAAGGGCGGTGACGATGGTGATTGCCGCCAGCACGATCAGCAGCCTGTCGAACGCGATCTCATAGGCCTGGACCAGGACCGTGGCTCCGGCACCCGGCAAGCGGGGTGCCGCTTCGCCGATGTTGCCGGTCACCAGCAGCTGCGCGGCGGCGGTTGCATCCAGGGAAGACGCCGTTCCCTGAGCCGCCAGTTGGGCTGCCGTGAAACCCGACAGGACTGCCATGACGATCGCCAGCGCCACGCCTTCGCAAGCGACGCGGGTGGTGTTGAAGATGCCGACCGCCATGCCGGCACGCTCTTTCGGCACGACGCCGACGGCAAGTCCGTCCATCAGCCCCCAGGGCAAGGCGATGCCGACGCCGATGAGGATCAGCGGCGCCACCAGCGCTGCGGCGACAGGCGGTGTCAGGCTCAGCCAGACAAGGCCGCCGGCGGCCACAAGCAGGCCGACACCGCAGATCGTTGCCGGAGCGATCCAGCGCGCTACCTGGCCGGCGAGCAGTGGTAGGATCAACAGCGGTCCCGACAGGCAGATCATCAACTGCCCCGCCTTGATCTCGCTCATCCCCTCGATGCCGATGAAGCGGATCGGCAACAGCACCAGCAGGACGACGAAGCCATAGGCGGGAGCGGCCGCCAGGAACTGGACGCCGACGAAGCGGGGAAAGCGGAACAGCGAGAGATCGAGCATCGGCCGGCGCACGCGCCGCTCGACGACGACGAAAGCGGCAAAGCAAAGGGCGGCCGCCACGAGAAGCGCGATCACCAGGGGATCGGTCCAGCCGCTCTGCGGCGCTTGCAGCACGCCGTAGGTCAGCGATGCCAGCGCGATCGTAAAGGTGCCGGCTCCCGCCCAGTCGAGGCCGGTCGCATCCGGATCGCGCGATTCCCTGATGGTGCGCAGGCCGAGCAAAGCGGCTGCAATCGCGAGCACTGCCACCAAGACGAAGATCGATCGCCAGCCGAAAGCATCTATGAGCAGGCCCGACGCGATCGGCCCAAAAGCGAGGCCGATGCCGAAACTGGTGCCGAGGAAGGAGAAGGCGCGCAGCCGCAATGGCCCATCGAATTCCTGGGCAAGAGCGGAGGCGCCGCCGGCAAAGGCGGCGGCACTGCCGAGCCCTTGCGCAGCCCTGAGCACATCGAACCAGACGATATCAGGGGCAAACATCGATCCCAGCGATGCCAGCACATAGGTGGCGAGGCCAACAAGGAAGAGCCGCTTGCGGCCATGATTGTCGGCCAGCGCGCCTGATGCCATCAAGGTGGCGGCGAAGGTCAGCATGAAGGCGTTGGTCACCCAGTTGAGCGCGATCGGCCTGCCGCCGAGGTCGGCCGCAATGCGGGAAAGCGCGACGGCCGGGCCGGTGAAGGTCAAGGGCATTGTCATGGCGGCAAGGCATACCGACAACAGGACAAGCCATGGCGCGACCGCGCCGTTTGTGGTCTTCGAGGTCATGGATTTCCTATCTGAACCAGGATCCGCCGGCCTGCCGCAAGCTTGCTGCGCCGGTCGTAACGGGAAGATAGGCCCGCGACACTTCGAGAAAAATAGTGTTAAATCTCCAGATATATCGGACTGAAACGCTCGAATGGAGAGATGCGATGGAACGTCTCAATGGGCTCCTGGCCTTTGCCCGCACGGCTGAGTTCGGCAGCTTCATCGCTGCGGGCCGCACGCTCGGCATCTCGGCATCGGCCGTCGGCAAGAGCGTCGCCAGGCTCGAGCGGGATCTCGGCGTAAGGTTGCTTCAGCGCAGCACGCGCCGCATCGGCCTGACCGAAGAGGGCAAGCTGTTCAACGAGCGGGTGCGGCGCATCCTCGACGACATCGACGATGCCGAGGCGATGCTGTCGCGGAGCCGCGAAACACCGCATGGGCGGCTGCGCGTTTCGACGCCGATCGTGACCTATCACCTGCTGTTCCCGGTGCTGTCGGAGTTCATGGCGCGCTATCCCGAAATCGAACTCGACATCGACTTCAACGACCGCATCGTCGACCTCATCGACGAAGGCGTCGACATCGCGATCCGCAGCGGCGACCTGCCGGATTCGCGCCTGGTGGCGCGGCCGCTTGCACCCTTCCGGCTGCTGTTGTGTGCGGCACCCTCCTATATCGAGCAGCACGGCAACCCGAGCGGTCCGGACGATCTCGTGAACCATTACGGCATCCGCTTCCGCTTTCCCAACAGCGGCAAGCTGCAAGGCTGGCCGTTCATCGGCGGCAGCGCCGAGCCGCAGGTCCGCTCGATGCTGACCTGCAACAACACGGAGGCGCTGAAGGGCGCCACGATGGCCGGGCTCGGCATCAGCTCGATGCCCGATTTCCTGGTCCGCGAGGCGCTGCGTGACGGCCTGCTGCGCACGGTGCTGGACGACCATGTCGACGGCCGCGGCCAGTTCCGGTTGCTGTGGCCGTCCAATCGTCATTTGTCGCCGAAGGTTCGCGCCTTCGTCGATTTCCTTCCCGACCGGCTTGCCGCGACGCTGGGCGGCTCTTAGAGCATGATCCCAAAAAGTGGGTACCGGTTTTTGGAAAAGGTCATGCTCCAACAAAGGGTTAGATCATGATGAAATTTCAACGAAATCTCATCATGATCTAGTCCTTCGCGGCGCCGACAGCGACGGCGACAGCAAGGAACAGCGACGCTTCTCAGTAGGTGGCGCGGCCGCCGGAGAGATCGAACGTTGCGCCGGTGGTGAAGGAATTTTCGTCCGATAGCATGAAGGCGATCATCGCAGCCGCCTCTTCGACTTCGACGAACCGGCCTCGCGGCACCTTGCCCAGCATGTAGGCGACCTGGGCCTCAGTGAGCTGTTCGAGGATGCGGGTGCGGGCGGGCGATGGGGTCAGCGCGTTGACGGCGATGTCGTGGCCGGCCAGTTCCTTACCGAGCGATTTTGTCAGCGCGAGCACGCCGGCTTTGGCGGCGGAATAGGCGGCGGCATTCGGATTGCCTTCCTTGCCTGCGACCGAGGCGATGTTGACGATGCGGCCGTAGCTGCGCGCGATCATGCCGGGCACCAGGCGCTTGCAGCAGTAGAAGACGCCGTTGAGGTCGATGTCGATTATCTGGCGCCAGGCGGCAGGATCATAATCCGCCACCGTCGCTGCCGGTCCGGCGATGCCGGCATTGTTTACCAGCAGATCGACCGGACCAAGCGAGCGCTCGGTTTCCGTCGCGGCGCTGTCGACGGCCTCGATCAGCGATTGATCGCACAGCAAACCCTCGACCCGGCCGAGCGGGGCGAGTTCGGAAACGGCCTTCGCCATGGCGGTCTCGTCCACATCCCAGATGGCGACGCTGGCACCCGATGACAGCAGTCGCCGGGCGACGGCAAGGCCGATGCCTTGCGCGCCGCCGGTCACCACGGCGACCCGGCCTGAGAGATCGACGGCATTCACACGACGGTTCATGGGCACTTTTCCTCTTCCCTGCATATTTGAATCTCAGTCCCTGACGGCTCTCGCCACCAGCCGCGCTATGCTCGGCCCGGCGATGAGCACGACCAGGAAGCGGGCCGACTGCAAGGCCATGACGAAGGATATGTCGACGTTCTGGGCGGCGGCGGCAATGATGGCGACGCTGTCCATGCCGCCGGGGCTCGTCGCGAGATAGGCGGTCAGCGGATCGATACCAAGGACGTGGCTGATCAGCCAGGCTAGCCCGCCGCAAAAGGCGATGAGCACGACGATAGAGCCGACGATCTGCGGCAGCGCCCGTGTCGCATGACGCAGGATCGCCCGGGTAAAATTCAGCCCTATCGACCAGCCGACCATCGCATAGGAGAGCGCCAGCAGCCATGGCGGCAATTGCATCTCCGCGCCGAAGCCGAGATGGACGATGGTGCCGATGATGAAGGTGCCGAGGAAGAAGGGTGACGGCAGCCGGCACAACCGGCCGAGCAGGCCGCCGACCAGCGCCACGCCGAGCGTGGCGGCAAAGGCTGCCGGTTCGATCGGCGGGAACCAGACGATGGCTGGTACCTCGATGCCCGAAGTGTCGACCCACATCTTGGCGACGAGTGCTGCCGTCATCGAGACGAAGATGACGCGCAGATACTGCATGAAGGCGACGAGGCGCTGATCGGCGCCGAAGGCACCGGCCATCAGCACCATGGCAGTGGCAGCACCCGGCGACGAGCCCCAGACCGCGGTGGTGCCGGGCAGGATGCGCCAGCGGCTGATCAACCAGCCAAGCAGGCTGGACGCCGCAAGGGTCGCCAGCACCACGACAAGGACCAGCGGCCATTCCTTGTAGAACACCGAAAAAATGTCGGTGGAGATCGACGCCGCGACCAGACAGCCGACCAAGGCCTGGGCGGCGGCGAACAGCGGCCGCGGCACGCGCACCGTGGCGCCATTGGTGCCGGCAAGGATCGCCGCCAACATCGGGCCGATCAGCAGCGCCGCCGGCAGTGCGGCGTATTCCAGCGCGCCGGCGAACAGCAGCGAGACGATCAGCAGCACCAGCCACTGCCGAACCGGACGCATGCGCGCCATGCGTTCGACGGCCGGTTGGTCTGGCGAAGAGTCCATGTTTGGGTCTTAGACCTGGAAGAGAAAAATGCGAACGCTGTCTCGGACGAAATTCACGACCCCGACCCCGCGTTGGGATGTCACTCGTTCTTGATGGCGGGCAGGCCGAAACCGCCGGCCGGATGGGTCTCGACCTGGAATTCGAAGCCGGCGATGATCGGCCGGGCCTTGGCGATCGCTGCCTGGACCTCCGGCAGCTGCAGCGAAGCCTTGTGGCTTGCGGCGTCGGTCCACACTTCGGTCACCCAGATCGCGTCGGCATCGGCCGGGTCGCGGGCGATGACATAACTTAGGCAACCCGGCATGGCGCCGGTCGAGGCGAGCAGCACATCCATGATCGCGTCGCGCTGGCCGCGCGACGCCCGCATCTTTCCGATCAATCCGTACATTGCCTCTCCCCTTTCTTCCAACCTCAGCAAACGTGCGCACGACATGCATGGTTGCGAGACGCAGTATGCAATTGCCGGCTCACGGCATCAACTGGCCACCGTTCACCTCGATCACCTGGCCGGTGATGTAACCACTCAGGAGATCGGAGGACAGGAAGAGATAGGCGCCGACGCAGTCTTCGGCCGTGCCGGCACGCCCTTGAGGAATGGTGGCGACCATGCCCTTCATCTGCTCGTCGGTGGAATAGCGCTCATGGAAGGGTGTCGCGATGGTGCCCGGCGCCACCGCGTTGACGCGGATGCCGAAGCCGATCAGTTCCTTGGCCATGCCGCGCGTCACATTGGAGACAAAGGCCTTGGCCGAACCGTACAGCCCGGCGCCGCCGCCAGCGCCATTGCGCGCCGCGATCGACGAGGTGTTGACGATGAAGCCGCCCTGCTTCTTCAGCCATGGCATCGCCTTGCGCGAGGCCGTCAGCACCGAGCGGGCGTTGAGGTCCATCACCGCGTCGTAGTGCGCCTCGGTCTGCTCCGCATAAGGTACGCGGCCGAGCATGCCGCCGGCATTGTTGATCAGCCCGTCGAGCCGCCCGAATGTTTCGGCGCTCTCCTCGACTACCCGCTCGACATCGGCTGCCTGTGAGAAGTCGCCCTGTGTCAGGAACACCTCACCGCCGCTGTCGCGGATGTTTTTGGCCAGCGTTTCTGCGGCCTCCCGGCTCGAATTGTAGTGCAGGGCGACCCGGCATTTCTGGGCGGCGTAGGCCAGTGCAAGGGCGGCACCGATGCCGGTCGAAGCGCCGGTGACCAGCACCGCCTTGCCGGCAAGATCGGGGATGACGAGGGTGGTCGCGGTCATGAGCACTTTCCTTCGGGCTGTTTGGCCACCCTTCGTAGGCTCTCATGGCCTTCACGTTCAAGCCCGTGGCGGCTCAGGGCCGGAGATAGGCGTAGCCCTGGCGCTGCAGTTCGGCGAGCTTGACGACGCCGCCCTTGTCGGCGGCGTGGAAGCCCTCGAGCAGGTCGGCAAGCGTGATCTCCATGCCTTGCATGGTGTTGCCGCAGGCATGCGGCTCAAGGCCCTGCTGGACAAGGCCGGCAAAGCGTCCCGAGATCGCCGCCGATATGCCTTTCGACTTGAAGCCGGCGAGGGCCGGACCATGCACGACCAACACGATGTCGACATTGCCGCCGGTGCCTTCATAGTGGTTCTTGATGTTGCCGAGCACGAAGTTGACCTTATCGAGGTCGCTGAGGTGATAGGCGACCTTCGGTCTGTCTTCAGCGGCGGCGGCCCGGCTCAGCCCGAACAGGCCGGCGGCACCGGCAAGGCTGGCCCGGAACATGTCGCGTCGACGCATGGCATCCTCTCGGCTTGGCGCTCCCCGCAAATTGCGTGGCTGCGGCCATGATACTAGCATAGATTCACGTTACGTCCTGTCGATGCGAGGAGGGGGTCACATGGCGTTCAGGAAGTGGAAGGTTGTTGCCAGCGCTGGATTTGGCGCCGTGCTGCTCGGCGCGCTTGCGGGTTCGGCCGCGGCCGACGATGTGCTTAAATTACCCGAACTCAGCCCGAATGGCGCCGATGCCTGTTTCGGCCGCGTCTATGATGCGGCGCACCTCAAGGCGCATCCAAAGCAGAAGGTGGCGCGGATCTTCTTCCTCTATGGCCATGATCCGGTGAGCCATCCGAACGAGGAGCCGATGGCAAACGCCGACACCTCCTACAACGGTTTTCTCACCACCATGGTGCGCGGCGCCAAGGCGCCGCAATGGGCCGGCGGCTGGTGCAATCACGAGTCCGAGGACGGCAAGTCAGGTCCGATCCGCTGCGGCATGGACTGCGACCGCACCATGGCGTCGCTGAAGCTCGATGACAAAGGCCGCCTGATCCTCACCGACGTCTCGTCCGATCTCTATCTCGACGCCGGATCGGAAGACGAACTGGGCGAAGCCGAATATGACCGGCAGGCTCTGGGCTCGGAGGACAACAATTTCCGCCTCGACCCGATGCCGGCCGCAACCTGCCAGGCTGAATTCGCCAAGATCGACCCGATCGATCCGGCGCTTGGGGCTCCCTTGCGCGAGCGACTGAAGCCGGACCAGCCTTTCTGTTTCGGGCGAGACTACGATGCCGCGCATCTCTCCTCGCATCCCGACCAGGTGACGCAGTCGATCCGGGTCTTCCGCGGGCCGGTCGAACTCGCCTCCTTTGCCTCAGGCGATGTCGCCAACTGGCCCGACGGCTCCGATGTCGCCGTTTCGGTGACCACCAGGAAGAACGGGACGAAGGTCACGCAGACCTATTCCTGCCAGGGCGAAGCGGATCAATGGCGCTGCGCGGCCAGTTCGAAGATGAGCAACTTTTCCTGCGATATCGCGCAAAAGGAAATCTTCCTCAAGCGCGGCGCCAACGGCACCCTGATGCTGGCCAACCCTAATAGCAGCCTGGCGATTGTCGATCTGTGCTCGGCGGATGGCAAGACCAAGTCCGATGACAAGGTCTACCGTTTGGAGGCTATGCCGCAGTCGGCCTGCACTCGTTGAGTTCGATCTTGTCTATGACGCTACCATGGTATATATCTTTGCTATATCTCATTTGAGGATAGCACATGGACAAGGCAAAGGTGTTCTGGTCAGGCCGGTCACAAGCTGTGCGCTTGCCTAAGGAGTTTCGGTTCGAGGCAGACGAGGTTTCGATCCGTCGTCATGGGCAAACTGTCATCTTGGAGCCGCTTGCGCAGGATTGGGCATGGCTCGACCAGGTCATCGGACCGGTTGACGACGATTTCGTCCAGGGAGCGCTGGAGCGTCAGGATGGTCAGGATCGACCTGCTTTGGATGACCTCTTTAAGTGACCTACCTGCTCGACACGAATGCCGTCATAGCGATCATCGCGGGCGACGAGGGTCTGCTGGCTTTGCTCAAACGGCATGCACCACAAGACTTTGCTCTCTCGGCGGTCGTTTTGCATGAGCTGTACTACGGCGCTGAAAAGAGCCAGCGAAAGGTCCAAAATCTGGCGCGCATCGAAGCTTTGCAGTTCCCGGTACTTGAATTCGACCGAGACGACGCGAGACATGCCGGCGAGATTCGTGCTGGGCTTGCGGCACTGGGAACCCCGATTGGTCCCTACGATGCGCTGATTGGCGGGCAGGCACGTGCTCGGGACCTCACGCTGATAACCCGCAATATCCGGGAATTCGAGCGGATCAAAGATCTCACTATCGAAACGTGGTAACTCGCCTCACGCGAACGGCACCGCCGTCGTGCCTTTCGGCAGCTTCGCCTCGTCGTCCGGCTCGACATGGATGGTGACGCGCACGGAGGGGATTTCAGCCTTCAGCGCGTCCTCGATGCGGTCGCAAATGACGTGGCTGGCGCCGACCGTCATGTCGGCGTCGACGACCAGGTGGAACTCGATGAAGGTGGCGCGGCCGGCGATTCGGGTCTTGAGGTCATGAACCTCCAGCGCGCCCTTGCAATTGGCCGAGATGATGTCGCGAATGTGCATGTGTTCGGTCGTGTCCACTGCGCGGTCCATCAGCCCGTTCATCGACGAGCCGATGACGTGCCAGCCCTGCCACAGGATGTTGAGCGCGACGATGACGGCAAGCGCCGGATCAAGGATCTGCCAACCGGTCAGGATAGCGCCGACGAGGCCGCCGAAGACGCCGACCGAGGTCACGACGTCGGTCATGATGTGCCGGCCGTCGGCGACCAGCGCCGGTGATTTTGCGCTGCGCCCGGCGCGGATCAGCGTCCAGGCCCAGAAGGCGTTGATGACGGTGGCGACGCCGTTGATCGCCAGGCCCTCCCAGGGTTGTTCGAGCGGGGTCGGCGTCTGCCAGGAGCGCCAGACCTCGTTGAGGATCAAAAGCGCGGCGAGCACGATCAGCACGCCTTCCAGCACCGCCGAAAAATACTCGGCCTTGTGGTGGCCGAACGGATGGTCCTGGTCGGCCGGCTTGTAGCTGACCAGGACCGCCCAATAGGCGGCGGCCGAGGCTATGACGTTGACGATCGACTCCAGCGCATCCGAATAGAGCGCAACGGAGCCGGTGACGTACCATGCGGCAAGCTTGAGCGCGAGCACCACGCAGGCGATGACAATCGACCAGAAGGCAAGGCTGGCGATCCTTTGCCTGGCCGCTGCCTTCGCTGCGATCGCCGCCATGTTGTCCGTCGCCGCCATCGTTTCTAAGCGGCCTTTTCCTTGGCCTTGCGCGGCAGATGCGCAACGATGTTTTCGATGATGCGCATGCCGGCATTGTGGCCGAGCGTCATGATCGATTCCGGATGGAACTGGACGGCGGCGATCGGCTCCTTGCGGTGTTCGAAGGCCATGATGATGCCATCCTCGGTCTCGGCGGTGACGATGAAATCGTCGGGCAGCCGCACCGGATCGGCAAAGATCGAGTGGTAGCGGCCGACGGTCACTTCCTTGGGCAGGCCGGAGAAGATGATTCCGGGCTTGGAGACGCGGATGCGCGACGGCTTGCCGTGCATCGGCACGTGCAACTGCCTGAGTTCGCCGCCATAGGCCTCGGCCAGCGCCTGCAGGCCAAGGCAGACACCGAAGATCGGCAGGTCGCGGGCGCGGGCGTTCTTGATGGTCGCGGCGCAGTCGAAATCCTTCGGCGTGCCCGGTCCGGGCGACAGCACGACGAGATCGGGCTTCAGCCGTTCGAAGACTTCTTCCGGCACCGGCGAACGCACGGTCGAGACATTGGCACCGGTCTGGCGGAAATAGTTGGCCAGTGTGTGGACAAAGGAGTCTTCGTGGTCGACGAGCAGGATGTTGACGCCGTCGCCGACGCGCGCGGTGGTGCGTTCGGCGCCTGCGGCATTGCCCAATTTGGCGTCGCGAATGGCGGAGAGCATGGCGGATGCCTTCAGTTCGGTTTCGGCTTCTTCTTCCTCGGGGATGCTGTCGAAGAGCAATGTGGCGCCGGCTCGCACCTCGGCAATGCCGTCCTTGATGCGGATGGTGCGGAGCGTCAGGCCGGTGTTCATGTCGCCGTTGAAATTGACCATGCCGATGGCGCCGCCATACCAGGCACGCGGGCTCTTTTCGTTCTGCTCGATGAAGCGCATCGCCCACAGTTTCGGCGCACCGGTGACGGTGACCGCCCAGGCATGCGACAGGAAGGCGTCGAAGGCATCCATGCCTTCGCGCAGGCGCCCTTCGATGTGATCGACGGTGTGGATCAGGCGTGAATACATCTCGATCTGGCGGCGGCCGATGACGCGCACCGAGCCCGGATCGCAGACCCTGGACTTGTCGTTGCGGTCGACGTCCGAGCACATGGTCAGCTCGGATTCATCCTTCTTGGAATTGAGCAGCTTCAGGATCTGCTCGCTGTCGGAAATGGCGTCGTCGCCGCGCTTGATGGTGCCGGAGATCGGGCAGGTCTCTACGCGGCGGCCGTTGACGCGCACGAACATTTCGGGCGAGGCGCCGATCAGATACTCGTTTTCGCCGAGATTGATGAAGAAGGAATAGGGCGACGGGTTGATCGACTTCAGCTTGCGCGAGATTTCGGAAGGCTGCGTCTCGCAGCGTTCGTAGAACATCTGCCCGGGCACGACCTCGAACAGGTCGCCGCGCTTGAAACTGTCCATCGCCTTGCGCACCAGATTGGCATATTCGCCCGGCTCATGGTCGCCGCGCGGCGGGATGCGGTCGGCGGTCTTGAACGGTTCGGTAATTTCGTCCCGCGGCAGCCCCTCGGTTGAAAAACCGTCGCCGGAATAGTCGTAGCGGTCGGTCCAGGCCTTGGTCGAATAATGGTCGACGACCAGGATCTCGTCAGGCAGGAACAGCACGAGATCGCGCTGGCTCTGTTTGCGCTCGAGCTTGTAGTCGACTGGATCGAACTGGAAGGCGAGGTCGTAACCGAAGGCGCCGTAAAGGCCGAGATTGGCGTCTTCATCGGTCTTGAACAAAGCGGTGATGGCGCGCAGCACAGTAAACACAGAGGGGACGCGGCTGCGCTCTTCCTCGGTGAAGACGCGGCCGGGCTTGGCGACATCGAGGCGGATCAGCTTTTTCGAGGTTTCAGCAATCGTCACCTCGGCAACGCCGGCCAGCGTCTTGCCGATCACCGGCAGCAGCACTTCGCCACGGCCATTCAGCGCCTCGATGCGCATGGCGCGGCCACGCGCGGAAATCACCAGCGGCGGATCGATGATGGCCGTATCCCAGCGTGTGTAGCGGCCCGGATATTCGTAATTCGAGGAAAACACCGCACCACGGCGCGAGTTCAAGCCATCGACATAGGCATCGATCGCACCGGCGTAAGGCTTGTCGTGGCGTTCGCGGGTGATGGTGACACCACCTGCGGTCACGAAGCTTTCCGCGCCGTTTTCCAGAGCCTTGATCGTCATTGCCGTCTCCATATGGCTTGTTGGGGCAACGGACCCGGGACTGGCTTTGAAAAAACAAATGGCCGCCCGGACATTCCGTTGCGGCCACCCTCTATTTTCACGCGCACGCGTTCGAACAGGCCGCTGTCAGCGAGCCCACCACCAAATGGTCTTGATCGAGCGCATGTTCATGGGCGAAATCCATAGCGGCGAAAAGCCGGATGCGCAACAGGTTTGAAAGGCCTGTTTGTGGCCGCCGCTTCCGCAGCCCATGGCACATCGCCAAGGCTTGGGGTCCTGCCTAGACTGTTCGTCCAACATCGGAAAGACGGGAAGACAGCAATGACCGAGCAGATCGAGCGCGCACGCAGGTTCCATGCGCTCCACGTCAGGGGCAACCCGATCGTTCTCTACAATGCCTGGGATCCGGGCTCGGCCAAGATCGTCGAGAAGGCGGGCGCCAAGGCGATCGCCACCGGAAGCTGGCCGGTCGCGGCTGCTTTTGGTTATGCCGATGGCGAGAAAATTCCGCTGGAGCTAGCGCTGGACAACATCAGGCGCATCGTGGCGGCAGTCGACCTGCCGGTGACCATGGACCTCGAAGGCGGCTACGGCGTCGAGCCGGAGACTGTCGCCCAGACGGTGACACGTGCCCTGCAGGCCGGCGCCATCGGTTTCAATTTCGAGGACCAGATCGTCGGCGGCGCCGGTCTGCACGACATCGCCATACAGGTGAAGCGCATCGAGGCGGCAGCGGCGGCGGTGAAGGCTTCCGGCATTCCCGCCTTTATCAACGCCCGTACCGACATTTTCCTCAAGGCCAAGCCGGATGCGCATGACAGCGTGCTGCTCGACCAGGCCATCGAGCGGGCGCACGCTTATGAAAAGGCAGGAGCGAGCGGCTTCTTTGCGCCGGGGCTCGGCGACGAGGGTCTGATCGAGGCGCTGTGCAAGGCGACGGCATTGCCGGTCAACATCATCGCGCTGGCGCATGTGCCGCCGCGCCAGCGCCTGGCCGAGCTTGGTGTCGCCCGTGTCAGCCACGGCCCGGTGCCGTACCGGCAGATGGCCGAATGGCTGGAGGCCAAGGCGCGGCTGGCGATTTCGGGTTAGCTCAGTCCTCCAGCGTGCCTGACCTCGCGTCGGCGCTCTTCTTGTCGCCGACCAGCTTCAAGAGATCCTCGCCGGCGCGGATGATGCGGCGCGAGCGGCGGGTCAGGATGACGCCGTCCTGCGGCGCCAGCACTTCGGTGCGGCCGCCGGCCTCGCCCGGTGTGTGGACGATGGTGGCGAGGCGCGCGCCCTTGGCGACGCGGTCGCCGGGCTTGACGTCGTAGAGGATGGCGCCGGCCCGGGGCGCCGGCATCATGTCGATGTTCTCCAGCGGCGCGACGAGGCCCTTGAACGGGCCGGGTTCGGGAAGGGCGGCATCGGCGATCACGCCGCGCGCTACCAGCAGCCGGTAGAGGCCTTCGGCATCGGAATTTGCCAGCGTGCCGTCGACATCCAGCATGCCACGGTATTCTACCGTGGTGGCAACGCGGCGGTCGAGCTTCGCCACGTTGGCGGGGACGTTCTGGTAGGGCATGATCGTGGCGCCCTCGAAGGTGCCGTCCGTGTCCTCGCTCCACAACACCACCGCGTCGATGCCCATGGCGGCGGCGCAATCGGCCATCGCCGGCCACAGGCTGGTGTGGACGTAGAGATAGGCCAGGCCCTCGTCGTCGCAATGCAGGTCGAGCACGATGTCGTGGCCGAGCGACAGCTGCACCAAACGGGTCTTCAATCGCTGGTCGGGGGTGCCAAGCGTGGTGTCGGGCAAAAGCTTGGCGTCCGGTGCTGCGAGCAACGGAAAGCCGCGGTTGAAATTGTTGCGGGTGCCGAGATGAAAGCGGCCCTCGTGCTCGCCGAAATGATATTGCGCGCGGCCGATCGGATTGGCCCAGGGCACGACCGTGATGTTGCCATTGATGCGGCCTTCAGCTTCGGCCTTGTTCAGCGCCGGCATCGAGGCGTCGATGGCGACGACACCAGGCAGTTCGCCGGCGTGGAGTGCCGCCTGCAGATAGGCCGAGGGTGCGGCCTTATCAGTGCCGGCGAAGCGGAACACCGGGAATTCGTAGGAAACGCCTTCGGTGTCGCCGGCGATGCGTTCGATCGATTTCTGCATGGGATGCCTCCAGGATAAGAGGCAGAACACATGCACTTTTGCCGAAGGGCTGTCGATTGGTCCAGTTCGCGCCGCCATGGGCGCAATGGAATTATTCGGCGGCGGCCGGAACCGTCGTTATCGGCGCCGATCCTTCGAGCGCCTGCGAGACAACGGCTACGCTGACCGCCAGCAGGGCCAGCACCGCGCCGACCAGCGGCAAATGAGCATAGGAAACGCCGGCCGACAGAGCCACGCCGCCGATCCAGGCCCCGCTGGCATTGCCGATATTGAATGCGCCCTGGTTGAGCGTGGCGGCGAGGTTCGGCCCTTCCGAAGCCGCTTCGACGACGCGGATCTGCAGCGGCGGCACGACGACGAAGATCAGCAGTCCCCACAAGAAGACGACGCCGATGGCGACGCTGGCGATAGCGCCGAACTGCATGAAGCCGACAAACAGAACCGCCATCAAAAGCAGCGTGCCGATCACCGTCGGCATCAATTTCCAGTCGGCCAGCCGGCCGCCGATGATGTTGCCTATGGTCATGCCGGCGCCGAACAGCAGCAGGACCCAGGTGACCGCGGAGGTCGACAGGCCGGAGACATCGGCAAGGTAGGGCTTGATGTAGGTGAAGACGGCAAACAGGCTGGCCGAGGCCAGCGAGGCGATCAGCATGGCGAGCCAGACTTGCAGCTTGCCCAGCACGCGCAGTTCGCTGCGCAGGCCGCCGCCGCTCGGTTCGGCGACATTGGATGGCACCAGCCAGGCGATGGCCGCAACAGAGATCAGGCCGATGCCAACGACGGCAAAGAAGGTGGAGCGCCAGCCGAAGGCTTCGCCAAGCGCGGTGCCGGCAGGAACGCCGAGAATGTTGGAGAGCGTCAATCCCGCGAACATCATCGCCATGGCGCTGGCGCGCTTGTTGCGCGGCACCAGGCTGGCGGCAACGACGGAACCAATGCCGAAAAAGGCGCCATGACCGAACGCGGTGAAGACGCGCGCGGCCATCAGAAGCCAGTAATTGGGCGCAATGGCGCAGAGCAGATTGCCGACGACGAACATCGCCGTCAGCGCGACCAGCACTGGCTTGCGCGGCAGATGCGCGGTGGCCATGGCGACGATGGGTGCGCCGAAGACGACGCCCAGCGCATAGCCGGTAACCAGCAGGCCGGCCGAGGGGATCGACACGCCGAGATCGGCCGCAACCTCCGGCAACAGGCCCATGATGACGAATTCGGTGGTGCCGATGCAAAAAGACGCAATGGCAAGCGCAAGGATCGGCAAAGGCATGGAAAATCCAGACTGAATCGGTTCAATTCAGACTGAACGAGAAGCCTTGCCGCGCGCAATGCACATTGCTGCAACGCACCAATGCAGAAAGCGCCGAGCTTGACGCGGGGCTATGTCAGGCGAGCGGCTTCAGCTCCTGGGCGATGGTTGGCAACAGCTCCGAGACGTTGGGGTGGATATGCACGGCGCGCGCCAGCGTATCGACCGGCGCCTTGGCGTACATCAGGTCGAGCACGCAGTGCACCGCCTCGTCGCCGCCGGGGCCGAGCACGGAGCAGCCGAGGATTTGCCTGGTGTCGGCATCGACCAGGATCTTCATGAAACCTTGCGTCTCGCCCTTTTCGATGGCGCGGCCGACGCGGGTCATTGGCCGCTGGCCGACCAGCGCCTTGCGCCCGGATTTCTTCACCGCCGCCTCGGTCATGCCGCAGCGGCCGAGCGGCGGATCGATGTAGAGCGCATAGGCCTCGATGCGGTCGCTGACCTTGCGCGGATCGTCGTCGAGCAGATTGGCGGCGACGATCTCATAGTCGTTGTAGGAGGTGTGGGTGAAGGCGCCCTTGCCGTTGCAGTCGCCCATCGCCCAGATGCCGGGCACGCTGGTGCGCAACTGGTCGTCGACGGTGACGAAGCCGCGCAGGTCGACCGCGACACCGGCCTTGTCGAGACCGAGATCGTCGGTGTTGGGGGTGCGGCCGAGCGCCAGGAGCACGTGCGAGCCGACAGCCGGCGGCTTGCCGTTCGAGAAGGTCACGGCGATGTCCTCGCCCTGTTGGGCAAAGCCGATGTTGTCGGCGCCGACATGGACCGCTACGCCTTCATTCTCGAGGACCGACAGGATGGCCGCTGAGACGTCCTCGTCCTCGCGGCCGGTCAGGCGCGGGCTCTTCTCGATGACGGTGACTTCCGAACCGAAGCGGCGGAACATCTGCGCGAATTCGAGCGAGATATAGCTGCCGCCGACGATGACGAGGTGGCGCGGCAGAATTTCGAGGTCCATCATTGAGGAGTTGGTGAGGTAGTCGACGTCGTTGACGCCGGGCAGGTCGGGCACCGAGGCGCGGCCGCCGGTGTTGAGGAAGATCTTTTCGGCAGTCAGAAGCTCGTCGCCGACGCGCACCGTGTTGGCGGATTCGAAGCGGGCATGGCCGCGATAGAGCGTGCAGCCCTTCATGCCGGCGATCCAGGTCTCCAGATTGGTGCGGGAGTCATTGGTGACCTTGTCCTTGCGCGCCTTGATCCTCTTGTAGTCCACGCCGACAGGGCCTGAGAACGTCACGCCATAGTCCGCGGCACGCCGCGCCAGATGCGCGGCATAGGCGCTGGCGACCATGGTCTTCGTCGGCATGCAGCCGGTGTTGACGCAGGTGCCGCCGACCAGCTTGCGCTCGATCAGCGCCACGCTCATGCCGGCTGACGTCAGCCGGCCGGCGAGAGGAGGGCCGGCCTGTCCGGCGCCGATGATGATGGCGTCGTATGTCTTGGCGTCTGAGGCTTGGGCAGTCATACCACCGCCGCCACGATCAGCAGGCCGCCGATGATCGCCACCGCGTCCTCGATGAGGGCGGCAGGCAAATCCTTGCCGAAGGCGGCGGCCAACCGGCCGCGCGCTTCGGCGCCGCCATAGGTGCCGATGACGGCACCGATGGCGCCGGCAATCAGGCCGCCAATGGTGGAACCGGCAGTGGCGCCGATCACCGCGCCGCTGAAGGCGCCAAGCAGGATGCGGGCGCCGAATTGCTGCGGCACCTTGCGGCTCGGCGTCGAGGGCAGCTGGTCGGTGACCAGTTCGACGATGGCGAGGATGGTGAAGATACCGACGGCGGCCCAATGGCCCATGAAACTTGCCCAGGTGCCGGCCACCGGCAGCCATCCGAGATACGCGCCCCAGGCGATCGCGCCCGGCGCGGTCATGGCGCGAAGACCGGCAATGACGCCGATCAGAAGTGCAAGCAAATAGAGCATTTAGATCCCCTCGAAAGCAGGCCCGGGACTGGCCCACGAGGCAAGCTAGCATAGGTCCTACGTTTGACGAGAGTAGGCGATGGTGCTTCTTCCATCAGTGAGCATTGTACTTTGGTAACCAGTCGAACACGACGAAGGGACGGAGTCGCTGTGATGGCCGGAAGCGAACGCACAAGGATGATTGCAGGCGAATGGTACACCTGCATCGACGACGAACTGGAGGCGCTCCGCGTGATCGCGCGAGATGCGGTGTTCGAGCACAATGCGCTGCCGCCCCAGCAACGCGGCAATATCGGCCCGACGCTATTGGCGCTGCTCGGCAGCGCGGGCGCAGGCTCCCGGATCGAGGCGCCGTTCCACTGCGCCTACGGTTTCAACATCCATCTCGGCGACGGCGCCTTCCTCAATGCCGGCTGCACCATCCTCGACCCCGCGCCGGTGCGTATCGGCAGGCGGACGCTTCTCGGCCCCAATGTGCAGATCTACTGCGCCGAGCACCACAAGGAGGCCGCGGGCCGTGAGGCGGGACTGGAGATTGCTCGGCCGGTCACCATCGGCAATGACGCCTGGATCGGCGGCAGCGCCATCATCCTCGGCGGCATCAGCATCGGCGATGGCGCCATAGTCGGCGCCGGCGCGGTGGTGACGCGCGACGTCCCTGACAACACCACGGTGGTCGGCAATCCGGCGCGGGCCGTCAAGCGGGGCTGAACTCGTCGTGGGCGGTCAGTATGAAGCCGTGCGTGCCATGCGCTCGTCCGGACCGGCTCGCCGCGAGAATTCACGCCGGTATTGGGCCGGTGACGTCTTGAGCCGTGCGGCGAAATGCTGGCGCAGCGAGGTGGCGCTGCCGAAGCCGGCTTCGAAGGCCACCATGTCCATCGATTTTTCCGTCGCCTCCAGCAGCCGTTGCGCCAGTTCGATGCGTTGGCCGGCCAACCATTCGCCAAAGCTGGTGCCGTTCGATTTCTGGAAACGGCGGGTGAAAGTGCGCCGGGTCAGGCCCGCGGCCTCCGCGACGCGGTCGAGGTTGTGCGTTTGTCCGAGCGTTGCCCGCACCGTGTCGAGCGCCAGGGTGACGCGGTCGGTGGCCGGGGTTTTCGCCAGCGGGCGCTCGATGAACTGCGCTTGCCCACCCTGCCGGTGCGGCGACAGCACGATGTGCCTTGCCAGCCGCAGCGCTACCTCTGCGCCATAGCGCGCGCGCACAATGTGCAGGCAGCAGTCGAGCCCGGCGGCGACGCCGGCCGAGGTGACGATGTCGCCGTCGTCGACATAGAGCACGTCGGCGTCGACTTCGATGTCCGGGTACAATGCCTGCAACCGGTCGGTGGAGGCCCAGTGTGTCGTCGCCCGCCGGCCCGCAAGCAGCCCGGCGGCGGCAATGGCGAAGGTGCCGAGACAGAGGCCCACGATCACCGCACCGCGCCGGTGCGCGTGGGTGAGCGCTGCCAGGAGCGGCGGCGGAAGTGGGGCCTCGAGATCCTTCCAGCTCGGAATGATGACAATGTCGGCATCGTCGAATGCGGAAAGGCCATACGGCACCGCGATGGTCAGCCCGGCATCGGTGTGGATCGCTCCATCGTCGAGCGCGCAGACGCGAAAGTCGAAACGCGGCAGGCCAAGCTTGGTGCGGTCGGTGCCGAACACCACGCACGGCACGGAGAGGTGGAACGGGCTGATGCCGTCAAAGGCGAGAACGGCAATGATCGGGTCGGCCATGCGTGTTTCCAGCAAGCGAAAAGCGGATTGTCCCAATTCTTTCGAATGATGTCAATCGGGCCACTTTTGGCAGTCGGGGGATTCGCCTATTTTCGACCTGTCCCATTCAAGCCCGAAGGAGAACACCATGTCCGCCAATATCACGCCGCGCCGCGCACTCATCGTCATCGATGTCCAGAATGATTATGATGGCGGCAACCTCGCCATCCAGTGTCCGCCGTTCCGCGACAGCGTCGTCAATGTCGCGCGCGCTATGGATGCCGCCGCTGCGGCCGGCGTGAAGGTGGTGGTCGTCAAGCAGATGGCGCCCGAGACCTCGCCAGTCTTCGCCAAGGGCAGCCATGGCGGCGAACTGCATCCCGATATCGCCCGGCGAAGCCGCGACCACTATGTCGAGAAGTCACTGCCTAGCGCCTTTGCCGGCACCGACCTCGAGGCGTGGCTGCGCGCCAATACTATCGATACGATAACGGTGATCGGCTACATGACGCATAATTGCGACCTGTCGACCATCATCCACGCCGCGCATGTCGGCTTTGCGGTCGAGTTCCTGTCCGACGCCACCGGTTCGCTGCCTTACGCCAACAGCGCCGGCTACGCCTCGGCCGAGGAGATCCACCGCGTGGTGTCCATCATCCTGCAGTCGCGCTTTGCGGCCGTGCTCAAGACCGCCGAATGGATCGATTCCCTGAAGACCGGTGCTTTGCCCGAACGCGACACACCCTATGCGTCAAACCAGCGCGCGCTGGCGCGCAACGCTGCATAGGCAAATCTGTCCCCGAAAAGCAAAAGGGCGGCCAGTGGCCGCCCTTCTTGGATCTCGCAACGATCTCGAAATTTTCAAAACAGGCCTTCGATCTGGCCGATCTCGTTGAGGAAGATTTTTTCCGAGGACGGCGCCTTGGGCAGGCCGGGCATGGTCATGACCTCACCGCAGATGACGACGACGAAGCCGGCGCCCGCCGAAAGCCTGACCTCGCGCACCGGCACGGTGTGGCCGGTCGGCGCGCCACGCAGGTTCGGGTCGGTCGAGAAGGAATATTGGGTCTTGGCCATGCAGACCGGCAGGTGCCCGTAGCCGGCCTGCTCCCAGGCATGCAGCTGGTCGCGCACCGACTTGTCGGCGATCGCCTCGTCGCCGCGATAGATGCGCTGGACGATGGTGTTGATCTTCTCGAACAGCGGCATTGCGTCGGGATAGAGCGGCGCGAACTGCGAGGCGCCGGATTCGGCGATCTCGACGACCTTGCGCGCCAACTCCTCAATGCCGGCAGAGCCATTGGCCCAATGCTTGCACAGGATCGCCTCGGCGCCGAGCGAGGCGACGAAATCCTTCATCGCCTGGATTTCCACCTCGGTATCGGTGGTGAAATGATTGATCGCCACGATCGCAGGCACGCCGAACTGTTTCACATTCTCGATGTGGCGGCCCAGATTGAGGCAGCCCTTCTTGACTGCCTCGATGTTTTCCTTGCCGAGGTCTTCCTTCTTGACGCCGCCATTCATCTTCATGGCGCGCACGGTGGCGACGATGACGGCAGCCGCCGGCTTCAAACCCGCCTTGCGGCACTTGATGTCGAAGAATTTTTCGGCTCCGAGGTCGGCGCCGAAGCCGGCTTCGGTGACGACGTAGTCGGCGAGCTTCAGCGCCGTGGTGGTGGCGACCACCGAGTTGCAGCCATGCGCGATGTTGGCGAACGGGCCGCCATGCACGAAGGCAGGGTTGTTCTCCAGCGTCTGCACCAGGTTTGGCTGCATGGCGTCCTTCAGCAGCACCGCCATGGCGCCGTCGGCCTTCAAGTCGCGGGCATAGACCGGGCTCTTGTCGCGGCGGTAGGCGACGATGATGTCGCCGAGGCGCTTTTCCAGATCCTTGAGGTCGGTGGAAAGGCACAAGATCGCCATCACTTCAGAGGCGACGGTGATGTCGAAGCCTGCCTCGCGCGGATAACCGTTGGCGACGCCGCCGAGCGAGCAGATGATTTCGCGCAGCGCCCGGTCGTTCATGTCCATGACGCGGCGCCAGGCGACGCGGCGGGTGTCGATGCCGAGCTCATTGCCCCAGTAGATGTGGTTGTCGATCAGCGCCGACAAAAGATTGTGCGCCGTGGTGATGGCGTGGAAGTCGCCGGTGAAGTGGAGGTTCATGTCCTCCATCGGCACGACCTGCGCGTAGCCGCCGCCGGCGGCACCGCCCTTGACGCCGAAATTCGGGCCGAGCGAAGCCTCGCGGATGCAGACGATCGCCTTCTTGCCGATGCGGTTCAGACCGTCACCAAGGCCGACGGTGGTGGTCGTCTTGCCTTCGCCGGCCGGCGTCGGGTTGATGGCGGTGACGAGGATCAGCTTGCCGTCCTTGTTGCCCTTCACCGATTTGATGAATTCGGCCGAAATCTTCGCCTTGTCGTGGCCGTAGGGCAAAAGGTGCTCGGTCGGGATGCCGATCTTGGCGCCGATCTCCTGGATTTGCTTTTTCTTGGCGCCGCGCGCGATCTCGATGTCGGACTTCACTTCGGCCATGACGGCTTTCCTTCGGATTGGACGGTGGAGGGGACGGGTTTGATCTCACTCGCAGGCATGTTGAACCCGGGCGCGGGCATGTTCTAACCCTGTCGCTCCCGCGGCGTCAACTTGCATGCAACTATGTTTCCTATGAAGAAAGTGTCTCCGCGGCCGGCCGACCTGTCGCCGGTTCTTCCTGGCTCCGTTGCCGCGCCGTATAGAAGCCAGAGGACGCGACGTTCCGCCGTCTCAAAACAGCCGCCCAATGCACGGAATGCGACAGAGGCGACGGCGCAAATTCCCCATCGCTCGCCGGGAAAGCAGTGAACGCTACTGAGTCAGGACGTTGCTGATCTCGACCATGTTGGAGCGCACGCGAAGCACGTAGAAACCCATCGTCGTCAGGTGCGTCGGCATGATCCAGCCATCCTCGCGGCCATTGGCGATGATGAAGGGCTGGATGCGCAGGGCCGAGACGAATTGCGCATCCATCGTGTCCCACAGATTGCCGAGATGCTTTTCCTTGATGACGTCCTCGAAGTCGGCCTGGGCGCCCTTCATCAGGCCGTAATAGGCATAGAGCTGGCCATAGGCGAACCAGAAGCGGTCGTCGGCGCGGAAGTCGAACCAGCCATTGTTATGGTTTTCGGCGCGCTCCTTGAGGATCGCCGATGTCGAACCGATGTCGGAAGAGATGCGGTCGATATACTGCTTCAGATTGTCGGCGCGGGCATCGAACGTCGCCTGGCAGCTGCCGAGGCGGGCGTTGAAGGAGCGCAGCTTGGTGACGGCATCGCGATAATAGCTCGGCGTCGGCGTCTTGGGGCCGAACGGGTTGAGGCCGAAATACCAGGTCTCCTCGTCGAACTGCAGATTGCCGCGCGCATCCTGCAGGTCGCCGTCGATCTGCGATGTGGTGCGGACACGGCCGAGATTGTCGGCAAGCTCGGTGGCGGTGCGCCGCACCGCCTGGTTGATGCCGCGCTGGAACGAGGCCTTGTTGTCCATGAACGGCGTGTTGTCCCAGTCGATGCCGAACAGGCCGAGTTTGTAGAGGATCATCGACGAGATCCAGGCATTCTGGTTGACGTTGAAGTCCGTCAGGTCGGCCGCCACCTGGGCGATGCCCGAATTGCCGCAGGTCTTGGCGGTGTCGGTGCCGGCGCCGGCCGCGACCTGTTCGCCGGCGGAAATGTTGCGGTTCTCGAAGGTGTATTTGTCGACGTAGTTGGGATCGAACTTGTTCCACCACTGGGTGGCGTAGAAGAAATTGGCGTAGAGGCCGATCAACACCAGAAGCGCGAGGCCGACCACAGCCTTCAGGATCCAGCCGCGCTGCGTATACCAGCGCCCAGCCCAGAGGAACGGCCACAGGATCGCGCCGATGACGAGGCCGATGCCGCGGCCTATCCATTGGAAGATGCGGGTGAAGAAATTCACGATCGGATCAAGCATGGCTCTCGTTCACCCCTCAGTCAGTCAGGCCGTAAAGGCGCGTGCGAAACGCCACTTTGTCTTTCAAATATGTGGTTTTCAGAACGTCCACAACATGCGACCGCCAGGCGTCGCTGTAGCCGTCATAGTCCTTGTAGAAGCCCGGCTTGTTGAAGACGTAACGCGAGACAAAGTCCTGCGGCACGAAATCCGAGATCAGCTGGTTGGTCAGCCAGGCGTCGGGATGGTCGGGCTTGCCACGCACGACCAGGAAGCGCTGTTGCGGAAACACATCCTCGATCTTGAGATGGCCGAGCTGGGCGATCTCACGCTTGGCGGCGTTGAGAAAGGGGAAATTGCCG
Source organism: Mesorhizobium sp. M1004 (assembly GCF_040318795.1). NCBI lineage: Bacteria > Pseudomonadati > Pseudomonadota > Alphaproteobacteria > Hyphomicrobiales > Phyllobacteriaceae > Mesorhizobium > Mesorhizobium sp. M1004. The sequence continues at coordinate 616,539 of NZ_JAMYNB010000001.1, forward strand.
TCCTTGGTGATCAGATCGGCATGGCCATGGATCCAGGTCTGCAGCCAGACCTTGTCGACCTCGGTCAAATTGCGGTTCGGCTCTGTGTCGCGGATGAGAGCGCGCACCACCATCTCGGCGCGATGCTCGAGATAGCCCGAGCTTTCGACCCATGACGCGCGCGGCAGTTCGATGCGGCCGGTGCTGGCCAGGAACTTGAACACCTTGTCGGCATCGTTGATCGAGAGATAGCTGACCTGCCAGGGCCGCGAACGGCGAAAGCCGGGGGCGGCCGGGTCGCCGATGACGGTGGTCATATCAGGATCGACGAAGACGTAGACGCCGCCGAAATGGCTGGTCCAGTAGGCGTTGTGGCGGAAGATCACCTGGTCGGGCACCAGCGCATTCTCACGGATATCGCCGCAGACCTTCGCCAGCTCCACCATACGGCTCAGCATGGTGTTGTCGCGCCAGGCATCGGGCTCCTGCTTCAGCCGGTCGACCAGCTTGCCGAGTTCGGCGGCCTTGCCCAGCACGTCCTCGGCCGAAAGCACCCTGAACTCGACCTGGCTGATCGACAGCAGATCCTCGATGTCGTTGACCAGGGGAACGGAATCCTCGATCTCGCCGTAGATGACATCCTTGATGGTCAGCGCATCGATGGCGCGCTGGTTCTTGGACATGAACTCGAACATCAGCTGCGAGGTGTTGGAAAAGGCGGTGTGCACCACCGGCAGATCGATCTGCGACGGCGTCAGAATGACGAAGCGGCGGTTGACCTCGTTGGGATCGAGATAGTCGTAGTCGCCGCATTCCTCGGCCACTTCGGGCGAGAAGCCGGTGCGGTCGATCTGGAAGCTCTTCAGCTTGGTCGGTTTGAGGCCGAAGGCGACAAGCGCCTTGTTGTAACGCTGGATGAGGTGCGGCTCGTCGACGGTGAGCAAGCGGCCGTAGATCAGCTCATTGTCGCGGAGAAGGTCGGGCTTTTTGGCGTGGCTCATGCAGAACGTTCCGAGTGGCGTTGCCTGTTGTGGCGAAGCGCCAACGCTGACGCCTCCCTCTCCCCGTTCTGCACGGGGAGAGGGCAAGGGTGAGGGGCAGCGCTAGCATTCAAGGACATGTCTCCCCATGGCCTTTGGCGGCAAAAATCGAAGATCATTGGTCCGGATGTGCCGATCGAGGCGCTGTTCGATAGCTGCCAGTATGGTCGTAGCGATCTCTGGTCCACGCATGCGCCGCCCCTCACCCTTGCCCTCGCCCCGTGAAGGACGGGGAGAGGGGGGCGTCAGCGTTAGCGCCAAGCCTTTCAGCACCCGCGGGCAGCGAAGGAAGCTCACGCATTCCACAGCCCCTTCTTCTTCATCTCCTCCATCTCGCGCCCCGCCCGTTCGCGCAGGCGTGCGTCGCGCAGCAGCTTCTCCACCGCGGCGTCGTCGGATTTGTCGGAATAGCGGAACTCCGAGTCGGCGTAGCGGTTGATCTCCTGCATGACCATGTCCATCGAGAACGGCCCACGCAGTTCCTCGATCATGGCTTTCTTCTCGTCGTAGCCCTTGTGCATGAAGGCTTCCGGCTTCTCGAACCAGTCGTCGGGCAGCTCGATGTCCATGGCGCGCATCTTGATGGCGTCGGTGACGTTCTTGATGGCTCGGCCGGTGAAGCGCGGCTCGGCATCCTTGATCAGGTGCAGATAGGTGCCGATGTCGGCCATCGATTTCGGCGCGCCATTCTCCTTCATGTAGCGCTCATAGACCTTCATCAGCCCGTCTTCCTGAGGCTTCTCGTGCTCCTCATAGGCTTCGGTCATCGCGCGCTGGATCTCCTGCGCGGCGTAGAGCTTGTGGTCGCCGAGTGGGATCTTGTGGTTCTTGCCGGCAAGCAGGACGAAGATGTCGATATAGTCGTCGCGGCTCTGTGGGCCGTCGACCAGCCAGCGGGCCCCGGCGCGCTGGCGCAGCGCATCGTCGACATTTTCGGGATAGTTGGAAAACATGCCGAACGAGCAATTGCCGCGCACCACCGTGCCGGCGCCGGCAAAGGCGTCCATCAAGACGCCGGTGATTTCCTGTTGGCCGGCCGAGGCGCGGTCGTCGGAGCGGCGGGCCGCCACCTGGTCGATGTCGTCGACGGTGCCGAAACCGATGACACGTGGGTTCAAGACATTGTTGATGAACTGGCGGCAATTCTGGCCGGATTTGCCTTGGTAGGACGAGATCTGGTCGACGCCGAAATTCTCATAGGCGAAGGGATAGCCGGCAACCTGGCAATAATTGTTGACGAGGCCGGCGATCATCTGGATCAGCGTCGTCTTGCCGGTGCCCGGCGCGCCATCGCCGATGAAGGTGAAGAGGAAGCCGCCGAGCTCGACGAACGGGTTCAGCTCGCGCTCGAAATCATAGGCCATCAGCATCTTGGCGAGCTTAACCGACTGGTATTTGGCGATGTGGTTGCCGACGACCTCTTCGGGCTTCTTGAAGGTCATCACCAGCGGTTTCGAACGCTTGCCGGGCGCGACGTCGAAGCCGTCGAGGGTGAAATCGTCGGCGTCGATGCGGATGTGGGCGTTCTCGAACGGACCGATGCCGTCGAAGCGGCCTTTGCGGGCCAGCAGCCCATCAATGGCGACCCGTGCAAAAGCTCGCGCGCGCGTCGTCAGGTCGCCATCGTCCTTGGAGTCCGCAATCGCCTTGTCGAGACCGGCGACGATCGACTTCACCGCGTCCTGCGGCGTGTCGAACAGGAAGTCGGGTTCGGGGATATCGTTGGGCGCCTCGCCATCGCTGTCGATCAGCTGGAACAGATAGGAGGCAAGGCTGAAGGCCGAAACGTAAGCAGAGGCTGACAGAAGCTTCTTGAAGGTCGCCGCCTCATCGCCCTCAAGAGGCGCACGGGTGTTCTTGGCCTGGAGGCTTTCGAGGTCGGAGCCCTCGGCGAAGACGTCGGAGATGGCGAGCGCTATCGCCAGGCCGCGGCGGGCGCGGAACAGCAGCGTGTGCTGCGGGATGCTCATCAACTGGTCGTCGGGATGGATCGCGGCGACGGTCTTGGTAAGCTCGACCTCGCGGGTACGGCGCACCGAGCCGACCGAGACTGTCGAGACAAAGCGGCGATTGGTGCCGGCAAGTGCTGTGCCGGATTCGCGCGCAGGGTCTTCCAGAACCACGACGCGGGTGATGAAGCTCTGCGCCGTGGCGCGGTGCTTTTCGATTGCGGCTTCCGGGATGGTGGTCAGGCCGGTGTCCATCGTATCAATCCTCCTCGCGACTCACTCTTGTGCCTGCCCTCGCGTGAGCAAAATTGAAAACATCCCGTCAAAGGGTTCGTGATCGGGAAAGCGTTCGGCTTGAAAGATGGCCTCTCCCGGCCCTCCAAGCTTGAAACGGCAACGCTCAGTCCGTGCAAGACAATAAGCGACAGCCTGGTACTCAGTTAGGTCCGCTAACATCGCGCTAACGCAAATCTGATTCGGTTTTCCGTTGTTAGATGGCGGTCCGAATTCAACACGGTCTTCTGGCTCAAATGCATATCTTTTCATCAATCTTGGCCAGTGATATTCGACAAGCTTTTGTCTATTGCCGCAAAAGAACTGAATCACGATTTTTACATTGTAGCTATATCTTGGTTGCCGACTCTGTCTTATTCCAATGATCGGACGGGATGAATTACGTGTTCGGACAGGTAATTTTTCGACCGGAACGAGCATGACGCCTCCGGATCGAATGTGACGGTATGCTTCATATTGATCCAATTCGTACCAATAGAAAGTACAGATCGTGTCACCGTCTGTATTTTCATCTTCAGACCGCGAAGTAACCGGTCTGTAGCCGAACCCGGAAAACCATTCGGATAAGCCGGAAATTTGTTGAAGAACAAAAAACGCGGCAAGCGCCGGGTCTGCAACATCGATATAATTGAAAGCTTCAAGCTTCCGCACCCCATCCGGTAATCCTCGATGACGCCACCGACTTTCAACGTGAACCCGGTGTCCGAGAATGCGCTCAAGGTTACGCAATGGTCGGGCGGTCAGTTTGTGTTTCTTGTAAGCACCGATATGCATATCGACATCCCACCAAGCGAGAACCCGGTAGGGCGATTCATTACTGCGGGAAGCAAGGTTATCCGTTTCGATCACAATCGCCTTCTGCCCCTGACCGCGCCCCGGAGATTGTCAGGCCCACCAAAAATGCCACCTCACACATCGCTGATCACCTGTCCGTTGGACAGAATATGGACCTTGTAGCCGGAAAAGATCTTTTGAGCTTCGCCGGCGGCGTAGAGTGCTTGATAGGCTTCGTGCGGGATCAGGGCGTGGTTCTCGTAGCTCGACACACCCTGGCGCGCGGCTTCGAGATCGTCGGTGTTGATAAAGAATTCCTGCGTCGTCTTATCGCTCGAAAACAGCCCCTTGCGGCCGGGCTTCTCGCCCTTGGAGTAGATCTCCTGGATGGTCCAGGTGAGCAGCCAGGCATTTTCCGGCTTGCGCACCTTGGCCAGCACTTCGGCCACCGTCGAATTGTTGTCGGTAATGCCCGCGGAATAGAAGGGGCCGAGCACGACGCGGCGCAGCTGCTTGGGGTGCAGCGGCTCGAAATCCTTGTCGAGATTGACCGCAATCGTTGCGGGCGAAAGCGTGTAGGCGGAATTCTTCTCGGTGAAATCGTCGAAACGATGGGCGAGTTCGGGGTTGAGCAGACCGTCTACCGGCAGCGGGATGTCGACCCGTTCATTGAGCTTGCCGCTGCTGTCAACGAGCTGCCGGATCATGCTTTCGGAGGAATCCTCCACCGTCACCATGTAGACCAGCGGCAGGTTGGCGCTGCCGTCGAAGCTCGCCCAGTGCACGAGGTAATAGGGGCGCCCGGTCTTTGGATTGACCGAGACCTTGGCCGTCTGCGCCAGCGAGAACGGGCCAAAAGTCTGTTCGCTCTTGACGTCCTCGAGATAGAGCCGCTCGGCCATCGACTTCTGCAGCGCTTCGGGGAATTCCTTGTGGCGCAGGATGAAGTCGGCCATTTCCTCGCGCAATTCGCCGGCCAGCGGAATGTTGGCCAGCCGCGCCTCGGCCTGGCGGCGGTCGTTTTCCAGTTCGAGCAGGTTCTGGAAGACGGGATAGCCGCTGTCGGCGCGCGAAATGCGGAACGTGTCCATGAAGCCGAGCCGGTTGCGCCAGCAGGAAAACGATTTGTCCAGCCGGGCAATGTATTCGGCGACAATCTTGGCGACGATGCCGTGCCGGTAAAGCGGCGAGCGGTCGTCGCGCATGAACACTTCAAGGCCGCTGAGTGCCGCCGTGATGGCGGAAAAATAGCGCGCCGCCGCTTCGTTTTCGGGAGTCATGCCGGTGTGCCCGCGTGCAGCCGCTCCTTACGACTGCACGTAGTTGGCCGAATTGTGCTTCTTCATCACGTCGTCGAAACGGCGGGCGAAGGCGTCGTCGGCGAGCTTCTTGCGGCGCTGGATGTCGGAGCTGGCGACCATGTTCTTCTCGTGCATTTCGAGAAGATCGCCGATGTGCTTTTGCGAGGCGGCGCCAATGCCGGCCATGGTCTCTTCGGCGGTGTTGTCGACCTGGCTGCCCAGCGTGTTGATCTTGTGGGCGACATCCTGCTGGGCGGCGGTCTTCAAGGAATCTTCCAGTGCCTTGTAGAGCACGATGCGCTGCTCGGTATCGATGGTCAGCTTGTTGATAAGCGTCGACTGCGCTGCGATCTGATTGTTGAGCGAATCGACGAAGGTCTGGAACATCGAGGTGTAGCGTTCCAGCGTCTGGCTTTCGGCCAGAAGCTCCTGCTCCTTGGCCTGCTTTTCATTGTATTCGGTCGCCAGTTTCGAGCGCTCGCCCTCAAGCTGCGTGCGCTCCTTCTGACTGGTAGAAGCGGCGATCTTGTTTTCGATGTCGAGCAGCAGCGGATTGACCTCCTCGATGCGCTTCTGCACCGCCTCGAGGTTGGTCATGGTGACCTTGCGGCGCTCGATCACCTGCGACAGGCTGTTTTCCGAGGTCTTGTAGCGCTGGTCGAGGACCTCTTTCTGCGCTTTCAGGATGCCGACGATGGTGTCGGACTTGACCAGAAGCTCCTGCAGATTGCCGGCCAGCGACATGTTGCGGACGCGGTCGGTGCGCATGCGCTGCTTGCGTTGCGCCGAGAAGATACCGACGAAGCTTTCCCAGCCGGTGTAGTTCTTCATGCTCTCGAATTCAGTGCCGAAGACGTTGGTGGCGTCTTCCAGCCCGATGATCAGGTCGGCGATGTTGCCTTCCATCACCTTCTGCTGCTTCAGCACGTCCTCGATGCGGGCATTCTCGATGTCGAAATTGGCGTCTCCGATCTTCTTGTCGGCGGTGGCCAGCGTATCAAGCACGGTGCCGGACTGCTCGATCTTGGAGCGCATGTCCTGCACGACCTGCCTGGTCTTGGCAATTTCGGCATCGAAATTCTGCAATGTCGCCATAGGGGCCTCCCGCTTCGGCTTCCGGTCGCTGGCTGCGAACAGCGGCGAATATATGTGGGGTATCAGGGGATTGAAAGACGCAAGACAAGACCCGCCCCGAAAACAAAAAAATGCCTGGTCGTCTTGAAAGGCAATGAAGGCGGGGTCATGGCGTGATTAACCAGCCGGCCAAGTATTGTTCAATTGTCATTGAACTTTGACGGCTGCGAAGAAGTCGATCTCGGACAGTGTGGGTGTGCTGAATTCGACAGAGGGCTCAATGAGTTGCAAGCGCGAGACAGCTGGCGGAAGCCGTCGCCATCACGCTACGCATCGCGCCGTTCAAGGCTTCGGATCGGCCTTCAGATAGGCGATGACGTTGGCGATGTCCTCGTCGCTGCTCAGGCCGGAGAAGCCCATCCTGTTGCCGGGTACTTTCAGCTTGGGAGCGCCGAGATAGGCTTTGAGGTTGGCTTCGTCCCAGACCAGGCCGGCCGCGCCGGCGTCCTTCATGGCCTGCGAATAGTTGAAGTTCTGGGCGGTGCCGGCGATGCGGCCGACGATACCGAGGAGATGCGGGCCGACCTTGTCGCGGTCGCTTGCCGCCTCGTGACAGGCCATGCAGCGGTAGAACACTTTCTTGCCAAGTGCTGCATCGCCGTCGGCCAGCGCGGCGAGGATACCGGCCAAGTAAATGACAAGGCCTGATGAAATGGCTCGAAGCATGGCGGTTCCCGGCTGGCTCTGGCTGAGGGCAAAATAGGCTGCAGGCCTTAACAAACGCCGTATGCCGGTGGATAGCAGCCGGGCTCAATCCGTGCGCGGGATCGCCGCGACCGCCTGCTTGACCTGCTTTTCAATCGCCGCCGACGAATGATTGTCGCGCACGAAAGCGCGGCCGATCTCCGCCATCTCGGCGGCCGCTTGCGGGCGTGTCGCGAGATCGATGATTTTCAATGCCAACTTGCCGGCATCGTCGCTGGACAGGAAATGCCTGCCCGCCTGCAGGCCAAGCCCTTCGACGGCCTTTTCGGTGGCGGCGACGACAAGGCCCGCCGCCATCGCCTCCAGCACCTTGATGCGGGTTCCGCCGCCGAAGCGCAGCGGGATCGGCGCATAGCCGGCACGCCCAAGCAATTCCGGCAGATGCGGTGGGTTCTCGATCAACCGCAGACCATGCCTGGTGCATAGACCGCGCACGACATCGCGCGGGTTTCTGCCGGCGACGGTGATCGACCAGGGCCGGCCGGAGGCGGCGAGGCGCGGCGCCATCGCGCGGCCGATCTGCTTGACGGCGTCGATGTTTGGGAAGTAGCCGAGATGCCCGATGAAGCACAGGCTGAGCTCACTGAAGCGCTCGGCAGCAATTGGCAGGGAAAGCACGCTCTCGTCTGGAATGGGGTTGGCGACGAACCTGACGTCGTTGACGGGGCCGAGAGCGGACAGAAGCGCTTCGTCGGCCCGCGAACAAACCCAGACCTGGTCGGCCAGGGCAGCCGCACACCTGTCGGCTTCGCGCGCCTCTGCCTTCCTTCGCCTGTTTTGGCGCCAGTCTCGAATTTGCTGCCACAGCGTCAGGCCGGCGATCCGGTCGGACACCGTCCGGGAATCAATGTTGTGCTGGTCAAGGACGGTGCGCGCGCGATGCTTCGGCGCCAGCGTCAGCAGCTGCGAAAGCACGATCTCCTCGATCACCACGAGATCGGGCGCGAATTCCCTCCAGATGGCGTCGGCTTCGGCCAGCTCGTCGTCCGGCATCATATGCACGGTCGGGTGCGGGCTGCGCCTGCCCCAAGGCGCCCTGCCGCGCGCTGCCTCGATGATCCGGTGACGGATGTTCGGCGGTGTGGAGGGTGCCGGGGCGCCAGTCAGGCTTACCGTCAGGACCTCGCCCATCGATGCCAGGGCTCGTGCATTGGCGGCGTTCCGGATCTCTCCGCCGGAGACCGGCGGAAACGGGCAATCAACTGTGAACTGCAGAATTTTCATGTTGTCCCGGCCGTTCAGCCTCTGGTGAAGCCAATGAAATCGTCGGGCGCGGCGCGGCCCATTTCCTCTTCCCAGTGGCGGCGGCAGAGCGAGATATAGACGTCCTTGCCGATCGCCACCTGTTCGCCTTGTCTGGCCACCTTGCCGTCAGCGCCGAGACGCACGACCATCGTCGCCTTGCGGCCGCAGCGGCAGATGGTGCGCACTTCGCGCAGATCGTCGGCGATGGCCAGAAGCGCTCGCGAACCGGAAAACAGATTGCCCTGGAAGTCGGTGCGCAGGCCGTAGCACATCACCGGGATGTTCAGCCGGTCGGCGATACGGGCGAGCTGCCAGACCTGCTCTTCCTCGAGAAATTGCGCCTCGTCGACAAAGATGCAATGCACCGTCGTATGTTCGTGATGCTCGGCGACGCGAGCGTAGAGATCGTCGCCGTCGCGGAACATCTCGGCCTCCGTCTCCAGGCCGATGCGCGACGAGATCAGCCCGGTATCGCCCTTTCTGTAGTGGCCGGCGACGAACAGCATCGTCGTCATACCGCGTTCGCGATAATTGTAGGACGCCTGCAGCAGCATTGTCGTTTTGCCGGCATTCATCGTCGCATAGTGGAAGTAGAGCTTGGCCATGCCGTCCTTTTAAGCCGAGTTGGCGCGGCGCGGGGAGAGGGCACCGCTGCATTTCATGGGAAAAGCCATCTGCAATCGAAAAAGCGGCGGGCGTGTCGCTGTTTGGCCAGTCCGCGCCGTTGATCGTGATTGTCTTAGCGCTTGAAACCACACCAGAATGGTGTTTGGCTGACGAAACAAGGCGGGCAGAGAAACCGTAACTACGCTTCGCCAAAGAATCACAATGGGAGACTGCCAATGTCGCGTATGAACACCTTCGTCGCCGGCCTCGGCCTGGCGACTTTTCTGTCCACGAGCGCTGCACTTGCCGGCGATCCGGAGAGCTGCAAGGCGGTGCGCCTTTCCGATGTCGGCTGGACCGACATCCAGGCAACCACCGGCGTCGCTTCGGTGCTGCTCACCGCGCTCGGCTACGAGCCGCAGACGATCCAGCTATCGGTACCGGTGACCATGGCGTCGCTGAAAAACAAGGATCTCGACGTCTTCCTCGGCAACTGGATGCCGTCGATGACCAACGACATCAAGGACTACACCGCCGATGGTTCGGTCGAGACGATCGGCACCAACCTGACCGGCGCCGGCTACGGCATCGTCGTACCGACCTATGTCGCGGAGGCCGGCGTCAAGTCGCTGACCGACATCGGCAAGTTCAAGGACAAGTTCAACGGCAAGATTTACGGCATCGAGGCGGGCAATGACGGCAACCGCATCATCCTCGACATGATCAAGAACCCGAAGGACAATCTCGAAGGCTTCGAGCTGGTCGAGTCCTCGGAAGCCGGCATGCTGACGCAGGCCGAGCAGTCGATCAAGAACAATGAGTGGATCGCCTTCCTCGGCTGGACGCCGCATCCGGTGATGGGCGCCATGAAGCTCACCTATCTCGACGGCATGGGCGACAGCGGCTTCGGCGCCGCCACCGTCTACACCAATGTGCGCAAGGGCTACACCACCGAATGCCCGAATGCCGGCAAGTTCATCGCCAACCTGAAGTTCAACCTGGACATGGAAGGCGAGATGATGGACGCGATCCTGAAGGGCGGCGACGCCAACACGGTCGCAGCCGACTGGCTGAAGAAGCACCCTGACGCGGTTGCGCCGTGGATTGCCGGCGTCACCACCTTCGATGGCGGCGATGCGGCAGCGGCGGTCAAGACCGCGCTCGGAAGCTGAGCCGACTAATTCGGCAAAGCCAAACCAGGAAGGGCAGCCAATCTAGAAAAGGCTGCCCTTTTTCATATCCTGTGAGAAGATGACCTAATGAGAGCGGAGGCCGGAAGCAGGCGGTCTCTCGCATGAGAGGGGCGATATGGATCCGATTTCGAAATTCATGGTCGATCACAAGATACCGATCGGCGCCTGGGGAAAGGCGTTCTTCGGTTTCCTCACCGACAATTTCGACACCGTGTTCAGAGCCTTCTCGAATGGCCTCAATTTCCTGCTCGACGGGCTGGTTGGCATCCTTTTGATGGTGCCGCCGGTGCTGCTGGCGCTGATCATCGCCATCATCGCCTGGCTGCTGCAGCGCTCGCGCCCGCTGGCCATAGGCGTCTTTCTCGGCCTGATCTTCATCATCAACCAGAACCTCTGGAAGCAGACGGTGCAGACGCTGGTGCTGGTCGTGGCCGCCGCCGCCATGGCGATGGCCATCGGCGTGCCGCTCGGCATCTGGGCCGCGCACAAGCCGAAGGTCTACCGCATCATGCTGCCGGTGCTCGACCTGATGCAGACGCTGCCGACCTTCGTCTACCTGATCCCGGTCCTGACCCTGTTCGGTCTCGGCAACGCGCCCGGCCTCATCGTCACCATCATCTTTGTCATCCCGACCGCGGTCCGGCTCACCCATCTCGGCGTCGTCTCGGTGCCGAAGTCGATCATCGAGGCCGGCGAGGCGTTTGGCGCCACCAAGCAGCAGCTGCTGTGGAAGGTCGAATTGCCCTCAGCGCTGCCGACCATCATGGCCGGGCTGACGCAATCGATCATGCTGTCGCTGTCGATGGTGGTGTTTGCAGCACTCATCGGCGCCGGCGGCCTCGGCACTGAAATCAACCGCGCGCTCGGCTCGCGCCGCATCGATCTCGGGCTCGAGGCGGGCCTGGCGATTGTCGTACTCGCCATCGTGCTCGACCGGATGACGCGTATCGGCGTTGGAGGCAAGAAATGACCGTCGCCGTTGACTTCAAGAATGTCGATATCGTCTTCGGGTCCGACCAGGCCGGTTCGCTGGCGCTGATCGACGGCGGCGCCACGCGCGCCGAAATCCTCGAAAAGACCGGCAATGTGCTGGGTTGCGCTGGCGCCAGCCTGACCGTGCATGAGGGCGAAATCTCGGTGCTGATGGGCCTGTCCGGCTCGGGCAAGTCGACGCTGCTGCGGGCGGTCAACCGGCTCAACGTGGTGTCGCGCGGCCAGGTGCTGGTCAAGGACGGCGACAATATCGTCGATGTCGTGACCTGCGATCAGGCGACGCTGCGGCGGCTGCGCCAGAAGCAGGTGGCGATGGTGTTCCAGCAGTTCGGCCTGCTGCCTTGGCGTACGGTGGAGGAGAATGTCGGCCTCGGCCTCGAACTCGCCGGCGTGCCGGAGCAAGAGCGCAAGGAGCGCGTGCAACGCCAGCTGAAACTGGTCAATCTCGACCAGTGGTCGAAGAAATACGCGCATGAGCTGTCCGGCGGCATGCAGCAGCGCGTCGGCCTGGCCCGTGCCTTCGCCACCGAGGCGCCGATCCTGCTGATGGACGAGCCGTTCTCTGCGCTCGATCCGCTGATCCGCACCAAGCTGCAGGACGAATTGCTGCAGCTGCAGGCGGAGCTGAAGAAGACCATCATCTTCGTCAGCCATGATCTGGAAGAGGCGCTGAAGATCGGCACCCACATCACCATCATGGAGGGCGGTCGCATCGTGCAGACCGGGGCGCCGGAAGACATCGTGCTCAAGCCCGCCAATGACTATGTCCGCGACTTCATCGCCAATGTGAATCCGTTGTCGGTGCTGACCGCCTGGAACGTCATGCGCGACAGCCGCGACCTCGAGCACGGCGATAATGGCTGGGTGTGGCTCGACCGGCGCAAGACGACGCGCTTTAAGATCGACGAGCACGGGCTGGTGGCGGCGGCGGAACGCGACGGCAAACCGGCGGTATGGGTTTCATGCGCCGATGTCGAGGCGCAGCCGGAGGAGACGGCGCAAGTGTTCTGGGCCAATCCCGGGACCTCGCTGAAGACGGTGATGCTGGCCATGCACCGCTCGCAGACGGCGCCCGTGGCCCTGTTCGACGATCAGTCGCGCTTTGTCGGCGCGATCGGCATACGCGACGTGCTGAGCGCGGTGTTGCGGCGCTAGATCATGATGAGATTTGGTTGAAATCTCATCATGATCTAACCCTTTGTTGGAGCATGATCTTTTCCAAAAACCGGTACCCACTTTTTGGGATCATGCTCTAAGCCAGACCGATGCGCGTGGCGCCGAGCTTGAACAGGGCTGTGGCATCCCCGTCGAAGCGGAAGGTGTGGATGAAGTCGTCCGCACGGTAGCCCGGAAGCGTCTTGCGGATGGCGGCGGCGAAAGTTTTCGCCTCGTCCAGTCGCCCCGCCAGCGCCAGGCAGTGAGCGGCGATCGACAGGATGATGACATGGGCGTTGGGGCGGGCAGCCGCTTTCAGCGCCCATTCGGCTGCCTCGTCGAACTGGCCGAGGCGGACATGCGCCATGGCGCGTGCGCCCAGCATGCCGAACAGCATCGGGTCGAACGGCGACAGATGGCGCGAATGATCCGACGACCCGATCGCCGCTTGCGGGTCGCCCGACTGCGAATGCACGAACGACAGCGCATAGTGGCCAAGCGCGAAGTTCGGGCTGAGGTCGACGGCTCTTTGCAGTTCTAGCACGGACGCATCACCCTCGCCGCGCAGCCACAGCGCCCGGCCCATCGCCCAGTGCGCGGCGGGATTATGATCGTCGACCAAAACGCTCTGGCCGGCCGCCTCAAAGGCAAGCGCGCTGTCCTGGTCGCGGTCGCCCCAGCGCTGGAAGGCGCTCTGCCAATGGGTGAAGGACAGGCCGGCATAGGCGCGGGTAAAGGTCGGATCCTGCTGCAGTGCGATGCCGAAGAAATGCCTGGCCTGCTCGTTTTCGCTGCGGGTGAAGCGATACATATGCCAGAGTCCTCGATGGTAGGCCTCCCAGGCATTGAGCGAATTGGGCGCCTTCAGCATGGCGCGGTTGCGCTCGACCATCTCTATCTCGGATGAGATAGAGGCCACGATGCTGTTGCCGATATCGTCGAGGACAATGAAGATGTCCTCGGCCTTGCGCTCGAAGGTCTCGGCCCAGACGATCCTGGCCGTGCGAACCTCGGCAAGCTCGACAGTGACGATCAGGCGACCCGTCGCGCTGCGCACCGTGCCGGTGGCGACATAGTCGACATTCAGCCTTCGGCCGGCATCTTCCGGCGCGATGTTCCTTTCCGCCAGGGCAAAGACCGAGCCCCGGGCGATGACAAAGAAGTCCCTGAGCTTGGCGAGGCGGGTAATGATGTCGTGGGTCAAGCCATCGGCCAGCCCGCCACGAACGCCGCTACCGGCGTCTTCGGCAAATGGCATCACGGCCAGCGAAGCCTTGTGCGGCGTCGCGGCTTCTAAACCGGCAAGCATGACTGACGCCTGGTTCGGCCCGGGCGGAGCTGCCGGTTGTGCCGGCAAAATCGCGCAGGGCCGTTCGCTGCGGATGGACAGCCATGCCTCGCGCACCGGGCCGAAATCCAGCTCTTCCGACTGGAACAACTGCGCCGCAGCGGCAAGATGGTCTTCGCAGGCGCCGAACTGGCCGCGCCGCGCCAGCCTCACCAGGAGTGCGACATGGGCGCTGCTGTCGAACGGGGTCAGTTCCAGCCATTTTTCGAGATGGGCGGAGACGGCTTCGGAATCGGCCGGCAGCGTCTTGACCAAATGTTCCAGTATAGCCGCGTGGCAGGAACCGAGACGGCGGCGCTGCGCGGTCAGCCAGCTGTTGAAGAGAGGGCTGCGGTCGATCTCCAGCCCTTCGAGGAAGTCGCCGACGAACAGGCCGGAGAGCGACTGCAGTCGCATCGGCTCAAGCGTTTCGATGCCTGCGGCAGCCGCCGCCGCGACATCCAGCACGTCGACTGAGATGCCGTCGAGATCGAGCGCGATCGTATCGCCCGATGTTTCGATTCTGCAGCGGCCCGGTTCGTCGAGCGCGGCCCGCAGCTTGCTCAGGCACCAGCGCAGCTCACCCCTGGGATCATTTGGAACATCCCACAGCAACTCGCAGAGCTTGCCACGTCCGACCGGATGGGGCGCCAGCGCCAGATAGGCCAGCAGCGCGCGCAGCTTGCGCGATGCCGGCAAGACCACCGGGACGCCGTCGCGCGCAATTGTCGGCGGCCCAAACAGGCGCACGACAACACCTTGATGGCTGCTCGCCAGGCTCGATTCCACGCCAGATACCACGCCTGCTCCCACGCTGACCTGCCGGCCCCTGCTTTACCACCGAGCACGACAAAGTGCACCCGGCTCGCAAAATTTGTGCGCCGAATGTGGTGTTTACCACACTGCCGCACGTCAAGGACCTGTAGTGCGGCAAGGTGTCGAAATCTCGCCGCCCAAACCGCCGGTGTGTAACCGGCCCGTGAGCAAGAACCAGGAGTCTACCATGTTGCATCAGCAGAAAATCAGAACCACGGCCGGCCGCGGCCGCCTGTTCGACAGCATTCTCGACACCATCGGCGACACGCCAGTCATCCGCGTCAATAATCTCGGACCGGCGCACGCCACCATCTACGTCAAGGCCGAGTTCTTCAATCCGGCTGCGTCGGTGAAGGACCGGCTGGCGCTCAACATCATCGAGGAAGGTGAACGCACCGGCGCGCTCAAGCCGGGACAGACCATCGTCGAGGCGACCAGCGGCAACACGGGCATCGGTCTTGCCATGGTCTGTGCGCAGAAGGGCTACAAGCTGGTGGTGACGATGGCCGACAGTTTCTCGGTCGAGCGCCGCAAGCTGATGCGGATGCTGGGCGCCAAGGTGGTGCTGACGCCGCGCGCCGAGAAAGGCTTCGGCATGTACAAGAAGGCGGTGGAACTGGCCGAAGCCAATGGCTGGTTCCTGGCCCGCCAGTTCGAGACCAAGGCCAACGCCGACATCCATGAAGCAACCACGGGACGCGAGATCGTCAACGATTTCGCCGGCTCGCGGCTCGACTATTTCGTCACCGGCTACGGCACCGGCGGCACCGTCGCCGGCGTGGCGCGGGTGCTGCGCCGCGAGCGGCCTGAGACCCGGATCGTGCTCACCGAACCGGCCAACGCGCAGCTTGTCGGCAGCGGCAAGCCGCAGATGCGTGGCGCCGGCGGAGCGCCGGCCGCCAGCCATCCGTCCTTCGAACCGCACCCGATCCAGGGCTGGACGCCGGATTTCATCCCGCACGTCCTGCAGGAGGCCATCGATGGCAACTTCTATGACGAGGTGATGCCGATCGCCGGGCCGGAGGGCATGAAATGGGCCAAGGCGCTGGCGCAGCAGGAAGGCATCTTCACCGGCATTTCCGGCGGTTCGGCTTTTGCCGTGGCGCGCCAGATCGCCGGCACGGCACCGGCCGGATCGGTGATCCTGTGCATGCTTCCCGATACCGGTGAACGCTACATGACCACGCCTTTGTTCGACGGCATCGAGGCCGAGATGAATGCGGAAGAGCTTGCTCTCTCGCGCTCGACGCCCGGTTGCCAGTTCCCGGCATGATGACGCGGGAGCAAATTGCATGGACGCGATGCCTGGACACTCGGCTACCAGTGCCGAGGAAACGCTTGACCCCTCGGACTGGGCCGATGTGCAAAGCCTGTCGCATCGGATCGTTGACGATGCCGTCGCTTACCTGCGCGATGTCAGGCAACGGCCGGTGTGGCAGGAGATGCCTGGAGATGTGAGGGATTTCTTCACCGCCTCGCTGCCGCAATCGCCGACCCCGCTTGCCGACATCTATGGCGATGTCGTGGACAAGGTGATGCCCTATCCGATGGGCAACATCCATCCGCGCTTCTGGTCCTGGTATATGGGGTCGAGCAATTTTACCGGCGCGATCGGCGATTTCCTGGCGGCAATCCAGGGCTCCAATCTCGGCGGCGGCAACCATGCCGCCGCCCTGATGGACGGCCAGGTGGTCGACTGGTGCAAGCAGATGATGGGCATGCCGGCTTCGGCCAGCGGTACGCTGGTCAGCGGCGGCTCGATGGCCAACATCATCGGGCTCACCGTGGCGCGCAACACCAAGGCCGGCATCGACGTGCGCGAGCACGGCGTTGGAGCAATCGAAAAGCCTTTGCGTTTCTATGGCTCGGACCAGGTCCATTCCTGTCACCGCAAGGGGATGGAAGCGCTCGGTCTCGGCAACAAGGCGCTGCGCCGCATTGCCAGCGACGCCGGCCTGCGCATCGACATTGAAGGTTTGAGGACTGCGATATCGGAAGATCGCGCGGCCGGGTTCAAGCCGGCCTGCATCATCGGCAACGCCGGCACTGTCAACACCGGCGCCATCGACGATCTGCAGGCGCTGGCCAAGCTGGCGCATGAGGAGGACCTCTGGTTCCATGTCGACGGCTGCATCGGCGCGCTGATCGCGATCGCGCCTGAGAATGCACATCGCGTCGCCGGCATCGAATGGGCCGATTCCATCGCGCTCGATCCGCACAAATGGCTGCATGCGCCGTTCGAGGCAGGCTGCGCGTTGGTCAGGGATGCCTCGGCGCATCGCAAGACCTTCGCGGTGACGCCGGAATATCTGGAATCGACACCGCGCGGGTTGGCCTCCGGCCAATGGCTGCACGACTATGGCCTGCAGACGACACGTGGCTTCAAGGCACTCAAAGTGTGGATGGCGTTGCGAGAACACGGCGTCGAAAAATTCGGCCGCCTGATCGACCAGAACATTGCGCAGGGGCAGTATCTCTCAGGGCTGATCGCGGCCGAACCAGCGCTCGAACTGACGGCGCCGACCAGCATCAACATCGTCTGCTTCCGCTATCGCGCGGATGGTCTCGATGGCGAGCGCGCGAAAGCGCTCAACACCGAGATCATGCTGAGGCTGCAGGAAGACGGAACCGCCGCCATTTCCGATACCACGGTGCAAGGCCGGCATTGCCTCAGGGTGGCGATCAACAACCACCGGACCCGGCGCGAGGATCTCGACCTTCTCGTCGCCGAAACGGTCCGCCTGGTCAACGAGATCGCTTCTGCCTGACCGGCCATGGGGTAGTTCTCAGCCGCTGGCGGCCTCCTTTAAATCGCCCTCCGTAGCGGGAAACGTCACGCCGGGAAGGTAAAATGTGATCGGCCGGATTTCGTAGACTGCCGAGGGATTCACGCGGCGCAAGTCGCGCGCAGCCGCAATCGCCGCCTCCTGCGTGGCGCAGTCGAGGACATAAAGACCCAGCAATTGTTCCTTGGTCTCGGCAAACGGCCCGTCGATGACGATGCCTTCGCCCGGACCGCGCAGCGTCACGGCGTCGGCGGTCGCGCCCAGTCTTGCCGCCGGCCCGAGCTTGCCTTCGCGGGTCAGCCTGGCGTTGACTTCGAGCAGGTCGTGCATCAGCGCCGCATCCTGCTGCGGCGTCAGGGACTGGATGGTCTGTTCGACGTGATAGGCCAGGATGGCGTAAAACATGCGGCGATCTCCTCCTGTTCGAGCGGCTGCACTATTGCAAGGTTGGGTTGGCTGATCCACCCCCGGTGCCCATCGAGACGCTAGTCTGCTGCCTCATGCCGCCAGCGGCAGGCTGAGCTCCGTCAGCAGGCCGCCGCGGGGACGGTTGGACAGGTTGACATCGCCGCCGGCGGCACGCGCAATGTTGCGGGCAATGGTCAGGCCGAGGCCGAGACCGCCGGTCTGGCGGTTGCGCGATTGCTCCAGCCGCACGAAGGAACCGAACACCTGGTCGAGCTGCGCCTGCGGTATGCCCGGCCCCTCGTCGCGGATGACCAGCGTGACCGTGCCGTCCGACTGCCGCAGGCTGACATGGGCTTTCTTGCCGTAGGTCACGGCATTCTGGACCAGATTGTTGACGCAGCGCTTCAGCGCCACCGGTCGCGCGATGCAGATCATGCCACGCGGCCTGGCGCCGTCATGGTCGAACGTGACGTCCTCGAAACTGTCGGCGATCGATTCCACCAGCGACCAGAAATCGATCCGCTCGCTCTTCTCCTCGGTGACTTCGAAGGTGGCGAAGTCGATGACGGAGCTGGCGATGCTCTCGATGTCGGCGAGGTCGTGGGCGAGCGCCTCGCGCGCCGTCGATCTGCGCAACAGTTCGAGGCGCAGCCGCATGCGGGTCAGCGGCGTGCGCAGATCGTGGGCGAGCGCGGCGGCCAGATGTTCGCGGTCCTCGACATAGTCGCGCAGCCGGACCTGCATGGCGTTGACGGCTTTGGCCGCGGCGCGGATTTCGCGGCTGCCGGTCTCGGCGATCGGCGGGCTCTTCAGATCCGTGCCGATCCGGTTGACCGCCGTTTCCATCATCCGATAGGGCGCCGTCAGCCGGCGCAGCGACCAGATCGACATGATCACCACCAGGGCCGCGATCAGCGAATAGAGCGGCAGGCTGTCGAAGCTCAATATCGGTCCGACCGGCGTGTTGGGCTCGGTGAAATTCAGCCATTGGCCGTCGGCGAAGCGGACAGATGCCGTCAGCTTGTCGCTCTGGGCGAAGCTGGCCGCCAGCGATAACAGGTCGCGCTCCACCGCGCCGACATCCTTGGTCACGGCCACACCGCCAGGCGCGTTGGCTGCCTGGGTTGCCGGATCGCGCCGGACGCGGGCGTCGGTGATGCCGAATTTCGACAGCCGCCCGACCAGAATGTCCTCGAGTTCGGCCAGTTCGTCGTCGCCGGCGATCGACGAGGTGACCGCGGGCGTGTCCGAAACGGTGAGCGCATAGGTGGCGTTGAACAGACCGGAGGCCGTCAGCTTGCGCTGCTCCGGCGTGTCGTCATGCATCAGCTGCACCAGCGAATAGGCGCGGTCGTTAAGTCGGTAGAGATCGACCTCGTCATTGGCGACGGCGCGATCGCGCGAGACGATATAGAGCGTAGCGACCTGGCTGATCAGCAGGCCGGCAATGACGATGAGCAAAACCCAGACCGGCAGGGTTTGCGGCAAGAAACGTCTCATTCGGAGGTGGTCTCGGGCAGGAACTGGTAGCCGCCGCTGCGCACGGTCAGGATCAGTTTCGGCGTCTTGGGGTCGTCTTCCATCTTGCGCCTGAGGCGGCTGACCAGGATGTCGATGCTGCGATCGAAGGAATAGTCGCTGTCGCCGCCGGAAAGCTCGATGAGCTGGTCACGGGTGAGCACTCGCTGCGCGCTTTTGACGAAGGTCTGCAACAGGTTGAACTCCGCCATCGTCAGCTCGACCCTGACGTCGCCCGGCGCCATCAGCCGGCGGCGCGAGCAGTCCATCGTCCAGCCGGCGAAATGATAGATCTGCTTGGTGGTGGCGCGCTTCGGCTCAGCAGCACCATTGCGCCTCAAAACGGCGCGGATGCGGGCCAGCAGCTCGCGCGGATCGAAGGGTTTGGGCACATAATCGTCGGCGCCCATTTCCAGGCCGACGACGCGGTCGGTGGTCTCGGTCACCGCCGTCAGCATGATGATCGGCGTCGAGTAGCTGGCGCGCAGGTCGCGGCAGAGCTCCAGCCCGCTCTTTCCTGGCAGCATCACATCAAGCACGATCAGGTCTACCTGCGTGCGGCGCAGTATGTCTTCCATCTCGACGCCGTCGGCGGCAACCGTGGTGCGCAGGCCGCGCTTCTGGAAGAATTCCTGAAGCAGGTCGCGAATGCCCTTGTCGTCGTCGACGATCAGTATGTGCGCATCGGATTTCACGGCGATCCTGTCATTGCTGGCGGCCGGTCGGCGGCTGCCTTCTGAGTCTGCTTCTGTGGCGTCACCCACACGATAGAATTCTGGCCACATGTTGGCCAGCGGCGATGATCGCCCGCAAAGCCGATTTGCCAGAAACAATTCAGAAACAAAATTCTATAGTCCGGAAAAACTCCCGAAAAAAATCAAGGGCATAAAGGGTGCCGTGGCGGTCAGGACATCGGCTGCGACGCGAAGTCTCCGGAGTAACGGACATCACCAATGCACAGGTTCACGATCAGCTTGATGGGTGCGCTGCTCAGCATTCCGCTCGTCACAGCCGCGGTCGGAGCCACAACCGCAAAGGTGACGCCGATCACAAGGAGCGAGCGCTGCATCGATCTCAATCGCCAGGTAGACGAAGCCCTTGAAACCCATGCCGCGGCAACGCAGGTCACCGCGGCGAAAGCACTGCAAAGAAAGGGAAACCGGTTCTGCGCCAACAAGAAACAGGCACAGGGTATCCGGATGCTCGCGAACGCTTTGAAGCTGCTTGGAGTGACACCGATCGACCCGGTTCAGTGACACTCGAAACTCGACCCGCACAAAGAAGGAAATGAAGCCATGAAAAAGTCCATCCTCTCCGCCACCGGTCTCGCCGTCGCTCTCGCTTTCGCAATGCCGGCTCTGGGCAATGCCGCTGCCACCACGACCGCTGCTCCGGCTGCTTCCACGACCACCGCTCCGGCGACCACGACCGCCAAGCCCCCGGTGAAGAAGGTCGTCGCCAAGAAGCCCGTCAAGAAGCACAAGAAGGCGAAGAAGGTCGTCAAGACGGACGCCCCGAAGGCCTGATCCAGACAGCCAACAGGCTTGTCTGTAACAAGGCCGCTCCAGCACCCCCCCGGCTGGAGCGGCCTTGTCGTGTGAGTGCATGATTACCCGTTGATGGGTGCCGGCCACCCAGGACTTTAACCCGTTTGCAATGCCGGTCCGGTAGGATAGCCCGCATGAAGAAGCGGCTTTCATCCATTCTGCGCTCGATGGCCATCGGCGGCCTTGTGGCCTCGGCAATGGTCAGGGTGCTGATCCAGTTCACCGCCAGCCCGGTGCCCGATCCGGTGAGCGGGCGCACAGAGCCGTCGCTGTTTGCACCGGCAATCTCCAGCAGCTGGCAATACATCACACCATGGCAAAGCCTGCTGCTTACCGTGATCACCGGCGCGGCGCTGGCCTGCTTCTTCGGCTGGCTCGCGGTCGCCTGGGTCGAATACAAGGCGGCCGGATCAAGGCCGGATGCGGCATCCAGCGCACGGCAATTCCAGGCTCGTCGCGTCGCCAATCGCCAGGGCCGTTGAACCGCAGCATACACTTCCTAAATTTGTGAACGGCAGCACTTCCGGGAAGCCGGTTTGGCGCGCCGATCAAAATGGACGACGGCTTTCCCCCATGACAAAGTGAGAGCGACCCCTCGCGCGATACCGGTTCCCGATGCCTGAAATCAGTTCCAAACCCCGCACCAAGACCAAGCCGCGGACCGAGCGGCCGAAGCTCTACAAGGTCATCCTCATCAATGACGATTTTACGCCGCGCGAATTCGTGGTGACGGTGCTGAAGGGCGAGTTCAAGCTCAGCGAAGACCAGGCTAACCGGGTGATGATCACCGCGCACCGGCTCGGCGTTTGCGTCGTTGCCGTCTTCACCAGGGATGTCGCCGAGACCAAGGCGACACGGGCCGTCGACGCGGCCAAGGCCAAGGGGTACCCGCTGCTGTTTACGACGGAGCCGGAGGAGTAGGTTGAGCGTCTTTCTCCCCGTATAGTGACGGGGAGAAGGGATCCTTACCTTCCCTCTCTGTACCACATCGCGCCCATGGCCAGCAGCAGCAGGCAAAGGCCGAGGAAGCCGCCGAACAGGGGTACGCGCGAGACGGCTTTGAGCACGCTGTCGTCGGTGCTGCGCAGGCCGATCCAGTCTGCGCCCGAGGCCGCACCGGAGGCGCGGACCGGGACGATGGAGGGCAGGGTGACGCTGCCGGTGAGCTGGCCAAGGGTGGAGGAGGCCGCCAGCCGGCGCACGCTGCCGCCGGTGGCCTCAGTCGGAGCCTTCAACCGGTCCTCGGTAGAGACGACGTCGGAGAATTCCGGCGCGTTGACCGGGCCGACATGGGCGAGTGCGGTCAGGTCACCATTGCCGATCTGGTAGAGGCCGATCTCCTTGGTCTCGATGCTGCCCAGGAAAACGCCGGGTTCGGACTTCTCCAGCTTGATGATCAGCGCCTTGCCCGAAGGGGTGATCACCTGCGCCGGGCCGGGATCGTCGCTCATCGTCTGGCGGCGGATTTCCAGCATCATGCCGCGGCCGTCGGCGGTCAGCCGCTCTTCCTCGAGTTCAGGTTCCTTCATCAGCCAGTGGGCGATGCGGCGGTAAAGCTGGACATGCGGCCCGCCACCCTCGAAGCCGCGCGCCCATAGCCAGCCCTGATCGGACAGAAGCATGCCGACGCGGCCTTCGCCCTTATGATCGAGCAGAAGCAGCGGGCGGTTGTCGGCGCCCTTCATCACCACTTCGCCTTCGGGGTTCTGCACGCCGATGGTGCGGAACCAGCGGCTCCAGCGCGGCGGCTCGGTCGCCGAGCCGTCGAGGCCGCGCGTCACCGGATGGCGCTGGCCGAGATCGGTGAGGCGCGGATAGAAGGCCTTGTCGATCACTTCGCCGGTCGGCATTGCCGGCAGCGACGACATTAGCGGGGTGCGGGCGATCGAGGAGTCGCCGGCATATTCCGGCCCGGCGGCGATCAGCAGCGCGCCGCCCTTTTCGACGTATTCGGAGATGTAGTCGTAATAGAGGATCGGCAGCACGTCGCGGTGCTGGTAGCGGTCGAAGATGATGAGATCGAAATCCTTGATCTTCTCGACGAACAACTCGCGGGTCGGGAAGGCGATCAGCGACAGTTCGTTGATCGGCGTGCCGTCCTGCTTTTCCGGCGGCCGCAGAATGGTGAAATGGACGAGATCGACCGAGGCGTCGGATTTCAGCAGATTGCGCCACGTGCGCTCGCCGGCATGCGGTTCGCCGGAAACCAAAAGCACGCGCAAGTTCTCGCGGATGCCGTCGATCAGCGCGATGGCGCGGTTGTTGGCGTCGGTCAGTTCGCCCGGCTCGCGGTCAATAGAGAGTTCGACGATGTTGCGGCCGGCGCCGGGGATGGTCACCTGCAACGGCATCGCCTGGCCGATGGTCGCTTCTTCGACCGCGACCTGCTCTCCATTGACCGAGACGCGGACATCGACCGGGCCGGTTTCGCCGTCGGTGGCGATGACGCGGTAGGTCATGTCGAGCGGCTTGCCGACGAGGCCGAAGCGTGGCGCGTTCTCGAAGCGGATGCGGCGGTCCTTCTCGTGCTCGTTGCCGGTGATCAGCGCGTGCAGCGGCGCATTGAAGTCGGGGGCGGCCGGTGCGTCATGCACCTCGCCATCGGTGATCATGATGGCGCCACCGATGCGCGAGGGCGGCACGTCGCGGAAAGCGCCTTCAAGCGCTGCAAAAAGCTTGGTCTCGGTGCGCTCGTCGGCGGCTTCCGACTTGCCGGCCTCGACGACGCGGACGTCGAACTGCTTGAAGCGGCCAAGGCGCTGCTGCAAACCGGCAAGCGCTTCGTCGGTCTGTTTGGTCCGGTCGCCGATATCCTGGCTCTGGCTGCGGTCGACGATGACGGCAACGACGCTCTTCAGCGCCTCGCGCTCCTCATCGAGGAAGACCGGATTGAGGAGTGCTGCGCCCAGCGCAATCAGCGCCGCGAAGCGGAAGATCGCGCCGCGCTGGCGAAACCACAAGCCGACAGCCGCCAGCACCAGCAGCGGTGCGAGCACCAAAGCCAGCAAGGGCCAGGACAGCAGCGGTTCGAAGGAAATCGACCAGTTCATAGGCTTACTGCCCCAGCCGTTCGAGCAGGATCGGCACGTGCACCTGGTCGGATTTGTAGTTGCCGGTCAGCATGTACATCATGATGTTGACGCCGGCGCGCAGCGCATAGATGCGCTGCATCGGATCCGATGGCACGGTCGGCAAAAGCGGGTCACCATTCTCGTCGACGGCCCAGGCGCCGGCAAAATCATTGGCGGTGATCAGGATCGGCGAGACGCCGTCGCCGACGCGTACCGGCCGATTCTCGGCATTGCTGGCCTCGAGCGAGGCTTCCACCCAGAGCGGGCTGCCGGAGAAGCGGCCGGGAAATTCGGGCAGGATGAAGAAGGATTTGGTCAGCACATGGTCGGCGGGCACCGGCTCCAGCGGCGGCACGTTGAGATTGCCGAGAATGTCGCGCAACCGTTCCGTCGCCGGGCTCGCCGAATCCGCACCGATGCCGTTGGCGAACTGGTCGCGCGTGTCGAACAGCACCGTGCCGCCCTGCTGCATATAGGCGTCGATGCGGGCGATCGCGGCTTGACTCGGCATCGGCGCGGAGGGATCGATCGGCCAGTAGATCAGCGGATAGAAGGAAAGCTCGTCCTTCGAGATATCGACGCCCGCCGGCGCGCCCGGCTCGAGCGCGGTCTTCTCGATCAGGAAGCGGGTCAAGCCTTCGAGCCCTGCGCGGCTGATCGAATCGTCACCGGGCACACCGGTCAGCACATAGGCGATGCGGGTCTTGGCAATGTCCTCGATAGCGGCGGCATCGCCGGGCTTGGCGTCGTCGGCGCGGGCGAGGTCGGCATGGCCAAACAGCATGCCGAGGCCAAGCAGCAGCACAGCCGTCGTTGCCGCGGCCGATCGGGCGCGGCGCGGTCGGCGCGACATCAGCCCGCCCATCCAGAACACCGCCAGCGTGTCGAGCAGCATAAGCACAAGTGCCGCTGTGACCAGCGATCCCTTGAGGTCGCGCGATTCATCGAAAGCGTACTGGATATTGGTCACCGGCACTGTGAATTGCGGGCGCACCAGCGGCGCGAAGGCGGTGGCCGGGTCGAGCAGATTGTGGGCGAAAACGCCGGTTTCCGAGCCATAGAGGCCGGGCGGGTTCTCGAACGTCACCGGCAGCGAGCCGGCGCCAGGGACCAGCGGTCGTGCGTCCGGCGTCGGCGGCACCAAAGTGCCGTCGGCGGCTATCATGCGATAAGGCGCCAGCGACGTAGCAGCGGCTTCGGCGTTGGCAACCGCCGCACCCTGGTTGCGCGACAGCTGCACGATGCGCCGCAGCATCTCGACGAAGCTGCCGGAGATCGGCAGCGTCGACCATGTCGCTTCCGGGGTGATATGGAACAGCACCAGCGTGCCCTTGCCCTTCTTCAACCCGGTCACCAGCGGGGTGCCATCGGCAAGGGTTGCCCAGGTGCGCTCGACGATGTCCGGCGTCGGTTCGGCCAACACCTGCCGGCTCACCGTGACCTCGGCCGGCGGTGCGAGGTCGGCGAACGGGCCGTTCTTCGGGAATTCGGTCACCGCTTGCGGCGTCGTCCATGACAGCGCGCCGCCAAGCGAGCGCTCGCCGGTGCGCAGCCTGACCGGCAGAAGGTCGTCGTCATTGCCGGCGGCGGCCAGCCGCGAACCGGCGAAGCGCACCAGCGTGCCGCCATTGTCGACCCAGTCGACCAGCCGCTGATGGACCTGCGGCGGAATGGTACCGATATCGGCCATGACGATCATCGCCGGCTTCTGGTCGAGAAGCTGCGGGATGGCGTCGGCGAGATCGACGCTCGACGGTTCGACCAGATCGGCGAAAGGCTGCAGCGCGCGCCTGATGTAATAGAGCGGCGACAGAAGCGGCTGCGCCTGGTCGGCCTCGGCCTGCGATAAAAGTCCGACGCGGCGGCGCTTGGAGCTTTCGTCGAGCACGCGCACCGCACCTGCCTGGCGTTCGCCGTCGAGCGCGATCGAGGCGAAGTCGTTGCGCAGTTCGAACGGCACCGCCATCGTGCCGGTGGCAGTAGTCTCACCCGGCGCGAAGGTCAGCGTCGCGTCGGCGATGCGGCGGCCCTTATCGTCGAAGGCGCCGGCGGTGACTTGTGCCGGCGCCGGATCGCCGGGCGCGCGGATGGCGGTCAGGGCGAAGCCGTCGACCTGATTTTCGGCGCCAGTGAGCCCAGTCAGCGCCAGCCGGTCGGAATTGGCCCAGACGACACGGGCGGCGTTTTTCGACAGCAGTGTGTTGAAGGCGGCCTCGTCGCCCTTTGCCGCAAGACCGTCGGCGAGAACGGCAACGCTGGCGCCGGGCAAGGCTTCCAGCACGCCGGCGACGCGGGCATAGACAGCGGGTCGGTCGGTCGGGATCGGCCTCGGCTTGGCGGCGCGCAGCCGGTCGAGGGCAGCCGCCGCATCGAAGGGGCCGATCTCGGCGTTCGGCTTTTCGGCGGTGAAGGCGATGACGACCGGTACGCCGTTCGAACCGGCATCGGCGATCAGCCGCTGGGCGGTGGCGACGCGCTTGCCCCAGTCGGCGGCACTCGCCCAGTCATTGTCGATGACCAGCGCCAGGGCGGCGCCCTCGGCCGGCAATTTTTCGCGCGGATTGAAGACGGGTTCGGCCAAAGCGGCGACGACAAGGGCTGCCATCAGCAGCCGCAGCAGCGTCAGCCACCACGGGCTCTGCTGCGGCGTTTCCTCGCGCTTCAGCACGCGAGCGAGGATCTTCAGCGGCGGAAAGATTTCGGACTGCGGCTTGGGCGGCGTGAGCCTGAGCAGCCACCAGATCACCGGCAGCGCCAGCAGGCCCCACAACACGATGGGAGCGCCAAAGGAGAGCGGCAGCCAGCTCATGCGCCGGCCCTTCCCACGAATGCGCCATCGGCGGTCATCGCCATGTGGATGCGCACCAGCGCCTCGGAAGCGAGGCGATCGGTGTGGTTGACGGTGTAGCTCCAGCCGAGGCGCTTGCACCAGCTGGCCAGCTCCTGGCGGCGGGCGGTGTAGAGCAGGCGGTATTCGTCGCCGAGCATTTCGGCGCGGCCGGCGGTCAACTTGTCGCCGGTCTCGGGATCGGTGAATTCGGTGCGGCCGGCATAGGGAAAGGTCTCCTCCGCCGGATCGGCAACCTCGATCAGATGCGCACGCACGCCATGCCGCGCCAGCACATCGAGCCATTCCATGGTCTCCTCGACCGGGTCGAGGAAATCGCTCACGACGACGATGTCGCAGAAGCGGCGGATGGCGGACAGGTCAGGCTTTGCTGGCAGGTCCGCGGCGTGCATCAATTGCGCTGCGATGCGCTCGGCGCCGTTGCGGGCGGTGAACGGATCTGTCAGGCCGGGCCATGCGATGCGCTCGCCGCTCCGCGACAAAAGTTCGGCCATGGCCAGCGCCAGCACCAGCGCGCGCGATTCCTTGGAAACGCTGGCGCCAGTCGATTTGTAGAGCATGGAGGGCGAGGGGTCGGCCCAAAGCCACACCGTGTGGGCTGCTTCCCATTCGCGGTCGCGCACATAGGTGTGGTCGTCCCGGGCCGAACGGCGCCAGTCGATGCGCGAGGAATCGCCTTCGACATAGGGGCGGAACTGCCAGAAATTCTCGCCGATGCCGCGCTTGCGGCGGCCATGCCAGCCGGCAATTACCGTATTGACGATACGGCGCGCCTCGACCAGCAGGTCGGGCACCAGCGAAGCCCGCAACCGGCCCCTGGCGAGCGCGTCGCGCGTCGCTGCCGGTGCCTGGACTTCGCCGATACGCGCCATCAGATTCCTTTGGCCAGTTTCGCCACCACGTCACGCACGGTCGTGCCCTCGGCGCGCGCGGCAAAGGTCAGCGCCATGCGGTGCTGCAGCACTGGTTCGGCCAGCGCGCGGATATCGTCGACCGACGGCGCCAGCCGCCCGTCATAAAGCGCGCGCGCACGGGCGCACAGCGTCAGCGCCTGGCTGGCGCGCGGGCCGGGACCCCAGGCGACATGCTTGTCGGTCTCGGCATTGCCCTGGCCGGGACGCGCCGAACGCACCAGTTTGAGGATGGCGTCGACGACGCTTTCGGGCACCGGCATACGGCGGATCAGCGTCTGGATTTCCTTCAGCCGCGCCGGCTGCAGCACGTTTTGCGCCTTGGCGTCCTCGATGCCGGTGGTCTCCAGCAGAATGCGCCGCTCGGCCTCGATTTCGGGATAAAGGATGTCGACCTGCATCAGGAAGCGGTCGAGCTGCGCTTCGGGCAGGGGATAGGTGCCTTCCTGCTCCAGCGGGTTTTGCGTCGCCAGTACATGGAAGGGCGCGGGCAGGTCGTGGCGAATGCCGGCGATGGTGACGTGATATTCCTGCATCGCCTGCAGCAGCGCCGACTGGGTGCGCGGCGAGGCGCGGTTGATCTCGTCGGCCATCAGCAATTGCGCGAAGATCGGGCCGGAGATGAAGCGGAAGGAGCGCTTGCCGGCCTCGTCCTGTTCCATCACCTCTGAGCCGAGAATGTCCGACGGCATCAGGTCGGGTGTGAACTGGATGCGGCGCGAATCGAGGCCGAGCACGACACCGAGCGTTTCGACCAGCTTGGTCTTGGCAAGGCCGGGCACGCCGACCAGCAGCGCATGGCCGCCGGCAAGCAGCGCCACCAGCGTGCGCTCGACCACCACTTCCTGGCCGAAAATGACGCGGCCGACGCCGTCGCGCACCCTGGAAATATCGGCCAGCGCCGTCTCGGCCTGGGCGATCATGTCCTTTTCGCTGATTGGGCTTTCCTTGACCATTACGCTCATGCCGCATCGATCCTTGTGCTGGAAGTGCCGGCTTGCACTGTAGTGCCTTAGAATGCCGCGATTCGGCTTCGCCTGGCGCCTACGAATGAATTTAAATCACAGACTTAGGCTGACAAGCGGAACAACAGTGACTATTTCGTGACCATGACGGAACGCTCCGAACATCGCGAACACAGCCTTGCTGCCGCAACCGAGGCGCGCGGTCTCGAAGCGTTGATCTCGCGTGCGGCTCGCGCCGGCAAGGGCGCGGCGCCGGTGGAGCGCTGGAATCCCGACTTCTGCGGCGATCTCGACATGGAGATCAAACAGGACGGAACGTGGTTCTATCTCGGTACGCCGATCGGCCGCATGCCGCTGGTGCAGCTGTTTTCCAGCGTGCTGCGCAAGGACGAGGATGGCAGGACCTATCTGGTGACGCCGGTCGAACGGGTCGGCATCCGCGTCGTGGACGCGCCTTTCATCGCGGTTGAAATGGATGTTTCCGGCGCCGGCGCCGAGCAGACCATCACTTTCCGCACCAATGTCGGCGATGTCGTCGAGGCCGGGCCTGGCCATCCGCTGCGCTTCGTCGACGAGAACGAGACCGGCGGGCTAAAACCCTATGTGCTGGTGCGCGGGCGGCTGGAAGCGCTGGTGGCGCGGCCGGTGATGTACGAACTGGTCGAGCATGGCGAGGAGATCGATATCGGCGGCAAGACGATGTTTGCCGTGCGCTCGAAAGGCGAAATCTATCCGATCATGCCGGCGGAAAAACTGAAGCGGCTGAGCGCATGATGGATCAGGTGAGGCCGCCGCCGTTTTCCACAGCGGATTTTCGCGCGCGGGTCGCGGCGCAAGCTGAAGCCCATGCCGGCGACGATTATGGCGATCATCGCTTCAACCCCGGCCATCCACGGTTGACGCAGCTCAAAGCGCTGCGCGACGCCGCGGTGCTGATCCCGGTCGTCGATCATGGACGCGATGCGACCGTGCTTTTGACCAAGCGGGCGGAAAAACTGCGCAGCCATTCGGGGCAGGTGGCTTTTCCCGGCGGCACCATTGATCCCACCGATGCGACCCCGGAAGCAGCGGCCTTGCGCGAAACCTTCGAGGAGATCGGGCTCGGCCAGGACCGCATCGAGATCATCGGCCGCATGCCCGATTATGTCGCCGGCAGCGGCTATCGCATCGCGCCGGTGCTGGCGATCGTCGAGCCCGGTTTTACGCTGTCGCTCAATTCCGACGAGGTCGACGCCGCCTTCGAAGTGCCGCTTTCGTTCCTGATGGATCCGGCCAACCACACCAGGGACAGCCGCATGTGGAACGACCTGGAATGGTTCTTCTACGATATGCCCTATGGCGGCCAGCGCATCTGGGGCGTCACCGCCGGCATCATCCGCACGCTCTATGAAAGGCTCTATGCTTGAGTGATCCGATATCGCTGGCGGGCAGAGCCGACTGGCTGGGTGAAAAGCATCTGCAGCGGCTGCTTGCCGTGCTGGCGCAGGGCGGCGAGGAAGCCCGCATCGCGGGCGGCGCGGTGCGCAATGCGCTGATTGGGCAGCTGGTCGCCGATATCGACGTTGCTACCACTTGCCTGCCCGAGGAAACCGTTCGCCGCGCCGAGGCGGCGGGCTTCAAGGCGGTGCCGACCGGCATCGAGCACGGCACGATCACGGTGATTGCCGGCGGCGCGCCCTATGAGGTCACCACGCTGCGCGCCGACATCGAGACCGATGGCCGCCGCGCCAAAGTGTCGTTCGGCCGCGACTGGAAGGCCGACGCCGAACGGCGCGATTTCACCATCAACGCGCTCTATGCGGAGGCTGACGGGACGGTCGTGGACCTGGTCGGCGGCGTCGGCGATATCGAGGCACGAAGGCTGCGCTTCATTGGCGATGCCGAGCAGCGGATCGGCGAAGACTATCTGCGCATCCTGCGTTTCTTCCGCTTTTTCGCCTGGTATGGCGAGGGTCGGCCCGATGCCGAGGGATTGAAGGCCTGCGCCCGGCTCAAGGACGGTCTCGCCCATCTCTCGGCCGAACGCATCTGGTCCGAGCTGAAGAAGTTGTTATCGGCCCCAGATCCGTCGCGCGCCTTGCTGTGGATGCGCCAGGCCGGCGTGCTCACCAGCGCCCTGCCGGAAAGCGAGAAATGGGGCATCGATGCCATTCATGGGCTGACCAAGACAGAAAAGGATCTGGGCTGGGCGCCGGACCCGCTGCTCAGGCTGGAGGCGATCGTGCCGCCCGATGCGGAGAGGATGAAGACACTGGCCGAGCGGCTGAAACTTTCGACCACTGAGGCGGAGCGCCTGCGCCACTGGGCCCTGACGGCTGCCGTCGAGCCCAAGACAAGCGAAGCGGAACTGGCCAAGAAACTCTATTCCGGCGAGCGCCAGGGTTTTCTCGATCGGCTGCGGCTGTCGCTGGCGTCGGCGCGAGCGCGGGCTCTCGAGGACAATGACGCGCTGGTTCAGGCCGGCGGGTTTTCGCGCCTGCTCGCTTTTGCGCTGAAATGGGAAAAACCGGTGTTCCCAGTCAAGGGCGGCGATCTGACGGCGCTTGGCGCGTCGCCGGGGCCAATACTCGGTGCGATCCTGAAAAACCTGGAAAAGGAATGGATCGGGTCCGGCTTTGCGCTCGATCGCGACGCGCTGCTGGAGCGCGCCGCGGAAGCCCTGAAGGCCAGATAGGACTGCTCAGGCCGCGTCGCGAACTTTCTCGATGCGCGAGCGGATCGCCTCGATCATCGTCTCGCGAATGACCGTTTCGCCATGTGTCTCGCGCATATGGTCGACGGCGCGGCGCATGACCTCGGCTTCCTCACCGGCACGCGTGTGCCACTCACAGCCGGGAACCAGCGAGCCGCAATGGAATTCCTTCATGGGATTTTCTCCTTTTCCTCCTTGGAGCATGTGCCTCTCATGGGCACACGAAGCTCCGCCATCTCCTGTTCCGCGCCCTGTCACAGCAGTCGGTTTCGGGGGCGCGCACGGGGGAGCTAGCATAACACGGTTCGACCATTTTAGTTGCCGTGGGTGCGAAAAAGGCGGAGCAGCGCTGCTCCGCCCCCTCTTGTCAGGCTAAGCCAAGGCGAGACCGTTCGGTCTTGTCCCCATCACTTCACGATCTTGACGGACTCGGCAACCTTGTTCTTGCCGCTCATGTCCCAGGAAACGCGGACCTTTTCGCCGGCCTTCAAGCCTGGATCCTTGAAGGTCTGGGGCAGCGTGAAGGTGGATCCATCGTCCAGAACAAGGCTCATGGCCGTGCCATCATAGGTCTTGACCGTACCGGTGGTGTGCTTGACCGCGGCAAAGGCGACCGAACCGGAAGCGAGAAGGGCAGCGGCGGCTGCCGAAACAATGAGCTTTCGCATGTAATACTCCTGGAAATGCGGGCATCCGTTTGGAAAATGCTCCGCCTTGTTCAGGGCCGTCCGGTAGCGTCGTGTCGCGGTTCGGGACTGAACCGCCGGCGCTTCCCGGCCCGAAACGACAAATAGTCTTTTTATTTCAATTGCCTATTAGACGAAAAAGATAATGGCGATGCCACATTGGCCGCCCAGATTCGGCGAATGGGACGTCAATGCGGCTCACGTTGCGCTCACCGATAGTTTACGGCCACCTGACCTCCGGCGGCAGGCTGGACAGGATCGAGGCGACATTGCCCCCGGTCTTCAGGCCGAAAATGGTGCCGCGATCGTGAAGCAAGTTGAATTCTACGTAACGGCCGCGGCGAATGAGCTGCTCGTCGCGGTCGTCGTCGGTCCAGTTCTCGTTGAAATGGGCGCGAACCAGGTGGCCGTAGACGACAAGGAAAGAACGCCCGACATCCTGGACGAAGTTCAAATCGGCATTCCAGCCGCCTTTGTCCTCGCCCGAATGCAGCCAGTCGAAAAAGATGCCGCCGACGCCGCGCGGCTCGTGGCGGTGCGGCAGATAGAAATACTCGTCGCACCAGGCCTTGAACTTCGGGTGGTCGGCGACCGCGGCATTCTTCTCGCAGGCGAACTGCATGGCGCGGTGGAAGGCGATGGTATCGGGGTCGTCTTCGGTGCGATGGCGATCAAGCACCGGTGTCAGATCAGCGCCGCCGCCGAACCAGTGGCGCGACGTCACGACCATGCGGGTGTTCATGTGCACGGCCGGCACGTTGGGGTTCCAGGGATGCGCGATCAACGAAATGCCTGATGCCCAGAAGCTCGGGTCTTCCTCGGCGCCGGGCATCTGCTTCCTGAATTCGGGCGAGAATTCGCCATAGACGGTCGAAGTATGGACGCCGACCTTCTCGAAGACGCGGCCGCGCATCATCGACATGGCGCCGCCGCCGCCCTTGCCATGGTCTCGTTCCCACGGCGTCTTTTCGAAGCGGCCGGGCGACCATTCGGCCAGCGGACCGGTCAAGTCCTGCTCGATCTGCTCGAAGGTGGTGCAGATGCGCTCCCGCAGCGTCTCGAACCAGAGCCTGGCCTTCATTTTCTTCTGTTCGATGTCGGCTGGCAGGCCTGCCGGTATTTCTGGTCGTTCCAAAATGCTGTCTCCGGTCGCAGCCGACAAAGGACCTAGTGGAGTGAATTTGACATTTGCACACAGCGTGGCGCAGGGCACGGCGCAAATGTCAAATTCGAAAACTCCACCAGAAACATAAACTTGCTAGTGGTCCTTGTGATTCCAACGTTCGCAACGGCGACTGGGGATTAGGAAGGCGAATGTTGGAATCGGAGCACTAGCCTTTTCCGGGCGCGATCCCTAATCTCTTAGGGGCAAGGGTCAAGTGTCATCTGGTCCGGCCCAGGAGTTCTTTCATGCGCACGCCGGCAAGACCGCCGCTGCATGGCCTGAAGAAAAGGCTCGATCGTTCACGCGCCGAGCGCGAGCGCATGCCGCGTGACGGGTTTTTGCGGGAGACCTTTGTCTTGCCGCGCCCCGATGCGCGGCTCAAGGCCAAGGAATGGTTCGAGCGTTTTCCCAAGCAGGCCTACTGGACCGAGATCGAAAGCTGGTTCGAGCGGCCGGGCGACGTAATCGAATTCACCATACGGCGGCTGCCCGCGGCGGATTAGGATTCCACAAGCAGTCGCCTTGCGCCCGGCCCTTGCGCACTCAAGCGATCTTCCCTGTTTCGCAGCGGGCATTTGTCGATCGACATGCAGCCGCAGCCGATGCAGTCGGTAAGGCCGTCGCGCAGCTTCTTTAGCTGAGTGATCTTGCGATCGAGGTCGTCGCGCCAGCCGGTCGACAACAGCTTCCAGTCCTCGCGCGTCGGGGTACGGCCTTCTGGCAGCGATTCAAGTGCGGCGCCGATCTCGGCCAGCGAGATGCCGACCTCCTGGGCGATCCGGATGATCGCCACCCGCCGCAGCACGTCGCGGCCATAGCGCCGCTGGTTGCCCGACGTGCGGTGGCTGCGGATCAGCCCGCGCGCCTCGTAGAAATGCAGCGCCGACACCGCCACGCCGCTGCGCATGGCCAACTGGCCGACCGTCAATTCCTTTACCGGAGCCATCTCGATTTTCCGCTTGACCTCAACTTAAGTTGAGCTTGTAGCCAGGAAATGTCGATAGGGCAATTGAGGAGAAGGCGATGTGCGCCTGGGTGAGAATGATGCAAGACGCAAGGGCCGTTGGCGATGACGACAACGCGTTGAAGGTTCTAGCCGAGCTGCCGGATGGCTTCACCGGCGACCATGGCGACGGACAGCGCGACGTTGATGCTGCGCGTGCCCGGCTGCATCGGGATCGTCAGCCGCGCATCCGCCGCCTGATGGACAGGATCCGGCACGCCGGCGGATTCGCGGCCGAACAGCAGGATGTCGCCTTGGGCGAAGCTGAAGCCCGTATAGGGGGTCGCGGCTTTGGTGGTGAGCAGCACCAGCCGGCAGGCTTGGCCCTTGCGCCAATCCTCGAAGGCGTTCCAGTCGACATGGCGGGTCAGGGCAGCCGTTTCGAGGTAGTCCATCCCGGCACGCTTGAGCGCTTTGTCGGAGAGCGGAAACCCGGCTGGTTCGATGATGTCGACTCCAAGGCCGAGGCAGGCGGCGAAGCGCAGGATAGTTCCGGTGTTGCCGGCGATGTCAGGCTGGTAGAGGGCGATGCGGAGACGGTGGTTCATTTCCGCGTCTTTCTAATAAGTGGCAGATCGGCCACAGCGGGTGGCTGGTTTTGGAAATTGCTGGACCTGCGGGTGGCCATTTTCTGCGAAGTCGATTATACCGCACGCATTGTCAACCCGAACCGATGGAGGGGTATTTCATGATGACCATGCACATCCAGCGCCCCTCCCGTGGGCTTACCTGCCTGCTGGCGGTTTCGGTACGACGATTTACCTGATCTCTTAGATCTGATCGCACCGATTCCCGCCGAACCCAATTTTCGGCTCTCGAAGGAATCCTGCGATGTTTTTCAAACGGTCAAAGGGGCCAAGCGCCCCAGCTGAGCATGTCGCGACCGAGGCCTATCCTCGTGTCCCGACGGATGCAATCCGTGCCTCCGGCCGAAGGCCGGCGCACGACATTGCTTCGCCTTTTTATGTCTATTTTCACACGGAGGACGGACCGATGTTCGATCCCTATAAGATACCTGGTTCAAGAAGCCTGCACGAACGCAAGACGGCGACCTGGGCGTTGCTAGTCGGCGAGACCTATTCGTCGGCGGTTCATGCCGAGACGCGCCGGCGTCCGCATCGCGGCATGTTGCCGGATGTCGATTTCTCGCGTGCGGTTCCCGACCACAGCCGGCCGTCGCTGGTGCGCCGGATCATCCGGCTGATCCGGCCGGGCGCGAAAAACCGGACTGGCGGCGGCGTGCCGTCAGCTCAGTCGAAGGCTTCTGTCGGTGAAAAGCCCGCAAATCCCTATATTGCGCGAAGCAGGACCGATGGCCCGGGTGATTCCGGGCCGTCGGTCCCCGCCGACGTACGGTCTGGGGACGCGGAGCGCCCCGGGGATTTTTCCCGCGCCGCATGAGCGGACAAAAGTGTTGTGAGCATCACTATGTTTAGCTGGTTTGAAAGAAGGCTCGATCCGTTCCCCGCAGCGGAACCGGTCGAGCCGCCGAAGACGCTGGTTGCCTTCTGCGTGCATTATACCCGCGGCGCCTGGCCATACATCATCCTCGACGCGGTGCTGGTGACGGCGATTGCCATCGCGGAAGTGTGGATGTTCGGCTTCATGGGCCACATCGTCGACTGGCTGTCCGGGCAGAACCGCGAAACCTTCCTGCAGACCGAGAGCTGGAAGCTCGCCGGCATGGCCTTCGTCGTGCTGTTCGCGCTGCCAGGTACAGTATGGCTGCATTCTTTGCTCAACCAGCAGACGCTGATGGGCAACTACCCCATGCGCATCCGATGGCAGGTGCATCGTTATCTCTTGAAGCAGTCGATGAGCTTCTACCAGGACGAATTCGCCGGCCGCATCGCCACCAAGCTGATGCAGACGGCACTCGCCGTGCGCGAATGCGTCATCAAGGTGATCGAGGTGCTCAATTACGTAATCGTCTATTTCCTCGGCATGCTGTTCATCGTCGGCTCGGCCGACTTGCGGCTGGCGGCACCTCTCGGCGTCTGGCTGCTCGGCTATATCGGGTTGTTGCGCTATATCATCCCGAAGCTGGGCAAGGTCGGGGAGGCGCAGGCCAATGCGCGCTCGACTATGACCGGCCGCGTCGTTGACAGCTACACCAACATCCAGACGGTCAAGTTGTTTTCCCATGCACGGCGCGAAGCAACGTTCGCCAAAGAAGGCATGGCAGGCTTCCTCGACACGGTCTACCGGTCGATGCGGCTGGTGACGGTGCTTTACGGCCTGCTCTATATCCTCAACGCGCTGCTCCTGTTTTCGGTGACGGCGACGGCGCTGTGGCTGTGGCTCGGCCAGGCGGTGACGATCGGCGCCGTCGCCGTGGTCATCGGCCTCGTGCTCCGTATGTGGGGCATGTCGCAGTGGATCATGTGGGAAATGTCGAGCCTGTTCGAGAACATCGGCACGGTGCAAGACGGTATCGCCTCGATCTCGCTGCCGCGCCTGGTCGAAGACCGGCCGGGGGCGAAGGACATTGCCGTCACCAAGGGCGAGATCCGCTTCGACGACATTCGTTTCCACTATGGCAAGCAGAAGGGCGTCATCGAGAACCTGTCGCTGACGGTGAAGCCCGGCGAGAAAGTCGGCATTGTCGGGCGCTCGGGCGCGGGCAAGTCGACGCTGGTCAATCTCCTGTTGCGGTTCTACGACCTCGAGAACGGCCGGATCCTGATCGACGGCCAGGAGATCGCTTCGGTGACGCAGGATTCGCTGCGCGCGCAGATCGGCATGGTGACGCAGGACACTTCGCTGCTGCATCGTTCTGTGCGCGACAATATCCTTACGGGCGGCCCGATGCGACGGAGGAAATGGTTGTCGAGGCAGCCGGGCGGGCCGAGGCGCTGGAGTTTATCGGCAGGCTTTCGGATCACACCGGACGTAAAGGGCTCGACGCTCATGTCGGCGACCGCGGCGTCAAATTGTCCGGCGGCCAGCGGCAACGCATCGCCATTGCTCGCGTTATGTTGAAGGACGCACCGATACTTATCCTTGACGAAGCGACGTCGGCGCTGGATTCCGAAGCCGAGGCCGCCATCCAGGAGAATCTCTACAAGCTCATGCAAGGCAAGACCGTCATCGCCATTGCGCACCGGCTGTCGACCATCGCGGCGATGGACAGGCTCGTCGTCCTCGACAAGGGCCGTGTCATCGAGGAGGGGTCGCACGAGGAACTCGTCGCCAGCGGCGGGCTCTACGCGCAGCTCTGGCAGCGCCAGTCGGGCGGGTTCCTGCTCGACGACGGTCCGGTCGATGCCGCCAATGACGCTGTTGCCAACGACATCGGCGTGAAGGGTGAAGCCGCAGAGTGATGACGTCAGCATGATGACAGCCGTCTATCGCTGGTTCGAGAACTGGGTCTATCCGTTCAGGGAGCCGGCGGACCTTCGGCCGCAGTCAAGCGTCGGCGGCTTCCTCTGGCACTATGTCGGCCAGGCGAAGTTCGCCTTCTTCGCCATGCTTGTCATCGGCGGCATCGCGCCGCTGATCGAGGCCGGGCTTTTCTACTTCGTCGGGCGGCTGGTCGATATTCTCGACCAGCTTCCTGGCGAGCGCAGCTGGCACGCGCTGTGGACCGCCGCCGGGCCTGAGCTTGTTTTCATGATCGCAGTGGTGCTGGTCATCCGCACCGTCGTCGTCGGCCTGTCGGCGCTGGTCAACGAACAGACGATTACGCCGGGCTTCTACAATCTGGTGCGCTGGCAGGCGCACCGGCACGTATCGCGCCAGTCCTACACTTTCTTCCAGAACGATTTCGCCGGCCGTATCGCGACAAAAGTCTGGCAGGCGGGGCAGGCGACCGGCGACCTGATGGAGAGCTTCATCGAGGTCATCTGGTTCATGCTCATCTATACGGTGACGACCTTGGCGCTGGTCGCCGGGCTGGATCTGCGCCTGGCCGTGCTGGTGGTGATCTGGATTCTCGCTTTCGCCTGGCTGGCCAAGCTCTATCTGCCCTCGATCCGCAGGCATGCCGAGGCCACGGCTGAAGCGGGCTCGATGATCAATGGGCGCATCATCGATTCCTATTCCAACGTGCAGACGCTGAAGCTATTCTCGGCCGACGGCGACGACCGCTACATCAAGAACGGCTTCGACATCTATCTCGATGCACTACGGCCCTTCACCCGCCGGCTGACCGGCGTGCGCATGGCGCTGACGACGCTGTCGGGCATCATGATCACCGCGATTGGCTGCTTTGCCGTCTATCTCTGGGTCGAAGGGTCGATCACCGTCGGCGCCGTCGCGTTCACGCTGTCGCTGGTCTTGCGGCTCAACATGCTGCTCGGGCGCGTGATGATGCAGCTCAACGGCATATTGCGAAATCTCGGCGTCCTGGAAAACTCCAAGGCGCTGATCTCGCAGCCGCTTGGCCTTGTCGATGCGCCGGATGCGAAAGAGCTTGTCGTCGCCGGCGGCCGCATCGAGGTGAAGAATGTCGAGTTCCACTACGGCAAGGGTTTTGGCGTGCTGAATGGCATCGACCTTGTGGTCAAGCCTGGCGAGAAGGTCGGGCTGGTCGGGCCGTCGGGCGCGGGCAAGACGACGCTCGCCAACCTCATCTTGCGCCTCTACGACCTCGAGAGCGGCAAAATCCTGATCGACGGGCAAGACGTCGCCGAGGTGACGCAGAACTCGCTGCGCGCCAATATCGGCGTGGTCAGCCAGGAGACGGCGCTGTTCCACCGCTCGCTACGCGACAACATCAAGCTCGGCATGCCGGATGCAACTGACGCCGAGGTGATCGCGGCGGCGAAGAAGGCCGAGGCGCACGAGTTCATATTGGGCCTGCGCGATAACCGGGACCGTACCGGCTACGAGGCTTTTGTCGGCGAGCGCGGCGTGAAACTGTCGGGCGGCCAGCGCCAGCGCGTCGCGATCGCCCGCGTCTTCCTCAAGGATGCGCCGATCCTGATCCTCGACGAGGCGACCTCGGCGCTCGATTCCGACATCGAGGCGGCGATCCAGGAGAATCTGGCCAGGCTGATGGAGAACAAGACGGTCATCGCCATAGCGCACCGGCTGTCGACCATCGCCGCGCTCGACCGTCTTGTGGTGCTGGACGGAGGCCGCATCGTCGAACAGGGCACGCATGACGAGCTGGTGGCGCTCGACGGGCTCTATGCGCGGCTGTGGAAGCGGCAGTCCGGCGGCTTCCTCTACCACGAGGAAAGCGTGCTGGAAGAGACACGGCCGGCGGAGTAGGGCATGGCAGGGTCGCCTGATGTCGGCTACGTCCTCAAGCGGCTGCGGCCAACCGCGCCGGCCTTCGACGCGCTGAAGGAGGAGAGCCGGCTGGAGGGCTACTGGATGCTGGTGCGGCTGGCGGATGGCTGGGCGGGCGGCCGCGACAAGTTCCTGAAACGAGGCGAGGCGCTGTTTGGCGCATGGCATGGCCGAGAACTCGCTGGTGTGTGCGGGTTGAACATCGATCCTTATTTCGAAGGCAGGGACCACGGCCGGGTCAGGCACCTGTTCGTCAGCGCGCGTCATCGCCGCAGCGGCATTGGCCGCATGCTGGTCGAGACCGTCATTGACAGGGCACGTCAGCATTTTGCCGTGCTGAATACCCGCGCGCCACAAGAAGCCTTTGGGTTCTATGAACGGCTTGGTTTCCAGCCGGTGGTGAGCGAAGAATTCGTCACGCACCGCATGATGCTCTCTCAAGACAGAAAAGGAGGCTGAGATGTCACTGCATCCGCCATCCCTAGGCGCCTCGGCTGCCGAAGCCGCGTTCGACGCCCTCGGCCATGAGATACTGGCTGAAAAGGCCGCAGCGCTCGGCCGTGCCGGCCAACGGGTCGAGGAAACGCTGGCCAAGCTCCGTCAGAACAACGACGACGAGGAGCAGCGACCGCGGCTGCTCAAGGAGGCTGCCGCAGCGGTGCACGCCTATTTCATCCAGCGTGAACTCTGCGGCCTGCGCCGGCATGAGTCGGTCATCCGCGAATACGATATCCCAAGGGCCGTGCTGGTCAGGCTCGGTGCAAGCTAGAGGTCATCAGCCGGCAAAATTCATTCCAGCCATTCGGTGATGAAGCTGCCGTTTTCGTGGATGTCGGTCGTTTCGAACGGGCCTGGGCCAAGATTGGTGAATTTGTGCGGCGTATCGGGCGGCACGATCAGGATCTGGCCGGCCGTGGCCTCGATCTGCTGGTCGCCGATCGTGAACAGGCCGGTGCCTTGCCGGATGATGAATATCTCACAATAGGGATGCGTGTGCAGGCGCGGGCCGCCGCCAATCTCTTCCTGATAGTTGAAAATCAGGCAGGAGTTGGAGCCGTAGGCGCCGCATTGCAGTTCGCCCTGCCAGCGGCCGGGCGTCCTGGTCCAGGTCTCGCGGTCGATGATGTGTGCCATAGCCTCTAACCCTTCGTCGGTATCCAAGGGTTGAAAAGCTTCACGCCGGTGCCTTCAAAATCCTTGGTGTTGCGAGTCACGACTGTCAAGTTTTTGACGAGCGCGGTAGCGGCTATGAGGGCGTGGCGCTCCGGCTTTGGATCGGGAACGTGGAGGTTTGCGCAACGCACGACAACAGCCGTGTCTATGCTCAATATCCGGTCGTCAAACTGTGGAATGAGTGTCTGATCCAACCACTCACGGTACGTGGTGGCCTGGCGAGTATCCTTCCTCGACAAGAGCAATGTTCCGATTTCGAGTTCCAGGATCGAAATGACCGACATGAAAAAGCTGGCGATGTCGTGGGTCTCTGACCAGGCCAAAACGTTGCGATCGGCCTTGTCCCGACGACGCAGATTCGAAACGACATTGGTGTCAAGAATGAACATCAGTCGAGTTCGGGAATCTTGAAAAACGGTCCTTCCAGGCGAGGTGGTTCCCAGTCGAAATCTGCTTCGGGGCGATCATCGGCAATCGCGTCCGCGAGGCTTCTCGGCTTCTTCTCTAAACGCTGATATTCCTCCATCGACATCAGCACATGGGAGGGCTTGCCGCGGTCGGTAATGATGACCGGCCCGTTCTTGGCTGCCCGTTTGGCATGCGCCGTGTCCTGGTTGAATTCACGGCTCGACATGATGGTTATCGTCTTCGTCGAGATATTCATATCAACACCTCCATCCGGAAGATGTAGACATATTGCTACATTCGGCCAAGCTCGTCAAATTTCTCTTCGTGCGGAACGCCCGCGACAATCTGCCCTTGTGGCCTCAGCCCGCTGGACAAAAACGGGCTTCACGCATAAACCGAAATCCAAATGCCGGAGGAATTCGCTAGCTTGTTCGCCATGCGCTGTCGGGCCGGCGCGATGGAGCGGGGACAAAGCTCGGCCGCCGGCTCGGAAGAGGCGAAAGGATCAGGCACCCGTGAGCGCAACCGACACCCAGGATCCCAACCGTCGTGATTTTCTCTACGTCGCCACCGGCATGGCCGCAGTGGTTGGCGCAGGCGCCGTTGCCTGGCCCTTCATCGACCAGATGCGCCCCGATGCCTCGACGCTGGCGCTGGCCTCGGTCGAGGTCGACGTCGCCTCGCTGACGCCTGGCATGTCGCTGATCGTCAAATGGCGCGGCAAGCCGGTCGTGGTGCGCAACCGCACCGAGCAGGAGATGAAGGACGGCGAGGCCGTGAACCTTGCCGACCTCAAGGATCCTATTGCCCGCAACGCCAATCTGCCCGCCGATGCGCCGGCGACCGACGCCAACCGCACCACGCCCGGCAAGGAAGCCTGGATGGTGATGGTGCAGGTTTGCACGCATCTGGGCTGCATTCCGCTTGGCCAGGAAGGCGATTTCGGCGGCTGGTTCTGCCCGTGCCACGGTTCGGTGTACGATACCGCCGGCCGCATCCGTAAAGGCCCGGCGCCGGAAAACATGGCCGTGCCGGTATTCAAGTTCATTTCCGATACCAAAATCCTTATCGGTTGAGGCAGGGGATATTTCGATGAGCGAGGGACACTCGACCTATACGCCCAAGACCGGTATCGAACGCTGGTTCGACGCCCGCATGCCGCTGCCGCGCATGATCTATGACAGCTTCATCGCTTATCCGGTGCCGCGCAACCTCAACTATGCGTGGACCTTCGGCGGCATCCTCACGATCATGCTGGTGGCGCAGATCCTGACCGGTATCGTGCTCGCCATGCACTATACCGCCGACACCAATCTCGCCTTCAATTCGGTCGAGAAGATCATGCGCGACGTCAATTCCGGTTGGCTGTTGCGCTACATGCATTCCAACGGCGCCTCGTTCTTCTTCGTCGCCGTCTACATCCACATCTTCCGCGGGCTTTATTACGGCTCCTACAAGGCGCCGCGCGAGCTGCTGTGGATCCTCGGCTGCATCATCTATCTGCTGATGATGGCGACCGGCTTCATGGGCTATGTGCTGCCCTGGGGTCAGATGAGCTTCTGGGGCGCCACCGTCATCACCGGCTTCTTCAGCGCCATTCCGCTGGTCGGAAACTGGATCCAGGAACTGCTGCTCGGCGGTTTCGCCGTCGACAACCCGACGCTCAACCGCTTCTTTGCGCTGCACTATTTGCTGCCGTTCATGATTGCCGGCGTCGTCGTGCTGCACGTCTGGGCGCTGCATGTGGTCGGCCAGTCGAACCCGACCGGCATCGAGGTGAAATCGAAAACCGACACCGTTGCCTTTACGCCCTATGCGACCATCAAGGATGCATTCGGCATGATCGTGTTCCTGTTCTTCTTCGCCTATTTCGTCTTCTACCTGCCGAACTTTCTCGGCCATCCGGACAATTACACGATCGCCAACCCGCTGAAGACGCCGGCCCACATCGTGCCGGAATGGTACTTCCTGCCGTTCTACGCGATCCTGCGCGCGATCACCTTCAACATCGGGCCGATCAACTCCAAGCTCGGTGGCGTGCTGTGCATGTTCGGCGCCATCGTCATGCTGTTCCTGGTGCCGTGGCTCGACACCTCCAAGGTGCGCTCGGCGGTCTACCGGCCCTGGTACAAGCTGTTCTTCTGGCTGTTCGTCGCCGACGCTGTCCTGCTTGGCTGGCTTGGCTCGCAGCCGGCGGAAGGTGGCGGTCTGTTGACCCTCCTGATAGGTGAGGTCTCGGGCAACTACGTTGGCTACGCTCAAGCGGCGACACTGTTCTACTTCGCCTTCTTCCTCGTCATCCTGCCGGTGCTTGGCCTGATCGAGACGCCACGCAGACTGCCGAATTCGATCACCGAGGCGGTGCTGGAGAAGAACAAGGGTGCCGGAGGGGGACATCCGGCCGGTGCGACCGCCGCGCCGGAAACCAAAGGCTGAGTGAGAATCTAAGGGGATTTGGCATGAAAAAGATTCTCACCTCGCTCGCCCTGCTAGGCGTGTTTGCCGCTGGCATCGGAGCCGTCGGCAGTGTGGCGATCGCCGCTGAAGAGGCGCACAACGCGGCGGCACCGACGCATTTCCCGATCCACGAGCCGAAGGAGATGGACTGGACTTTTGCCGGTCCGTTCGGCACCTACGACAAGGCGCAGCTGCAGCGTGGCTTGAAGGTCTACAAGGAAGTCTGCTCGGCCTGCCACTCGATGAATTTGGTGGCGTTCCGCACGCTGGAGGACCTCGGCT
Source organism: Mesorhizobium sp. M1004 (assembly GCF_040318795.1). Lineage (NCBI taxonomy): Bacteria > Pseudomonadati > Pseudomonadota > Alphaproteobacteria > Hyphomicrobiales > Phyllobacteriaceae > Mesorhizobium > Mesorhizobium sp. M1004. Next base: position 660,208 of record NZ_JAMYNB010000001.1, read on the forward strand.
ATTCGGAAGCGCAGATCAAGTCCCTGTCGGCCGAGTACACCATCCATGATGGACCCAACGATGCCGGGGACATGTTCGACCGCCCGGGCAAGCCGTCCGACCATTTCCCGGCGCCGTTCGCCAATGAGGAGGCGGCTGCCGCTTCCAACGGCGGCGCTGCCCCACCGGATATGTCGCTGCTAGCCAAGGCGCGCGGCGTCGAGCGCGGCTTCCCGCGCTTCGTCTTCGATATCTTCACGCAATATGCGCAGGGCGGCCCGGACTACATCCATTCGCTGCTGACCGGCTACGACGAGACGCCACCTGCCGGCATGGTGATCCCCGAAGGCACCCACTACAATCCATACTTCATGTCCGGCGTGTCGCTGAAGATGCCCAAGCCGCTCTCCGACGGCCAGGTGACCTACGATGACGGTTCGCCGCAGACGATCGACCAGTATTCGCGCGACGTCTCGGCGTTCCTGATGTGGGCGGCCGAGCCGCATATGGAAGACCGCAAGAAGACCGGCTTCCGCGTGCTGGTGTTTCTGCTTCTGTTCGGGGCGCTGATGTATCTGACCAAGCGCAAGGTGTGGGAAGGCGTGGCGCACTAAGCCGCATCTTATTCCTCGGAAATGGAAAGGGCGTCTTCGGACGCCCTTTTTGCTTGCCAAACCGGGCATGGTTCGCATCTTGGCGCAGCAGCCGTCCAGTAAGAAGTCCGTTGGCACGGCGCCATGCGATTGGTATTGCACGCGCGCCCGGCGGATCGCGGGCTAAAGGGGCATTTGGGATCGATGATGCGGCTACGCGACTGTCACAACTTTTCCGATTTCCGGCGCATGGCCCAGCAGCGGTTGCCTGGGCCAATCTTCAACTACATCGATGGCGCGGCCGACGACGAGGTCACCTATCGCCGCAACACCGAGAGCTTCGAGCGCTGCGACCTCGTTCCCAACGTGCTGCGCGGGGTAAGCGAGATCGACATGTCGGTGACGGTGATGGGCCAGAAGCTGGCCATGCCCGTCTATTGCTCGCCGACCGCCTTGCAGCGGCTGTTCCATCATCAAGGCGAGCGCGCGGTGGCCAAGGCTTCGGCCAAATTCGGCACGATGTTCGGCGTGTCCTCGCTCGGCACTGTCAGTCTTGAGGAAGCGCGCAAGATCACCAGCAGCCCGCAGGTCTACCAGTTCTATTTCCACCGGGATCGCGGCCTCAACCGGGCGATGATGCAGCGGGCGAAAGCGGTTGGAGTCGAAGTGATGATGCTGACCGTCGACAGCATCACCGGAGGCAACCGCGAGCGCGACAAGCGCACCGGCTTTGCCATCCCCTTCAAGCTCAACCTTGCCGGCATGCTGCAGTTCGCGCTGAAGCCGGGCTGGGCAATCAACTATTTCACCCATGAGGGGTTCAAGCTGCCGCAGCTCGACGAGCATGTCGACATGGGCGGCGGCACGATGTCGATCAGCCGCTACTTCACCGAGATGCTCGATCCGTCGATGACCTGGGACGATGTTGCCGAGATGGTCAGACTGTGGGGAGGTCCGTTCTGTCTCAAGGGCGTCATGTCGGTGGAGGATGCCAAGCGCGCCGTCGAGATCGGCTGCAGCGGCATTGTGCTGTCCAACCATGGCGGCCGGCAGCTGGACGGCTCGCGGGCGGCGTTCGACCAGTTGGCCGAGATCGTCGATGCCGTCGGCGACAGAATAGACGTCATCATGGATGGCGGCGTGCAGCGCGGCACCCATGTGCTGAAGGCGCTGTCGCTCGGCGCCAAGGCTGTTGGCGTCGGCCGCTATTACCTGTTCCCGCTAGCGGCGGCCGGACAGCCGGGCGTCGAGCGGGCGCTGGAGCAGATGCGGATCGAGATCGAGCGCGGCATGAAGCTGATGGGCTGCAGTTCGATCGAACAATTGTCGCGCAACAACCTCCGTTTCAGGTAATCTCGACCCATGAAATCCTCGCTCGAAGACACGCTGCTCGCCGCGATCCGCACCATTCCGGACTACCCCAAGCCCGGCATCCTGTTTCGCGACATCACCACTTTGCTCGGCAATGCGCGCGCCTTCCGCCGCGCCATCGACGAGCTGGTGCATCCCTATGCCGGGCAGAAGATCGACAAGATCGCCGGCATCGAGGCACGCGGCTTCATCCTCGGCGGTGCGGTCGCGCACCAGCTTTCGGCCGGTTTCGTGCCGATCCGCAAGAAGGGCAAGCTGCCTTACGAGACGGTACGCGTCGCCTACAGCCTGGAATACGGGCTGGACGAGATGGAGATGCACAAGGACGGCGTTGCGCCGGGCGAGAAGGTGATCCTGGTTGACGACCTGATCGCGACCGGCGGCACGGCGGAGGCGGCGGTCAAGCTGCTGAGGCAGATCGGCGCCGATATTCTTGCCGCGTGCTTCGTCATCGACCTGCCGGATCTCGGCGGACGGGCGAAGCTCGAAGCGCTGGGCGTGCCGGTGCGGACGTTGATCGGGTTTGAGGGGCATTAGGGAGTAGGGAGTAGGGAGTAGGGAGTAGGGAGGAAGCTCCGCATTCCGTGCAAGGCGCAGCACCCACTGCTGCCTAATCCCTACTGCCTAAACCCTAGCCCTACCCAGCCTTCACCAGCACCGCGCTGTCGAACTCCAGCACCTTGTCGCCCGTCGAATCGAATCCTTCCGAGCGCAGCGCGAGCAGCCGCCAGCCGGGGCGATTGGCCAGCGGGCGGTGGGAGACGGCCGTGCGGGTGAAGGTGACGGTTTCGCCGGCATAGACCGGCTTTGGCCATTTCAGGTTCCTGAAGCCGGGGGAGGGGCCGAATTCTGGTACCGGGCCGGGTCCGGTCCATTGAGAAGCGTCCATAGGATTTTTGAGATTGAGCTTCATCCAGGTGGCCGCGGTGTGCCAGCCTGAGGCGCAGAGGCGGCCGAACACGCTTTTCTTCGCCGCCTCCTCGTCGACATGAAAGACCTGTGGATCGTATTTGCAGGCGAACGCCTTGATCGCCTCGGTTTCGAATGTGTGCGAACCGAGGTTGATGGTATCGCCGATGCGGAAGAACGCGTCGAGGCTCATGCGCCGGCCTCGCGGGTCAAGAACATGACAGTGTTCTCAAGTTCGAAGACGCTTTCACCGCGCTGGTTGAACAGTTCGCTGCGCAAGGTGACGAGGCCGAGCTGAGGCCTGGATTTCGACAGGCGCCTGGCAAGCACGCTGGTGCTGCCGGCCAGTGTGTCGCCGGCCAGCACCGGCTTCTTCCATTTGACCTGGTCGATGCCGGGCGCGCCTTGCGCGGTCGAGTCGAGCAGGAAGGCGTCGCACAGCATGCGCATGAAGATCGCGCAGGTGTGCCAGCCGGAGGCGGCCAAGCCGCCAAGGATGCTGGCCTTGCCGGCGGCTTCGTCGAGATGCATCGGCTGCGGGTCGAATTCGGTGGCGAATTCGATGATTTCGGCCGCACTCACCTGCTTGGCGCCGAGGTCGATCGATGCGCCCTCGGTGAAATCCTCGTAGGCCCAGCTTTTTGCGGTCATGATCTCAATCCGGTTGTACGATCACCGGGCATCCGGATGCCGTCCGGGCGGCGTTTGGTCAAGCGAATTCTATTGGGCCTACAACCAGCCGCGGCGGCGGAAATACCAGAACGGCAGGATCGCCGACAGGATCATCAGGCCGATGGCGAAGGGATAGCCGAGCTCCCATTTCAGCTCCGGGATGACGTCGAAATTCATGCCGTAGATCGAAGCCACCAGCGTCGGCGGCAGGAAGATGACGGCGGCGACCGAGAAGATCTTGATGATGGCGTTCTGCTCGATCGAGATCATGCCGAGCGTCGCGTCGAGCAGGAACGAGATCTTCTGCGACAGGAAGGTGGCATGGTCGGCGAGCGACAGCACGTCGCGCGATACTGTCTTGATGCGGGCGCGGACGTCCTTGCTCATCTTGATCTGGGTCGCGACGTGGGCAAGGAAGCCGGTGAGGCGCTGCAGCGAGATCAGGCTGTCGCGGATCGAGGAGGCAATGTCTTCCTTGCGGCCTATGGCCTTGAGCAGTTCCTGGAAATCGCGATTGCGCTTGTTCACCTTGGTCGACCGCGCCTCGAAGATGTCGCGCGAGATCGTCTCGATGTCACGGCCGGCGCGTTCGAGAATATCGGCTAGGCGATCGACGATCGCCTCCAGCAGGCCGATCAGGATGGTGTTGCCGGTGGTGCAGCCTGTCGCCACCTTCTCGGCGCGCAGGGGGAAGGTCTTGAACGCCTTCGGCTCATGATAGCGGATGGTGACCAGTCTCGGGCCGGCAAGCACAAAGGTAACCGGTGACATCAAGGGATCATCGATTTCGGTCTGCGCCGGCAAGGTGGCGGTCATGAAGTAGGCGCCGTCCTCGATGTAGAGGCGGCTCGAAATCTCGATCTCCTCCATCTCCTCGCGCGTCGGGATGGCAACGCCGAGCCAGGTCTCGATCGTTGTTTCTTCTTCCTTGGTCGGGTTGAGAAGGTCGGCCCAGACGACCTGATCGCCATTGGCCACGAGATCGTCGGCGAGGCGCAGGCGATCATTGTCGACGACGAAGGCCTTGATCATCGCCGGTCTCCGTTGGTTGAGCCCAAGGTTTCGTTTAATAGCGATGGGTCTTGCACGCGCCGCCGTTCCCACGGGGACGGCCAAGTCGCATGCAAACGGCCATAGACCCGGTGCCAAGGGCAGTCAAGCGAAGCGGCATGCCGGCTCCTCCACTTGACGAAGCCGTGATCGGCCGCCGTCAGCGCGCGAGCCGCGAGAGCCTCGGCGTCTCAGGTGTTGAACTTGAACAGCAGGACATCGCCATCCTGGACCACATATTCCTTGCCTTCGTCGCGCGCCTTGCCGGCTTCCTTGGCCGCCACTTCGCCGCCTAGCGTGATGTAGTCGTTGTAGGCGATGGTCTGGGCGCGGATGAAGCCGCGCTCGAAATCGGTGTGGATGACGCCGGCCGCCTGCGGGGCCTTGTCGCCCTTGTGGATCGTCCAGGCGCGCGTCTCCTTCGGCCCGGCGGTGAAATAGGTGATGAGATGCAACAGATCGTAGCCGGCGCGGATGACCTTGTTGAGGCCAGGCTCGTCGAGGCCGAGCGAGGACAGGAACTCCATCTCTTCCTCGTCGGAGAGCTGGGCGACTTCGGCCTCGATCGCGGCCGAGATCACCACGGTGCCGGCGCCTTGCGCGGTCGCCATCTTTTCCACGGCTTTGGTGTGCTCGTTGCCGGTGGCGGCGTCGGCTTCGGCGACGTTGCATACATAGAGCACGGGGTGCGAGGTCAAGAGGTTCAGTCCCTGCAGGATGCGCAGGTCTTCCGCTGAAATGCCGTTGAGCAGGATGCGGGTCGGCTTGCCGGCCTGGAGGAGCTCGAGTGCTGCCTCCATCATCGGCAGCACGGTGGTTGCTTCCTTGTCCTTGCTGCCGGCGCGCTTGCGGATCTGCACGATGCGGCGCTCGAGGCTGTCGAGGTCGGCGAGCATCAGCTCGGTCTCGACCGTATCGGCGTCGGCGACAGGGTCGATTTTGCCCTCGACATGGGTGATGTCGTCATCCTCGAAACAGCGCAGCACATGCACGATGGCGTCGACCTCACGGATGTTGGCGAGGAACTGGTTGCCCAGCCCTTCGCCCTTGGAGGCGCCGCGCACCAGGCCGGCGATGTCGACGAAGGAGATGCGGGTCGGGATGATCTCCTTAGACTTGGCGATTGCGGCGATCTTCTGCAGCCGCGGATCAGGCACCGCCACCTCGCCGGTGTTCGGTTCGATGGTGCAGAACGGATAGTTGGCGGCCTGCGCCGCCGCCGTCCTGGTCAACGCGTTGAAAAGCGTCGACTTGCCGACGTTGGGCAAGCCAACGATGCCGCATTTGAAACCCATGTGTCCGGTCCTATCGGGAAACTAGAAATTTGATGAGGGCTATGGGCGATAGGAGTGAGCAACGTCAAGCCCCGCGGTCCCGATCCTGTCGACGCTCAGTCCTTCTTGCCGAACAGTTTCTTCAGCATGGCGGCCATCGGGCCGCTTTCCGGCAGCTTGGCCGGCGCCTGCTGTGGCCGTGCCTGGCGGATGTGGCTTTGAGCTTTCGGGCCCTCAGCCTTCGGCGCCTTTGGCGGCGGCCGGTCGTCGTCGCCGGTTGGCGTTAGCTTGTCGCGCAAGGCCAGCGTCACCCGGTTCATGAAAGAACTGTCGTCGCCCTTGGCCAGCAGCCCGGCATCGTCGGCGATGGTGTCGAGCAGCACGTCCAGCCATTCGCGGTCGGCCTTGGCGAAATCGCCGAGCACATGGGACTGCACCATTTCCCGGACGCCGGGATGGCCGACGCCGATGCGCACGCGGCGAAAGTTCTTGCCGACATGCTGGTCGAGCGAACGGATGCCGTTGTGTCCGCCGGCGCCACCGCCGACCTTAACCCGCAATTTGCCGGCCGGCAGGTCGATCTCGTCGTAAAAGACGGTCAGCGCCTCGGGGCCGAGCTTGTAGAAGCGCAGGGCTTCGCCGACCGGCTGTCCCGACAGGTTCATGAAGGTCTGCGGCTTGATCAGAAGAATCTTTTCGCCGGCAATCGTGCCTTCGGCGATCAGGCCCTGGAACTTCTTCGACCAGGGCGAAAACGAATGGCGGCGGGCAATTGCGTCCGCCGCCATGAAGCCGACATTGTGCCGGTTATCAGCGTATTTCGCGCCCGGATTGCCGAGGCCTGCAAAGACAAGCATCGTGAACTCCGGGCCCGAAAATTACTTCTCTTCGGCAGCAGGAGCCGCCGCTTCGGGGGCTGCCGCTTCCGCCGTCTCTTCCGTCTCCGGCTTCATCGCCGAGGAGCCGGCAATGGTCGCGATGGTGAAATCGCGATCGGAGATCACCGGCTTGACGCCGGCCGGCAAGGTAACCGCCGAGATGTGGATCGAATCGCCAATGTCGGCGCCGGTGAGATCGACGGTGATGAATTCCGGGATCGCATTGGCCGGGCAGTGGAACTCGACTTCGTGACGCACGATGTTGAGCACGCCGCCGCGTTTGATGCCGGGCGACTTGTCTTCATTGATGAAGTGGACGGGCACGTCGACGTTGACCTCGGTGTCCTTGCCGATGCGCAGGAAGTCGACATGGACCGGGAAATCCTTGACCGGGTCGAGCTGGAAATCCTTGGGCAGAACCTGGATTTTCTTGCCGTCGACATCGATCGTGGCGATCGTGGTCAAAAACCCGCCGCCATGGATTTTGTAGAAGACGTCCTTGTAGTTCAGCGCAATCGCCAGGGGAGGCTGTCTGTCGCCGTAGATAACTGCAGGCACTTTACCGTTGCGGCGAACTGCACGGGCGGACCCCTTACCGACCTGTTCGCGCGCTTCGGCCTTGAGCTCGTAAGTATCGTGGCTCATGGCATTTCCTTTCGCGTTTTATGGAGCGTTTGCGGTGGCAGTGTGCCTGGACCGTAAACGTCGAAAGCCGCCAGGCCTGGATGTCCGAATGCCAGAAACCGCATACGCGGAGCTTTGTTCGGGATCACAAGGGAAGGCAGCCTTCCGCCGCGTTGCCTCCAAGGGTGTCTACGCGGGTGGCGGCTCTATAGCGGAAGGCGGGCAGGCGTGCAAGCCATGGCGGGCAAGGGCGGCCGATGCCTGCGTTGGGCGCGCCGCATTGCGCTCAGGCCGGCAGGTCGGTGGGCGGATTTGATCCGTTTCCCTTGGCGCCACCGAGCGTGGACAGAGCGCTCAGCAGTTTCGTCCGGTCCTTGCCGATCATGAGCACGCCGCTGTCGGGCGCCAGCAGCGCCGAGAACGGAAGCATGGCAGCGCCGATCGAGGAGGCCTCAGGGCCGAATTGCCCCGACACGATCTCCGGCGCCACGATGCCGATTGCGCTGGCCTGGTTGAACTGGGTCTGCACCCTTGCCAGCAGTTCGAGATGGATCGGCCTGGGCAGGATCGAGTCGAGAACGATGGCCTCGATGTCGATGATGGAGGTGATGGCGATGATCGCCTCGACCAGCGCGCTCGCACAATCGTCGATCCATTCGAACAGCGGCACGCGCGCTTCGGCTGGCAACGGATCGAGTTCCCGCACACGATTGATCACCACGCCGCGCGACCTCAGGTGATTGACCAGCACATAGATCGAGGCGCGATGCAGCAGGCTCTGGTAGCGCGCAGGCTTCGCCGCCACCGAATCGAGGCTTGAGGGCGAGACCGGCAAGGGTCCGAGGGCAGCGCTGTTGCCATGCGGCCCGGTATGGACCCTGCCGCCTTGCACCAGGCCGCCGCCGACAAAAGTGTCGATCGAGATGTGCATGAAATCGCGAAAGCGGGCGCCGGCGCCCTGGACAAGTTCGGCCAGCGCCGCCGACGTGGCGTCGTTTTCCACGAACACCGGCGTCTTCGCCGGCGTGGCAAAGCATGTCGTCAGGTCGATCGCCTCCCAGCGGCTGCCGAGATCGTCGGGAAAGCCGAGTTCCTCGCTCCAGCCGCCGAGGAAATAGGGTGAGGCAATGCCGACGCCGACGATGCTGGCATCGCCAAGCCCATCCACCAGCTTTTCGAAGGTGGCCAGCGCCATGTTGCCGGCCTTCAGCACCAAATCAGGATCGGGGAAGCGGTATTCGTGCGACTCTCTTGCGCGGATTTCACCGGCGAAGTCGACCAGAACGGCTTCAAGCGCACGCCGGCCGATCTTGATGCCGACGCTGTAGATGCGCTCCGGCGTCAGCCGGTAAAGCGTGGAGGGCGAACCGCGCTGCCCGAACCTTTTTCCCACTTGCTTTACGAATCCGGAAGATTCCAGGCCGTCGACGATGGCAGCGACGGCCGCCGGCGTCAGGCTTGCCGCGCGCGCCAGATCGGACTTGGAGGCTTCCTTGAGGCGACGGATGGCGTCGAGCACGAAACGCTCATTATAGTGCCGAACTTTGACAGAATTGCTGCCTTTCCCTGACAAAACCCGCACACTCCCCAAATGTCCCGTTCCCGGCGCGAAGCCCGCAAACCACCTGCGGCCGAGCGCACCCTGCGGTGCCTATGTTGGCGGCGACAGTGCGCGTCGGAACCATGGAAGTCAATTTTGCCGTTGCGCCTTTGCGCTATTTAATATAGCAAATTGAAAAAATAACTAGTCAGGGAGGAGACGTGCTGCACTCGAGCACACAAAGCGAAGCCGACGCTGCGGTGGTGCGGGCTGTTCCTGTTGCCCTGGTTCAGGCGACGAAGGCTTTCGGCGGCACGATTGCGCTCAAGGACGCCTCCTTCGAATTGCGCTCCGGCGAGGTGCTGGCGCTGCTTGGCGAAAACGGCGCCGGCAAGAGCACCTGCGTGAAGCTTCTGGCCGGTGTGCATTCTCCCACCAGCGGTCATGTCGAGGTTGACGGCAAATCAGCCGTCTTCCATTCGCCGCATGACGCGCAGGCGGCCGGCATTGCGGTCATGCACCAGCATCCTGGCCTGTTTCCCGATCTGTCGGTGGCGGAGAACATCTATCTCGGCCACATGCCGCGCGACCGCTTTGGCGGCATCGACAATGCCGCCATGCTGGCCGGCGCCCGCAAGGTGCTGGCGACCGTCGGGCTCGATGTGCCGGCGGCAACGCGGCTGGGAACACTGCGTACCTCTGAACAACAACTGGTCGAGATCGCCCGCGCGCTGTCGCTGGATGCCCGCGTGCTGATCATGGACGAACCCACGGCCGCATTGTCGCAACGCGAGGTCGAGCGGCTGTTTTCCGTTGTTGCCGATCTCAGGCTGCACGGCGTGGCGATGATGTTCGTCGGCCACCGTATGGACGAGATCTTCCGCATCGCCGACCGCATCGCGGTGCTGCGCGACGGGCGCCTGATCGGCGTCAAGCCGAAGGCCGAGCTTGGCCGTGCTGCCGCCATCAGCATGATGGTCGGGCGTGAAGTCACCGACCTCTATCCCGAACGGCGCCATGCCTCAGGCGCGCTGGTGCTGGAGGGGAAGGGACTTTCGCGCGCCGGCGGCTTTACCGGTATCGACCTCAAGCTTCACGCCGGCGAGGTGCTGGGGCTTGGCGGCCTGGTCGGCAGCGGACGCACCGAGATTGCGCGCGTGCTGTTCGGTATCGACCGGCCCGACGCCGGCGAAATCCTGATCGACGGCAAGCCCGTGCAGTTCGCCTCGGCGCGCGACGCCATGGATGCGAGCATCGCCTATGTGTCGGAAGATCGCATGGGCCAGAGCCTGGTGATGGATTTCTCCATCCTCGACAATGCGGTGCTACCTGTTCTCGACAAGGCCGCACAACGCGGTCTCTACGGCACCGACCGCGCCATCGGTCTGGTGGCGGACTGGCTGAAGCGCATGAAGCTGCGCTTTTCCGGCTACGGGCAGCCGGTGAAAGAGTTATCCGGCGGCAACCAGCAGAAGGTGGTGCTGGCCAAATGGCTGCGCACCGAGCCGCGCGTGCTCATCCTCGACGAGCCGACGCAAGGCATCGATGTCGGTACCAAGGCGGAAGTGCATGCAATGATCGCTGACCTTGCCGCGCAAGGCATGGCGATCCTGCTGATCTCGTCAGAGATGCCCGAGCTGATCGGCATGTGCGACCGCATTATCGTGCTGCGCGAAGGCCGCCAGACTGCTGAGTTTTCGCGCGGGCAAGCCACGCAGGAAAAGGTACTGGAATCGGCGACCAGGACCGATGAACGTGCCGGCCAGGCAGCGCAGATAGAACGCGCCGCCGAGGAGGAAAAGGCAAAAGGACCGTTCGATTTTCTGAAGCGGCGGGAATTCGGCCTGCTTGCGGCGATGCTCGCCGTCGCCATTCCGGTCACCATCATCAACCCGCGCATGGTGAGCGCGGCGAACCTCACCGCTGTGTCGATGGACGCGGCCTTGCTGATTGTCGCCGCACTGGCGCAGATGCTGGTGCTGATCACCCGCAACATCGACCTGTCGATCGCAGCTGTGATCGGCCTCTCCGCCTATATGGCGGCCAGCATGGTTCAGGCCTATCCCGGATTGGACATCGGCATCGGCCTGATCACCGCCTGCGCCGTCGGCGGCTTTGCCGGACTGCTCAACGGCCTTGTCGTTACCAGGGGAAAGATCCCGGCCATCGTCGTTACGCTGGCTTCGATGTCGATCTTCCGCGGTTTCAACTCGATCTGGGCGGCGGGCGACCAGGTCAGCGCCGACGAAGTCACGCAAGCCTGGCTCGACATGACCGGGCTGAAGATCGCAGGCGTGCCGCTGATCGTCATCATCGCTATTGTCATCCTGTGCGCCGGCTATGTGCTGCTCTATCGCACCGCAACCGGGCGCGAGCTGTTTGCCACCGGTTCCAACCCGGACGGCGCAAGGCTGATCGGCATTCCGGTCGACCGGCGCATCCTGCTGGCCTTCGGCATGGCCGGCCTGCTAGGCGGCCTGTGCGGCGCCCTGTGGGCTTCGCGCTACGCCACCATCGATGCCCGCGTCGCGCTCGGCTTCGAACTCACGGTGATCGCCTCTGCGGTGGTCGGCGGCGTCGCCATCCGCGGCGGCTCGGGCACGCTGCTCGGCATCATCCTTGGCGCGCTCACGCTCTTGGTCATCAAGAACGGGCTGACGCTGGTGCGCGTCGATCCGCTCTGGCTGCAGGGCGTCTATGGCCTGGTGATCCTGGTTGCCATCGGCATCGACACCTTCATCGTGCGGCGCGCCGAACAGGCGAGACAGGCGAGGGCGAGATGAGAAAGTTTATCCGCTCGATCGACTTCTGGGATCTGCTGCTGGCGACCGCCTGCCTCGCCGTCTTTATCTATGCGGCGGTCTTCGTGCCGAATTTCGTCTCCGGCTTCAACCTCTCGCAATTGGCCGCAAGCGCCTCGGAAAAGGCGTTGCTGATCCTGCCGATGACGCTGCTCATCATCACCCGCGAGATCGACCTGTCGATCGCCTCGGTGCTGGCGCTGACATCCGTGGTGTTTGGCCTGCTCGTCCAGGGCGGCGTGCCGACGCTGGCGGCCATTCCGCTGACGCTGGTCTTCGGCGGCCTGCTCGGCGCCTTCAATGGCTATCTGGTTTCAGGGCTGGGGCTGCAGTCGCTGGTGGTGACGCTCGGCACCATGGCGCTCTATCGGGGCATTGGCTACATCCTGCTCGGCACCGGTTCGGTCAACATATTGCCGCCGGCGGTCGTCGATTTCGGCATCAGCAATCTGCCGGGCACACAAATCCCGTGGACCATCGTGCCGTTCCTGCTGCTGGCGCCGATCTTCGCGGTGGTGCTGCAGAAGACGCCGACCGGCAAGCGCATCTACGCGCTCGGCGGCAGTCCGGAAGTGGCGCGTTATTCCGGCATCGACACGCGCAAGATGGTGCTGAGGCTATTCGTCGTCTCCGGTGTCGTCGCAGCCATCGCCGGCATCGTCTATACCGCGCGCCTCTCCAACGCCCGCGCCAACAATGCGCTCGGCATGGAGCTCGATGTCATCACCATCGTGCTGCTCGGCGGCGTCAGCGTCTTCGGTGGTAAGGGGCGGCTCACGGGGGTCATGCTGGCGCTGCTGTTGATCGCCATCATCCGAAATGTGCTGGCGCTCAACCAGATCGGCGGCGACGCTCAAGGCATGATCATCGGCCTGCTTCTGATCGGCTCGCTGCTGGTCGGCAATTACTGGCGCTCCCTGGAGGAGCGGCTGTCAAGATCGCGCGTCCTGCGCGAAACCAAGGGGTGATCTCGGGCCCCTTTCTTCAAGCCCGAATTCTGACGGAGGAGACACAATGAAAGCGTTTAGAATAGCCCTGCTCGCATCCGCGGTTCTGCTTGCGCCGGCCTCGCTGGCCTACAGCCAGGAATGCGCCAAGGAACCGGTGACCGTCGGCTTCCTGCCCAAGCTCGACACCGATCCCTACTTCAAGGTGGCTTTCGGCGGCGCCGAGGAGGCTGCGAAGGAAATTGGCGGCACCGCCACCCAGGTTGCCCCGTCGCAAGCGACGGCCGAGGCACAGATCGAATTCATCAACAGCCTTGTGTCGCAGAAGGTCGGGGTCATCGCTATCGCCGGCAACGACGCCAATGCGGTTGCGCCTGCGCTGAAGCGCGCCGTTCAGCAAGGCGTCCGGGTGATCTCGTACGATTCCGACGTCGCGGCCGATGCGCGCGCGGTGTTCGTGAACCAGGTGAAGGGCGACAGTCTGGCCGAAATGATGCTGGAAAGCGCATTCAACCTCAGCGGCGGCGAAGGCGAGTTCGCCATCCTGTCGTCGACGCCGACGGCGACCAACCAGAACGCCTGGATCGACTTCATGAAGGCGAAGATGGCGGCAGAGCCGAAATACGCCAAGATGAAACTGGTGCAGGTCGCCTATGGCGAGGAGAGCGAGCAGGTCAACCAGCAGCAGGCCTTGGCGCTGGTGCAGGCGTTTCCGGATCTCAAGGTGATCATCGTGCCGGCAGGCATTGGCCTTCCGGCGGCCGCGCGCGCACTCGAGGAAGCCGGCATGATCGGCAAGGTCAAGCTGACCGGCCTTGCGCCGGCCACTTTGATTTCGAAATACATCAAGGATGGCTCTGCCCAGGATATCTGGTGGAATGTCACCGATCTCGGCTACCTGACCTATCAGGCGGCCCAGGCGCTGGCGCAGTGCAAGATCACCGGCAAGGAAGGTGAGAAGTTCACGGCGGGCAGGCTCGGCGAATACACGATCGGGGCCAGCGGCGAACTGATCCTTGGCCCGGCCAAGATCGTGACGCCGGAAAACCTGGCCGAGTTTAAGTTCTAAGCCTCCCAAGGCCCGGCGGGCGCCGGTTCAAGCCGGCGCCCGCTCGTTCAATTGTCAGTCGAAAAGCGTGAGGGCGACGATGAAACTCTTGCTGGCAGGCGAGACCTTCGCGGCGACGACCTCGGTCGCCGCCGGCGGCGATGTGCTGACGAGTGCGACGTGGGTAAACGGCGCGACGGCCTTCAATGCCGCACTTGCCGCAGAGGGCATAGCGGTGACGCAGATCGGTGGCGATCGCTGCGCGGCCGAATTTCCGTATGACCTCGACGCGCTGGCCGAATACCAGGCGGTGGTGATCTCCGATGTCGGCGCGCTGACCTTGCTGGTCACGCCGGAGGCCCGCGCCGGGCGCATCGGCGTCAACCGCCTCGACGTCCTCAAGGCCTATGTCGAAGGCGGTGGCGGGCTGATGCTGGCCGGCGGCTATATGGGGTTCCAGGGCATGTTCGGCACGGCGCGTTTCCACGACACCCCGGTCGAGGACATCCTGCCCGTGCGCTGCCTGCCATTCTCGGACGGGCTGGAAGTGCCGCAAGGCCTGCAGCCGTCGATCCTTCAGGCGTCGCATCCAATCCTTGCCGGTGTCGCGGGCCCGTTGCCGCCGATCCTCGGCATGAACAAACTCGATTTCAGGCGCGATGGCTCGTCCCAGCTGCTGGCGACCTGCCATTATCGTGGCACGGACTGGCCGCTGCTTGCTGCTCGCAGCGTTGGCCACGGCCGCACTGTCGCCTGGGCGACGGATATCGGCCCGCACTGGCTGTCGCAGGACTTTCTCGGCTGGCCGCTCTACGGCAAGCTGATGGGCAACGTCGTGCGCTGGCTGGCCGGCAAGGATTAAGCCTGGCGTGTTTGTAGGGCAGCTAGTCCGGCTTGCTGCTCAACGCTTCGCGCAGCGCCTGGATCCGCCGATTCAAGGCATCGAGATCAGCCATCGTCATGCCCGAGCGTTCGATTAGGGTTTCGTTGAGGCAGTTGCACTGGACGAGCAGCGCGCGGCCGGCAGGCGTCAGGTCGACCTGCACTTGGCGCTCGTCCGTCTGGCTGCGTTGGCGGGTGACGAGACCGGCCTGTTCCATGCGCTTCACCAGCGGCGTGATGGTGCTCGATTCCAACGCGAGCCTGTGCGCAATCGAGCCGACCGACATCCCGCCGGCTTCGGCAAGTGCGTTCAGCACGAGATATTGCGGATAGGTGATGCCCATCTCGTCCAGCATGGGCTTGTAGGTGCGATTGATTGCCATGCTGGTGGCGTAAAGCGTGAAGCAGAGCTGGTTGTCCAACGGGAGAGGCACGAGGCATTCCTTTGCCGACTGAGCACATCAATATGTACCACGAAAAATGATATCGCGATACATATTTTCTGTAGACAAGGATTTGGACCTGCGCTAGTCGTATGGTTATCGCGATATTGATTATCGCGGAAGCAATCAATGGAGAGCGAGATGACCAAGCCCGGCAGCAGCACGATCACCACCAAGGACGGCACCGAAATTTTCTACAAGGATTGGGGAACGGGACAACCCATCGTCTTCCATCACGGCTGGCCGCTGAGCAGCGACGACTGGGACGCCCAGATGCTGTTCTTCCTGTCCAAGGGCTATCGCGTCATTGCCCATGACCGGCGCGGCCATGGCCGCTCCACCCAGACCGATACCGGCAACGAGATGGACACCTACGCCGCTGATGTCGCGGAGCTTGCGGCGCATCTCGACCTCAAGGACGCGATCCATGTCGGCCATTCCACCGGTGGCGGCGAAGTGGCCCGCTATGTCGCGAAGTACGGTTCCGGTGGCCGTGTCGCCAAGGCCGCACTGCTCGGCGCGGTGCCGCCGATCATGCTGAAGACGGCGGCCAATCCGGGTGGCCTGCCGATCGAGGTGTTCGATGGTTTCCGCTCCGCCCAGGCAGCCAACCGCGCCCAGTTTTTCCACGATATTGCGGCCGGCCCGTTCTACGGCTTCAACCGCCCCGGCGCCCAGGTATCGCAGGCTGTCGTCGAGAATTGGTGGCGCCAGGGCATGATGGGCGGCACCAAGGCGCATTATGATTGCATCAAGGCGTTCTCGGAAACCGACTTCACCGACGATCTGAAGGCCATCGACGTGCCGGTGCTGGTCATGCATGGCGACGACGACCAGATCGTTCCCATCGCCGACTCCGCCCTGCTCTCGGTCAAGCTGCTCAAGAAGGGCGAGCTCAAGATCTACAAGGGCTTCCCGCATGGCATGGCGACCACCCATGCCGATGTCATCAACGCCGACCTGCTGGCCTTCTTCAAGGCCTAGAATCGTCCACCTGGATAGGCAAAGCACCCGCCGTCAGGCGGGTGCTTTTGGTTTCGTCGAAATGTCAGCGGGACAGTGCCTACTTATCGAGAAAACCAGTGATCAGCTTGACGGTGTCTTCGGGGTTTTCCTCCATGATCCAGTGACCGGAGGCGGGCACGATGCCGCCCGTTACATCGGTCGCAACAAGCCGCAGGAGATCGGCCTGCGTAGTGCCAGCGGATTTTTCACCGCCGACAGCCAGTAGCGGCATGGTCAGTTTGCCGCCGGCGGCAAGCATCGCCTGGTTGTCGATCGCGTCCTGGTCAAACGCCTTGAACTGCTCGAAAGCGTCATGCATCGCATGCGGGCGGGCATAGAGTTTGGCGTAGTGCCTGCGCGTCGCCTTGTCGATCTTCTTGGGGTCAGCCGACAGCTCGTTGTAGAAGCGGTCGAGATAGATGCGCTCGCGCCCCGCGACCAGCCGCTCCATATCAGGGCCGCGGAAGTTGAAGTGCCAAAGCAGCGGGCTTTGCTTGATCTTTTCCCAGTCGCCTATGCCGGGCAGCGGCGCGTCGATGATAACCCATTTGGTGATGCGCTTGGGATACTGAGCGGCGAGCGCATAGCCGACCATGTTGCCGATGTCGTGGGTGACGAGATCTGCCTTGTCGATCTTCAGGGCATCCAACACGCCGGCGATGTCGACGGCTTGGTTCTTCTTGGCGTAGCCCGCTTCCGGGTGGGCCGACAGACCCATGCCGCGCAGGTCCGGCACGATGACGGTGTGGTCCTTTGCGAGGGCGATGGCCGCGGCGCCCCACATGTCTCCGGTATCGGCAAAGCCGTGCAGCAGCACGACGGCGGGACCCTTGCCGCCAACGCGCACATAGAGTTTGGTGCCGTTGGTTTCGACGGACTGCGTCTTGAAACCCGGCGGAAAGGGAACGATGCGTGCCGTCGCCGGCAAGGTAACAAGAAGCACACCCAATACGGCCAATACGATCTTGCGCATATTATTCTCCAGAGAGGTTGAGCAACTAACCTACGGTCAACAGCGCGCGGCTGACAAGCCGCGGTCAGGCGAGTGCCTTGTGCTATCGGGCGATGGTCAAGCCGCCGTCGATCAGCATTTCCCCACCGACCATGAGCGGTCATTCGTCGGAGGGCCCCAAGCCTTCGTTGATGACTATCTCCTAACAGGCTTCTCAACCGGCGTATGGCGGAGAATCAAAGAGGGCGCGGCAAATGCCGCGCCCCTGGTGTCATTTCCGGAAAATCGACCGGTTTTATCTGGCCGCCGCTTGCGCCTTCCTGGCTTCCTTCATGTTGGGCAGGAACACCGTCAGCAGGCCGAGCAGCGGCAGATACGAGCAGATCTGGAAGACGAAATCGATGCCCTTCATGTCGGCGACGACGCCGAGCACGGCGGCTGCAATGCCGCCCATGCCGAAGGCGAAGCCGAAGAAGATCCCGGCGATGGTGCCGACACGTCCCGGCACCAACTCCTGCGCAAACACGACGATGTTGGAGAAGGCCGAGGACAGGATCAGGCCGATCAGCACCGTCAGCACCATCGTCCATTCGAAATTGGCGTAGGGCAGCGCCAGCGTGAAGGGCAGCACGCCGACGATCGAGAACCAGATCATCGCCTTCTGGCCGTAGCGGTCGCCGAACGGTCCGCCGAGCAGGATGCCCAGCGCCGAGGCGCCGAGGAACAGGAACAGCATGACCTGGCTCATCTGCACCGACACGCCGAACTTATGGATGGAATAAAAGGTGTAGTAGCTGGAGAGCGAGGCGATGTAGGCGTTCTTGGTCAGCACCAGCAGCGTCAGCACCGCCAGCGCTCCCATCACCTTCTTGCGCGGGAAGGGGGAGACGAAGCTTGCCGCCTTGCGATTGCCCTGCGCGGCGCGCATCCGGCTGTACCAGCCGCCGACCCGCGACAAAACGATGATGCCGATCAGAGACCCGACGGCGAACCATGAAATGCTGGTCTGGCCGAAGGGCACAACGATGAAGGCAGCGAGCAGCGGCCCCATCGACTGGCCGAAATTGCCGCCGACCTGGAACAAAGATTGCGCCAGGCCAAAGCGGCCGCCGGAGGCAAAGCGGGCAATGCGCGAGGATTCCGGATGGAAGATCGCCGAGCCGATTCCGATCAGCGAGGCGCCGACCAGAAGCAGCGCATAGTCGCCGGCATAGGCCAGAACGATCAGGCCAATCAGCGAGGACGCCATGCCGTAGGGCAGCGAATAGGGCATTGGCCGCTTGTCGGTGATCATGCCGATGATAGGCTGCAGCAGCGACGCCGTGACCTGGAAGGTGAAGGTCAGAAGACCGATCTGCCAGAAATCGAGACCGTAATTCTCTTTCAGCAGCGGATAGATCGCCGGCAGCAGCGATTGCATGATGTCGTTGATGCCGTGGCAAAAGCTCACCGCCAGGATGACGGTGAAGGCGGTCGCCTGGGCTGAAGGGAGGCTGGCGCTTGGCTGCGGTGCAATGCTGGTGGCTGTCGTATCGGTCAAGGCAGGCTCCGAGGTCTTTTTGGCGGGTGTTTGCCCGCGGGCAGGCTTGGCGGCCGCTCCCGCGGACCGCCTTAAGGACGCTCGTCTGAAGCGCTTGGGCGACGCCCCTGCGGAGCGCCTTGGGGATGGCTGCCTTATAAGCCGCTTGCGAGGCGACTTCTTTCGTGGTTTGGTCCAATAGTTTCGCAAGTGGGCCATAGCCGATGCCACATGGCAGGGACATCTTCCGCGCCGGCAATGCCGATCTCGGCCGATTGCACGAAAGCCGCTGGCAGTGGCTGGAGGAGGTTTCCGGGCCGGCGGTGGCTTTGCCGACCGAATATCCCGACGGTTACCTCGTGCCGCAACACCGCCACAGCCGCAGCCAGCTGCTGCATGCGCTGGTCGGTGTCGTGCTGGTGACGACCAGGTACGGGCGCTGGATGGTGCCGCCCGACCACGCAATGTGGATACCGGCCGGCACCGAGCATTCTGTCGAAATGCTGGGCGATGTCTCGATGCGCTCGGTCTATGTCATGCCGGGCGCTATCCCCGGCCTGCCGGAAGGTTTGCGCGTCGTCGGCATCACCGAGCTGATGCACAGCCTGATCGTCGAATCGGAAAAGCTGCCGCAAGGCGGCGAACTGGAAGGCCGCGGCGGGCTGATCATGAACCTGTTGCTGCACGAGATCCCGACCTTGCCGGAACGGCCGCTCGGGCTGCCGTTCCCGTCCGACCCGAAGCTGGCGGCGCTCTGCCGACGCTTTGTCGCGGCACCTTCGCCGCACGCCACGATCGACGAGTGGGCGGATGCCGCAGGCATGAGCCGCCGTTCGTTCACCCGCGCCTTTCACCGCCAGACCGGACTGTCCTTGTCGACTTGGCGCCAGCAGGCCTGCCTGTTTGCGGCCCTGCCCAGGCTCGCCGATGGCGAGCCGATCACCAGGGTGGCGCTCGACCTCGGTTATGACAGCGTGCCGGCATTCATAACCATGTTCAAGCGCATGCTCGGCGCCTCGCCGCGCGGCTATATGCGCGGCGCCCGCGACGAAGGCATGCGGCGGGCTCAGCCTCGACTTGAGGCCCCGGCGCCGTAGCGCCAGGAAAAGCCCGCAGTACTTTGCCGTAGGCCCTAGTCCAGCTGAACGCCGCTGGCCTTGACGATCGGTTCCCATTTGGCGAGTTCGGCCTTCACATGCACTCCAAGCTCTTCCGGGGTGGAGGCCACGATCGAGGCGCTGAACTGGGCCATGCGGGCGATCACATCAGGGTCTTTCAGGGCTTCAACTGCCGCCTTCTGAAGAACGGCGACGACCTCCGGCGGCGTGCCT
Source organism: Mesorhizobium sp. M1004 (assembly GCF_040318795.1). Lineage (NCBI taxonomy): Bacteria > Pseudomonadati > Pseudomonadota > Alphaproteobacteria > Hyphomicrobiales > Phyllobacteriaceae > Mesorhizobium > Mesorhizobium sp. M1004. The sequence goes on from NZ_JAMYNB010000001.1 coordinate 680,026, forward strand.
GCGGGCGCGAACAGAGCGTTCCAGCTGTAGGTTTCATAGCCGGGAATGGTTTCGGCAATGGCCGGTATGTCGGGGAAGGAGGGAACGCGCTCCTTAGTGGTGACGCCAAGCGCTCTCAGCGTCCCGCTCTTGATATGGCCCGATGAAGAGGGGAGGTTGTCGAACATCATCGGCACCTGATTGCCGATAACGTCGTTCAAGGCCGGTCCGGCGCCCTTGTAGGGAATGTGCTGCATACTGACGCCGGCCATCGTCTTGAAAAGCTCGCCGGAGAGATGCAGCGGGGTGCCATTGCCTGATGAGGCGTAGGCATATTTGTCCGGGTCCTTCTTCAGCATCTCGATCAGTTCCTTGACGTCCTTGGCGGGGAATTCAGGGTTTACGACCAGGACGTTTGGCACCAGCACGAGCAACGATATCGGCGCAAAATCCTTCTCCGCGTCGTAGGGCTTTGTCTTCAGGATCAGCGGGTTGAGCGCGTGGGTTGCGACCGTGCCCATCAGGATCGTGTAGCCGTCCGGTTCGGCTCGGGCGACCTGGGCAGCGCCGATGCTGCCCCCGGCGCCGCCGACATTTTCGACGACAATCTGCTGGCCCAGCTTTTCGGACATCTTGTTGGCGACCAGGCGCGCGACCAGATCCGTCGAGCCACCGGCGGAAAAGGGGACAACCATGGTGATGGTCCGGTCCGGAAAATCGGCGGCCCAGGCCGCCGGTGCTGAAAGGGTGGCTGCGATGGAAACCGCGAGCCCGAGCAAAGTCCTACGCCGCATCTGCTACTCCTCCGTTGATTGGAGGGGCAGTATGGCCATGGTGAACTCCTCGCACAATGCAACCATGGACTGACTGCCCGCCTCAGGAGATCGGGCTTGACACCGATGCTTCGGTTGGCGTGCGCGAGAACGCCTCACCCCTCAGTTCAATCAGCCTTGGTCCAGCTGAAAACAAGCCATTTGTATCGTGACGTCTCTTCAGGCTCGGCCGTGTAGGTCATCTGCATGTCGCCGCCCTCGGCGTAGATGTCGAGCCTGGGCGCCGTGTCCAGTTCGAGCCACAGGGAATCGTTCTTGAACGACCATGTCCCGCACCAGACGCAAGGCCCCGATGCCGGGTCACCCGGTTGGTGAAAATTGTAGCGGCCGTCCGCCGTGATCTCCAGATAGTCGAAGGCGCCATAAAAGGCGGTCACAGTCTGCTGAAATTCGGTCGCAGACGCTTCCTGGTCGGGCTTCGCCGGCTCTTTCAGATCACGCGGTGGCCGGATTGCGGACCCTGCGATGCTCCATTTGCCGATGAAATCCTTTTCGGTGGGAAGATATTCCGTTTGCGCCTGCGCGGTCGAAACCGGAGCGATTGTCGGCGCATAGGCCGCGCTGGCGATGCCGATTGCGAGAAGCATTCCTGCGATGCCTGCAGCCTTGATTCGATTGCGCATCAGCTGGCTCCTTTCACGACGGTTTGGGGCAGATTCCAAAAAAGGAGATTACCCCCGAGCCAGGCCCGTGGGCACGCTTTTGGGCAACATGGATTAATCGAACAGGCTCGACACGGACTCTTCGGTCGCTGTGCGCGAAATCGCCTCGCCCATCAGGTCGGCGATGGAGATGACGCGGATATTCGGGGCGTCGAGCACGCCTTGCGTCGGCTGGATGGAATCGGTGATCACCAGTTCCTGCAGCTTCGAGCCGCTGATCCGGGCGACCGCACCGCCCGACAGCACGCCGTGGGTGATATAGGCGGTGACGCTGGTAGCGCCGTTGGCGAGCAGCGCATCGGCGGCGTTGCACAGCGTGCCGCCGGAATCGACGATGTCGTCGATCAGCAGGCAATCCTTGCCGGCGACCGCGCCGATGATGTTCATCACTTCGGATTCACCGGGACGTTCGCGGCGCTTGTCGACGATGGCCAGTTGTGCGTCGAAGCGTTTGGCGAGCGCGCGGGCGCGCACCACGCCGCCAATATCGGGCGAGACGACGACGACATTGGCAAGCTGTTTGTATTTTGCCTTCACGTCGCGGGCCATCACCGGCACCGAGAACAGATTGTCGGTCGGAATGTCGAAAAAACCCTGGATCTGGCCGGCATGGAGGTCGAGCGTCAAAACGCGGTCGACGCCAGCGCGGGTGATCATGTTGGCGACCAGCTTGGCCGAGATCGGTGTGCGGCCCGAGGCCCGGCGATCCTGCCTGGCGTAACCGAAATAGGGGATGACCGCGGTGATGCGCTTGGCCGAGGAGCGCATGAAGGCATCGATCATGATGAGCAGTTCCATCAGATGATCGTTGGTCGGGAACGAGGTCGACTGCAGGATGAAGACATCCTCGCCGCGCACGTTTTCCTGGATTTCGACGAAGATTTCCTGATCGGCGAAGCGTCTGACGCTGGCCTTGCCCAGCGGGACATTGAGATAGCGGGCGACCGCTTCGGCCAGCACCCGGTTGGAATTGCCCGCGAAAAGCTTCATGCACCGTTCCTGGCGAAGGATGGGGAGGTCCTCTTAATCGGGCTTGTAGCGAGCCGTGCCGGTATTGCAAGCCTCGTTGACGGGAATCCGCCGGCTAATCTCAAAAACGTCAACAGTGAACGGAAGCCGGTAACAGGCGGATCAGCCGGCGCTGCCGCCGAGCCAGGCCGCGAACTGGTCGATCGTCTGGTCGGCGATCGCCTGCATGGTAGCGGGTGCAACCGCGGGCCAGCCTTCGGCGGCATTGACCGAGGGCGCCTTCTGCTGGCCATTGATGCGGTGTAGCCGGTTGCCAGCGGGGTCATAGACGTCCCAGACATAGATAACGGTGGTATCCTTGCCTTCCGTCATCGTCGAGAAGTAGCCCTTCAGCACATGGGTGGCGGCTTGGTCGGCGCTGCCGGCAAGGGTGATGCCGCGCTGCTTGGCGCGTGTCTGCAGTTCGGCCGTCAGCGGCGTTGCCGCTTCCACCGAGGCGCCGACGATCGGCGCGATCTGCAGCCGGGTCTTCGACAAAGCGGCGGCGCTCTGCGCGGGGTTGGCGGGTGTCGTGGCGCCGACGGCCGGCGCTGGTGTGGCGGCGGGCGCGATGCCCGGGGCAGCCAAGGGCTGAGCCGGTTGGGCCGAGGCTGCCGGCGGCGTGATGGCGGACGGCTCAAGGACGTCCTTGGCATTGGTGCAAGCGGCCAGCACAAGCGCTGCGAGCAATGACACGGTCGTCACATGCGATCGTCTCATCTGCCCGAAAACTCCTTAGTCGCGAACGCCCCCGCGTGGACCAACCATTATGGATTCACTGTACGATCAAGTCGAGATCATGGCGCGAAAGCGGCTTCGGCTGGGATTCGGTGGTCAGGTAGGTGCGGCCAAGCGTCATCGCCGTCTCGGTTTCGGAGTCCATGATGATCATGTGCGCGAACAATGTCATGTTGGGCGCGATCGGCTCGGGATTGCCCTGGTAGAACATCGGCATATCCATCCAGGACGGGGTGAAGCGGGCGCCGACGGAATAGCCGCAGGCGTTCAACCGATGCTTGGTCAGGCTGTGCGCCTCCAGCGTGCGGGCATGCGCGTCGAAGACGTCGCCGAAGGTGTTGCCGGGCGTCATCGCCTTCTCGACCGCCAGAAGAGCCGCGCGGGCGGCGTCGAACAGCTCCTGATGGCGCTTCGACGCCTTGCCGGTCAGCACGGTGCGCATCATCGGCGCGTGATAGTGATGGAACACGCCGGCCCATTCGAGCGTCAGCTGATCGTTCTTGGTCAGCTTGCGGCGCCCGGCCTTGTAGCGGCAGAGCAGCGCGTCGATGCCCGAGCCGATGATGAATTCATTGGCCGGATAGTCGCCGCCGCCGGCAAACACCGCGCCCTGCATGGCGGCAAGGATCAGCGCTTCGTCGCCGCCCTGCTTGATCAGCGGCAGGGCCGCGTCGAGCGCGTCGTCGGAAAGGTTGGCGGCCTTTTCGGCCTTGGCGATTTCAGCCGGGCTCTTGAACAGGCGCAGACGGCCGACAATACCGGAGGCGTCGGCGATCTGGCCGAAGGTCTGCAGCTGCTCGTCGACGCGGCGGCCATTGAAGGCGGTCAGGCCATGGGTGTCGTATTCGACGCCGATGCGGGCGCCGAGGAGATTGAGGTCGTTGAGCAGGTTGCGCAGGTCGACCGCCGGGTTGGCGCCGTCGCGGTCGGTCCACAGCACGATGTTGTCGATGATCGATGTGTGGCGCGCCTGGCGCAAATCGGCCGAGCGGGTGAGCAGCACCATCGAGCCGTCAGCCTTCACAACCAGGCACTGGAAGAAACAGAAGCCGAACGTGTCGTAGCCGGTTAGCCAGTACATGCTCTCCTGGGCGAAAAGCAGTACAGCATCGAGCTTCTTTTCCGTCATCTCGATCATCAACCGGTCACGCCGGGCGTCAAATTCCGACCGTTCGAAATGCAGCGCCATTATCCGTTCTCCAAAACAATTGCCGAAACCTGCCGACCGTAGTCCGGTTCCTTGCGATGCGTCGCGCGCCGGTAGGAAAAGAAGAGATCCTCCTCGGCATAGGTGCAGCGGCCAAGCCCCTGCGCGGTCACGCCAGCCTTCTTCAGCCGGTCGACCGTATAGAGGTTGAGATCGAACATTGCATGCGCCGGATTGGCCGAAGGCGCGAAATAGCCGATGTTTTCGGCATCGGCTTCGACGAAACGGGCGACGAATTCCGGCCCGACCTCGTAATTGTCGGGGCCGATCGAAGGACCGAGAACCGCAATGATGCGCTCACGGCGGGCGCCGAGGCTTTCCATCGCGGCAATGGTGTTTTCAAGCACACCGGTGAAAGCGCCCTTCCAGCCGGCGTGTGCAGCGCCAATGATGCGCGCTTGCGCATCGGCGAACAGCACCGGGCCGCAATCGGCCGTCGAGGCGCCGATGGCGATGCCCGGCCGGTCGGTGACGATGGCGTCGGCCTTGGGCCGCGGGCCGGGAAAGGGTTCCCTGGCAATAACGACATCGGGCGAGTGGACCTGATGCGCGGTCAGGAGATGGCTGGCCGGCACACCCATCCAGGCAGCGACGCGGCGGCGGTTCTCGGCGACCAGCATCTGATCGTCATCCGAGCCGGTGCCGATGTTAAGTCCCTGATAGATGCCGCCGGAGACGCCGCCGATACGGGTGAAATAGCCATGGCGGATACCTCGCGGCTTGGCCGCTTCCAGCAGCGGCGAGCGAACAGGATCCGGTTTGGTCTGATTCAGCATGGATGGGTTTGTTGTCCGCGCCGGCGTTTTCGTCAAGGCGAAGTTCGGCCGAGTGATTGCGACAGTGCTGCTGCGTCGACTTTGCATTGGCCAAAAGCAGGCATGCGACCATAGGCGGCGTCGCGGGACGGCTTGTAACGATCTCTGAGGGTCAGACTGGCTGATGCGGCAGTATTTTCAGGATTTTGAACAGCGTGCCCATGCCGTCGAGTCCGGCCAGGCGCTCGACGGCATCGGCAATGGTTTGTCGTGCCTCTTGGCTTGCCTGGCTGCCCAACTGGCCAGCTCGCTCAAGCAATCCCATGCCAAGCAGAAAGTCGCCCTGCGTCGCCAATTCCACATCGAGGCCATGCGCCCGCACGACGGCGGCCAGTGCAGCGAAGTCGACATGGGCGGTGAGATCGGCTTCGCCGGGATTGGCCAGCACATCTTCGGGGGCGTGCCTGCGCACGGCCTGCAATGTGTCGCCGAAACCGGGCTGGAGATGGCCGTAATCGGGGAACAGCCCGGCGCCGCCGTGGTCGGCTATGCGTTCGGCAATGGTCGCCATCAGTGCCGCGCGGGCCGGTGCTATTTCGAAAATAGAGCCTTGTGGCGCCTCGGCGGCGTCTTCCGGCAGCAGCGTCGCCTCGACCGAGCCGGCGCCGGCGAAGAAGCTCAACTCGTCTGAGACATCGAGGCCGATCACCCGTTCGCGCCAGCCGGCGCCGGCGCGGATGAACTGGCGGATCGGCACAGCGTCGAACAATTCGTTGCCGACAATCAGCAACGGCGCCTGCGGTAGTGTGGCGATGGTTTCGTGCCAGCCGAGCTCAACCGAAGTTTCGGCAAGCGTCTGCTTCTGGATTTCAGTCAGCCGCGGACTGGTCTCGACCAGGGCGAAGGAGGCTCCGGCGGCGATAGCCGGATCGAGCCGCGTCAGGGTGCGAAGCATGTCCTTCATCAGCGTGCCGCGGCCAGGCCCGATCTCCGCGATGGTGACCGGCAGGGGTCGGCCGATCGCCAGCCAGGCCTGATAGAGCCAGACGGCGACGAGTTCGCCGAACATCTGGCTGATCTCGGGTGCGGTGACGAAGTCGCCGGCGGCGCCGAACGGCTCGCGCGTGGTGTAGTAGCCGTCGCTGGGATCGAACAGGCAGAGCGCCATGTACTCGTTGACGGGGAGGGGGCCGAGCGCGCCGATCAGGTCGACGATGCGGGTCTTCAGCCGTGTCATGCCGGCTGTGGTTGCGGCGCCGGTTTGGCTGTGGCCATCGCCCAGATGCCGGCCAGCACCATCGGCAGCGACAGCACCATGCCCATGGTGAGCCAGCCGCCGAGGAGGTAGCCGAGCTGCTGGTCGGGCTCGCGGAAGAACTCGACGAAGATGCGTGACAGGCCGTAGCCGCAAATGAAGGCGCCGCCGACAAAGCGCGGCGTCTTCAGCTTCAGCCGCGAATGGGTGAGGAAGCGCAGGACCAGGAACAGCACCGCGCCCTCGAGCAGCGCTTCGTAGAGCTGGCTCGGATGGCGAGGCTCCAGGCCCGCGACACAACCCGCCACGGTCTGCTGGAGACGCTCGTTGCAGAAGACGACGCCCCACGACACGTCGGTCACGCGACCCCAGAGTTCGGCATTGACGAAGTTCGCGATGCGGACGAGGCCGAGCCCGACCGGCACGCCGGCTGCCACCACGTCGAACAGCGTCCAGGTGCGGATGCCGCGCTTGAGGGAAAACAGCGTCATGGCGAGGATGACGCCAAGCAGGCCGCCATGGAACGACATGCCGCCCTGCCAGACGGCGAAGATGTCGAGCGGGTGGTCGATATAGCGCTTTAAATCGTAGAAAAGCACATAGCCGGTGCGTCCGCCGAGCACGACGCCGACGGCGGCCCAGACGATGAAATCGTCGAGGTCGATCGGCTTCATCGGCAAGACGCCATCAGGCCACAGCCTTGTGTTGGTGACGAGCCGCTTGGCGTACCACCAGGCGAACAGGATGCCGACGATATAGCCGATGCCGTACCAGTGCACAGCCAGCGGGCCGATCTGAACCAGGATCGGGTCGATGTTGGGGAAGGACAGCGACGCCATCGGCAGCGGGAAATAGTCGTTCAACAGGATCTCCTGGGAGGGCTCGCGTTAGGGCGCGGACCATGCGGCAGGGTTTTGGCGGGGTCAAGGCAAGGTGACGACAGCCTGATCGTCAGAGATAATGGGCTCAACCCTGCGGCTTGCCGGCGACCAATTGCCTGAGCGCATCGTTGATCCTGTCTTGCCAGCCGGGGCCATCTTCCTGGAAATGGTCGAGCACGGCGCGATCGATCCTGATCGAGACAAGCTCGCGAACGTTTGGTGCGGCGGAGGGTTCGCGAATGGGAGGCGCGGGTTTCTTGACCGGCTTGAAGGCCGCTTCAGCGGCTTCCATCGGATTGGTCGGTCGGCGCGGGGGCGTTGCCATTGGTTGATCCTGAATGAGAGTGACTCTTGCCTGGAGCAAGTCGTGAGGAAAACTAGGCCGCTGGTCTGTGAAGACCAGTAACTTCACTTGGTTCTCTCTGCCATTGCCCTGTATTTGGCTTCAAGCCTGTCCAGCACCTCGTCGCCAGGCTAGACCCGGCCCGCACTGGCATCCGAAATGCCCTTTGCGAGTGCTGCATCGAGTGCTGCAAAGCGCTTCTCCAAGTCCGCACTGTCCGTCACGGCAACCGTCGTTCCAAGAATCCATTTGCGATAATAGCAATCTGTCGGCCGGACCGTGAGCCAAATCGCGTCCGACATGAAGCCGCACCAGCTTCAACGTTCTTGCATTCCGCAGGCAGTGCCACTACGTCAATTCCAGCAAGCGAGGATTTGCCATGTCGACCGGACCGAACCGCATTCTCGATGAATTCGCCAAGCTGATGACCGATGCCGCGGGTGCCGCACAAGGCGTGCGCCGCGAGGTGGAGACTGCCTTCAAGGGGCAGGCCGAGCGCATCCTCAACACCATGGATGTGGTGCAGCGCGAGGAGTTCGAGGCTGCCCGCGACATGGCTGCCAAGGCCCGCGAAGAAAACACCAGGCTGGCCGCCCGCATCGACGCGCTCGAGGCCAGGCTTGCCGAATTGACCGGACAGGCCGCACCTGCGGCTGCGGCAAAGCCCAAAGCAAAAAAATAAAATTTGAACTTTTCCACAAAGCACAATCCGAAAAAGTGCTTTGCCGTGAATCGTTTACCGGCAATGCATGAATCTTTGTGACAGCGCCTTTCCACATGCTGATGACGCAGTGCGAAAAATTAGGCTGTTCACGCGACTCCCGATCAATAGACTGAATTTGTTGCATGATTCGGAGCAGGGTCATGCGGCCGGGCGGTGGGGTCCGGTCCGGGGTCTTTGTGTCGTGAAGTCCTGGCCGTCCGAGTTCAAGACAAATTGTTCGTCGTGTGTGCCCCGCGGAGCGTGTGGCGCTCCCCTGAACACAGGAAGCATTCCATGGAACTTCTCGAACTCGAATTCTCCCGCGAAATCCATCCGGTGGATGTCATCGAGCAGGTCGCCCATAACAATGACTGGTCCTTCGAACGGGCCGGCGATGACGAAATCTCGATCTCGGTTGCCGGCAGCTGGACCGATTATCACGTCTCCTTCTCGTGGATGGAGGACTTCGAGGCGCTGCATCTGGCCTGTGCTTTCGACATCAAGGTGCCGGAAGCCCGCGCGCTGGAAGTGATGCGGCTTTTGTCGCTGATCAACGAGCAGATGCTGTTTGGCCATTTCGATCTCTGGGAGCAGGAGGGCGCGATCATGTTTCGCCAGTCACTGCTGCTCGCCGGCGGGGTCGAACCGTCGAGCCAGCAGGTCGAGGTGCTTTTGTCGTCGGCGCTTGAAGCCTGCGAGTGCTATTTCCAGGCCTTCCAGTTCGTTGTCTGGTCGGGAACCTCGGCCAAGGATGCGCTGGCCGGCGTCCTGTTCGAGACCTATGGCAACGCTTGAGCTTCCATGAGTTCGAGCAGCGCGCGCAAGCCCGAGATCAGCTTTGCCGATTTTGATCGTGTCGACATCCGTGCCGGCACGATCGTCGAGGCCGAGCCATTCCCCGAGGCGCGCAAACCCGCCTTCAAGCTGAAGATCGATTTCGGCCCTGAGATCGGCGTGAAGAAATCCTCGGCACAGATCACGAAATACTATGCGCCGGAAACGCTGGTGGGACGGCAGGTGTTTGCGGTGGTGAATTTCCCGCCGCGCCAGATCGGTCCGTTCATGTCGGAAGTGCTCACGCTCGGCTTCCCTGATGAGGAAGGCGCCGTGGTCCTTGGCGCCATCGAGCGCAAGGTGCCGGACGGCGGCAGGTTGTTTTAGGAAGATTGCGTCAGGCGGCCAGCTTGCGCCTTGTGCTCAGCGCCTCTTCGACCGTGTCCATGAACATTTCGGCGCAGGCTTTCCAGCTGTAGCGCATGGCGCGTTCGCGCGCCTCGGCGCGGTCGACATTGAGCGCGGCGAGCGAGGCCTCGCGCAGATCGGTCGACACCGCGCCGCCGATGCCGTCGCCGACAATGTCGATCGGTCCGGTGACCGGATAGGCGGCCACCGGCGTGCCGCTGGCCAGCGCCTCGATGATGACGTTGCCGAACGTGTCGGTGCGGCTGGGGAAAACGAAAACATCAGCCGAGGCGTAGATCTCGGCCAGCTCATCGTTCGGGCGATGGCCGAGGAAGTGCGCCTGCGGGTACTTCGCCCTGAGCCTAGCCAGTTCCGGTCCTTCGCCGACGATCACCTTGCTGCCGGGCAGGTCGAGATCGAGGAAGGCGCTCAGGTTCTTCTCGATGGCGACGCGGCCGACGCACAGGAATACCGGGCCGGGAAAGCCGAGGTCCTTCTTCTTGTCCGGGCGGAAGTGATCGGTGTCGACGCCCCGCGTCCACGGCCTGAGCTTGGTGAAGCCTCGCGACGCAAGGTCCTCCGCCAGCGACTGGGTGGCGACCAGCGTGCCTTGTCCCGAATTGTGGAAATCACGCAGCCAGCGATAGGCCCAGCTCTCCGGCACCGGCAGGCGGGCGCTGAGATATTCGGGAAAGCGGGTGTGATAGCTGGTGGTAAAGGGACGGCCAGCATTGCGGCAATAGCGCCGCGCCATGATGCCGAGCGGGCCTTCGGTGACGATATGGATATGGTCGGCCTTGCGAGCCTCGATCAGCCGCGCGACATGGCCGGGCGTGGTCAGCGCCAGCCTGATGTCGGGGTAGGTCGGCAACGGCAAGGTGCGAAAGATGTTCGGGGTCAGGAAGTCGACCGCAACGTCGAAGGTTTTCAGCGTTTCGGTGAGCCGCTCCAGCGTGTGGACGACGCCGTTGACTTGCGGCCGCCAGGCGTCGGTGACCATCAGGATGCGCATGGCGGTCCTTTGCTCGGGTCGACGGTTGCCTTGATGCGATAGCGGTACGGCCCGGCTGCCCTCGCTTCGCTCCACCGCACCCGGGCAGGCACGAGGTCGAAGTAAGGCGGCTGAGCCGAATCAACTGAGGTCGCGCGCTTCATGCGCGCTCTTGACCATGGTTTCATGACGCGCGGATGAAGGTGGTTTTTGGCCGAGCCCGACTTCCAGATCATGCTTTGGTCAGGCGGGCACCTTGATCACCGCCCGCAGGCCGCCGAGCGGGCTGTCTTCCAGCATGATGTCGCCGCCATGGCTGCGGGCAATATCGCGGGCGATAGAGAGACCAAGGCCGGTGCCGCTGGCGTCGAGGTTGCGCGCCTCGTCGAGCCGCACGAACGGTTTGAACACGTCCTCGCGCTTTTCCGGCGGGATGCCCGGACCGTCATCGTCGATGGTGACGACGAGTGAGCCGCGGCCGTGATCGGCGCTGATCTCCACCGTCTTGGCATAGCGCAAGGCATTGCCGGCGACATTGGACAACAGCCGGGCGAAAGCGTGCGGGCGCACATGCACGTCCGGATCACCGGCAAGCACGGTCGATAGCTTGCGCTTGTGCAGCGACGCCTCCTCGCCGAGCTTTTGGAAATAGGCCTCGAGATCGAAATGGCCGGCATCTTCCGACGCTTCGCCGCGGGCAAAAGCGATATAGCCTTCCAGCATCGACTGCATGTCGTCGATGTCCTGGTTGAGCGCGGCCTTGGTCTCGGGCTTGCCGCCGGCCAGCGCCAGCTGCAGCTTGAAGCGGGTGAGGATGGTTCTGAGATCGTGGCTGACGCCGGTCAGCATGGCGGTGCGCTGTTCCAGCTGGCGTTCGATGCGCTCGCGCATCTGGATGAAGGCAAAGCCGGCCCGGCGAACCTCCTCGGCGCCGCGTGGGCGGAAATCGCGCGGCATCGGCCGGCCCTTGCCGAAGCTTTCGGCGGCCTCGGCCAGAGACAGGATCGGCCGGATCTGGTTGCGAAGGAAGGGGATGGCAATCGTCAGCAGCACCAGTGACGTCCCGACCATCCAGATCAGGAAGATGTGGGTGTTGGAGGCATAGGCCTGGCTGCGGCGCACGAAGACGCGCAGCACCTTGCCCTCGAGCTGGATGCGGACCTCGACGATGTTGGAATTGCCGACCGTGTCGATCCAGAACGGGCGGTTGATCTGGCGGGTGATCTCGGTGGAAAGGACGTCGTCAAGGATCGAGAAGAAGGGCTTGGGTCCAGGCGCCGGCAACGGGTCGGGCGGCAAGAGGTCGACCTTCAACTGCATGCGGTCCTGGGCGATGCGGATGATGTTCGCGTAGTCGCCATCGTGCGGATAGGTCTCGATCATGTCGATGATCGCGGCGATGTCGCGCACGGTGGCCTGCGACAGGCGCTGCGTCACGGTTGCCCAGTGGCGTTCCATGAAGTCGAAGGCGACGACCGACTGCAGAAGGATCATCGGCGCGATGACGATGATCAGCGAGCGGGCATAAAGCCGCTTGGGCATATAGAACGCAACCAGCCGCCAGAACCGCTTCCAGGCACGCGGCATTGCTTTCAGCGCGCGTGATACGCGCGCGCCAAAGCCGCCCTGTTCCGGCCGTTCCAGTTGCGTGGTCGCCATTTGTCCTTTCGCTGGGTCAATGGCCGCTGGTCGATGGCCGCTGGTCGATGGCCACACATCTATGGCCAAGGGCGGCCGTCAGCGGCATTCTATTCCACGCTAAGCCGATACCCAATACCGCGCACCGTCTGCAGCCAGACCGGATTGGACGGATCGCGCTCGATCTTGCGGCGCAGGCGGTTGATCTGGACGTCGATGGTGCGCTCGCCGACTTCCGAATCGTCGCCGACAAGCTCGTGACGCGGGATCGTTTCGCCGGCCCGCGCGGCAAAGATCGCCAAGATCTCCTGCTCGCGGTCGGTCAGCTTCAGCGCCTCGCCGCCCCGCTTCAGCTCGCGCCTGGCGATCTGGAAGGTGTAGGGGCCGAAGACCAGCTGCTCGACCTTGGGCGTCGTCGCCGGGCCGCCGCGGCGCAGAATGTTATTGATGCGCAGGATCAGTTCGCGCGGGTCGAAGGGCTTGGGCAGATAGTCGTCGGCGCCGGCCTCGAGCCCAGTGATGCGGCTGTCGGTTTCCGATAGCGCGGTGAGCATCAGGATCGGTACGTTCTTCTCCGCCCGCAGCGCCTTGGTGAGGTCGACGCCGGTCTCTCCGGGCATCATGACGTCGAGGACAAGGAGGTCGAAGTCGAGTCCTGCAAGCTTTCGCCTGGCCTCGCCGGCATTTCCGGCGACTGTGACGCGAAAACCATTTTCGGTCAGATACTGCTTGAGCAAATTGCGAATGCGGGTGTCGTCGTCGACCACAAGCAGATGCGGCGCGTCATCGTCCGGCGCCGTCGGCTGGTCCACCCTCTCAATGGTCTCCATGGCTTTTCCCTGACATGTTTGCAGGCACAATGTCGATCTGCGCCCTTAGTTCCGGATTGACCATGGCTTCCAGGAATCGTTCGATCAAGGGACGCTCGCTGGCTCCGGAATCTTCCAATGCAGCACGGATGCGGCGTGACTGTGGCCGCGCCAGGGCCAGCGCCAGGGCGCGCCCCTTGGCTGTCGGATAGAGCTCCCGCTGGCGGCGGTCGCGCGGACCCTGCAATTGCACGATATGGTCGGTGTCGATCAACTGCTTGAGCACCCGCGCCAGGCTCTGCTTGGTGATCTTGAGCACGTCGAGCAGTTCAGCGACCGTCAGTCCCGGCCGGCGGTTGACGAAATGCAGCACCCGGTGATGGGCGCGGCCAAAGCCGTAATCGGCCAGGATCTGGTCCGGATCGGAAGTGAAATCGCGATACGCAAAGAAGAACAGTTCGATGATGGCGAAGTCGATGCCGTCCTCGTCGGTGATCGGCGTCTTGATCGGTTTTCCGGCAGCTGGGCTTCGATCCGTCATCATTTCTCCGTCCATAGAGGGAATATGTCAGTACTATTGACGTAATTCCCCTGCAATGGTAATTTTTGGCAAGCTTTTGGGCGGATTGCGAACGAAAAGGGAAGGGAGTGCGGTTTTTCCGGAACTTCCTGAGTTTGCCAGAGTTCGATTCTCCGCTTACGCTTCAAGGGCCGCCCGACGCGGCTGTCGCGCAACAAAAACAACACCAATGATATGCGGGTCGCCGCCCGCGGGAGGTTTCCATGGCATCCGTTCCCTTCGACCAACTGGACGGCTTCATCTGGATCAACGGCGAGTTCGTCAAATGGGCCGACGCCAAGATCCACGTGCTGACCCACGGCCTGCACTATGCCAGCGCCGTCTTCGAGGGCGAGCGCGCCTATGGCGGTGCCATCTTCAAGCTCAATGAGCACACCGAGCGTCTGCATGAATCGGCGCGCCTGCTCGGCTTCAATATTCCCTATTCCGTGGCCGAGCTCAATGACGCCTCGACCACGCTTCTGAAGAAGCAGGGTTTCCAGGATGCCTATGTCAGGCCGATCGCCTGGCGCGGCAGCGAACAGATGGGCGTGTCGGCGCAGAACAGCCGCATCAACTGCGCCATCGCCATCTGGCAATGGCCGAGCTATTTCGACCCGGCGCAGAAGCTCAAGGGCATCCGTCTCGATCTGGCGGAATGGCGCCGGCCCGATCCGCGCACCGCGCCGTCGAAGTCGAAGGCCGCCGGCCTCTACATGATCTGCACCATGTCCAAGCATGCCGCCGAGGCCAAGGGCTATGCCGATGCCATGATGCTCGACTGGCGCGGCCAGGTCGCCGAAGCAACGGGCGCCAACATCTTCTTCGTCAAGGATGGCAAGATCCACACGCCGAAGCCCGATTGCTTCCTCGACGGCATCACCCGCCGCACCGTCATCGGCCTCGCCAAGGACCGCGGCCTTGAAGTCGTCGAGCGCGCCATCATGCCTGAGGAACTCGAAGGCTTGGAACAGTGCTTCCTCACCGGAACGGCAGCGGAAGTGACGCCGGTCTCCGAGATCGGTCCCTACCGATTCGAGGTCGGCGAGATCGCCAAGACTTTGATGAACGACTATTCTGCTGCGGTGCAACCTAAGCATGCGATAGCCGCAGAATAACGAAAGTCACAGCTTTTTTCGCAAGCAGGGGCGGTTTTGAGGCCGGCCCCTTTATTTCAGCATCTGTGCATTTGACTTTCGTATAATTCAGCGTCTCATGATGGTGTCGGCCCGGGAGGCTGGCAGCTATGGAGGGACTAGGTACATGGATACGAATACGCTCATTGCGCTCGTTGTGCAGGTAATTGCAGGTGTTGTCGGTGGTCAGGCGGTCGGCGTTGCGCTGAAGAATGCGGCGATGGGCCAGCTGACCAAAATCCTCGGCGGCGCCGTTGGCGGCGTCGGCGGCGCGGCGATCCTCGGCAGCCTGCTCGGCGGTACGGCCGACCCGGCAGCGGCTGCCACGGCAGCGGGCGGATTGGGTGATACGCTGAACCTCAAAAACCTGCTCGGCGGCGCCGGCGGCGGCGCCATCCTGACCGGCATCATCGGTGCGGTCATGGGCGCGATGAAGAAGTAAGCCTCTAGATCATTCACCGTTTCACGGCGAATGATCTAGTTTGTTGTTTTACGCAATTCCGGACGGAAAACCGCTTTACACTTTTCCTGGAATTGCTCGAGACTCAGGCTTCGTCAAATGGGCGGCCGTTGGGCCGCCCATTTCTGTTTTAGGACGGACTGTTTGCCTTTCAGCAGTGGACGGCCTTCGCCCGCGCCTCTACATCACGCTGGAACAGCGAAAGGACAATCATGGGTCAGCTCAATGCCGGCATCGTGCCGGTCACGCCTTTCCAGCAGAACTGCACCATCCTGTTCGACATGGATGACAAGCATGGCGTCGTCGTCGATCCGGGCGGCGACATCGACAAGGTGCTGGCGGTGCTGAAGGACAATGCGATCACCGCCGCTGCGATCTGGATCACCCATGGCCACATCGATCACGCCGGCGGCGCCATGGAGCTGAAGGAAGCACTCGGCATCGAGATCATCGGCCCGCACGAAGCCGACAAGCTATTGCTCGACAATCTCGAGAACCAGGGCCAGCGCTACGGCATTGCCGGGGCGCGCAACTGCGTGCCCGACCGGTTTCTCGCAGAGGGCGAGACGGTTTCGTTCGGCTCACATATGTTCGAGGTGCTGCACTGCCCCGGCCATGCGCCCGGCCATGTCGTATACTACAATCGCGCGGCGAAGTTCGCTCATGTCGGCGACGTGCTGTTTCGCGGCTCGGTCGGGCGCACCGACCTGCCGGGCGGCGACCATGCGGCGCTGATCGCCTCGATTAAGAACAAGCTTTTGCCGCTCGGTGACGAGATCGGCTTCATCTGCGGCCACGGCCCGGGTGGCCGCTTTGGCGAGGAAAGGCGGACCAATCCCTTCCTGACTTAGCGATGTCTTTCTGCCAAGAAAAAAAGCGCTGGCCTTGCGGTCAGCGCTTTTTGTGGGACAGGGAAGCTCAATTCGCGACGCAGAAATGCTGCTCACCGTCATTGCCGGTGAACGTGCCGCTGCGGGCATTGAAGCTCCGGTAGCGGTCCGAGCAGTATTCGTACCAGTCGCGGGTCCACGGCTCGGCATAGCGGTCGGCATAGACGACCCGCGGTTCGGCATAGTAACGGCGCACCGGCGCCGGCCGCACTTCGCGGTAGTCGTAATCGTCGTCATAGCTGCTGTAGCGCGGCTGCGGGTTGCTCAGCGCACCGGCGATCAGAGCGCCGGCCGCAAGGCCGACGACACCGGCCGCAAGCGCGTCGCCATTATGATGACGACCATGGCCATGATGCCAGCGGTTCCAGTCCTTGGCATTGGCGGCAGGCAAGGTGGCGAGGGTGGTCGCGGCCAGAGCGGCGCCCAGGATGGCGGTCTTGAAAATGCGATTCATTTTGGTCTCCTTCGTGCCGGCCCGGATAGTTTTCGGGGATGCGGTCCAGCCTAGGGGACGATTAATAGAAGACCGTGGCTGAACGGGGGCTGAACGGAATTGGCTGATACGATCCAGTTCTTGCGGCAAAACCAAGCGCGTACGCAAGGCGCTCCGCCTCGTCAATCTCCGTCCGGACTGTCTTGAGCCAGCTTAGCCGACCGACAGGTTGACGGCCTTCGGACCCTTGCCGCGCTTGTCCGGCTCGGTGTCGAATGTCACTTTCTGTCCATCCTCCAGACCGGAAAGACCCGAAGCCTGCACGGCCGAAATATGAACGAAGACATCCTTCTGCCCGTCGTCGGGCGTAATGAAGCCGAAGCCTTTGGCATGATTGAAGAATTTGACGGTGCCGGTCTGCGGCATGGGAAGCTCCCTTTGATCCCATAAAGTCCAGTTTCGGGCCGGCAAATGCCCGAAGGGAAATTTGTCCTTTATTTTAGCGCTATCGGCAAGAGAAAGTTTTGGCGACGGCGGCAACGCTGAAGGCTGGTCAAATAGATCGTGGCACCGAAGGCAATTCGCGCCAGACGATTGCTCCGGCGATCAGCCACGGCATTGACCGATAAAGCGTCCTTTGCCTCCGGCGACGGCGGTCATGAAAAAGGCGCAACGGGAAACGTCGCGCCTTCGAAACTCTGGACGGCTGACAAAGCCGGTTCAAACACGCTTTAGGTGCTTTTTCGAGCGCCCTGACGGGCGCGCGGGCACCGCCGGTTCAGGCCGCGCGGAGGTTGACCGCCTTCGGACCCTTGCCCATGCGGTCGGGTTCAACGTCGAAGGTGACCTTCTGGCCGTCGACGAGGGTACGCAGGCCCGAGGCCTCGATCGCGGAAATGTGGACGAACACATCCTTGGCGCCGCCGTCGGGCGTGATGAAGCCGAAGCCTTTGGTCGCGTTGAAGAATTTAACGGTGCCGGTCTGGGCCATTGGGGAAACTCCTTCACCCGTGTCAGTCTTGTGGTTTGCCCGCCGCCTGGCATCGTGGGCAAGTCCCGGTGGTTGCTTCGGCAGTCCTGCATTTGCGCATGGTAAAACCCCCCGCCGAAAACGGGGCCGTCAGAGATTCACAGTATCGGGGAAAGGTCGTCCAAAACGTTCCGCTCTCCGGGTCGCAAATGCCCGAACACAAAATTTATCGCACGGAAACGTGATCGTTGCAAGATAGCGCCGCGGGCCGCGTCCATCGACGCATCCCAACGAAGGCGCTTCGATAAACCTGGGTTCTTAAGAGTTCATCAGCCAGAGCCCGGCCACGCATGGTCCAGCGGTCTGGTCCAGGGCCAAAGCAATGCGCGGGCCGGGCATCGCATGGCTCCCGCGCCGCAAACGGGGGTTGCATTTGGCAAGGGAATGGCGAGGATCGGCAGGCGCGTTTTGCGCCGGGGACGGGGGGCTCGAGGGAGGCATATTCATGAGATTTCTTGCGACGATCTTCTCGCGCCAGGGTTTTATTATTCTCTTCCTGTCGGGTCTTCTTGCGGCCTGCACCGTCGTCGTCGATGACGGGCCGGGACCACGTCCGCGCCCGCCACGGCCGGAACCGGAATTCTGCACCAGGCAATACGAGCCGGTCTGCGCGCGGCGCGGCGGTGACCGCCAGACCTTCGCCAATGCCTGCCTTGCCGAACGGGAAGGCTACCGCATCGTTCGCGACGGCCCTTGCCGCGACGGCGGTGGTGGCGGCGAAGAGCCGACATTCTGCACGCGCGAATACGCCCCGGTCTGCGCCCGCCGCCATGGCGAGCTGCGCACCTTTCCCAACGCCTGCGAGGCCCGTGCCGCCGACTACCGCGTCGTCGAGGACGGCCCCTGCTGATTTTTCCTTCTCCCCTGTCGGGTGAGTCCGCCGGAGGCGAATTCACCGTCCCACTGGCACGATAAAAGGCGGCGAATGCCGGGACCCTGCGAAGCAGCGGGGACCGGGCGGGTGGACCGGACCCCCCTTGGTCCTTCGCAGGCTCAGGGCGTTCGAAACTCGAAAAGCCAACAATCGGCTTTTCGTCTGCTGCGCGGACCGCTTCTCACCCCCAAGGGAGAAGGCAAGGTCGCGGATCGGAGTGGTTGCCTACGCCGAATACGCCCCGTCGGCCGGGCCGGCATAAAGCTCTGCGCCGTCCTCGTCGCAAATGCGCAGACGGTCGGGGATCTGTGGCATGGCGAGGCTGTGGAACAGCGCGGTGGCGCCCTGCAGGGCGGCGCGCAGGTTCGGCGCGTCCAGCGATACCTTGTCGAGCGTGGCTTCGTCGGCGTCGCGCGAGCGGCTCGATGAAGAACGTCAAGCACGCCTCCGTTGCAGAGTTTTGCGCGAGATCGTCAGTCCGAGATCGTCAGTCCATTGCCGGCAGGCGCCAGGCGCGCCCCTGGCTGGTCAGCCCTTCGACTTCGGCTTCAGGCTGCTCTCGGCTTGCTTGACCGAGGAACCGAACGGGGAGGCGGCCTTGGCCACCACCTTGTCTTTCCTGGGCTTGCGCGTTTCGCGATTGCTGCGCTGCTGACCCTTGGCCATCTGTCTGCTCCTTCGTACGTGCTGGGTGGGTGCGGTGTCAGACGGCCGGGCTGTCGGGGACAGCCGGGGCGTCCGCTACTTCGAGGTTGTCTTCCGTGGTGACCCGCTCATAGGTCTCCTCCTCGCTGCGGATGCGATATTGCGGCGAGCCATCCTTGACCGGCAATCTGCTCTTGATCTGAAACAGCTCGGCGGTCTTCTGGGCGAGCCCGCTGCGGCTCTTCATGCGCACGGTCTGGCCGATGGCGAAGAGGTGCGAGGGCGTGTCGGTGCGCGGACGCGCATTCTGCTGGAAGCGGATCATGCTGCGTTCTCCTGGTCGCGCCTCAGCGCTGTTTCGAGTTCGAGGTAGTCGATGGCGACAAGCTGGCTGGTGGCCGGGTTCTTCACCGCCCTTGCCGGCAAATGGATGAAGGTGGCGACGCGACGCCAGGCAAGCCGCGACATGCCCTCGATCAGCTCTTCGTCGTGATCGATGTCATAGTCGCCGGCCGGCAGTTGCCCTTCCAGCCCGCCAAGCACGAAGGGTGCCGCGAAATGGGCGATGGAACGGGTGGTGCGATCCGGCATTGGCTTGGCTCTGGTTCGTCGATGCATTCCGGCATCAACCGGGAATTCAACCATCGGCGATTGGAATGAGTTTGGCGGGTCGAGTATCTCCGACGCCGCTATATGCCAAGCTTGACCCAAAAAACGATCTCAGATCAATAATCCGAAATTGTTGGTTATTCAAGCTGATTTCCGCCACGGCTCGACCGGTATAAAAATTTTCTCGTATAAACCCCTAATAAATCTGCTATCGTGGAACAATATCAGCCAATTTCTTATTTAGAGAACATCGGAATAATTATTCCGGTGCCCCTAAGATTATTTTTTACGAAAGGAAAAAATATATGAGATTCATGAAAACGCCGGATCGTCCGACCGCAACAATCGAGCCAATCGTCCTCTTCCCCAAGGCAATATCAGTGCGCCTGACGATAAGAAGCGACGAAGCGGCACGGCGCAAGATTGCCGACACCGACGGCACGCTACGGCGGGAGCGCCGGCTCGCCGAGAGCCACCGGCTGATTTGAACGCTACATTTTGCTGGAATTCCTCTAGAGTTTCGAAGAGGTCCGCGCCCTTGGCGAGCCCACTCTTCCCTTGAACCTGCAGCGCCGATGGCCTAGATCGCGGCAAGCGGACAAAACACGGCAGGTTTCCCATCAACAGAGATCAGAGAAGAGCGGCGGGTGCTGGAGCTGGCGGACAGGCGCCGCTGGGCCTCGACCAATATGTGCAGCAGGCGCTGCAGCTGCATCAGGCCGGGCGCCGGCAGGAGGCCGAGACGCTGTACCGGCAGGTGCTGGCGCGCAAGGCCAATCACCCGGCAGCGGCGCATTTCCTGGGCCTGTTGCTGCACCAGACCGGGCGCAACCCCGAAGGGCTGGAGCTGATCGAGCAGTCTGTGCGTCTGCAGCCGAAGAATCCCGATTTCCTCAACAATCTCGGCACGGTGATGCGCGATCTCGGCCGCGTTGCCGCGTCCGCCGATTTCTTCCGCGGCGCGGTCGATCTCAAGCCCGACCAGCTCGCGGCACGCGACAATCTGGGTTCGGCGTTGAAACAGCTCGGCCAGTTCGAGGCTGCGGAGGACATCTATCGCGGCACAATCGGGGGCAATCCCTTCCATGTCCGCGCCCGCATCGGGCTTGCCGAAACGTTGCAGGAAGCCGGTCGTCTGGACGAGGCGCTGGCGACCTTTCGCGAGGCGCTGACGATCCGGCCCAGGGATGCCGACCTGTTGCACGGGCTCGGCGTCGGGCTGATGGAAAAAGGCAAGCTCGATGAGGCGGCCGACCTGTTCCGGCAGGCGCTGGCGATCACGCCAGGCATGGCAAAAGCCTGGCTGATGCTGACGCAGGTCAAGCGCCAGAAGGAGCGCGACGCCGAACTCGCCGGCATGGAGGCCCAGCATGCCAAGGCGCCGGCCGACAGCCTGGCGCGCATGCAGCTGTCCTTCGGTCTCGGCAAGGCCAATGACGATTTGAAGGACTACAACAGGGCCTTCGACTATTTCGCTGAAGGCAATGCGATCCGCCGCAAGGGCATCGATTATGATCCGGTCAGGACGCGGGCCGAATTCGAGGCGATGAAGACGGTGTTCAACGCCGGCTTTTTCGAAAAGCACAAGCCAAGTGCAATCTCCGACGACACGCCGATTTTCGTCGTCGGCATGCCGCGCTCCGGCACCACGCTGGTCGAACAGATCATCGCCAGCCATCCACAAGTCTATGGCGCGGGCGAGCTCAGCATGTTGAAAACCGCGGTCGGCAAGCAATTTCCGCTGACCATGCCGGGAGGTTTCCCCTGGGGACTGGTCGATGTATCCGACGCGGAGTTTGCGGAGGCGGGCCAAGCCTATCTCGACATGCTGCATGAGCGCTATCCCAACTTCAGGCATGTCACCGACAAGATGCCCGGCAACTTCCTGCTCATCGGCTTCATCCATATGATGCTGCCGAAAGCCAAGATCATCCATTGCGCGCGCGATGCGGCGGCGACCTGCCTTTCGATCTACAAGGTGCATTTCCGCGGCGACAACCACCGCTACGGCTATGATCTGGGCGAGCTCGCCGATTTCCACAACATCTACACCGACATCATGGCGCATTGGCACGATGTTCTGCCGGGCGTCGTCCATGACGTGCGTTACGAGGATTTCGTGGCCGACCAGGAGGGACAGACGCGGGCGCTGATCGGGCATCTCGGCCTGTCCTGGGACGACAAGGCGCTGTCGTTCCACGAGACCGACCGCCCGGTGCGCACGGCCTCGGCCGCGCAGGTGCGCCAGCCGATGTATCAGGGCTCGGTCGATCTCTGGAAGCGCTATGGCGACAGGTTGAAGCCGCTGCTGGACAAGCTGGCCTGAGCAGCGGCTAAAGCTCGATGAAGGGCTGGAAGCCGCCGAAGATCATGCGCTTCATATCGAAGGGCATGGGCCCCGAATCGGGCGTCAAACGCGGATCGGCCATAACCTTGGCCATTACCGCGTCGCGGCTTTGCCTGGACGAATAGACGGCCCAGGCGAAGACGACGATCTCGTCGTCTTTTGCCTGAACGGCACGCGGAAACGAGGTCAACTCGCCATAGGGCACGTCGTCGGCGGTACATTCGAGGTAGGCGAGCGCTCCGTGTTCCTTCCATATCGGGCCTGCGAGGTTGGCCAGCTTCTTGTAGTCATCGATATTTGCCTTCGGCACGGCGAGCACGAAACCATCGACATAGGACATGAGGTTCTCCTTGGAGTATCTCACAAAGCTCCTTACCGGCGTCAGCCGGTGAGGAGCTTTGTCAGCGGTGGTCAGTCTTTCTTCGCCGGCGCGTTCATCGCCCATTCGACCCCGAAGGGGTCGCGCATGTTGCCCCACTGGTCGCCCCAGAACATCAGCTGCAGCGGCACTGCGACTTCGCAGCCGGCACCGACCGCGCGCTTCCACCAGCCATCGATCTCGTCGGCGCCGAGATGGAGCTGCATGGTATAGCCCTGCGGCTTGACGGCAGGCATGCCGTTTTCGGGGTAGAAATCGGAAATCATCAGCGTCGAGCCGTTGATGTGGAGATGGATGTGCATCGTGCGGCCCTGCTCATCGGGCGGATAGAAGAACACCTGTTCGGCGCCGAAAGCCTTCTTGTAGAATTCGGCGGCCTTGAAGGCGCCGTCCAGCTGCAGATAGGGGGTCAATCCACCGAGAACTTTCGCGGCCGGCTGAATGGGGGTCTGGTCGGTCATGTCTTGTTCCTCTTTGGGTTTGGTCTGGGCATTTGGTTTGGCCTTGCGAACCCTAGGACGAACGAGCCGGCCGCGATCCTACATGTCTGATGCGATTTTCTGGCGAAACGAACTTGCGTCGGCGGCGCCCAATCAGAGCGCAATGCTCGCTGTCAGCAGGCTAGAAAGGGGACTGCTCCTTTAACCCCGCTGAGACGACAATGATCCTCTATTACCAGACCCATTCGCCCTTTGCGCGCAAAGCGCTCGTCTTCGCCCATGAGGTCGGGCTTGCCGACCGGCTCGAGGTCATTCATCACGAGACCAGCCCGACCTTGCGCAATGCCAGTGTCTACGCCGAAAACCCGCTCGGCAAGGTGCCGGTGCTGCTGCGGCCGGATGCGCCGCCGCTCTTCGATTCCGATGTCAACTGCGCCTATCTCGATACGCTGCATGACGGCCGCAAATTGCTGCCGCAGGACGGCGAAGCGCGCTGGCAGGCGTTGCGGTTGCAGGCGGTCGCCCAAGGCCTGGCGCAGACGGGCATAGGCCTGCGCTGGGAGACGGAAAGGCGGCCCGAACAGTTGCGCTATGCAGCGCTTGCCGAAGGCTACCGGGAAAAAATCGAGGCCAGCTATGACTGGATCGAAAGCGCGCTGGACGACGAGACACCGCTCCATGTCGGCCATATAGCGCTTGCCACCACGCTGTCCTGGATGGCGTTCCGCCAGCTGCCGTCCTTTCGCGCGCGGGCGCGGCTGACGCGCTGGTTCGAGGCGTTCGAAAAGCGTCGATCGATGCAGGCGACGCCGCTGTCGGGCGATACGCATGACTGAGCAACGGTCGCCCCGCGGCGGCCTGCATCGATCTTTCCCGACCGCATGGTCAGGGCGCCCTGCAGATCCGCGGGCCGTTTTGCGCGTCGATGAGGATTTCCGGCCAGCCGATATCCTTGCGCAGTTCGATCGGCAGGGCCAGAAGCTCGCGCTCGCTGCGATAGCGGGCGCGGTTCTGTGCGTAACGGGCGGCGACGCGGCCTATGGATGACAGGATGGACATGATGCGTTCTCCTCAGATGAAGCCGGCATCATCGTGTCGGCATCCCAAGGACGCAGCAGGTTCAGGCGATCCGACAGAGCGCTGAAAATATTCTGGGAGATGTGAAACCATGGGCCGCAACACAGTGCGGCCCATGGTGGTAGTTCCTCAGCCCGCCGTTTCAGCCACTGAGCGGAAGAAATCCTCGGGGTCTTCGACTTCGGTCAGCTTCCGCTTGTCGATCAGCCAGAAGCGGTTGCCGATGGCGCGGATGAAGGAACGGTCGTGCGAGGCGAGCACACAGCTCGCCTGGTGCTTGAGCAGTTCCTCCTCCAGCGCTTCCTGGCCGTCGATGTCGAGATGGTTGGTCGGCTCGTCGAGCAGGTAGAAGTTGGGGTTGGCGAGTCTCAGCGCCAGCATCATCAGCCGCGCCTTCTGGCCGCCGGACAGCACGCCGATCTTCTTCTCCTGCATCTCAATGACAACGCCGGCGCCGGCAAGCAGCGAGCGGGCGCGTTGCTCGCCGACATCGTAGCGGTGCGAGACCAGGGCCAGCGGCGTGTCGTCGCCACTGATGCCGGCCAGCGCCTGGTCGCTGTAGCCAAGCACCGTCGACGGCGTCACCTTGACGTTCGGCACCGTGTCCGGCTCGGCGATGGCGTTGCGGATCAGATCGACGAAACGCGACTTGCCGACGCCGTTGCGGCCGAGCAGCACGATGCGGTCGCCCTGGCAGATGTGGCGCTTGCCGGTCTTGAACAGCAGCGTGCCGTCCGGCGTTTCCACTGCGGCGTCATCCAGCGTAATCAGCACCTTGGCATGGGTGCCGCGGTTGGCCAGCCGGATCGCGCCGGCCGATTTCTCGCGATGCGCCGATACCGCGGCGTCTTCCAGCTTCTCCGCCCGTTCCCTGAGTTGCTTGGTCTTCACCGTCAAAAGGTCGCTGCCGGAATTGATGCCGATGTTGTTGAGCTTGGCGGCCTGCTTGCGCAGTTGCTGCGCCACCTTCATGTCGCGCTCGAACCGGCGCGCCGTCGAGGCGTCCAATTCGTCCAGGGCCTGCCGCGCCCTGGAATAGGGCAGTGCAAACACCGGCGAGTCCTCCGGGCGCAAGAACAGCGTGCGGTTGGTGACGGCGTCGAGAAAGGCGCGGTCGTGACTGGCGATGACCACCGGCACTTCGCGCGGCAGGGCGTTCAGCCAGCTTTCCAGCTGGCTGATCTTAGCGAGGTCGAGATGATTGGTCGGCTCGTCGAGCAAAAGCACATCCGGATCGGTGACCCAGACGCGGGCGATCAGCGCCAGCCGCTGCCATCCGCCGCTCAGCGCCTGCAGCGGCCGTTCGCGCATCGGCTCGGGCACGTCGAGCGAATCCAGCACCACGTCGACGCGCCACATCTCGCTGTCGGCCTGCTCGGCCGGCAAGGCATCGGCCACCACCTGATGGAAGCTGCGGCTGAGAAGGGCTGGCGGAACCGACTGCTCGACATGGCCGACACGCAGGCCGCGCGTGCGAGAAATGTCGCCCGAGGTCGGCTCCAGCGCGCCGGTCAGGCATTTAAGCAAGGTCGACTTGCCGCGGCCATTGGCGGCGACGATGCCGAGCCGGTCGCCGGCGCCCATGGTGAGGTCGAGATTGGAAAACAGCGGCGCACTCATGGTGACGCCGAGGGATTTGAGGCTGATCAGGGCCATTGCGATTTCTCTGGTCTTGCCGGAGACAACTCCGGATGCACTTTGACGGTGTGCTTGCCGGCCGTCAGGCTCAGCTTTGCGCACCACGAAGGGCAGACCAAAAAATCGAAACGGGAAAAAACCCGTGATGTCCCTGGTCAGCCCTGCAAGCGAACTCGCAGGGCAGAAATCGGGCCACGCTGACGATGGTGATCGATAGACACGCAGCCCTCCTTTCAAGACAAAACTTTGAGTGTGTGGAGCGATTACACCAAAGGCGGGGGTGGAGGCAAGTGGGCGGGTCGGTTGGCAATCGGCCGCTACTGTCACACGGGCCTCAGATGGCCTCCGCTCACTCCGTATTCCCTGTTTGGATCCAGCAGGAAATGTCCGAACACTGCGCTCCTGTGAAGATCAACAACGATCACGAGCAGGGCGTTGAACCTGCCGGTGCCAATCAGAACTTGATCGAACCGGTTTTGGGCATCCCGGTAGACATAGTGGACGTCGTTCAAATAGGGCAGGCCGATCTCATCGAGATCCAGCGCCTCGACATACGGCCATATGTCCACGGCAGCCTCTGCCTTGGCGGTGACGTTCGTCATGGGCTCGGCGAAGCAAGCCTTGAACTCGTCTTCCTGAAGTCTGCGCGTGACGATCATCACGCATTCTAGTGGCCGGCGTCGAAAATTCCCAACGGTGCAGCGGGTCGGTTCTTACCTTCTCCCCTTGTGGGAGAAGGTGGCCGAGCGAAGCTCGGTCGGACGAGGGGTGTTCCAGAAAACACCAACGTCTCACTCCGCTGGAACACCCCTCAACCGTCTCGGCGCTGCGCGCCGATCCACCTTCTCCCACAAGGGGAGAAGGGAAAGGGCGCTTACTTTCCTGGCCGTCCCGTCTTCCCCGGCCGCCGCTTATCACGACGCGCATCGCCTGGGTCCTCGTAGGAGCCGATGCCAGCACGCTGGCGAATGATTGGCTTGGGGGAATCGTCGCGATCCTTCGCGCCCCCCTCTGTCCTGCCGGACATCTCCCCCACTTGGGGGGAGATTGGGTTTGGCTTGGCCGGCAATTTTCCTTCGACCGGCTTTTCGGTCCGCCGCACGGTCATCTCGTCCAGCGAGTTTTTCTTGAACAGCGGCTTGGTGGCATCGCCCGGAATGCCGAAGTCGGAGCCGTGCGCCTCTTCGGCCGACTGTTTCTTGAACAGCGAGCGCGATACCGCTCCGGCCGGTGTCGGCATGTCGGTGCCTGGGCCCATGTCGTCGATCGAGGGCTTGGCGAACAGTGGCTTCTTTACCGGCACGGCGCCGTCGGCGCCCATTTCGTCGAGCGCCGGCTTGCGGAAGAGGTTGGACCGGGCAGCCCTGGCCGCCTCTTCGGCGGCACGTGCCTCATCGAACTTGCGGAACCGCTCCTGTTCCTCAGCCGTACGGTGCTTGGCCACGCCCTTGTTGTGCTTGCCCTTCTCGCGGCCCGAAACCGGGCTTTCCATGTCGGCATATTTGGCCAGCGGGTCTTCCGAGATGGACAGTTCCATCTCGCGCAGCCGCTTGATCTCGTCACGGATGCGGGCGGCCTTCTCGAAGTCGAGATTGGCGGCGGCGTCGCGCATCTGCTTTTCCATGGCGTCGAGATGAGCCTTGAGATTGTTGCCCATCATCGCACCGGCGCCGTCGGTGAACTGCGAGATATCGGCGCGGACATGGTCCTTCTCGTAGACCGAGTCCAGAATGTCGGAGATGCGCGACTTCACCGATTCCGGGGTGATGCCGTTGGCCGCGTTCCATTCCATCTGCTTTTCGCGGCGGCGGTTGGTCTCGGCCATCGCCCGCTCCATCGAGCCGGTGACCTGGTCGGCATAGAGGATGACCTTGCCGTCGACGTTGCGGGCGGCGCGACCGATGGTCTGGATCAGCGACGTCTCGGAGCGCAGGAAGCCCTCCTTGTCGGCGTCGAGGATGGCGACGAAACCGCATTCAGGAATGTCGAGGCCTTCGCGCAGCAGGTTGATGCCGACCAGCACGTCGAAAGCGCCGAGGCGGAGATCGCGTAGAATCTCGATGCGCTCCAGCGTGTCGATGTCGGAGTGCATGTAGCGAACGCGCACGCCTTGCTCATGCAAATATTCGGTCAGGTCTTCGGCCATGCGCTTGGTCAAAACGGTGACCAGCGTGCGGTAGCCGGCGGCCGTGGTGTCGCGGATTTCGCCGACGACATCGTCGACCTGGCTTTTCGCCGGGCGGACTTCGACCGGCGGATCGATCAGGCCGGTCGGGCGGATGACCTGCTCGGCGAACACGCCGCCGGCCTGTTCCATCTCCCAGGCGCCGGGTGTCGCAGAAACCGCGACGGAGAGCGGACGCATGGCGTCCCATTCCTCGAAGCGCAACGGGCGATTATCCATGCAGGAGGGCAGGCGAAAACCATACTCCGCCAGTGTCGCCTTGCGCCGAAAGTCGCCACGATACATGCCGCCGATCTGCGGCACGGTGACGTGGCTTTCGTCGATGAAGACCAGCGCGTTGTCGGGGATATATTCGAACAAAGTCGGCGGCGGATCGCCCGGCTGGCGTCCCGTGAGATAGCGCGAATAGTTCTCGATGCCGGCGCAGGAGCCGGTGGCTTCCAGCATCTCAAGATCGAAGCGGCAGCGCTGTTCGAGCCGCTGTGCCTCCAGCAGGCGGCCGGCGCGCTCGAGCTCGACCAGCCGGTGCTTGAGCTCCTCCTTGATCGACTTGATCGCCTGGTTGAGCGTTGGACGCGGCGTCACATAGTGCGAGTTGGCGTAGATCTTGACGCTCTTCAGCTCGCCGGTCTTCTGGCCGGTGAGCGGATCGAATTCGGTGATCGCCTCGATCTCGTCGCCGAACATCGAGATGCGCCACGCCCGGTCTTCAAGGTGAGCCGGGAAGATTTCGATCGTGTCGCCGCGCACGCGGAACGAGCCGCGGACGAAATTGATGTCCTGGCGTTTGTATTGCTGGGCGACGAGATCCGCGAGCAGAGCCCGCTGGTCGAGCCGGTCGCCGATCTGCATCTGGAAGGTCATCGCCGTGTAGGTCTCGACCGAGCCGATACCGTAGATGCAGGACACCGAGGCGACGATGATGACGTCGTCGCGCTCGAGCAGCGAACGCGTGGCCGAATGGCGCATCCGGTCGATCTGCTCGTTGATCGAGGATTCCTTCTCGATGAAGGTGTCGGTGCGCGGAACGTAGGCTTCCGGCTGGTAGTAGTCGTAGTAGGAGACGAAATACTCGACCGCATTGTCGGGGAAGAATTTCTTGAACTCGGAATAGAGCTGCGCGGCCAGCGTTTTGTTGGGCGCCAGGATCAAAGCAGGGCGCTGCGTCTGCTCGATCACCTTGGCCATGGTGAAGGTTTTGCCGGAGCCGGTGACGCCGAGCAGCACCTGAGTGCGGTCATTGTTGTCGACGCCCTCGACAAGATCCTTGATGGCGGTCGGCTGGTCGCCGGCCGGCTCGAAATCCGACACCATCTTGATGGCGATGCCGCCTTCGGATTTTTCCGGGCGGGCAGGGCGGTGCGGCGTCCACAGCACGCCGTCCTTGTGCAAGGGGTTGCCGGATTCGATCAGTGCCGACAGCGCCGCGACCGTTGCGGTGACGCTGCCCGAGGCCATGGTCTCGGCGTCTTCTAGCGAGATGTCGAGACCGGCGACCGGGTTGAGGCCGGCGGCGGTGCGTTCGCGGGCCGTGGCCGCGCCGCCCATCGAGGTGCCGCGCGAACTGCGGCCGGGGGAGGTTGAGCGTTCCGGAATCTTCTTCGCCACCTTCGGCGGCTTGGCGCCGCCGGAACTACGCCCTTCCTTCTCGGCCTCCTGCTCGATCTGCTCGGCCCAGTCGGCAATCGAGCCGCTCAGCGGCGCGCCGGTGAAGTCGGCCTGCGGCGCCTCGGCGAAGCCGCCTCTGTGCAGAGGCTCCGAAGCATCGAGGAAATCGGTCAACGGGCTGCGCCGCTTGGGCGGCGAAGCGCTGTTGTCACCCGCCGGAGACGGTGTCTTTTTCTCGGGAAGTTTGGCCATGCCCCAAATATGGGCAGAGTCCGCCAAAATGGAAAGAGTGCAGTGGCAAGGGACACTAAGCGGGTCGAAGCTCCTGACACAAGGGTGTCAGGAGCTGTGTCACGCAAAGCCGGGCCACCTGCTCAATTGAACCACAGCGCGAAGGTCAAAAACCCACCGCCACCGAACTGACGCTGGATCTGGTCGAACTCGCCGCTGGTCACGATCTCACCGCTCTCGAGGTAGGGCGCGATGGCCGGGCCGGTAATCGACAGCACGAGGTCGAAAGGCTTCGGTTCTTCGAAGAAACGCTTTATGTTGATGCCCTGGCCGGTGCTGGCCGTGATGCGGAAATGCGGCAGCAGCTTGCGGCCTTCCAAAAGGTCTTCGGCCATGGTCAGAGTGGCGAGCCAGGCCTCGACCTGCTCCTCGCCGACTTCGAGCCCGGTGAGCGGGTTCTCGCCCTTCTGCTGCGGTCCCGGCAACCATTCGCGGTCATTGTCGGTCTCGGCGCGGATCGCCTTCCAGTCCTGGCGCGACAGCCGGATCATTTCGAGCAGATGGCGGCGCGCCGCTTGACGTCGCTCGGGCTCGACCACCGGCCAGTTGAAGAGGTGAACCATGGAGATGAAATCCGCGATGCGCCATTCCGATGAGAAGATGCTGCTGCCCATGTCCCCGGCGGGAGGCACCAGAACGTCCTGCAGCGGCAGTTTGGCGCGCGGGAACAGCATGTGGAACGAGCCGTCGAACATGGTCCTGAAATCATGCGCCAGCCAGAAATCGGCCTGCGCCATCAGGAATTCGGCATAGCCCTGCAGCCAGAAACCGTCGGCCCGGTCGAAGCGGAATGT
Source organism: Mesorhizobium sp. M1004 (assembly GCF_040318795.1). Classification (NCBI taxonomy): domain Bacteria; kingdom Pseudomonadati; phylum Pseudomonadota; class Alphaproteobacteria; order Hyphomicrobiales; family Phyllobacteriaceae; genus Mesorhizobium; species Mesorhizobium sp. M1004. The sequence goes on from NZ_JAMYNB010000001.1 coordinate 710,405, forward strand.
GAGTGAGGGAGCGGCGCCGTCCGACGAGATACCGCCGCGCGACAGCGAGGCCATGATCGCGGCCATGCTTTCATCCGGCGCGATGGCACCGTCTTCGTTGAGATCGATGCCGGCATGGGTGAGGTCGACGACCATGCCGATATCGGCATCGGCGGGTACCGAGCCCAGAGTGGCCGCGGATGTCTCCAGCCGGTCGCGGAAGGCGACCAGAATGGCGCGGAACTGCTCATAGGTCAGCGGTTCGGGATCGGGATTGTCCGGAATCGGCAGCCGCATCAGCGGCAGCATGAAGGATTGCGGGCTTTCGAACCCGTGGCGGTGCAGACCGCCGGCGAGGATTTCCAGCGCGGTGAAGAATTCGCCGGCGCCGGCGGCATAGGCTGACGCCGGATCGCCCTGGGCTGCAGCCTCGAGCGTGGTAAGCGCGGCGTTGCGCTCCGTCACCGTTTTGGCCTCGAACAAAGCGGTTGCCGCTTCGGGCGCGGCGGCGCGGGCCGAAGATAAAAGCAGCAACAGGAGGAGGGCGGACGCCAGCAGGCCTGCAAAACGTGTCATCTCATCCCTCCACTATGCGATGCGCAGACATTACACGCATTTGGCGCCGTGTCTGCCGGCGGCAGTGTTTCAAGGACTGACGGTCGACACTTCCCGGGCAGACCGTCTACACAAGCTAACCGATTGGGCAAACGATTGGGCGTCGCGTGTCGAATTATCCGCTTTCCTACAAACTGTCATGGCTGCCGCGCTTCCTGAAACCGTCTCTCGGCGGCGATGTCAGGGATTTTGCACCGAGGGCGGCGACGACGATCATCGATCCGCCGCCGGGGCGGAAGGTGCGGCTGGCCTTTGTCGGCGATATTTCGGCGGTGGCCAACCGTAGTGCGCCGGAGTGCGATCCGGAAATCGCAAAGCTCTTGGGCTCAGCCGATCTGGTGATCGGCAATTGCGAAAGTCCGGTCGTCGAGCGGCCGAGCGTGGCGTTTGGCACGCGGCTTGGCACGCACCATGCGATGAGCGAGCGGTTTCTTGCCGCGGCGCTTGCCGCCGTAGGCATCGCGCGTGAAAAGCTCGTGCTGTCGCTGGCCAACAACCATGTGCTCGACCAGGGCGTCGCCGGTTTCGACGAGACCGTTGCGGCGTTGAAGCGGCTTGGAATCCGCACCATCGGCACCGCGAAAAAAGGACCGGTCGAGCAGGTCAAGGCCGGGCCGCTGACGATCGGCTTTGCCGCCTTCACACTGTGGCGCAATGGTGACGCCGGGCCATTCACCGAGCTTGTCTCGATGCAAGGCGATCCGGCGGCATGGCCGAGAGGCGCGGCCGACAAGAACATCGATCTCACCTGTGCGGTGCCGCACTGGGACTGGGAGTTCCGGCATTTTCCGCAGCCGCAAACGCAAACGCTGGCGAGGTTGCTGGCCGGTCACGGCGTGGGGCTGATTGCCGGGCACCACGCCCATGTCGTGCAGCCGGTGCAATGGGTCGGCAAGACGCTCGTGGCTTACGGGCTTGGCGACTTCCTCGGCACGGCGCTGGCGCGGCAGCCCTGGCCCGGCCGCATCGCCGGCATTTTCGTCGTCGATGTCAGCGCAGATCTCGGCATGCGCGGTGCGATCGCCGGGTACCGGATGCATCCCTTCATGCGGCTGCGCGCAGGCGGGCATGAGCGGCTGGTTCCGGTCGAGGCGCTGACTGGCCGGGTGAAGGGCAAGGTCCAGGCCAGGCTGAAGGCGATCTTTGGCGACTGACAACTTTCCCGTTATCATAGGTATAATAGGACTTTGCGAGGGGGCGATGGAAGCAGCTGAGTTCATGCCTGATGAAGCGGTGGTCGCCGGCATCAGGAAGAATATCGAGATCTATGAGGCTGGACGGGCTTCGGCCTACCGCCAGGTGCGCTGGCGGGTGCCGGTGTTTCTGGGGCTGCTGCTGGTTTTTGTCGTGCTGGTGGCCTGGCTGTTCAACAAGGTCGCCGACTTGAACGAGCAATGGTTCTCGACGCCGCATGTGTTCCTCTATGTCGGCGGTTTCTTCGCGGCGCTGCTGCTGTACTTCCTGGCGATCAGGCCGGCGACGCGGCTGCAGCAATCGTTCCGTGACACGCTGCTGCCGATCATCTTCGGCTTCATCAGGGATGTGCGCTATCAGCACAGCGTGACGCCGAATTCCTTCGACCGGCTGCCGCGCGCCGTGGTCGGCGCCTTCAACCGGCAGAGCTTCGACGACATCGTGTCAGGCCGCTACGAGGATTTTCCGTTCGAGCTCTACGAGGCGGAGTTGCGCCAAGGTTCGGGCAAAGGCTCGTCGACGGTCTTCAAGGGCGTCGTCGTCGCCTTCGAGACCATTGCGCCGTTCCCCGGCATATTGGTCGCGACGCGCCGCAGCAACGCGGTGGTCGGTTTCTTCCGCGGCATCTTCGCCGGCAAGATGCAGGAACTGTCCAGCGGCGATCCGCTGCTCGACGGCGACTACGAATTTCGCACCGACAATGTCGCCGCCGCGCAGCCGCTGGTGAGCGGCCGGTTGGCGCAGGCGCTGAAATGGCTGCACGAGACATGGCGCGATGATCCGGCGCGGGTGGCACTTAATGGCAGCGATGGTTTCCTGCTCTTGCCGCAGCCGAAGAATTTCTTCGAACTGCCCGCCATTTCCGTGCCACTCGATTACACCAAGCACATCGCCCCGATGATCGCCGATATGGGCGCGATCTTGGCGACCGCGGCGCTGGTGCGCAAGATCGGCGCGACGGATGGCGAGGCGGCCGCAAGCTAGGCAGTTCCCGATTGCAACAAGCCGCCATTCATCCGGGTGCGGCTCTCGCGACAAGGCGGACAATATCGCCGAGCCTGCGCTGCTCCTCGGCGGATCTGGAGCGGCTGACCGCCAGATTGACGACTACCAGTTCGGCTGCCGGCAAGACGCCGATCATCTGACCGAAACCGCCATGGGCGAAATAGCGAACCCTGGGCAAATCCGCATTGCGAAGAACGGTGGCTTCGGACTGGGCTTCGCCATCACGGCCGGTCGTCCACCACATGTAGCCATAGCCGCTTCCGTCTGGAGTGATCGAATAAGCCTTTGTGCTGTCTTCGATCCACGCCCGCGGCACGATCTCCGTGCCGCGCCAGCTGCCTTTGCGCAGGTACAGAAGGCCGAATCGGGCAAGATCGCGCGCGGTCATGCGAAAATGATAGGCGGGGTGCTCCGATTCGGGGCCGCGCAAATACGCGCCGTCGTCAGGGTGAAAATCCTGCATGCCGAGCGGGACGGCGATGTCGGCATGGAAGCCGTCAAAAACGGAGCGGCCGGTTGCCCTCTCATAGATGGTGCCAAGGGCGTTGAAGTCCCAATTGTTGTAATACCAGTGGCTGTCCCTGGGGTGGCTGCCGCGGACGGGCCGGTCGGCTTTCATCTGTTCGGATTCGGCGAGCGCCGGGTGGTAAATCCCGGACCGAGCCTTGATGAGATCGCCGACTGTTGCCTGCTTTTCGGCTTCGCTCAACGACGGCGCGACATCATCGATGCCGAGCTCGCCCAGCGTGTTGTCCAGACGAATGCGTCCGCGCTTGACCTCGATGCCGATTAGAGCGCTCAGCAGGCTTTTGCGGACCGAGCGGATGACGACTTTTTTCGAGGCCGAACCGCTGGATGCGACGACAGATCCGCGATGGATGGCCACAGACGCTATCGAACCAAATTGCCGTGCCGCTGCTTTCGCCTCGGCGAGGAGATCGACGTTCCATCCGGCATCGGCCGCCGATACGACGTTCCATTTTTCGCCGGGATATTCAGCCCCTTTCATGTCGCCGCGCCTCAGCAGTCGAAGCCGTAGTTCTGGCGATAATATTCGACATCTTCTTGCGCCATCGTCTTGAACATCACGCAGACGGTGAAGCTGCCGACCTGGCGACCGTTTTTGGTGTAGCCCCAGTCGGAAATATCGTCCCGGTTGAATTCGAGTTCCTGGCCGGCCACGACATTGTGCACCGCTTGCGGCTCATTGGCCAATGTTCCTGCAAATCCGGTCGAGGTCTTGTGGAAGGGGATGATCCAGAAATGCTCCGAGGCGTCTCCGTCCCTGACCTCGACTTTCAATTTGTAGCTGGTTGTCCCGGCTGGCGGCGCATCCGACAAGGACAGGAATTCATCGAGGCTGGCGCGCGCCTGCGCAATGGCCGCCGCCATGTCCGGATCGTCCCTGGCGACGCCTACAACCTTGTCGCCGCCCTGGCCGGAATCCTGCGCACCGGCCGGAATCGGCGCCAAGGCCAGCACCAGGGACAACACGGTTCGAACTGCATGCTTCATGAAATGGCGCTCCTGCGTGTCGATGCTGACACCATCATGCATCTATCTGGAGTTTTCAACGGCAGTGCGACAGCGTGGTATGGTCCGAACGGCAGGCCGCTCACAACCCGCTCGGCACCAGCCCTGCCAGCCAGTTCGCGGACCGCTTGGCAATGCCGACCGTTGCCGACGCGACGCGGCCGAGATCTGTCTTGACAACGGCGTAGCCGTTCCTGGTGCGGTAGAGCACGCCTGTTCCGCCATCGACCACTTGCTCGTAGGCGACGGGCCGTACCGCTGCTGCCTCCATGGCCGTCGTCGGGGAGCCGACGGGAACGCTCGGCCGATGGCTCAGTTCCGGCGGCAACGGGGTTTGGACATTCCGGCTGGCGGGCTTCAGTTCCGGGCGGGATGCGGCCGCCGCCAGTTGCGAAGAAGACGCCGACCCCTTGCTGCGGCAGATGCCAGAGACCAGCGGATAGTCGAAGTTCTTCTGGTGCAGCATCTGGCTTTTCATCGCCGCTTCGCAGTCGGCGATGGTCGCCCACTTCGCCGGCGTCTCGCCGATATATTCGCAAAGCTTGGCGTCGCAGTCGCAGCCGACAATGGTCATGGCGACAAGGGCGGTCTTGATCACGGTCTTGTCCTTCGGATTGCCCCCCGGCAGCCAGTCCTTCCATCGCGCGCGAACAAGGCGGGATTTTGGCCGCGATCACGCGATGAGCCGGGGGATGCGTTTTTCGGGTACGGCTCACTATAGGTGGATTTCGAGACACCCGGTAGCAGATAGGGCGGGAGCGTGATGCATTTGCAGGAAGAAGCCTGAATAAATCTTGTCGGCTATGGCCGCGACAACTGTTTCTTGGCCCGGTTTTCTACTACGATACTCACGGGGCGATACAACAATATAGGAGGGGGTTGTCATGGGAAGAATTGTCCGGTCCGCTGAGCCTGTGCCGAAAAGGGATTCAACGCTCGAGGGCGTTCCAGGCGATGCTCCGCTCGGCGTCGACGATGACAAGAAAGAAGATCAAGGATCGAAAGGCGGCGACGGCTATCTCGACCGGGTTGCGAAGTACGTGCCTGCCGAAGTCGTGGCATTTTTCATCTTCGTCAACTCCATCCTGGTCAATGCCACTGAGCAGCCGGTTGCCAAGGCGTTGACCGATGCGGTGGCGGAAGAGACCAAAGGCAATCCGGGGGACATTCCGGGTAAGGTGCAGGCAGCCATCTATAAGATTGAAATGGCCGGTATCAGCGTCTGGACCATTTCATGGATCATGTTGATCGTCGCGCTGGCGATGACGCCGGTGTATCTGAAATCGGTCAGCGATTCAGCCGACAATGCGGAGGCTCCGGGAGCCAACATCGTCATGTCGATGCTCGCCTTCCCATTCTGGGCCTATGCCGTCAACGCGCTGGCCCTCAGGCCATGGCATGACGGTGCGCTGGCCAGCATCATGCTCGCCACCTTCACGCTCATCAGCGGCGCCATACGGCCGGAATATATAAACGCTGGCCTCAATTTGGTCCCGGGCATCGGCCCGAAGAAGTAGCTCGGCCCGCCGGGCAGGCCGCGTGCAGGGCGCGGCTTCAGTTGTAGACGCGCTCAAGCCTCGCGCCTGCTTCGAACAGCGCCGGCAGCACGATGTGCAGTTTGCGCACGGCGACGATCAGCCCGGTGCGACGGGTGGCCGGATCGATCGGAAACGGTTGGCTGAACAGCGCCCGGGCGCCTTCGGGCGGAGCGAAGTCTGCCGCCGAAAGCACGGTGAGCATGATCGCGTCATTGCCACCGATCTCGACGAAGGACACGCCTCTGTCGATCAGGCGCGGGATCATGTCGGTGAATTGCTGATCGCGCCTGGTGATGAAGATGGTGCCGTCAGCGCCGAAATCGCGCTCCAGCAAAGTATCGGCTTCTTCACGCGTCGCTTCGCCGACTGGACCCTTAGCCCAAAAGACAGTCGGCGCCGGGATTTCTCCCAGCGCCTCCCTGTCAGATCAGGACACGGTCGCGGCAGCAACTTCCGTAAAGTCGTCGCGCCATGCCGGCCTTGATTTTGACGGTCCTGCCAGTCACCGCCCGAGGGCAGTGCCCGTTCCAGACCACGCCGTGCTCCACCCTTGCGAGCTTCGCCCAGCGCGCCATCGAAGGTTTTCGCCGTCCTTCATGGCAGCATCGGTCCGCCGTTGGCGTTCGCACGCTTTCCGCGGCCCCGTAGGTCTCGGCATCCGTCCCTCGAACAAGCAAGCCTGCTCTCGCTTCGGGCCGTACGGGCCTCAGGAAATCCGCCTTTTCGCTTTGCCTTTCGGCGTGGCGATCGGTAGCCGCCTGAGATGGGTTAAACTTACGCCGGGTAAGGGTTTTGGGGAATGGGCGTGAGCCTGTGGATAACGGGATTATCGGGGATCGTTTGCCACAAAGCTCGGAATTTCGACTCCAGTTGCATTAGACAGCCCGCCCGCTTTTTGGCGCCTGATCGGCTGTGCCCCTTGCTCCGCCGGCTGGCGCGGGCTTCAATGCCGGCAAAGCATCGAGCCTATCGGCTCGGTGCGGGGAGGGTGCGCATTGAAAGTCGGGGTGGTGCTCAATCCGATTGCCGGCGGCGGCCGGCTGAAACGGCATTGGCCGGAGGTCGCTGCATCGCTGAAAAAGCATTTCGGCGAATTCGAGCTGCGCGAGACGCAGGCCGAGGGCGACGCCGAAAGGCTGGCGCTCGACCTCGCGGCAAGCGGCTTCGAGCTGGTGATCGCGGCCGGCGGCGACGGCACCGCCAGCGAGGTGGCCGACGGATTGCTGCAGGCATTCGATGAGAGCGGCCGGACAACCGAACTTGCCTTGCTGCCTTGCGGCACCGGCATCGATTTCGCGCGCGGGCTCGGGCTGCCGAAAGAGGTGGATGCGGTGCTGAAGCGGATCGCCGAAGCCAAGGCGCGCAAGGTCGATGCCGGGCGCATCTGCTACATCGACGACCATGGCGCGCTGGCCAGCCGGCACTTCATCAATATCGCCAGCCTCGGCCTATCCGGCGCCACGGACCGTGCGGTCAATGCCGACAAGCGCAAGGGCAGGATGTCGGCCAAGGCGCTGTTTTTCTGGCGCACCGTGGTCGAGTTCATCCGCTACCGCTTCCAGGATGTCCGGATCACCGTCGACGATGGCACCCCGGTCGAGGCGCGCATGGCGCTGGTGGCGGTCGCCAACGGAAAGTTCTTCGGCGGCGGCATGATGATCGCCCCGGACGCCGAACTCGCCGACGGCCAGTTCGACATCGTCATCCTGCGCGCGGCCGGCAAGCTCAAGCTGATCTGGGACATCCGCCTGCTCTATGGCGGACGGCATCGTAACCATCCCGCCATCACCATCCTGCGCGGCCGGAAAGTGGTGGTCGAACCGATCGGCGATGTCGAGAAGAATAGCGCGCTGGTCGACATAGACGGCGAGTCGCCGGGGCGTATACCCGCGACGTTTGAGATCCTGCCCGGAGCGCTGACGCTGAGATATTGAATCAAGGCGTTGAGGGATTGATTCAGGTGGTTTGAGCGGCGATTCCGGCGAACCGGCCAAGGACATGAAATCGCAGGACATATTTACCCGGCTTAGCTTTCCAGCTTGGCTGGGAAACCGGGCGCGCGCAGATCCATGTCGACGGCATCCTCGAGCAGTTTGACGATCTGGGTCGACCAGGCGCCGCCGCCATATTCCTGTTTGCCCATCAGGAAAATCTCACTCACAAGCGGCGCCAGTTGGAGTGGCAGTCTGAACTCCCTGCCCATCGCAAGCGCAAAGCCGAGGTCCTTCAGTGCCAGGTCCATGGTGAAGCCAATGTCGTAGGAGCCGTTGAGGATGAGCTGGCTTTCGGTCTCATGGACGAAGCTGTTGCCGGAGGAGGCGACGATGGCGTGGTAGGATTGCGCGAGGTCGAGGCCGCCTTGCTTGGCCAACATCAGCGCCTCGCCGGCGGCGACGAGATGGATGAAGGCCAGCATGTTGGTGATCACCTTGATCACCGCCGCCGAGCCGACCGGACCCATCAGGAACGACTTTGCGCACATCGCTTCGATGGCCGGACGATGGCGCTCGTAAAGCGCAGCATCGCCGCCGACAAGCGCGGTGATCTTTCCGACCGCGGCCAGATGCACGCCGCCGGTGACCGGGCACTCCAGCGTCTCGATGCCTTTGGCCGCGGCGAGGGCGGCTAGGCGCAGGATCTCGTCGCGGCCGTTGGTCGACATCTCGATCCAGGAGCCGCCCCTGGGCAGACCCTCGAGCAGGCCGCCGGCATTCGCCAGCACCGCTTCGCTGACCTTGGGCGAGGGCAGGCAAGTAATGGCATTGCCGGCCTGTGCCGCCGCTTCGGCCGGGCTGGTCGCGGCCGTGGCGCCGAGCGCCACGAGGCGCTCGACGGCGGCGGGGTCGCGGTCGAAGACGATGACGACAAAACCGTTGCGCAACAGGCTGGCGGCAAGGTTGCCGCCGAGATGGCCAAGGCCGATGAAGGCGTAGCGTTCGCTCACGGCATCAGCGGCGTTTGCATCATCTGCAAATGCAGGTCCTTGCCGGTGTAGGGATGCGCGTCGCAGACCGCTTCGTCCAGCTCGACGCCGAGGCCCGGCTCCTTCGATGGAATGACATTGCCGTCCTGCCATTCGATCTTCTTCTTGAGCAGTGTCGCGTGGAAGCCGTCCCACTGCTTCAGCGATTCCAGGATGAGGAAATTGGGCAGCGTCACCGCCAGCTGGATGTTGGCGGCGCCAACGATCGGCCCACAATAGCAGTGCGGCGCGATCTGGATGTGGTAGGCCTCGGCCATGGCGGCGATCTTCTTGGTTTCGAGAATGCCGCCTGAGCGGCCAAGGTCCGGTTGCAGGATGGTGGCGGCGCGGTTCTCGATCACGCGAGCGAATTCGAACTTCGTGGTCAACCGCTCGCCGGTGGCGATCGGGATCGAGGTGCCGCGGGCGACATGCGCCATCACTTCGGGCATGTCCGGCGGGACCGGCTCTTCGAACCACAAGGGATCGTAGGGCTCGATGGCTCGTGCCATGCGCAGCGCACCCGACGCGGTGAACTGGCCATGCGTGCCGAACAGAATATCGGCGCGGGTGCCGACCGCTTCGCGGATCGCCTTGACCATGCGGGTGGAGACATCGATGTCGATCAGGCGCGGCTGGTGGCCGTCGAAGGCGGTGTAGGGGCCTGCCGGGTCGAGCTTGACGGCGTTGAACCCCTGCTCGACATATTCGAGCGCGCAGGCGGCCGCCAATTCGGGGTCATTGTAGACGTTCCGGCCGTCCGGCGCGTCCTCCGAATGGACGCTGCCGGTGTGCGGATAGAGATAGGTGTAGGAGCGCAGCGTCTCGTGCACCTGGCCGCCGAGCAGTTTGTAGACCGGCTTGTCGGCTTCCTTGCCGACAATGTCCCAGCAGGCCATTTCCAGCGCCGAGAAACAGCCCATGCCGGTAACGTCGGGGCGCTGGGTAAATCCTGAGGAATAGGCGCGGCGGAAGAAGGTCTCGATGTCATGCGGATCGTGGCCGATCAGGTAACGCTCGGCCATGTCCTCGACCAGCTTCGCTGTTATGTGAGCCGAGAAGGTGGCGTTGTAGGCCTCGCCGTAACCGACGACGCCGCCATCGGTGGTCAGCTTGACGAAGATGAAATACTTGCCGCCGATGCCGGGCGGCGGGTTGCCGACTACCCAGGTCTTGACGTCGGTGATCTTCATTTTTGGTCCTCCAGAACCAGTTCGGCGCCCTTCCATCCGGTCATGACCGAGGCGGCGTTGGTGTTGCCGGTGATGTTGGCGGGAAAGATCGAGGCGTCGATGACACGCAGACCTGCGAGCCCGTGCACTTTCAGGCGCGGGTCGACGACGGCGGCCCCGGCGCCCGGCCCCATGCGGCACGTCGAGACCGGGTGATAGACGGTGCCTGAGCGCTTCCTGAAATCCTGGATCAGATCGGCATCCGATTGGATCGATGGGCCCGGCAAAACCTCCTCAGTGATGATCTCGGCCATGGCGGGCATCGAGGCTATCTTGCGCACGAATTTCACCGCCGCCAGCATCTCGTCGACATCGGCGTTGGTGGAATAGGCGTTGGCGACGATCCTGGGATAGTCCAGCGGATTGCTGGAGCGGATCATGATCTCGCCGCGGCTGGACGGGCGGCAGTTGGAGAGGCCGATGGAAAAGCCCGGCCACGGATCCGGCGTCAGGATCGGCCGCTCGCCGCTCTTCGGAATGACGGTCGAGAAAGCCTGGAAATAAAGCTGCATGTTGGGGCGCGAAAACGCCAGGTCGGTTCGGAAGAAGCCGCCGCCATGGTTCATCGACAGCGACAGCGGGCCGGAGCGGGTGAGGATGTACCGCATGCCGACCAGCAGCTTGCCCCACCAGGGCCGCAGGATTTGGTTGAGCGTCGGCACGTTTCCCTTGAAGGTATAGTTGATGCCGACATGGTCCTGCAGATGCGCGCCGACATTTTCGTTGCCGTGGACGACCGGGATGCCAAGCCCCTTGAGCAGTGACGAGGGGCCGACGCCGGACAGTTGCAGCAGCTGCGGCGAGTTGATCGAACCGGCGGACAGGATCACCTCGCGGCCGGCCCGCGCCGTCTTGGTCTCGCCGTTCTGCAGATATTCGATGCCGACGGCTCGCTTGCCCTCGAACAGGATTCTGGTCGCCAGCGCATTGGCTTCGACGCGCACATTCGCGCGCTTCATCGCCGGGCGCAGGAAGGCGCGCGCGGCCGACATGCGGCGGCCATTCCTGGTCGAGATCTGGTAGACGCCGACGCCTTCCTGGGCGGCGCCGTTGAAGTCAGGGTTGAGCGGCAGCCCAGCCTGCTGGCCGGCTGCGAGGTAGCGCCTGGTCAGCGGATGGACGGCGTTCGTCGTGTCGGTGATATGCAGCGGCCCGCCGGTGCCGCGCCATCTGTCGGCGCCGGCCTCATTGTCCTCAAGCGCCTTGAAGCCCGGCAACAGATCGTCATAGCCCCAACCGGGATTTCCGGCATCGCGCCAGTCGTCAAAGTCCTCGCGCGCGCCACGGATCCAGACCATGGCGTTGATCGAGCTGGAGCCGCCAAGCAGCTTGCCGCGCGGCCAATGGTCGACATTGCCGGCAAGGCCGGGGTCCGGCTCGGGCTTGTAGTTCCAGTTGACCGCGGGGTCGAAGAAAGTCTTGCCGTAGCCAAGCGGCATCTGGACATAGAAGCGGCGGTCGCTGCCGCCGGCTTCCAGCACCAGCACGGAGTAACGGCCGGAAGCCGACAGCCTGTCGGCGAGAACCGAGCCGGCTGAGCCGGAGCCGACGATGATGAAGTCATAAGTCTGCATGATTGGTGTTGGCGGCTCCGCAAAACTGAGCGCAGCCTATCCGCGACGGCTTGGCCGCGCCCCTGCGGCTTCCGGCATGGCTTGTGAAAAAAGCGACCGTGAGACGCCTGGTCGGAAAAGCCACCATGGAACCGACATTGCGCCGGGAGCCTCGCCCGTCGCGTTGACCTCTTGGGTCCATGACGCTACGGGATCAAGGGCTATCGCTTCAGGGGAATCTCGGATGGTGCATTACGCGGACGGACGGCCGATCGGCGATCTGACCTTGCGTACGCTCGCCATGCCGGCCGATGCAAATGCGGCCGGCGACATCTTTGGCGGCTGGGTGATGGCGCAGATGGATCTTGCCTGCGGCATCCGTGCGGCCGAGCGGGCCAAGGGTCGCGTGGTGACGGCGGCTGTCAAGGAAATGTCCTTCGCCAAGGCGATGAAGATCGGCGACACGCTGTGCATCTACACCCATGTCGAGCGCGTCGGCCGCACCTCCATGACGCTCAAGGTCGAGGCCTGGGCGCAACGCTACCTCTCCGACCTGATGGAGAAGGTCACCCACGCCGATTTCGTCATGGTGGCGCTGGATAGCGACGGCAAGCCGAAGCCGATTCCAACCGAAAGTTGACATCGTCGATTCTGCCAAGCTTGCGCTTATGTAACATCCCCCGCGCGGGCGATGCGCTGCGCGACATCCAATGGTTGCCTTCACATCCGATTCTGCGGGCGGCGGAGGGAAGACAATGCGTCAACACATGCTGAACGGCTGGCTCGTGGCGGCCCTCGTCGCGGTGATCTGCCTGCTTGGCACGACCGCTTATACCGAGATCAGGAAAGAGCTTCCAAGCGTTGCCTGCACGCACGACCGGACCGTTGGCAACGAGCGGACCGCCCACCGGTCTGCAAGGGTAGAGACGTGCGGCGCAGTGTGTTGCAGCAACCCTGCGTCAAAGGCCTGAGGGCCCGTCAGCGGAAGACCTCGTCAGCCTCAAAATGATGATGCGCCGGCGAACGAAACGCTGCAGCTATGTCGCGATGGCGTGACCAACGATGCAAGGGCGGATCCAGTTAAACCCGGGTACGCGTCGTCGACGGCAAAATCCGTAAACTATTGCTGGGCAACGGTTTTCAGGCGTGCACGCCATCGAATCTTTCACGCGCCGCCTGGACCCGCGAGGTGTTCTTCCGCGCCCATTCGCCGAGCGCGCCGACCGGCACCAGCAGCTCATGGCCGAGCTCCGTCAGCTCATAGTCGACGCGTGGCGGGATGGTCGGGAACACGGTTCGGGTGACGAAGCCGTCGCGCTCAAGACCGCGCAAGGTGGTGGTCAGCATCTTCTGCGAAATGCCGCCGACAGCGGCGCGCAACTCATTGAAACGCAGCGGTCCGCCGCCCAGCTTGCCGACGACCAGAACGGTCCATTTGTCGCCGACGCGCTGCAGGATTTCCGAGACGGCGCGGCAGTCTTCGGTGTTGTGCGGGTGCCTCAGTAACATAACGGTGCCTCCTTGCGCTGCCATTTGTCAGTATCTCATATAGCGCCGGTATCCAAACGATACCAGCTTTTGCATATATGGAGAGCCCCATGTCCAAGCCCAAAATCGCCATCGTCGTCGGTTCGACACGCGCCGCGCGTTTCGCCGATGTGCCCGCCCAGTGGATCGCCAAGATCGCGAAATCTCATGCCGACATCGACGTCGAGACCGTCGACCTGCGCGACTGGCCGCTGCCCTTCTTCGACGAGGTCGCCTCGTCCGCCTGGGCGCCGTCGCAGAACGAAGTTGCCCAGCGCTGGCAAAAGAAGGTCGCCGAGTTCGACGGCTTCATCTTCACCGCCGCCGAATACAATCATGGCCCGACGGCCGTGCTGAAGAACGCCATCGATTACGCCGCCAATGAATGGAACAAGAAGCCGGCCGGTTTCGTCGGCTATGGCAGCGTCGGCGGCTCGCGCGCTGTCGAACATTTGCGTCTTGCCGCGGTCGAATTGCAGATGGCGCCGGTCAAATCCGCCGTTCACATTGCCTGGAGCGATTTCCTGGCGGTGCGCCAGGGCGAGAAGAAGCTCGAGGAGATCGAGCATCTGAACCAGGCTGCCACGGCGCTGGTCAACGACGTTGCCTGGTGGGCCCGCGTGCTCAAGGCAGCGCGTCAGGCCGACGCGATTGCCGGCGAAGCCCAGGCGGCCTGAGCCTTATCCTCCCAAGGATCGATGATTTTTCCAAAGGGCGGCGTTTGCGCCGCCCTTTTTCATTCACGTGAAGAGGCGCTCTCGGCTCCCTTGGCCGGATGGTGGAGTCGGACCGGCAAGGTCGCGCTGATGCCTTGACGATCCCGCGCGAAGGATCGCCGCCTGTCACAGCCACCCGCTGGAAAACCCGGCCCGGCGCAGTCCTGTGGTGATGGCCGGCACGCGGCGCATCAATCGCCACAGGAAGTCGGACCGGTAGTTCTCGATCATCAGGGCGATCGGCCCCTGGTTGATGCCGACATGGTCCGGCGATACCCAACCGCAGGCGCGGCCGTCGTCGGCAGCGATCGTCGGGTTGAAGCTCGCGGTGAAGCCGTAAGGGTTGCCGTCGCGCAGGTCCATCTCGTGGAAATGGCGCAGCGCCGGCAGCACGATTTCCGGCGCAAAAGGCAAGGAGGCGATTGCCGCCCATGGCGACAGCGTGCCGTCATCGGGGCCAAACGGTGCGCCGCGGGCGAGATAACCGAAGAAGCGGCGTCCATCGGCTCGCCGCGCGATCGGACCTGGGCCGTCGCTGGCGGTGACGCCCCAGCAATTCTCGCCATAGCCCGCGAACCCCCTCGGATTGCGGATTGCGTAATCGCGCTGCAGATACGTCGCCTGGCGGCTGTTTTCGAAATAGTCGCTGTCGTGACCCTGCATGAAAGCATCGCGGATGTCGCGAAAATCGATCCAGATATGCGAGAACTGGTGGATGAAAAGCGGGCCGGCATAGACCATCTCGCGGCCGTAGATTGTCTTCCACTTATAGGTGGACAGCCAGGCCGCGTAGCTCTCGGGCGGCAGCGAGTGGGTCGGCGAACCGAGACCCAGAACGTACAGGATCAGCGCCTCGTCAAATCCTTCCCAGCGGTAGCGCAGAAAGCCTTTTCCAGGCCGCCAGCCATGGGTGACGGTGGCGCCGCCGTTCTGCGCCCAGCGCCAGTCGGCACGGCGGTAGAGCGCATCGGCAAGCTTGCGGATTTCCAGTTCGAGCTCATCGTCCTCGTCGAAATAAGCGCCGGCAGCCAGAACACCGGCAAGCAGAAGTGCGGTATCGATCGTGGACAGTTCGCAATTCCAGACGCGGCGGCCGGTCTTCATGTCGAGGAAATGATAGTAGAAACCCTTGTAGCCGGTGGCATCGGGCTCCGGCCCGTGCGGGGCGTTCCAGAAGAAGCGAAGCGTGGCGAGCGTCCGCTCGATTGCGGCATCGCGCGTCATGAAACCGCGCTCGACACCGACGGGATAGGACGACAAAGCGAGCCCGACAGCGGCTATGCTGGCAGGCGACGTTGGCGTGTTGCGGTCGGCGACCAGGCCGTTGGCAGGGTTGGCCTCGTTGAGAAAATACTCGAAGGACAGGCGCTGGATATCTTGGAGAAGCTCGTCGTTTAGCGCGTGTTCGTTCGATGCATCCATGACAATCGATATAGAGGCTTTGGCTGCTTTTGCCATTCTTCCAGCGGATCAATCATGGGTGAGGGCAGGCTGGGGCCGATAGCGAAAGGCGCTGCCGACGCACCGAATTCAAATCGAGGGGCTGCGAAGATCGGTTGGACCGCCATATGCACGGCCCTGCCATCTGGCCTGTCCGTCCTCCCCTGATATATCCGGCTGCGATCCATCACATGAGCATGCCCCGTGAAGTCACCCAGCCTGTCAGGCGTCGTTTCCCCCATGACCCCGGTGCTGGTCTGTGCACTTGCGATCTTCCTTCTGTCCGCCATGGATGCGGCGATGAAAATCCTGGTCATCGCCGTCGGTGTCTACAACACGGTGCTGTGGCGAAGCATGCTTGCGAGCGTGGTCGCGGGCACGGCCTGGGCGGCGGGGCCGCGTTCCCTTCCCACGCCTTCCGTGCTGCGGCTACACGCGCTGCGCGCCGTGATCGTGGGCATCGTTCTGCTGTCGTTCTTCTGGGGCCTTGCCAGATTGCCGCTAGCGGATGGGATCGGGCTTAGTTTCGTCGCGCCGCTGTTCGCTCTCCTGCTGGCGGCGCTGCTTTTGGGCGAACGCATACAGCGCCAGGCGATCTGGGCGTCGCTGGCGGGCATCGCCGGCGTCGTCATCATCATGGCCGGACAGTTCGGGCAAGGGAACTATACCGGGGATGCCCTGCTTGGCACGGTGGCGGTGCTCGCATCGACGGTGTTCTACGCCTACAATCTGATCCTCTCGCGGCGGCAGGCGCTGGTGGCCAAACCAGTCGAGATCATGCTGTTCCAGAACCTGTGCGTTGCCGCCGTCCTTCTCCCCGCCGCTCCCTGGCTCGCGGTTGCCCTGCCGGGCAATCTCTTGCTTCCACTGGCCGGGGTGACGGCGCTGTCGCTCTCCGGCCAGTTCCTGATGAGCTGGTCCTACGCGCGGGCCGAAGCGCAATATCTAATCCCGACGGAGTATTCCGCCTTCATCTGGGCGATCGTGTTTGGCTGGCTGTTCTTCGACGAGGCGGCGACCTGGACCACGCTGGCTGGAGCGGCCCTGATCGTGGCCAGTTGCCTGATCGCCTCGCGCTCCAATCCGAAGCTTGCCGAACCGATCGAAGCCGCGGTCTGAGGGCGCTATTCGCTTTGACGGCAGAGCGTCAACGCACCACTTCGCGATGGCCGCTGGGCAGCCGGGTGGCGATCAGCTTGTCGATGCGGCGGCCGTCGAGGTCGACGACCTCGAAACGCCAGCCTTGCGCGTCGACGCATTCGCCGGTCGCCGGCAGATGGTGCATGTGCGACAGCACATAACCGGCGACGGTCTCGTAGTCGCGGTTTTCCGGCAGGTCGATACCGAGAACGTCAGCCATCTCGTCGGCTTGCATGTATCCCGCGAGCAGCCATGAGCCGTCCTCGCGCTTGACGGCGTTTTCCTCGTCGCCGGCGTCGGTATCGGCCCGGAAGACGCCGGTGATGGCCTCGAGGATGTCGGCAGGTGTGACGATCCCTTCGAAATGGCCGTATTCGTCATGCACCAGCGCCATCGGCACGTCGGATTCCTTCAGCTTCTGCAGCACATCCAGCGCGTCGGCCTGGTCGTAGACGATGGGGGCGGCGCGCACATGCTTGCGCGGATCGAGTGCGCGGCCGGCGAGCAGGGCGGCCAGCACGTCGCGCGTCTGAACAACGCCAACCATGACGTCGACGCCGCCATCGCCGGCCGGCAGGCGCGAATGCTGGGTCTCCATCAAGAGCTTGCGGATGGCACCCTCATCGGACTGCAAATTGATCCAGTCGACCTCGGTGCGCGGCGTCATCACGGCGCGCACGGCGCGATCGCCGAGCCGCATGACGCCGGCGATCATGCGCCGCTCGTCGGATTCGATGGTGCCGTGGTGCTCGGCCTCGGCGACCAGCATCTTGATCTCTTCGTCGGTGACTTTCTCCTCGCTCTCGCCGCGCTGGCCGAGCAGCCACAATATGGCGCGGCCGGAAATGTCGAGCAGGAACACCAGCGGCGCCGAGACGGTGGCTAGGATGGTCATCGCAGGCGCCGCGCGGGCCGCAACACGCTCGGGATCGCGCAGCGCGATCTGCTTGGGCACCAGCTCGCCGACGATCAGCGAGAAATAGGTAATGATCGCAACGACAATGCCGACGCCGAGCGGGTCGGCGATGTTTTCGCGCATGCCGGTCGTGGCCAGGTACACCGAAAGCCTGTCGCCCAGCGTGGCGCCGGAGAAGGCGCCCGACAGCACGCCGACCAGAGTGATGCCGATCTGCACCGATGACAGGAATTTGCCGGGATTGGAGCCGAGCGTCAGCGCACGCCCGGCGCCATTGACGCCGCGGTCGATCATCGCCTTGAGCCGCGCCGGGCGCGACGACACGATGGCGAGCTCGGACATCGACAGAAGGCCGTTCACACAGATGAGGACGACCACGGTGGCGATTTCGACGTATAGCATCAGGGCTCAATAGCATTGCGGCGGGCCGCAGGAAAATAGTCCGCGATGATTTTTGGGAAATGACGGTGGTTCAGGGGAATTGCCTGAGCACCCCGACAAGAGTCTTGCCGTCGGTGAAATAGGGATCGCCGCCGCCGTTGCGTCCGGTCCTGGTGGCGCCGATGCCCGGGATGTCGCTCGCCGAGGTCACCATGCCGGCCGCCGACAGGTCGTGGATCACGAGATCGCGCTCGGCGTCGATGTCAGGGGCGATATGGTGGGTGATGGCGCCGGTATCGTGGCTGAGACCAACGCCGCGGTCGAAGCTGGCCGAGCCCATCCAGAGCGTTCGGCCGTCGTCGCCGGTCGCATCGCTGCGCCAGAAGCGGACATGATGGCGCCGGTCGGCGCTCCCGCCGACCGGCTTTTCGAAGGCGAGATCCTGGGCGCGGCCTTCGAACAGCAGCCGGCTGACCGGGGCGTCAGGATAGGGATGGTCGAACAGCACGCTCTCACCGATTTCGATCGCGGTCTTTAGCG
This sequence comes from Mesorhizobium sp. M1004, assembly GCF_040318795.1. NCBI lineage: Bacteria > Pseudomonadati > Pseudomonadota > Alphaproteobacteria > Hyphomicrobiales > Phyllobacteriaceae > Mesorhizobium > Mesorhizobium sp. M1004. The sequence continues at coordinate 728,676 of NZ_JAMYNB010000001.1, forward strand.
TCACGCCATCGGCCGTATCCCATCCGGTCATGGCGAAGGCATGGACCATCTCTTTTTCGGTACCGACAAGGCCGATATTGATCGGGTCGCCCGGAATGCCTTGCGGCGTGTGTGTCACCATCTCGAAAGTCTGCGTGCGAAAGCCGCGGTCGCGAACCGTCCAGAATTCCGGCGCAGCGACATAGGCGAGGGCCAGCCAGACCGCCAGAAGAGCGGCGAGCCAGGTCAATGCGCGTCGTTGCAGGCTTCGTCGGCTCATGAAAGCGGCTCGATCCGTGCGGTATCTGTGCCTGACGGACCCTGGAAATCAATGGCCAGCGGCGAGCAGCCGTTCTATCGTCGGCCATCGTTTTTGCGGGGGGTGAGCAGGAATGGATAAGAAGCCGGTGGGTCGCAGCTCGATGGCATTGACCGCGGACCTTGTCGCAAGGGTCGAACGTGTCGAACCGGATCCGGGTCCCGAGCCCGGAACAACCGAGCATACAGACGCGGAGTTCGATAGTCTTGTCGAGCAACTTCTGTCGGAGCATCGGCCTGAAGCGCTATGGGTCTTTGCCTACGGGTCGCTGATCTGGAACCCCGAATTTGCCCATGTCGAGCAGCGCCCGGCCACGGCGCCAGGATGGCACCGCTCGTTCTGCCTGACGCTGACCCGTTGGCGCGGAACCCGTGATTTGCCGGCGCTGATGCTGGCGCTCGATCGAGGCGGCAGCTGCAACGGCATCGTCTATCGGCTGCCCGCGGAAGACCATGTCGGGCAACTTGGCCAGTTGATGCGCCGCGAGATCGATGCCAATCCGCCGACTAACGTGCCATGCTGGATCAAGGTCAAGACCAAGGATGGGCCGTTGCGGGCCTTGGCTTTCGTCGCCGCGCCAGACGGCAGGGCCTATGCGGGCCGGCTGCCATTGGAGCAGGTTGCCGACACGCTGGCGCGGGCTGCCGGGCATTGGGGCTCGTCGGCTCAATACCTGTTCCGAACCGTCAGCAAGTTGGAAGAGAGCGGTATCCGCGACAGGAACCTTTGGCGCATCCAGGATCTGGTGGCCCAGCAAATCATCGCTTCCACCAGGAACGCCAATCCCGACTGATTTCTGAACGGTGAAACGCCTTAGCGGCAGGCGCGGTAGCCGCTTTTGCGGTTCTTGATGTCGAAATGGAAATGGTTGCGGTGATCGTAATTGTAGCCGGGACCGAGCACGGTGGTGAAATACTGGCAGCCGTCGGCACGCACATTGTTGAGGAAGCCGCGGGTGCGGAAGGCAAACAGGCCGGGCTTGCGCACGTCGATGTCGTCGCCGTTGTTGAGCTCGATGCTCATGACGTCGAGGGCGTTGCCCTTGCCGTGCTCGGACAGGACACCTTCGCCGGCGATGTTGCGGCAGGAATAGCTTGAGCCCTGGTGGATGGTCTTGACGCCCGAGAAATAGCGCCAGCGGGCGGAGGGAACCAGTTCGTTGCTGGTCCAGGCGGCGAAACTTGCGGCCATGTCGCAGGTCAATGTTGCGGCGGGCTTCATCTGGATGCCGCCGATGGCGGAGACCTTGACCGGCCAGTCTATGCCGCACTGTCCCTCATGGGTCGGCTGGACATCGGTGTAGACGACGCGAAGGCGCTTCAGCTCGCCACGGCAATCGGTTTCGCTGGCCGGCATCTGCTGCGGCTCCGACTCCGACATCGGCTCGTCCATGCGCGGATAGGCGGCAGTCATATAGGGATTGGACGGGACGAGCTTCTGCATGCCTTCATATTGCGGCACGGCCGCGGTCTGCGAGCCGACATCGACGGCCGGCTGCAGCGACAGCACGCTGCCAGTGTTGCAAGCCGAAACGGCGGCCAGCGCAAGACCGGCGGCCAGTATCGCTGCGCTTTTTGCCTTCGCGGCGCGAAATATTGCGGCCATGGGCGGAATCCTGTCCTTGATCGGTGGGATTTTAACGATCAAGGGTAAAGGAAAACTCAGCGTCCGCGTTCATGCCTGCGGCCGAAATGCGGCAGCCAGACCATCACTGGCATGACGATCACTGAAGGGCCATCACTGGCAGAAAGTGCCACCATTCCGGCGCGGTTCGAGATCGAGATGGAAATGCAGGGAATGGTCCGGGTCCGCGCCCGGTCCAAGCACGGTCTTGAACGGTCCGCAGGCGGCCTTGCGCACCGCATTGAGGAATTTGCCGTCCTTCTCGGGCGGCGTTGGACCGACTTCGACCTTTCTGCCATCCGACAACGTGAAGCTGGCAATATCGAGCGCGTTGCCGAAGGCATGTTCCGACAGATGGCGCGTGCCGTTGCGCGGCCGGCAGACAAAGGCCGATGCCTGGTTGATCGATTTCAGGTCGGCTCCGAACTCGGCTTTCGCCGCCGGCTGTATGATTTCGGCGGCAAAGCGGGCTGCCGCTTCGGCCATCGGGCAGTTGAGTTCGGTCGCGGGGCCGATGGCGATGGATTTTCCGAGCGACTTCAGCACCAGGGGATAGGGGATCGAGCAGCCGATGTCGGGATTGCTTTCCGCCTTATGCTCCTCGAATTCGACACCAAGGGCCGTCAGCCGCTCGCGACAGGCGACTTCCGCCGCCGGCATTTTTGCATCGGGCAAATCGGCCGAGCGCGCATCGGGCAGCATCTTCTTGTCGCCGGCATCGGGTTTTTCAGGTGGTTGCGGAGCAACGGCCGGCGGCTGAGCTTCAGGTTCCGAAGTGTCTGGCTTTTGTGTCGGAATCGGCGCCGCGGCCGGCGGCTCGGGCTCGCTTTGCCTATCGGTCGATGGCTTCGGGGCTGACGGTCCGGGCCGCGCCTGCTTTTTAAAACCGGATTTTTCTTCGTTGAATCGATCGTCATTGGACCGGTTGGGCGCGCCAAGGGGGTTCGGACCTTCGGCCTTTTGCTTTTCGATCGGTGCCGCGCCGGTCTTCGGCGCCTCTGAAGGACGCGCCTCGGGCAGCGGGACAACGCGCGAGGGCTGCACCGGAACATCGGCGGGCGAGGGCTTTTTATCCGGGGTCTTTTGTTCCACCTGCTTTGGCGTGATGTGCCGCTTTGGACTGGGCTTCTGGCGGTGCTTACTGCGCGGCTTAGGATGCGAGTCGACCCGCGGTGAAAACAGCTGCTCCAACCGCTGTGACAGCGGCGTGTAATGCTTCTTGCGCTGTTTGGCGTCGGCTTGCGTCAGCAGGGGCGTCAGCAGCAGAGCCGTGACGACCATGACCAGTGCAACTCTGCATGTTCGGGAAAGTACAAGCGACCCCATCCTCCTCAACGGCGCGAGCGCCCGGAGGTTGCCTGCGGCCCATCACGAACGGTAACCACGCCGTTACGCGCCAATCGCTTCCAGCCCTTCTTCCAGCCAGTCGGCCAAAAGCGGCATGCCGAGCAGGTATTTCGCCGTGCGCTTGTTGGCGCGGTCGCGCGCGGCGGCAACCGCATCGGACCATTCCGCTGCGTCATAGTCGCCGCGGCCGACCCAGGCCAGCGCGATCAACTCGGCCGCTTCGTCGACGTTGAGGTCGTTGATCAGCTCGCGCAGCTCTTCCTCGGTGAGGTCTTCCGCGCTTTCCTCCGCCAGACCGTCATGGTGGTGATTGGCATGTGATTCACCATCGAGCTCGACCTCATGCTCGGCACCGTCGGCATAGTCTTCGTTGACGGCAGCACTCAGTCCCTTTGCCTTGAGAATGAACAGGCGCACGGTGTCCGGGCCGATCGATAGCTCCCATTCCCGCTCACGGCGCTGTTGCACTCTCGGGCACCCCCGCTGATCATTTCCGGAATGATAGCGGATTTGCAGCGCGCGTCACGTCATGTTCTGATCCCTGGCTCCCGCCTTTGACCGAATTCAGGTTAGGCACGGCCGCACAAATAGTTTCGGCGGCTGCGGGTTTCCGGGATGAAAAGTCTGCATCCCGGCGTTAGCTTTTCATTATCGTCATTATCCCTCAAGATCGTCATTATCCCTCAAGGAGGCTTCGATGCATAAAAGAGTGTTGATCCAGGCGGCTGCGGCGCTTGTGGCGCTGCAGTTCTTTGCGGTTCCGGTGTTTGCGGCCGGCGGCGGTGGCGGTGGTACCGAGACCACCACCCAGTGCAAGAAGGGGCAGGTCTGGGACAAGAAAAAGCAGAAATGCGTCGCGCCGAAGTACGGCATGCTGGACGACGACAACATCTACGATGCTGGTCACGACCTGGCCATGGCCGGGCGTTATGATGAGGCGATCGCCGTGCTCAGCCTTGCCGCCAACAAGCAGGATCCACGCATCCTCAACTATCTCGGCTATTCGCATCGCCATTCCGGCCGTGTCACCGTCGGCCTCGGCTATTACGAGGAAGCGCTCCGCATCAACCCGGATTACACGCTGGTGCGCGAATATCTCGGCGAGGCCCATCTGCAGATCGGCGATCTGGCCGGCGCCCAGGCGCAGCTGGCCGAGATCGAGAAGCGGACGGGCAAAGATTCGCGCGAATACGGCATGCTGGCCGAACAGATCTACCATTTCATGAGAAGCTGACCCCACCCCAACGGCTTCTCTGGGCCGGCTGCGAGCAATCGCAGCCGGTTTTTGTTGTCGCAACTGCAACACGCTGCACATGCCGTGACGGCAATTGCGCAAGGGCTCATGATTTTTCAAAAAGCCTGCTTTTTCAGCGTGAAAAACGCGCGAGGATCGCTATATTGGGGAAAATTGCGGTGAAACGGTTCCGTTAGCCCGAGGCTGCCGGACCCGTTTTCTTTTTATACCCATCGACAAGGCTTTCCCCGAAATGCGGGGGTGGCGGCAGGAAAGGTCAGGCATCATGAACAAGGTCCCGATGACAGGCGAGGGGTTCGCGTCATTGAAGGAAGAGCTGCGTTGGCGCCAGCAGGAGGAGCGGCCGCGCATCATCGAGGCGATCTCCGAAGCGCGCTCGCATGGCGACCTGTCCGAAAATGCCGAATACCATGCCGCCAAAGAGGCGCAGAGCCTCAATGAGGGCCGTGTCAACGAACTGGAAGACTATATTGCTCGGGCCGAGGTGATCGACGTCACCAAGCTTAGCGGCGACAAGGTCAAGTTCGGCGCCACGGTGGTGCTGGTCGACGAGGACACCGAGGAAAAGAAGACCTACCAGATTGTCGGCGACCAGGAAGCGGACGTGAAATCGGGCCGTATCTCGATCTCATCGCCGATCGCGCGCGCGCTGATCGGCAAGGAAGTCGGCGACGCCATCGAGGTCAACGCGCCTGGCGGCGCCAGGGGTTATGAGATCGTCCAGGTGCAATTTATCTAGCACCTCAGATACTTCTGAAAGGCTCTAGGCTGGTGCTCGTGATTTGAGCGCCAGTTGCTTCTTAGCTTCCGCCACCACCTTCGCCGGCGTTAGGCGCTCCCCCGATGCGGCCAGCAACGTTGAGGCATATTGCCCGCGCGGGCCGGTCAAACCCGGCTCGGTCGCCAGGAACACCGCGACCGTCGGCAGGCCGAAGGCGCTGGCGAGGTGGGTCAGACCGGTGTCGGCGCCGATAACCAGCGTCGAGCGGCCAAGGATCGCGGCAATGTCTGCCAGCGGCGATCTCGGCACCACGATCGTTGACGGCACGGCTTTCGCGATTGCCTCGGCGACCGCCTTCTCACGCTCGTTCGACCAGGTGGTGACCGGCGTCATTCCGGTACCAACCAGCAGGCGAGCGGTTTCGATCCAGTCTTCGGCGGGCCATTTCTTGTCTTCGCGGCTGGTGCCGTGCAGCAGGAAGGCCGTCTTGCCGTCGATGCCGGCCAGGCGGCCCGGAGGCGGCACAATCCCGGATGCCAGGGTCGAAAGGTCGGGCTCGTAGCCGAGCGCCAGCCCGAACAGCCGGCGCGTGCGTTCGATGGCGTGCAGGTTGCGCGGCACGGCGTATTTGCGCTGGTAAAACAACGTTGCCGAGGGCTCCCGCGCGCTTGCGCGGTCGAAACCTGCGATTGGTGCCGCTGCCTGTTTCGCCACCAGGGCCGATTTCAGCAGCCCCTGCGCATCGATGACGAGGTCGTACTCGCCTGCTTGCAGAGCGCGGCGCAAGCTTGTCGCCTCCCGCCATGTGCCGGCGTTGAACAGATGCTTGCGCCAGCGCCGGATGGCGACGGTATGGATCTTTGCTATCGCCGGATGCAGCGCGACGATGCCGGCAAAGGCCTCTTCGACGCACCAGTCGAAGGCGATATCGGGGCGCTTGCGGCGTGCATCTTCGACGGCGGGGAAGGTGTGGATGACGTCGCCCATCGAGGAGGTCTTGACGATCAACACCTTCATGCGGCGGCCGGGAGTTCCAGCAACCTGTCCGCCGCCGCTGCCACTCGGGCAACGTCCAGCGTCTTCAGGCAGTTGAGGTGGCCGAGCGGACAGACCTTCCGGTGGCAGGGCGAACAAGACAGATGCAACCAGATCAGTTCGCGCTGTTCAGCCAACGGCGGCGTGTTTTCCGGCGAGGTCGAACCGTAGACGGCAACGACCGGCGTGCCGACGGCGGCCGCGACATGCATCAGCCCGCTGTCGTTGGACACCGCCAGCCTGGCCGCGGCGATCAGGTCGATGGCGTCCTCCAGCCGCGTCTTTCCTGCCAGATCGACGACACCGGGCGCGAGTGCTGCGATCTCGGCGGTGACGTCGCGATCGTTCTTCGAGCCGAACAACCCGACCTTGAATCCTTTCGCCATCATCTCTCTGGCGAGGCCGGCATAGCTTTCGCTAGGCCAGCGTTTGGCCGGACCGAATTCGGCGCCGGGCATCATGGCGACGAATTTTCCCGGCTGAAGTGCGAAGCGAGCGAGCAGCTCTTTCTGATTGCCGGCGTCGACGGTGAGCCGCGGCGGCCGGAAATGTCCGCCTTGGGCGAGGCCAAAATAGGCCTGCGCGGTGTGCCGTTTGACGGCATCGGGCAGCGGCAAGATGTCGGTCAGCAGGCCATAGCGCATTTCGCGCAAATTGCCGAAACGGCGCGGAATGCGGGCAAAGAACGGGATCAGCGCCGATTTCCAGCTACCCGGCAGGACGTAGGCCATGTCGTAGCGGCCGCGCAGCAGGCGGCCGAAGCGGCGGCGAACGATGAATTCAAGCGCGCCGGGTTGCAGCGGGAAATCGATCTGCTGGCGAATCTCGGGCATGCGCTTGACCAGCGGGGCCGCCCAGGCCGGGGCAAGCACGTCGATGGCGGCGTTGGGATGGAGCTCCTTCAATGCCGAGAACAGGCACTGAGCCATGACCATATCGCCCACCCAGCGTGGGCCGATCACGAGGATCTTTGGGCTTTCAGCCATTCGACATAGTCTCTGACGCCGGTTTCCACGCTGCGGAATTGCCCATTATAGCCGGCTGCGCGCAAGCGGGACATATCAGCCTGGGTAAAACTCTGGTAGCTGCCCTTGAGGTGATCGGGGAATTCGATGAACTCGATCTCGCCCTGGCCCAGCGTATCGATCACGGTCTCGGCAATGGCGCGGAACGGCTGGGCGCGGCCGGTGCCGCAGTTGAAGATGCCGCTCGAGCCGCGCTTCCACAGCCACAGATTGACGTCGGCGACATCGCCGACGTGAATGAAGTCGCGGCTTTGTTCGCCGGGGCCGAAGCCGTCATGGGCGCCGAACAGCTTTGGGTTTTCGCCGCGCCCGACCTGATTGAACAGATGGAAGGCGACCGAGGCCATGGCGCCCTTGTGCGCCTCGCGCGGGCCATAGACGTTGAAGTAGCGCAGGCCGGCGACCTGCGAATGATCGGTGTCGAACACAGTGCGCCTGACATAGTCGTCGAATAGTTTCTTCGAATAGGCGTAGACGTTGAGCGGCCGCTCAAGTGCGGGCTCCTCGCGAAACTCCGAACCGCCGCCGTAGACGGAAGCCGAGGAGGCATAGAGGAAGGGCACGCGCAGCGACAGGCAGGCATGCAGCAGCCGTTTCGAATAGGCGTAGTTCACGTCCATCATGAACTTGCCGTTCCATTCCGTGGTGGTCGAGCAGGCGCCCTGGTGGAAGACGGCCTCGACGGGGCCTAGGTCGCCGGCTTCCAGGGTGGCCAAGAATTCGTCCTTGTCGAGATAGTCGGCTATCTGCAAATCGGCCAGGTTGGCGATCTTGTGGCCGTCGGTGAGGTCGTCGACGACGAGGATGTCATCATGGCCTTCGGCATTGAGTGCGGCGACGATGTTGGAGCCGATCATGCCGGCCCCGCCCGTGACGATGATCATGAAGGCCTCTGGTTGCTTGCGATTCCGGTCCTTATAAGGGAGGGCAGCCGGGCTGTCGATGAAGCACCACGACGCCATAGTGAGACCGCGAAGCGCCCGCTTTATTCGAGGCCCGCAAGCTAGGGGACAAAAAATGCCGTCGACCGAACTGCTCATTGCGTTTTTCGCCACCACGGCGATCTTTGCCTATATTCCAGGACCGGCCATGCTCTATGCCGCCGCGCAGACCATGGCGCGCGGGCGCTGGTCGGGGCTGACGGCGGCACTTGGCATCCATCTTGGCGGTTATTTCCATGTCTTTGCGGCTGCCGCCGGGCTGTCGGTGCTCTTCCATGCGGTGCCGCCGCTCTACATGGCGGTCAAGCTCATCGGCGCGCTCTATCTGATCTGGCTTGGCGTGTCCTTGTTCCGCAAGCGCGGGGACGGTGACAGGGCGCTGCCGGCGATCGAGCGCAAATCGGCGCGCCGCGCATTTTTCGAGAGCATCACCGTCGAAGTGCTCAATCCGAAGACGGCGATCTTCTTCATGGCGTTCCTGCCACAGTTCATCGATGCCTCGGCGGGGTTCCCGGTGTGGCTGCAATTCGTCGTGCTGGGCACCATCGTCAATTTAATGTTCTCTTCGGCAGATATTGTCTGCGTGTTGCTGGCAGGCATGGTGATCGCCCGGCTGAAGCGCTCCAGCCGTGCGCAGCGCATCATGCAGAGGGCGGGCGGGGCGGTGCTGGTCGGACTGGGCGTCCACGTCGCGTTGCAGAAGAGCTGACGGCCGCCCTGACGTTGCGCTGCGCGGATTTGCGGTATATCGGCTTCGCCATGAACGATCCGGCCCGTAAATTGACAATTTTCAGCGTGATTGAGGTCGGCCTTTCCCTCGCATTGCCAGTGACATGATCAAGCACAATCCGCCTTCGCCCGAACCTTTGCACCGCGCCATTGCCCGCTTTGGCGACGTTGCCGTGCTGGTGGTCGGCGACTTCATCCTCGACCGTTTCGTCAACGGCGTCATCGAGCGCATCTCGCCGGAAGCGCCGATCCCGGTGCTGCACGGGCGCGGCGAGACCTCGACGATGGGCGGCGCAGGCAACGTTGTCGCCAACATCGTCTCGCTGGGTGCCAGCGCTATTCCCATATCGGTGATCGGCACCGATGTGGCCGGCGACAATCTGGTGCGCATGCTGCGCGAACTCGGCGCCGATACGGCTGATATGGCGCAGGAGCGCGGTCGCATGACGTCGTCGAAGAGCCGCTTCAGCGCGCTCAATCAGCAGGTGCTGCGCTTCGATGAGGAAGAGATCAAGCCGCTCGACGACAAGGAACGGGCGGACCTGGTCCGGCATTTTCGCGCCGCACTCACGCGCGCCGACATCGTCATTCTGTCCGACTATGGCAAGGGCATCTTGCTCGACGGCGTCGCCGCCGACCTGATCGCCATCTGCCGCGAGGCGGGAAAACCGGTGCTGGTCGATCCCAAGGGCCGCGACTATGCGCGCTATGCCGGCGCGACCGCCATCACGCCCAACCGCAAGGAGCTTGGCGAAGCTGTCGGTCGCCCGGTTTTCGCCGACGACGAGATCGTCGCGGCGGCACGCCAGCTGATTTCGGCACATGGCTTCGACTTCGTCGTCGCCACCCGCAGCGAAAAGGGCATGAGCGTCGTCGGCGCGGATGAGGCGCGCCACATCGCCACCCAGGCGCGCGAAGTGTTCGACGTTTCGGGCGCCGGCGATACGGTAATCGCGAGCTTCGCGCTGGCTCTGGCCGCGGGCGCCGATCGCGTCATGGCCGCCTCCATCGCCAATGCCGCCGGCGGTGTGGTGGTGGGCAAACGCGGCACCGCGCGGCTGACCGTGGAGGAACTAACCGGCGCGCTGTTCCGCTCGCACGGCCCCACCGCCCATAAGGACGCCATCCTCGATGCCGCATCGGCCGCGCGCATGGTGGCGGCGTGGAAGGACGAGGGCCTGAGCGTCGGCTTCACCAATGGCTGCTTCGATATATTGCATGCCGGCCATGTCAGTCTTCTCCACGCGGCGCGCAGCCAGTGCGACCGGCTGGTGCTCGGCCTCAACAGCGATGCCTCGGTGCGTCGGCTGAAAGGCGCAGGGCGCCCGGTCAACGATCAGCATGATCGTGCCTGCGTGCTCGCCGCCCTGGCCTCGGTCGATGCGGTCGTGGTGTTCGAAGAGGATACGCCGCTGGCGCTGATCGAGGCGCTTCTGCCCGACATTCTGGTCAAGGGCGCCGACTACACGGTCGAAACCGTTGTCGGCGCCGATGTGGTGCAGAAGGCGGGCGGGCGCGTCGTCCTGGTCGACCTTGTCGCCGGCAAGAGCACCACCGGCACGATCGGCAAATTGCGCGCCGGCGGCGGTACTAACTGAGGGATTTCATGTCCGGACTGAATGACTATCTGGTCCGCTCGGCGGCCGCGATCACCGCGACAGTCGAGCGTGACCTGACCGCCGAGATGGAACGTGCTGTGAGTGCGGTCGTCGCCGCGCTTTCCTCGGGCAAGGCGCTGCTGGTCTGCGGCAATGGCGGCTCGGCCAGCGACGCCATCCACATTGCCACCGAACTGGTCGGCCGCTTCCTTAAGGAGCGCAAGGCCTACAATGTGATTGCGCTGCCGGCCAACGCGGGCATGCTGACCGCCTGGGGCAATGACTATGGCTTCGACACCGTGTTTTCGCGCCAGGTCGAGGCGCATGGCGCGCCCGGCGGCGTGCTGCTTGCCATCTCGACCAGCGGCAATTCGCCGAGCATTCTGGCTGCCGCCGAACAGGCTCGGATGATGGGCATGACGGTGGTCAGCCTCACCGGCGACAGCGGTGGCAAACTCAAGCCGCTCACCGACATACTGCTCAACGTGCCCTCGACCTCGACGCCGATCATCCAGCAGGGACATCTCTGCCTCTACCACTATCTCTGCGAGGTGGTGGAAGACCGTCTGTCGAATGGCTGACACCGGGGCCTACGGTCCATACCCGCTGGCTGAGCCCGGCCTGTGGGTTGAGCGGGTGGGTTCGCGGGTGTTTCCAGCCAACGCGCCGGCGCTGTTCCTCGACCGCGACGGCACCATCAATGTCGACACCGGCTATCCCGACGATCCAGCCAAAATGGCGCTGCGCGACGGCATCGTGCCGGTCATCGCGGCGGCCAACCGGGGCAACATCCCGGTGGTCATCGTCACCAACCAGTCCGGCATCGCGCGCGGCTATTTCGGCTGGAAGGAATTTGCCGCGGTCAACGGCCGGGTTCTCAAGCTGCTTGCCGCCGGCGATGCCTTCGTCGACATGGTTCTGGCCTGCGCCTACCACGAGGCGGGCAGCGGGCCACTGGCGGTCGCCGACCATCCAATGCGCAAGCCCAATCCGGGCATGCTGCTACAGGCCCGGCAGCGTCTCGGCCTCGATCTCAAGCGCTCGCTGATAGTCGGCGACAAGGCCGCGGATATGCAGGCCGGACAACGTGCCGGCCTGCCGCGCGGCTGGCTGGTGGATGGCGAGGGAAGTAATGAGCCGGGCTTCGAGGTTCTGCCGCTGCGCAACCCCGATGATCTGGAACGGCTTTTGAGAGCTGTCGAGTCGCTCGGATCGAGACTGATTTAGCTTTCCGGATCTGTTGCGACGCAATCTCAATGGGTTAGCTTGAGCGTTTCACCGTTTCGCAGAAACGGCGAGCCGATCCATTTCTTTGCTTTGACGCTATTCCCCAGGAAAGCACCACGCTCTTTTGCGGAAAAACTGCAGAGATCAGACATCATTCAAGCAAGAAATTTGCAGATGTCATTCCATCGAAGAACGAGGGGAATTCATTGAAGAAAGCAATCTCTGTTGCCGTTGTCTTGTTGATATTGGCTGTGCTTTCAGCCGTGGGGTATGTCTGGCAAAAACACGGCGTGTATGGGCTCAATGCACTTCTTCGCCGCGGCGGAAGCTACTGGATCGCCGTTGCACCCGACGATGCGCGTCTCTCGCCTGCCATGCAGCTTGCGTTGAAATCGGAAATTCCTGATGTGACCGCTGGAGCCAGCTCATGGAATGAAACCGAGCCTGGATTCCAGGTCAGAGAAATCCCCGTCATGGCGGGCGACCGTGAAATTGACCGGCTCTATCTCAACCGTTTCGATCCAGCCAAATTCCGTTTCGTTGCCCGTAACGAGCCCAGTGGTGCCAAGGACATCGACCAGTGGGAAGCGGCACTCAATCCACAAGGCACAGGCGGCACCGTTCTGATCGTCAATGGCAGTTATTTCGGACTGAAGGGCGAAGCCGACACGCCCTTTGTCAGCATGGGTGCGAGGCTCGGGCCGGATGAATACGATGCGAAGGCCGGCGCCTGGTTCGTGAATGCCTCCGGCACGCATGTGGTCGATCTCAATTCACGTGACTGGCGCGCAGTCACGGAGAATGCCGAAAACGCTATGGTTTCCTATCCATTGCTTGTCGGTGAGGACGGCCGCAACAATGTACGCGCCAAGAGCAACTGGTTGGCCAACCGCACCTTTATCGCGGAAGATCGTCAGGGCTGGATCATCGTCGGTTCGACCAAGGACGCTTTCTTCTCGCTGGACCGGCTAGCAAACTTCCTGTTGCAGACCGACCTCGATCTCAAGACGGCGCTAAACCTCGATGGCGGGCCTGTTGCCTGCCTCAGCGTCCGCTCCGGGAACTACCGGTTGAAACACTATGCCAAGTGGGAAGCCCAGGTCGCGGATGGCGACGTCTCACTGCTTCAAGCACCGCTAGATGTGCCCTGGGGATTGCCTGTTGTTCTCACGGTGGAGCGCAGGTAGCAGATCCTGCCCTTGGCAGGGTGGGTCAAAGTACTCCCGATTCCGTAGCTGAAACCGGATGGCATATTCAACCTTGGCCGCTCATGTTCACGCAATCTGACCCGGAATACCCTACGATTTCGGCGCCAGAATTCGCTTTCTGGCTCATATTCGTCGTCAACATGATTGTGATCGGCGCGGCGTTCTCGCGTCAAAAAACATTTTCCGTCTCAAATGGTTGCCGCATGTCATCACATTCGTCTGGCTTGCTTGCTCACCTATTTTGCTAGCCTTTTTAGCTTTGCCGTGGATGTCCCCTGGTGAGAGCCCCGGCCCTGGGGACGGCTTCATTCTTTTGCCAGTTGTCGGAGAGGTAGCAGTGTGTCTGTTGGGGTATGTCTTGGTCGGCGTCGCACATGCTTTTTCGAAGTTAATCTCGCTTATCAGGCGCTGAACGCCACCAGCCCTTCGTCCTTGACGCGGCGGATGGTCAGCGCGGTGCGCACCGTGTCGACATTCGGCGCCGAAGCCAGTTCTTCGATGACGAAGGTCTGGAAGGTGCCGAGATCACTCGCCACGCAATGCAGCAGGAAGTCGGATTCGCCCGAGACCATCCAGGCGTCGCGCACGATCGGCCAGCCGCGAGTGCGCTCGGCGAAAGCTTTGAGCTCCGCGTCGGCTTGGTGATGCAGGCCGATCAGGCAGAAGGCGACGACATCCATGCCGAGCGCCGGCGCGTTGAGCAAGGCGCGATAGCCTCTGATGATGCCGGTTTCCTCCAGCCGCCGGACACGGCGCAGGCAGGGCGGGGCGGAAATGCCGACACGGCTCGACAGTTCGACATTGGTCATGCGCCCGTCGGCCTGAAGCTCGCGCAGAATCTTCCAGTCGATGGCATCGAGGTCGGCTTTCAGGGGCATGGCGGTCTCGGCTTAGCGCAAGAATCTTTCGCGCTCTCGTCCTTAAACGACTTTTGTGTCGATGCCAGCCCTTTGGTCGGGCGATTTCGCAACCGTAACGAAAGCGGCCATTGCGCGAATAAGCCTGTAGGCCGAAGCTTTCCGGGGACGACGGCCTGATCGTCTTGCTGGTGTGGTTGGCAACCCTTACATTACCAGCAACATTTCACGTCGTTTTCCAAGGCACACTCGATTGTCTGCCCCGCAGAGGCTTTAGATGACCACCAAGCACGCGCCTGTCCTTATCATCGGTTCCGGCCCGGCCGGCTATACCGCCGCAGTCTACGCCGCGCGCGCCATGCTCAAGCCGATGCTCGTAGCAGGCTTGCAGCAGGGCGGGCAGCTGATGATCACCACCGATGTCGAAAACTATCCGGGCTTCGCCGATCCGATCCAGGGCCCGTGGCTGATGGAGCAGATGCTGAAGCAGGCCGAGCATGTCGGCACTGACATCGTCAACGACATCATCACCGAGGTTGACCTCAATGTGCGGCCGTTCCGCGCCACGGGCGATTCCGGCACCACCTACACGGCCGACGCGCTGATCATTGCCACCGGCGCGCAGGCGAAATGGCTGGGCATCCCCACCGAACAGACCTTCATGGGCTTCGGCGTGTCGGCCTGCGCCACCTGCGATGGTTTTTTCTATCGCGGCAAGGATGTCGCTGTCATCGGCGGCGGCAATTCGGCGGTGGAGGAGGCGCTCTATCTCTCCAATCTGGCGAAGAGCGTGACCGTCATCCACCGGCGCAACGATTTCCGCGCCGAGCGCATCCTGCGTGAGCGGCTGTTGAAAAAGGACAATGTCCGAGTCATCTGGGACACGATCGTCGACGAGATCACCGGCCGGCCCGGCAAGACGCCGCTGCCGCCTTCGGTCGAAGGGCTGAAGCTCAGAAATGCGGTGACCGGCGAGGTCACCCATCTCCAGGTGGACGGCGTGTTCGTGGCGATCGGCCATGCGCCGGCGGTGGAATTGTTTGTCGGCAAGCTGAAGCAGAAGCCGAACGGCTATCTGTGGACGGCGCCGAATTCGACCCGCACCGATGTGCCCGGCGTGTTCGCCGCCGGTGACGTAACCGACGACATCTACCGTCAGGCGGTGACCGCCGCCGGGCTCGGCTGCATGGCCGCGCTCGAGGCGGAAAAATACCTGGCCGGCATCGAGGTGCACCGCGAAGCGGCGGAATAAAATCTATCAAGACGGCGTCGCAAGCCGTTCAAAAGCCTGATTTTTCATTCAGACGCCAAGAACAGAACGAGGGGAATTCAATGGCGTTGGACTGGGACAAGCTTCGCGTGTTTCACGCAGCGGCGGAGGCTGGGTCGTTTACCCATGCCGCCGAGACTTTGCACCTGTCGCAATCGGCGATTTCACGCCAGGTCAGCGCGCTCGAGCATGACGTCGGGGTGCCGCTGTTCAATCGCCATGCCCGCGGCCTGGTGCTGACCGAGCAGGGCGAAATGCTGTTCCGCACGGCGCATGACGTGCTGATGAAGCTGGAGACCATCAAGTCGAAGCTGACCGAGGCAAAGGACCGTCCCTCAGGCGTGCTCAGGGTGACGACGACAGTCGGGCTTGGCGCCGGTTGGCTGACCGAACGGGTGCAGGAGTTCATCGAGCTCTATCCCGAAATCAGCCTGCAGTTGATCCTCGCCAATGAGGAACTCGACCTCACCATGCGCCAGGCGGATTGCGCGATCCGTCTGCGCCAGCCGCAGCAGCCGGACCTGATCCAGCGCCGCCTGTTCACTGTGCATTTCCACCTCTATGCCTCGCCGTCCTATGTCGGCAAGCACGGCAAGCCGACCTCGGTCGCCGATCTGAAGAACCATCGCATCGTCACTTTCGGTGTGCCGGTGCCGTCGCATCTGTCGGAGCTGAACTGGCTGGAAACGATCGGCGATTTCGACGGTGGGCAAAGGGTGCCGACGCTGCAGATCAACGACATCTTGTCGATCAAGCGCGCCGTGCAGGGCGGCGCCGGCATCGCCATGCTGCCCGACTACGTGATCTCCAAGGAATCGGATCTGGTGCAGCTTTTGCCGGAGACCGAGGTGCCGTCCTTCGACACCTATTTCGCCTATCCCGATGCAATGAAGAACCAGGCCAAGCTGCACGTCTTCCGCGACTTCATCATCGCCAAAGCGCGCAGCTGGTCATTTTAAACATGGCCTTGGGAGGTGCTGGTCACCCCCGCCACGGCGTCAGCCGTGGCAGCCAGCCGGGAACATTGCGGCGGTAGGTCTCGTATTCGCCGCCGTAGCGGCGGGCGAGAGTCGGCTCCTCATAGAACCTGACGAAAGAGCCCATGACGATCGCGCCGATGGCGGCATAGGCAGCGACGCTCCAGCTTGAAAACAGCAACGCCTGGCCGAGGATGATCGACAGCACGGCGACGTACATCGGGTTGCGGACATGGCGGTAGACGCCGCCGATCACCAGTCTCTCGGTGGGTGCTACAGGCGCCGGCGTGCCCAGGCCTTCGAGCGCGAAGCGGGCAAAGGAATGGACGAGCAGGGCGATGGCCGCGACGATCAGGAGGGAGCCAGCCGGCAAGAAGCCGGGCACCGTCGACCGCGGCAGACGGTAGCGGTCCGTCAGCAGCCAGGGCACCAGCCCGGCCACGACACAAGGTGCGGCGATGAAGAAGACCGCGCTGCCGGCGATCGCCTGGGGTGTCCGCATGTCAGGTCTCCCTTCTTCCGGCCGACCCTTCCCATCCCGCTGCCGCAAAAATAAACGCCTGCTGCCCGATTCAACGTCATTCGGCTTTTTGCCCGCGAGCGCGAGAATCAGCCCGACTTGCGGTTCTGCGAAGGCAACAGCACGGTCGCGCCATTCATTTGGCAACTTTTCGTGGTCCTATGGCCCCTAGACATGGGTTAGACCACAGCCTGTACCTTTTTGCATGCGTGTGTTGCAAAATAGATGCTTGTTTCTTGGGCATGAACAGCACATATATAGATCATCTCCTGGGCGCGTTCTCCTCCCATTAGCGCCCTCGAGTGTTCCCCTCTGGAGGTTAGCCTTAACAGGCACTTCCAATCAAACTCAGCCGGATCTTCATTGATCCGGCTTTTTTGTTTCCGGGCCTGCCGTAGCCAGCGAAAAATCGAGCAAAATCGCCGCGTAACAGTGACATGTAACCTCAGGTAACATGCCGCAGGCGCGATTCATCGTTTAAGCAGATCATAGGACGCGGTGTGGTTCGACCGGGAGATGGGGGCATCACTCGGAAGATCCGGGCTCAGGCGGCTACCGCGTCCGAACCTATTCGTCTGTAAGTGCCGTATGGCGCGGCGGATACGTGCGGCGGACCTGCCGTTTTCCTCCCAAGAAGACGGTCCGCAATAAGAGCGGCGTCCGGGTCATCCGGGCGCCGTTTTTTGTGCGGATCATCCTTCGGCCTGTCAGGCAGCCTTGCCGTTGGCGTTCATCGCCTCGTCGGCCAACCGTCCGGTCAGCTCGGCCATGTGATCGAAGGCGCAACGATAGCTGGCGACGCCGGAGGTCGCCGAGCGCAGTTCGATGATCAGGTCGCCGATCTCGGCCTGCGGCATGGTCGCCTCCACGACATCCCATCCCGGCCAGTCAGGCCGCGCGTCGTAGCCAAGGATCTGCCCGCGCCGTTGCGGGATCAGCGCGATGATCTTCGAAGTGGCTTCGGACGGCGTGACGATCTCGACCTTCATGACCGGCTCGAGCAGCACCGGCGAGCAGGCCGCCATGCCTTCCTTCATGGCCAGCTTGGCCGCCATCTGGAAAGCCATGTCGGAGGAATCGACGGCGTGGTAGGAGCCGTCGGAGAGGTTGACAGCGACATCGACCACAGGGAAGCCGAGCGGGCCGGATTTCAGATAATCGCGCACGCCGGTTTCGACCGACTGGATGTAGGTCTTGGGCACGACGCCGCCGGTGATGGTGTCCGAGAACTGAAAGCCGGAGCCGCGCGGCAGCGGCTTGATCTCGATCACCACATCGCCGAACTGGCCATGGCCGCCGGACTGCTTCTTGTGGCGGCCGCGCTGCTGCACCGTCTTTCGGATCGTCTCGCGATAGGGGACGGCAGGCGCATGGCCTTCGACCGGAATCTGATTCTTGCCTTCCAGCCGCTCGCGCACGACCCGCAGATGCATCTCGCCATGGCCGGACAGCACGGTCTCGGCCGAGTCCTGATTGTGGCGCAAGGTGAGCGAGGGATCTTCCTCGGCCAGGCGCTGGATGGCCGCCGACATTTTGACCTCGTCCTTGCGCTCCTTCGGCCGCAGGGCAAAGGCAAAGACCGGCTGCGGCGGCGTCAGCGTGACCAGCGGCTTGATACCGCCCTTCGTGGAGCTCAACGTCTGGCCGGTCTTGACCTCGTCCAGCTTGCCCAACGCCACCGTGTCGCCGGCCTTGGCAGCGGTGAGCTTGGATTGGTCCTTGCCGAGCATCTTGTAGATGCCGGAGACCTTCGCCGTCTCGCCATTCGACAAATAGAGTTCGGCTGCATCGGCGATCTGGCCGGAGAGTACGCGCGACACGGACAGCTTGCCGCCATGCGCGGTGTGGATGGTCTTCATCACCTGGACCACGGTGTGATTGCCGTCGGGGACGCCGAGCCGTTTGCGCGTCGCCTCGACATCCGGTGCGTCATGGCGGATCGCCTTCAAAAGGCGCAGCACGCCGTTGCCTTTTTCGGCGGTGCCGATCAGCACCGGCGTTATGGCGCCGGCGCGCAGGTCGGCGGACAGATCGTCGAAGACCGCGTCTTTCGGCGGCTCGATCTCCTCCAGCAACTGCTCCATCAACTGGTCGTCATGGTCGGCAAGCGTCTCCAGCATGGAGAAGCGAGCCTCCAGTTCGCGCGCCTTGTCATCAGTTGGAATTTCGGCAACCTGGCTTTCGGCATATTCGCGGTAGATGTAGGCGCGCTCCAGCGCCAGGTCGATCGAACCGATCACCACATTGTCCTTGCGCAGCGGAATCTGGCGCAGCAACAGCGGCGCCGCGCTCGCCGGCTGCAGCATCTTCAGCGTATCGCGTACGCCGGCGATTGCCTTGTCGACCTTGTTGAGGAACAGGATGCGCGGCACGCCGAGATCGTCGAGCTTGCGCATGATGAGCTGCAAGGCTGGGATCTTCTTCTCGTCGGCCTCGGCGACGACCACCGCGAGATCGCAGGCTGCCAGCACCGGCTCGGCCTCGAAGGAGAATTCGATCGATCCGGGACAGTCGACGAAGGTGATCCGCTCGCCCATGAATTCGGTGGTGGCAAAGGTCGCCTCGACGCTCATGGCGTGCGCCCGCGCCTCGGGCGAATGATCGGAAACGGTGCTTCCCGATGAAACGGGATTTTGGCGGGGGATGGCGCCCGTACGGGCGAGGATGGCTTCGAGAAGTGTCGTCTTACCGCTTGCAAAGGGACCGACTATGGCAATGCATTTCGGTCCCGTGCGTCGTCCTCCGGCGCGAGTACCCATGGCTGACCTCCACTCAGGCGTTGCCCTTGGAGTGCGATCAGCAAAAGTGGAAACGGTTTTGCGCCGATCGCACCCTGTCGTGAGCGGCGGCCGGCCTGTTCGACCGTCGCGGGCGGGGTTGTTTTCATTTAGCCACCTGCCCAACCCATCGTCCCACGGGTTAGCCGGGAGGGCAAGGAAAATAGAAATCGCGCCGCCGTCAGGCGGCCGAGGCAAGACCCGGGGATCAGAACCGTCGGGCGATTTCAGCTTGCCTGAGTGCGGCGCGTGGGCGTGGCGGCTGCACTCTGCTTCACCACCATCTCGGCGTAGCGCGACAGCAACGGGTTGAACAGGTCCGCACGTTCCCAGAAGGGCGCATGGCCGGCGCCTGGTATGACATGGCACTGTTCCCACAGCGAGCTGTAGGCGACGGTCTCGAAATAGCTCAGCCGCACCAGCGGATCATGCTCGCCATTGATCACCGCAACGGGGAACGGAGCGTGCTCGACCACCTGTTTCTGGTCGGCGCCCTTGCCCGCAAACATGGAGCGCGCCACGCCGGCGCGAAGCCGGCCGTCGGTGCGCCTGATGGCTTCGCGGAAAGACGGACTGGCGGTGTCGCCGTAGCACAGAGCCTCAAAACGCTCGATGTCGCGTTCGGAGTAGACCTTCTTGGAGGCGAGCAGCATGTCCCAGTTGGCGTGAAAGCCGCGCAGCATGCCAAGCGGCCCCCGCGACACCGGCGGCGCTCCGGTCAGCACCAGGCCGCTGACCGCATGGTGAAAGCTGGCCAGTTCGACCGCCACATGGCCGCCGAGCGACCAGCCGAAGATGATGGCGTGGCCGATGCCCAAAGCGTCGAGAAGCCGGGCTGTGGTCTGGGCAAGGCCGGTAATCGTATAGGCGGTCGCCGGGTCCCGGGCATCGGAGGACTCGCCGTGGCCGGGAAGGTCGAAGGCGATCAGCCGATGGGCGTCGGCAAGCGGGCTATCGAACTGACGGGCAAACACGGCGCGCGAACTGCCCGAGCCATGGATCATGACGATGGGCATGCCGGACCCAGACGACTGGCTGAGGCGCAAGTCGGCCTGCGGCGTGCGGATGGTGCGGTGAGTGATGCTCATGCTGGATTAGACCTTGAGATTTGCCTGACCGCCAACATCGCATCGCTGGCTCTATATGTTCTTTAAACATGTGGTTAAGAAACGATTTCTAAAGAGATAGCCGGCACGAACCTCCGGCTCCATGGCAACCACCCGCGGAATCCCGACAATGGAACCAGTCCTCGATCTTCTTGTCTCGATCTGCAGCATCGCGACGCTTGGCCAGTATGTCTGGTCGATGCGGGCGCATTTCCAATCGCAGGCGATGTCTCCAGGCGCCATGGTGATTTCGGCGGCGGTCATCGCCACGGCGCTGTTCTTTCTCGCCATCCTTTGGATCCAATCGCAGCCGGGTTCGGCAAAGCTCACCGGACTTGCCGTCGAACTGGCGAGCTCTGCCCTGTTCTGGTGGGCGATTGTCACGTCGCGCAAGGCGCGGTTGCGCTTCGCCTTCGCACCCGACGATCCGCACAGCCTGCTGACCGACGGCCCCTACGGCCATGTCCGCCACCCCTTCTATACGTCCTACATCGTCTTCTGGATCGGCTGGGGGATCGCGATCTGGTCGGTCTGGGCGGTGGTGCCGGTCGCCGGGATCGCTATCCTCTATGTGTTTGCGGCGCTGGACGAAGAGAAGAAATTTTCGCGCACGCCGCTGGCCGGAGCCTACGCGGACTATCGCGTACGTGCCGGCCTGTTCTGGCCCCGGCTGGGGTGGTAGCCGGCACCGGGGCAGGGTAGGTTCTGCCAAACTTAGGGGTCACCAGAGATGAAGATCATTGCCTGCGGCAGCGTGCCGACCCTCATCGCACCGGAGAAGTATTTCACTGGCCGCGTGCTGCAGACGCCCATCATCGAGAAGGAAGCGCCGGCGCGGCTGCGGGCCACGCTGGTCAGCTTCGAGCCTGGCGCGCGTACCCACTGGCACACGCATCCGCTCGGCCAAACGCTCTATGTCACGTCGGGCGCCGGCCTTGCGCAGACATGGGGCGGGCCGATCCAGCAGATCAAGGCGGGCGACGTGATCTCGTTCGAGCCGGGCGAGAAGCACTGGCACGGCGCGGGTCCAAAGACGACAATGACCCACGTCGCCATGCAGGAAGCGCTGGACGGCGTCCACGCAGATTGGATGGAAGCGGTCACCAGCGAGCAGTATGGCGGCTGAGGTCTGCTCCTGACAAAAACCCGGCTCGAAGCCGGGTTTCATGTCTCGGTGCCGCCAGTTCAGGTCAGCGATGCCGTGAACCGCTGGATGCGCGTGCAGGCTTCCTCCAGCAGCGTCTCCGACGTGGCGTAGGAGATGCGGAAGTTGGGGCCGAGGCCGAAGGCAGAGCCGAACACCACCGCGACACCCTCGCCTTCGAGCAGTTCCGAGCAGAAGGTCTCGTCTGTGTCGATGACCTTGCCGGCCTTGGTCCTCTTGCCGATCAGCTGGGCACAGGACGGATAGACGTAGAAGGCGCCTTCCGGCGACGGGCAGGTTATGCCGCGCGCCTGGTTGAGCATCGACACGACGAGGTCGCGACGGCCCTGAAAGATCGCCTTGTTCCTGGCGACGAAATCCTGCGGGCCGTTGAGCGCCTCGACCGAGGCCCATTGCGCGATGGTGCAGGCGCCCGAGGTCTGCTGGCCCTGGATCATGTCCATCGCCTTGATCAGCTGGACCGGACCCGCGGCATAGCCGATGCGCCAGCCGGTCATGGCGTAGGCTTTCGAGACGCCGTTCATGGTCAGCGTGCGCTCGTAGAGTTTCGGCTCGACCTCGGCGATCGTCCTGAAGACGAAGTCGCCATAGGTCAGGTGCTCGTACATGTCGTCGGTCAGTGTCCAGACATGCGGATGCTTCAAGAGCACGTCGGCCAGCGCGCGCAGCTCGGCTTCCGTGTATGCGGCGCCGGACGGGTTCGATGGCGAGTTCATCAACAGCCATTTGGTCTTCGGCGTGATCGCCTTTTCCAGCACGGCGGGAGTGAGCTTGAAACCATTGTCGATCGAGGTGTCGGCGAACACCGAGGTGCCGCCGCAGATCGCCACCATTTCGGGATAGCTGACCCAATAGGGGCGGGGGATGATGACCTCGTCGCCTGGGTTCAGCGTCGCCATGAAGGCGTTGAACAGGATCTGCTTGCCGCCGGTGCCGACAATGGTCTGCTCGGGCTTGTAGTCGAGATTGTTCTCGCGCTTGAATTTTTTTGCGATCGCCTCGCGCAGCGGCGCGATGCCTGAAACCGGCGGGTATTTGGTCTCGCCGCGGCGGATCGCCTCGATCGCCGCATTCTTGATGTTGTCGGGCGTGTCGAAATCCGGTTCGCCGGCGCCGAGGCCGATAATGTCGCGGCCGGCATTTTTCAGCTCGCGGGCTTTCTGCGTCACCGCGATGGTGGCGGAAGGCTTTACGCGGGCAAGGGCGTCGGCAAGAAAGGCCATGACCAGATATCTCCAGAGGGGTCGGCGCAACCGCAAACAGCTGCGGCGCTTCTCATGTCGCATCGACCCGGCAAGTGCAAGCATTGTCGGATGAGCCAGGGTCAAGGACCCGTGGAGATCGGCTTTTCGGAGCGCGTGCATGAGGGTTTCACTCTGCGTTGCGGGCTCTGCAATCGACGGCTTATCCCCGGCAAGACTAAATTCATCAACGGCCGCTAAAACCTTTGACGGCAGGATCGCCAGCCATTTCGCCTGTCTCGCGGAGCGAGGGACCCTTGTCGCGCAGCACCGGGCTTGCCCACATCATCCGTCACGATGACGGCACCGCTTCAGGTGTCTGGGGTCCCTACACGCTGCAGAGCGCCTTTCAGCCGATCTTCGCCTTCAAGGACGGCAAGCTCTCGATCGCAGCGTTCGAGGGGCTGATCCGGCCGTTTCGTGACGGCGAGCCGCAATCGCCGATGAACTTCTTCCGCACCTGTCCGGCCGGCGACCGCCTGCATATCGAGGCGCTGACGCGCACGCTGCATTTGCTCAATGCCGGCGCCTGCCTGCCGCAAGAGGCTTCGATCTTCGTCAATTTCGATCCGTCGGTGTTTACCGAGCGCTCCATCGCCGATAACGCGCTGCGCGACATGCGGCTGGTGCTGCACGAAGCCGGGATCGATCCGCGCCGCATCGTGTGCGAGGTGACCGAGCAGAAGTCGGCGTCGCAGGAAACGCTCTACAGCTTTGTCGAGGCGCTGCGGGCCAATGGCTTTCGCATTGCCGTCGACGATTACGGCGCCGATGAATCCGACATCAACCGCATCAAGGAGCTCAAGCCCGACATCGTCAAATTCGATGCGCACTGGATCACGCAGCTCATGGAATCCGGCGCCGGCTTTGCCCTGCTGACTGCCATGGTGACGAACTTCGAACTACAGGGCATCCGCACGGTGTTCGAAGGCATCGAGGAAGGCTGGCAGCTTGAATTGGCCGAGAAATCCGGCGCATCGATGGTGCAGGGCTTCGTGCTGGCGAAGCCGGAACTGGCGCCGACCAGCTTTCGCGCTTTCGGCAAGGATGGGCAGCCATCTGTCGCGGCGGCCGAGCCTGGCAAGACGCCTGCCGGCCCGACTGCAGCGCCTCCGGCGCGGCCGGGCAGGGTGTTCGGGCGCAGGACCGGGCCATGACCGGGCAACGCGATAGGCGTCGCGATATCGGCGAAGCGATCTTTGCCGACGAGGTCGGCATCGAATACGGCGTCTACGGCGCGTTCCGGCTGAAGAGCGCCTACCAGCCGATCTTTGCGCCACGCGGTGGCGCGTTGGCCGCGGTTGCCGTCGAGGCGCTGATCGAACCGCAGCGCGCCTCCATGCCGGTTGCACCGGCCATGTTCTTGGACAGTGTTGCGCCGGGCGACCGCCTGTTTGTCGAGACGATGTGCCGGATGCTGCATCTGAAAAACTTCCGCAACATCGGCGTCGACGGGCTCGGCCTGTTCTTCAATTACAACCCGATGATCAACGATCATCTGGGGCGGGCGCTGGCCGAGATCCGGCTGATGACGCGGCATCTCGGCGATCTCGAACTGCATGCCGCCATGCTGGTCTGCGAGATCACCGAACAGGCGGCCGACGACAATGTGCTGGCCCCGCTGGTGCGCGAGATGCGGCGCCACGGCATCCGCATCGCCATCGACGATTTCGGCACCGGCCACTCGACCGCGGAGCGGATGAACCTGCTCCAGCCGGAGATTGTGAAGATCGACGGCGGCTGGTTCGCCGAATTCTGCCGCCACGCTGCCGCCGAGCGCTTCTTCCGGCCGCTCGTCTCGTCGCTGCACGATCGCGGCGCCAAGGTGCTGGTCGAAGGCATCGAGCAATCCGTGCATCTGCGCGTCGCGCTGGATGGCGGCGTCGACCTGCTACAGGGGTTCCATCTCGGCCGCCCGGCGCTGGCCGGCACGATCTTCAACCGGGAGCCGCTGTCGATCGAGGCGCTGCTTGGCGCCGACAACAAGGTGGTGCCGCTGCATCTGCGGCGCTGATTTGTATTCGCGCTTGCCGCCGCTTCGCGGCTCGTTCCGGACGGGACGCCAACGGGCGCGATGCCCGGTTGGGCTTGCGGCCTTCGGCCGTAGCGCGCATTCAAAGAGGGCGAAGTCGGCCCGCGTGAAGTTCAGCCAAAGCCTGCTCGGCAAACTTATCCAGCCGGCCAGCCTTGGCGTCCGCCTCGATCTGCATATCCCACACCTCTGCCCGATACGCTGCGAACCATTTGGTAAGGCCTTTAGTTCTTTGGTGTTCAGGGCTGCGATGGATCTTTCAATCTGTTCGAGCTTGGTCATGGGGCGAAACTAGCATGGCCATCGTCCAATTCCAGACAAACAAAAAGGCGGGATAAATCCCGCCTTCCCATTTTCGGTAGCCTGATCGGAGCTTTAAGTCCGGGCCGGCAGCTATCTGCTGATCCAGCTTGTCGGGTCTTTCCGCTCCAGCGCGCTTCTCGCGCGACCGTCAGTACATCCGTGACTTGCCGCGCGCCCCGAACTCTCGTCCGGCGCGCGCTATCGCAAAATCAGGCTGCCTTGCTCAGAGAACCAGCGGACGACTTGCCTGTGCGGCGGTCCTGCTCGATCTCGAAGTTGATTTTCTGGCCTTCGACCAGGGTCGACAGTCCAGCGCGCTCGACAGCGGAGATGTGAACGAAAACGTCCGCACCGCCCGAATCAGGCTGAATGAAGCCGAAGCCCTTGGTGGCATTGAACCACTTGACCGTACCAGTTGCCATATGAATAGTCCTCGCATTTGCTTTGGTTTGACCGAACCGAGGTTCAGCCGGTTTGTATCGAGATTTTGGAGATAGACGTCAGCAAACGCGAAGATCGCGAGGCCCGGATCGATCGGCCGAAATATCAATGGAGCTGATATAGGCGGGTTTCGCACCAAAAACAAGATGGCTCGAAAAATGGCGTTGCGGTGGCGCCGCCCAAAGGCCGCCCCAATCGCATGAAAGCGTCGAGCAATCGGGAAGACCGGGACGCCCGACGGCGTTAGTCCGGTTTTGGGAGACTGTCATGAAAACGGTTGTGAAAACCATTCTGCTTGCCGCCTGCCTGACGCTGGCGGCCGCCGAGGCGCAGGCGATCTCGCGCTACGACCCCACTCGTATGAGCTGCGACAGGGTGCAAGGCACGATCGCCCGCCAGGGCGGGGTCATCCTGCGCTATCAGTCCAGGCGCGTGCCGGGGCTGCCGCTCTTCGACCGCTATGTGCAGAGCCAGCAATTCTGCAATGTCGGCGAGGTCAGAAAGCGCGCCTATGTGCCGAGCGCCGATACCGAATCCTGCCCGGTCTATCTCTGCAAGCGGATCGAGAACGACCATTTTCACCGCCGCTTCCTGCGCCGTCATTAGGCATATTGATATTCAAGTGAGGCCGGTCTTCTGCGCTTCCGGCGCCCACGTACATTAAGTACGCTCCGCTCCGGTTCTCGAAGACCATAGTTCTCGGTGCGGCCTGACCTGAATCTCAACATACCCAGCCGGCATACCATTCAAGCTCTTAGAACCCGAACGAGACCTGCGCCGCCGGCGGCGGGCTGACGCGCACGCCTTCCATGGCCAGCATCTTTTCCTTGGTGGCCGAGCCGCCGGGCGCCGAGAAGCCGCCGATCTTGCCGCCCGCGGCTAGAATCCGATGGCAGGGGATGACCAGCGGCACCGGGTTGGCGCCCAGCGCTGCCCCGGTTTCGCGCGGCAGGCCGGCTTGGCCGGCGCGCTTGGCCAGTTCGCCATAGGTGGTGGTTTCGCCGTAATGCAGTTTCCGCGCCGCGTCGTAGATGGCGAGACGGAAGTCGTCGACGCCGTCGAGATCGACCGGCACGCCGGAGAAATCGACGTCCTCGCCTGTGGCATACGCCTTGATCGAGGCGATCAGCTCGACCACCCATTGCGGCTGCCCAGTGTTCGCAGTGGTATTGGCGGCAACACCGGCATGCCGCATCAGCCGGCGCTCCACTGCTTCGCGGCTCCTTTCGGGCAGGCAGAGCCGGATCAGGCCCTTTTCGCTCCAGGCGATGCCCATGAAGCCGATCACTGTTTCTAACACTGCGTGGCCGGCTGTGATCGAAGATGCCGTTTCCATGATGCGCTCCTTTCCGCAAAGCGGCGAAAACCGGGATACCAACCGGTACATATGCAGAACAATATGGCATCTGATCCCGGCTCTCGCCACCCGAAAACCACCAGATGGTCCCGATTGCCCACCAGGAATCGCTGGTGTAAGGACTTCTTAACAACCGACAAATCGGACCCGCGCGGCTTGCCAGCAAAATTCAACCTTTTCGCGATCTCTGTGATCGTCGGCGCAGCTGCCCTCAGCGGCTGCCAATCGACCTCGCAGATGAAGGCTACGCCTGCGCTAACCGAAACCGCGACCGCCGCCGGCAGCGATGCCGGCTTCACCTTGCCGCTGCCCGATACGGTTTCGGTGCTACCGCAATCCTCGGGCATAACACCCGTTCAGTCGGCCGAAGCGACGCCGGCCACGCCAGCGCTCGATGCCGCTGCGCTGCCGGTTGCCGCGACCGCGGCCTTTGCTGGCGCGACGCCCACGGCCCCGGCCCTGCCTGCGGTGATGGCCGCCAATGCCTGGCAGGCGCCTGCGCCCGCCAAGGCCGGACAGCCGGTCGCGGCGCAATATACGACCGCCGGCCTTGTCATGCCGGCGACCGCCAAGGGCGGCCAGAACGCCATGCCCGGCGTGCAGCAGGTAGCCTATGTCGTGCCGCAGAACCCTGCTTCCCTGGGCCAGTTCCCCGCCGCGCCCCTCGGTCTCCCGGAAGAAGAGCATGCGACCGGCATGCGCGGCGACGTCGACCGGCTGATCCAGAAATACGCTGCTCTCTACGAGGTGCCGGTCGATCTGGTGCGCCACGTCGTCAACCGCGAAAGCACCTACAATCCCAAGGCTTACAATAACGGCCATTGGGGGCTGATGCAGATCAAGCACGCGACGGCGCGCGGCATGGGCTATGACGGGCCGGCCAAGGGCTTGTTCGACGCCGAGACTAATCTGAAATACGCGGTCAAATATCTGCGTGGCGCCTGGCTGGTGGCGGGTGGCAACGCCAAGAAGGCCGATTGGCTCTACCAGACCGGCTATTATTTCGACGCCAAGCGCAAAGGCCTGCTCGAGGCCACCGGCCTCGGTGTCGACCGCAAGCGCCGCCGGCTGCAGCCCGACGCCTGAGCGCGATGCCTGAACCGCGCCCGCCGGCTCCAAACGACATCCGGCTGCGCAAGATCCTCGACGAGACGCTCGTTGCACCGCACTGGCCGGACGGCTTTACCATGCGCTGCTTCGAACATGGTGACGCGCAGCCCTTGCATGCGCTTTTGACCGAGGTGTTCGAGGACGGCGCTGACGGCCCGTTCGACGAATGGTGGCCGCGCATATCCAGCGATGCCGAATTCGACCCGGCGCTGTGTTTCCTGGTCATCGACGCCAAGGGACGGCTGGCGGCGGCAGCGCTGTGCTGGACCAGGGCCTTCGTCAAGGACCTCGCGGTCCATCCCGAAGCACGCGGCAAAGGCATTGGCGAAGCGCTGATGTGGCAGGCTTTCAACGCCTTTCGGGATCGGGGCGCGGCCCATGTCGACCTCAAGACCAACACGGTCGAGAACGCCGCCGCGCTCCGGCTCTACGAGCGGCTGGGAATGATGCCTGTCGCCTGGGAAGGGTAAGGGCTTTTTTCTTGCCGCAATTCCCTGGGGAAAAAGCTACGCGCTTTTCCCGGGAAAACCGGTTCCCACCTTTCCTGGAATTGCTCGAGCGCTGTTGAAAACCTCCGGATTGTGAACTGCTTCACATTGGCCGCCGCAACCGGATGCTACCTCACCATCCATGCCTTTCGACCGATGGCGGATCGACGACTGGCAGATGTGGGGCGGCTGCACCGGCATGTGTTCAGCCACTCCTTGGCGGGTCCCAGGCGGGGGTTTGGGGCCCGCCAGTCGTTTTGCGGTAGCCCTCAGATATCGGGCGCATTGCCGATCTTCTTTTTGAGCTCAAGCGCCCAGGCGCGGCCCTCGTCGCCGCCCCACAGCAGCCAGGCGATATGGCCGGCCGATGGATTGTCTTCATTGCCGTAATTCTTGCCGCGCTTGTCGACCTCGTGGCGGGCGAAGTAGCTGACCATGCGGCGGATAGTGGATGGCGCCAGCTTTTCGCGGTTCTTGAGTTCCGTCGCCCGCGCCACGCCGATCTCGGTGCCGCCCCGGCCGAATTCTCTTCGCAGCCTCAACCCCTTGGCGGCATTGTCGGCCACCACTTGCGGGCAGCGCAGATCGATCTCTTCATCCTCTTGCATGTGTCTCCCCAGCTCCGGAAACCTAACCTGCAGACTCAATACAGGGAAGTGCAACCGGCTCCCAATGCAGCGCCGTCCATCAGGACCAGGATCAGCGCGCCATCGGGATCTGCGAGATCCTGTGGAACCTTATGGATTTCACGCCTGAGGGTCGGCCGAACTGGAACGAACAGCTGCAATATGGCGAGGCGTGCTGTCCTCAGGTTTGTCCGCCAGGGGCTCGGGACGGCCCTTCGGCAGATGGTCGCTGACGAATAGTTCTCCGGACGCAACCCTGCCGCCAATGCCGCGTTTGATTAGCCGAGGGAAATTTTCAAAATCGGAGACCTCAGATGAAAACGCTTCTCACCATTGCCGCCGTCGCCTTGTTCGCCGGTGCCCCTGCCGCCCTTGCGGCCAACTCGACCGCGGTCGCGCCTGCCATGGCCGCCAGCAAGGTCGATACCCCAACCTTCGTCAAGACCGTGCCCAGCTCCAACGAATTCGAAATCCAGTCGAGCAAGCTCGCGGAGGAGAAATCCAAGGCGGCTGACGTCAAGAAATTCGCCAAGCAGATGGTCAAGGACCACACCAAAGCCGGCAAGGAGTTCAAGGCGGCGCTGAGCCAGGGCCAGACCACCGGTTCGACCAAAGCCGCGGGACCGGCCCTGCAGCCGAAGGAGCAGGCAATGCTCGACGAGTTGAAGAGCGCAAGCGGCAAGGATTTTGACGCCAAGTACATCCAGATGCAGACGGACGCGCACAAGGAGGCAGTTGCCCTTTTCAGCAGCTATGCCAACTCGGGCGACGACCCGGCGATGAAGGAATTCGCCAAGAAGACGCTGCCGACGCTGCAGATGCACGAGAAGCACGTGAAGGAACTCGCGGCGGCGCATCAGGGTTGAGGGCTGGTGACTGGCCAGCAATAGCATTCTACGGCGCCCCCTCTGTCCTGCCAGACATCTCCCCCACGAGTGGGGAGATCAGCAGCGTCGGCGCCGTGCTTTTCTTGCGACGGTGAAAATTGGCGAAGGCTGAGGCGACAGCCAATCTCCCTCCTTGTGGGGAGATGTCCGGCAGGACAGAGGGGGCGCCGTAGAGTGCGACGGCCGATGCCTGCCGTTGGCAAGGCATTGCGGCAAAGTGGCTCTGTGGCTGCGCCGGCAGTGACATACACTGCCGCCACCAATTCAATGGAGCTCCCATGCCCAAGCTCGACCTGTCCACCGTGCCTGTCCGCAAGGGCTCCGGCTACCCCGCACCCTTCGACGCCCCTTGCGCCGAGCGCACACGCCACCGCCTCGGCGATGCCGGCGGCCTCACCGATTTCGGCGTCAACCTGATGACATTGCCATCAGGCGGCTGGTCCAGCCAGCGCCACTGGCACAGCCATGAGGACGAGCTTGTTTATGTGCTGGAAGGGGAACTGGTGCTGGTCGAGGATGGCGGCGAGACCCTGCTCAAGGCCGGCGACTGCGCGACCTTTGCCAAGAACAGCGGCAACGGCCACCACATGATCAACCGCTCGTCCACAACGGCGCGCTATCTCGAAGTCGGCTCGCGCAATCCGGATGATCTCATCACTTGCTCCGACATCGACATGATGAGCCCGAGTTCGGATGGCAGGTTCCTGCACAAGGACGGCATGCCCTATCCGGGGCAGGGGTGAGGGCTGGACCATGGTTCGGCGCTGGCGTTCGCTGGGCGGGGGGATAAGCTCCTCACGATTAAAGGTGGCGCAGGCCCCCTCATCCGACCGCTTCGCGGCCACCTTCTCCCCGCTGGGGAGAAGAGGGAAGCGCTGGCGCTGACCGGCTCCTCTCCCCTCGGGGAGAGGTCAGCCGAGCGAAGCGGAGGCTGGGTGAGGGGGCCTTGGCGCCAGCTTGGCAAACAAGGGGAAGATCACAGTGAAAAAAGAAGTCATCGAAGTGCCCGTCATGTCGGCCAAGGTGCGGGCGCTCGGGCTGCCTTGCTCGACGGCAGTAAGGGCCAATGGCTTCGTGTTCATCTCGGCGACGCCGCCGGTGGACATGGTGACCGGCGAGATGGTGCGCGGCGACATCGAAACCCAGACCGAGGCGTCGCTGAAGGCGCTGAAACACTGTCTGGAAGCGGCGGGAACCTCGCTCGACAACGTGGTGATGGTGCGCATCTACGCCGTCAATTCCGGCTTCTACAACGCCATCAACCGGGTCTATGCTAGGTATTTCAGCGTCAACCCGCCGGCGCGGAGTTTCGTGCCGGTGGCGTCATGGCCCATGGAGTTCGATATCGAGATCGAGTGTGTGGCGGTGGGGTGAGGGCTCTTCTTTCTCTCTCAACAAGGGGAGAAGAAAGTTCCGCTGCAATTGGCGGGGTGGTGGGCTCCTCCCAACTCACGGATTGGGCACTCAACATCCCTCCACACCGCAACAGACTGTCTAGTAAGGCCTTCACCCACTACCATAGAAAGTGCCAGATTTGGTCGAGCGGCAGGCCTCAGCGCGGCACGTGATATAAGTTGCCTTACATACGCTCGAGAAGGTAATAATTTAATGATCTGCGTAGCCTCCCTTAGTAGATGAAGAGCCATGAATTCCATGTCAGGTAAGCCACCTCGCGTCGACGATTCTGAAAAAGAGCTCATAAAGGCCCTTGTCAGATCGGAAGCGTTTAGGCGTTTGCAAGAGGTCTCTTTTCTTGGTGCTATCGATTATTACAATTTTCACAAATCTAGGGAAAGCACATGGAATTTTACACGGTCCGACCACACTATTGGTGTTCTATTACTGTCGCAGAGGTTGATAGACAGCATAAACTTTTCTGCAGAAGATAGGCTTTATGTAATAGCATCCTCTATATGTCATGATCTAGGCCATAGCCCATTCTCTCATAGTACCGAGCGCGCCTTCAAGAAGATAAATCCCAGCATCAATCATAGAGTTATCTTGGAGTTGTTGCTTTCTGATCCTGAAATGGGGGTGTCTTCTGCACTTTCGAAGTTTAATTTAAAAGGGGAGAGGGTTCTGGCGATAAGCGTCGGATCTGACAATAAGCTAGGCTGGATTTTTCACAATCCCATAAATGTTGATACCCTCGACGGCATATTCCGTTTTATGGTTTCATTCCGACTTTTGCCGCCTTTCGATGTTCTTGAGGCCGTAAATTCACTTTCTGAACTCTTTTATGAAAGAACGCTGAGTGAGAGCTCAGTCGAGAATCTTGATAAATTTTGGGAGGTAAAGGCCGCTTTCTATGATGAATTCTTAAGGCATGGCGCTTATGCCAGATTCGAGAATGCGTACATCAACCTAGTTGTGTCTAAGAAGAGCAATATTGAGTACCGCGACTTCCTAAAGAGTGATCGGGAATTGGCGGACGAAATAGGTCTCGACCCGAATTTGTACTATGGGCAAACAGGTAACAAGTTGGAGCTTAGAGAGTCGAATTTCGACGTGGACAAGTCGATTGTGCTGGGTTCAATTTCCGATCTATACCGTAGATATATAAGAAGGGGGAAGCTGTGAAAATAGATGAACTTGACGGGCGTTTTATCAACATAAAGAACGCTCATTTTGCTTCAGAAAATACGCTAAAAAAGTTAGATAAGTTGAGCGCTTCTTGCGCAAATTCGGGCACTTTCCTAGTGGTAAATGGCTCGCTGGCTCGAAAGGAGCTCGTAAATGGGTCTGACTTTGATGCCTTTATAGTTAGGGGGAAGGCTCTGGACACCTCAATCCAAAAGCTTTGGAAGGATGCGCATGATGCAGTTGGGTTAAAGCTTCCTGGCTCTTCGGGGATATTCGGCAAAGACAGTATAGTTCAGCATGAGGAAATGCT
Organism: Mesorhizobium sp. M1004; assembly: GCF_040318795.1. NCBI lineage: Bacteria > Pseudomonadati > Pseudomonadota > Alphaproteobacteria > Hyphomicrobiales > Phyllobacteriaceae > Mesorhizobium > Mesorhizobium sp. M1004. The sequence continues at coordinate 761,733 of NZ_JAMYNB010000001.1, forward strand.
CCTGAACATTGGGGGCGCCGGCGATAGCAATGAGAGCATCACTAGGCGGATGCTTCTAGTACTTGAATCAACTGGTGTCGGAGACATGGTTGCTTATCGGGGATTGATAAGCTCTATGCTTAGTCGGTATATTTCTGATCAAATAACTGACCATCAGCTGGGCCTTTTTCTTCTGAACGACATAATTAGGTACTACAGAACGGTTTGCGTCGATTTCGAATTTAAGACGGAGGAAGATGGGAAGCCATGGGGGATTAGAAATATCAAGCTGGTCTTTTCGCGAAAACTTATATATTTTTCCGGTCTTTTGATTTGTGCTGAAACCGCTCAAAGAAGTGCATTGGAAAAGAGGGAAATCTGCGAACGACTAGTGCGCCTGACTCCCATTGAGAGAGTGTTGAGCGTATTGGGCGAGGACGCGTTCGAGCCTCTCATATATTACGACAAATTCTTGGAAAGGATGGCTAAGACCGAAATTCGCAAGAAGCTGGAGAGCAATGATAGAGAGGAGCTCAGAAAAAGCGAGATATTTCGGTCCTTGAAGAACGACGGACATCACTTTTCGATGTCACTGAGAAGCGCCTTTGTTCGCCACTACGATGGTAGCCATCCCATTCATAGAGCGATTATGTTTTAGGGCCGACTACATAGATTGGCCAATCGTCCTAGGCAAAATACTCCTGCAACGGCCTGACCTCGAGGCTCCCCGCCTTCAGCGCCGCAATCGCCTCGGCCACCGCCGCCGCCCCCGACAGCGTGGTGTAATACGGCACTTTCTGCATCAGCGTCGCCCTGCGCAGCGACTTCGAGTCCGACACCGCCTTCTGGCCATCGGTCGTGTTGAAGACGATCTGAACCTGGCGGTTGCGGATGGCGTCTTCGATGTGGGGGCGGCCTTCCAGCACCTTGTTGATCTTCTGGGCGTCGACGCCGTTTTCGGCGAGGAAGCGGGCGGTGCCGGATGTCGCCAGCACCTTGAAGCCCTGGCCGGCGAGGCGCTTGACCGCCGGCAGGATGCCGGCCTTGTCCTCGTCGCGCACCGAGACGAACAGCGTGCCGGAGCGGGGGAGATCGACGCCGGCCCCTAACTGGCTCTTGGCGAAGGCGAGCGCAAAGTCGCGGTCGAGGCCCATGACCTCGCCGGTCGAGCGCATTTCCGGGCCGAGCAGGATGTCGACGCCGGGGAAGCGGGCGAAGGGGAAGACGGCTTCCTTGACCGCGATGTGGCCGGGATTGCGCGGATCGGGCATGGCGCCGTAATGGGCGAAGGCGTCTTCCAGTTTCTCGCCGGCCATGATGCGGGCGGCGATTTTCGCGATCGGACGCCCGATGGTCTTGGCGACGAAGGGCACGGTGCGTGACGCGCGCGGGTTGACTTCCAGCACATAGACCGTGCCGTCCTTGATCGCATACTGCACGTTCATCAGGCCGCCGACGTTGAGCGCGCGGGCAAGCGCCGCCGTCTGGCGCTCCAGCTCGTCGACCAGCTCGGAAGGCAGCGAGTGAACAGGGAGCGAGCAGGCGCTATCGCCGGAGTGGATGCCGGCCTCCTCGATGTGCTCCAGAATGCCTGAGACGAATGTCGACTTGCCGTCGCAGAGGCAGTCGACATCGACCTCGATGGCGCCGGAGAGATAGGTGTCGAACAGAAGCGGGTTCTTGCCCAGCAGCGTGTTGATCTGGCCTGTCTTGTCGTTGGGGTATTTCTGCTTGATGTCCTCCGGCACCAGGCCGGGCACGGTGTCGAGCAGGTAGCTCTGCAGCATGCCTTCGTCATGGATGATCTGCATGGCGCGGCCGCCGAGCACATAGGAGGGGCGCACCACCAGCGGGAAGCCGAGCTCGCCGGCGACTAGGCGCGCCTGCTCGACCGAATAGGCGATGCCGTTCTTCGGCTGGCTGAGGTTGAGCTTATGAAGCAGCTTCTGGAAGCGGTCGCGGTCTTCGGCGAGATCGATCATGTCGGGCGACGTACCGAGGATCGGGATGCCGGCCTTCTCCAGCGCATCGGCCAACTTCAGCGGCGTCTGGCCGCCGAACTGGACGATAACGCCGACCAGTTCGCCCGAGGCCTGTTCGGCGCGCAGGATCTCCAGCACGTCCTCCGCCGTCAGCGGTTCGAAGTAGAGCCGGTCGGAGGTGTCGTAGTCGGTCGAGACGGTCTCGGGGTTGCAGTTGATCATGATCGCTTCATAGCCGGCGTCGCGCAGCGCGAAGGCGGCATGGCAGCAGCAATAGTCGAACTCGATGCCCTGGCCGATGCGGTTCGGACCGCCGCCAAGGATGACGACTTTTTTCCGCGCTGACACTTGCGCTTCATTGGCCAGCGCGCCGGCGAAGGGCACTTCGTAGGTCGAGTACATGTAGGCGGTGGGCGAGGCGAACTCGGCCGCGCAAGTGTCGATGCGCTTATAAACCGGATGAACGTCGAGCTTTTCACGAATCTTCGCAATCACTTCGGCGTCGGTCTTCGTCAGCGAGGCGAGGCGGGCATCGGAGAAGCCCATCGCCTTCAGCATGCGCAGATTGACGGCGTCTTGCGGAATGCCGTGCTCGCGGATGCGGGCTTCCATGGAAACGATGCCGGCGATCTGTTCGAGGAACCACGGGTCGATCTTGCACATGGCGTGCACGTCTTCCAGCGAGGTGCCCATGCGGATCGCCTGCGCCACCATGCGCAGCCGGTCGGGCGTCGGCGTGCCGAGCGCGGCGCGGATGGCGTTGCGGTCGTCGGCGTGGTTGGCAGCCACGGCACCGTGGCCGAGGCCGGGGATCTCGATCTCGTCTAGGCCGGTGAGGCCGGTTTCCAATCCACGCAAAGCCTTCTGCAGGGACTCCTGGAAGGTGCGGCCGATGGCCATGACTTCACCGACAGACTTCATGGCGGTGGTCAGCACCGGCTCGGCGCCGGGGAATTTCTCGAAGGCAAAGCGCGGGATTTTGGTGACGACGTAATCGATGCTCGGCTCGAAGGAGGCGGGCGTGGCGCCGCCGGTGATGTCGTTCTCCAGCTCGTCCAGCGTGTAGCCGACGGCGAGTTTTGCCGCGATCTTGGCGATGGGGAAGCCGGTCGCCTTCGAAGCCAAGGCGGAACTGCGCGAGACGCGCGGGTTCATCTCGATGACGACGAGGCGGCCATCGGCCGGGTTGACGGCGAACTGCACGTTGGAGCCGCCGGTCTCGACGCCGATCTCGCGCAGCACCGCGATCGAGGCGTTGCGCATCATCTGGTATTCCTTGTCGGTCAAGGTCAGCGCGGGCGCGACGGTGATCGAGTCACCGGTGTGTACGCCCATCGGGTCGATATTCTCGATCGAGCAGACGATGATGCAATTGTCCGCCTTGTCGCGGACGACCTCCATCTCATATTCCTTCCAGCCGAGCACGCTTTCCTCGATCAGCACTTCGGTGGTCGGCGAGGCGTCGAGGCCGGACTGGACAATGTCGTAGAATTCGGCGCGGTTGTAGGCGATGCCGCCGCCGGTGCCGCCCATGGTGAAGGACGGGCGGATGATGGCGGGCAGGCCGACATGGTCGAGCGCCTGGGCGGCAATCGCCATGCCATGGCTGATGTAGCGCTGCTTGCGGTCGCCTTCGCCGAGGTTCCAGCGGGTTTCCAGCGCGTCGAGCGCGGCATCGAGGTCGGCAGGCGCCTCGGCCTTTACGGCGGCGCGCTCGGCCTCGTGCGTCTTGCGGTCGGCGTTCTTGACATCGGTGGCATTGGCAAGCATCGACTTCGGCGTTTCCAGGCCGATCTTCTTCATCGCCTCGCGAAACAGCGCCCGGTCCTCGGCCTTGTCGATCGCCGTGGCGTCGGCGCCGATCATCTCGACATTGTAGCGTTCGAGCACGCCCATGCGGCGCAGCGACAGAGCAGTATTGAGCGCGGTCTGGCCGCCCATGGTCGGCAGCAGCGCGTCGGGCCGCTCCTTGGCGATGATCTTGGCGACGACTTCAGGCGTGATCGGCTCGATATAGGTGGCGTCGGCCAGTTCCGGGTCGGTCATTATGGTGGCCGGGTTGGAATTGACCAGGATGACGCGAAAGCCCTCTTCCTTCAGCGCCTTGCAGGCCTGTGTGCCGGAATAATCGAACTCACAGGCCTGGCCGATGACGATGGGGCCGGCCCCGATGATCAGGATCGACTTGATGTCGGTGCGTCTTGGCATCGTTGTGAGTTCCGTTCGGCGAGCGGCTTGCACGAAAAACCGGGACGGGAAGACCCGGCCGGTTGTGCTTGCGATTCTGGTATCAGGCTAGGAGGGCCTTATAGGGAAGAGTTTTGGGAGATGTAACCCCGAAAATGAGGCTAGGCAGTAGGGATTAGGCAGTAGGGATCAGGCAGTGGGGATTAGGCAGGAGCGAGGTTAAGGCGCCTATTGCCCATTCCCTACTGCCTGACACCTAATCCCCCAGCGCGAGCTGATCCGTAATCTCAAACCGCTCTGATACCCCGACGCGGATCATGTTGAGGCTGCCTTCCCTTGTGAAGCGGAAGTCCTTGCCCAAATCCGAGTTGGCCGGCATGCCGGCAGAGAAGGAGATGACGCGGGTGCCGCCGTCGGGCCAGGTCACGGTGATGTCTGCCTTGTCGGCGCCATTGTGGACGATGTTGACGGCGCAGCGGGTCATCGGTTGTCCGACATAGCGGGCGCAGGGGATCTCGGCGGTGGCGCCGAGGGCGGGCGGGGGTTCCAGCCGTGCAACGGTTTGCGTAGCGGTCGCAGCTTTGGCCTGGTCTGGCCGTGGCGTCGGGGATGGTACCCCCGGCGCGGACGCCGTATCCGGCGCTGCTCCCGCAGACGCGGCGGAATCCTGTACCGGCGTCCCCGTGGCCTCCGTCGCCGGAGCCTCCGTGGCGGGGATCTCGCCCGTCCTCGGGCTTTCATTGGCTGCGAAGGCGAGGCCGTAAGCATCCTGCATGGCGGTCCTGCCGATCTCGGCGGCGGACTTCGGCGCGCCCGGATCCGTGCTGCCAAGGCGCTCCGTCAGGTCGAGTGGAGCCGGCGCGGGTGCAGCCGGGGTGGGTGGAGCCTGAGTGGGTGCAGCCGGAGCGGCAGAGGCGGCGGGTGCAGTCGTCCGGGGCGCTGCGGCCACGTCGGCCGGCTGCGTCGGCATGTCGGGCGCGAGCGTCGGGCCGCCGGCTTCAGCGCTGGCGGTCGCCTGGGGCGGCGCGGCGTCAACTTCGACCACGGTCGGATTGTCGGGGATAAGATAGCGCGCGGGCGCCCAGCCTTTGACCAGTGGATTGTCGATCTCCTCGACCTTGCACCAGCGGTGGCCGTCCACTTCGCTGCAGCCGAAATTCCTGACGCTCGAGCCGATCGGCAGGCGCGCCTGGGTTCTGCCGACCGGCGACGGCGTGGCGCGGATGTTGAGGAGATCGCCTGGGCCGAGCTCGGTCACTATGGAAACGATGTCGGCAGGCGCGTCCTCGGCATTGGCCGGCAAGCTCACCAACAACGGGCCCACCACCAACGGACCCGCCAACAACCGGGCTGCCCGCAGGAGCGGAGCGCCAGTCAGTCGATGCAAAATGGTTCGGATTGTGCGCCTCATCATTTGGCCGTGCGCCGATTACCCTTGCGGCAGCAGTCCTGCCGTATGCCAAGGCGGTTTTATAAGGGACGATACGCGGCCATGTAAGTCTGAAAATGCGTCCGATGTTTGGTGCCGCGAGGCGGAAGCAGGGCGCAGCCGTGCGGTCAAGCGGAGCCTTGCCAAGAGGGTTTGGGCATGAAGCCGGTCCTCAGCGCATGCGCCCATTCCGGTCGGCCCGCCTGTGCGGCCTGTCTCGCCGCCGCTTCGTGGTCGTAGTCGACGGCGATGGTCTCGAAACGGTCTGGACCATCGCCATCCAAGGTGAGGATGCCGTAGCGCGCATGCGGGCTGCCTTGCTCCGAAACATGCGCCGGGGGCGTGTCATCTTCATAGGCGGGGGCGCCGACGCTGCCGGGATTGAAGAGCAAGGGGCCGCCGGGGATACGGACCAGTTCCGCGCGGTGGCTGTGGCCGCACAGCACGATGCGGCAGGCCGGGTCCAGCGCCTGCAACCGCCGCTGAATAGCGGCAAGCGGCGCGCGCACCAGTTGGCCATCGACGATCGCGTCGAGCAGGTATTTCTCGTCATGGTCGGGCCGCGCATGGAAAGCGACCACGCCGGGAACAATCTCCAGCGTGAAGGGCAGGGCGAGCAGGGCTTCGCGCTGCGCTGATGTCAGCCGTTCCTGCGCATAGCGGTCTGAAGCCCACATCACATCGTCGGCCGGATCGACCGCGACCCGGCGGTCATGGTTGCCGCGCACCGTCGGCAGGTCGAGCGCTTCGAGCCGCTCGAACGTCTCGCGCGGCCAGAGCGGGCCGGAGACACAGTCGCCAAGGTTGACGGTGAGATCGGCGCCGCCGCGCCGCGCCAGATCGGCGAGCACGGCATCCAGCGCCAGCACATTGCCATGGATGTCGGCGAGAACGGCAATGCGCATGCGGCGGGCTCCTTGGTGCAGCCCGTTGAGGCTTGCGGCCGGTCTTCGTTATCAAGCCCCTGCCTTCATTATCAAGCCCTTGAGATCGTTCGAGACAGCCGGGAGCCCCGCCTATCGCGGAAGCACTCCATCTGCTAGCGTCCACGCCGCTCCAGAGTTCATCCGGGGGAGGACAGGCGATGACCCGCGACCAGATGGTTGCCCACCTTCGCGCCGCCAATGACGTCGCGCGCGAGACTGCCGCGCACGGGCACCATCCTTTCGGCTGCGTGCTCGTCGGCCCCGACGATCGCATCCTGATGCGGCAAGGCAACATCAACACCGTGCGCCACGCCGAAACCGAGCTCTCCCGGCGTGCCGCCGACACCTATCCGCCGGATTTCCTCTGGTCCTGCACGCTGGTCACAACCGGCGAGCCCTGTGCGATGTGCACGGGAACGCTGTACTGGGCGAATATCGGCCGGCTGGTCTACGGCTTCGAGGAAACCAAGCTTCTCGCGCTGACCGGCAATCACGCAGAGAACCCGACGATGAACCTCTCGTCGCGCACAGTCCTCGGCTCCGGGCAGAAGCCGGTCGAGGTCCACGGCCCTTTCCCCGAGATGGACGAGGAACTCCTCGCCCCGCATATCGGTTTTTGGCAGCGCTAGGACCTTGACTTCTAAACCGGTTAGGCCGGCATTTCGATGTCGTGGCCACCGACGATGGGCAGAGCCGGATCATCTCCGGCCGCCGCAATCACGCTGTCGAGCAGGCCGGGGAAGCGGGCGTCGAGGTCGGCGCGGCGCAGCGTGATCATCCGGTTGGTGCCAGCCACTTCGGCGCGGGTGACGCCGGCCTCGCGCAGTTTGGCCAGGTGATAGCTGAGATTGGTCTTGGAGCCGAGGTCGAGGAACCGGCTGCAGTTCAGCGGCACGCCTTCCTTGCTGGCGAGATAGCGCACGATGGCGAGCCGGGTCGGGTCGCCAAGCACGCCGAGCACAACCGGCAGGCTGATCTGGTCTGTATTGGGGTGCGGCAAAGTCATGGCCCGAAACTAAGCACAGTCGGTGGCGATTTCAACGCGTCCATGTTTCGCGGGCATGCACAGTCCGCTTCGCGATTGGCCCAATGGCTGTCCTGACACAGGGCTGTCAGCAGGCTTCAGCTATTTTCACCTGGCTTCATTGACATCACGCCCTGTTATGTCCAATTGTTCAATAACTTTTGAACTAAGGACACGCCCTATGGACAAGCGCCTCTTTTGGCTTGCGCTCGGATCGTTCACGATCTCGACCGAAGGCTTCGTCATCTCCAGCCTGCTGCCTGACATCGCCACCGACGCCCGCATTTCCATTCCGCTCGCCGGCACGCTGATCACCGCCTTCGCGCTGGCTTACGCCATCGGCACGCCGATCCTGGCAACGCTGACCGGCGAATGGGACCGGCGCCGCGTCATCTTGTGGACGCTGGCGTTCTTCGTCATCGGCAATGTGGTGGCGGCGCTGAGCTCGTCCTTCGAGCTGCTGCTCATTGCCCGCATCATCATGGCGCTGTCGTCAGGCCTGTTTGCCGCTACCGCTCAAGGCACGGCGGTGGCGCTGGTCGATGACCACCACCGGGCGCGGGCCATTGCAGTCGTCGTCGGCGGAACCACGGTGGCGGTTGCGCTGGGTGCACCGCTCGGCGCGCTGGTTGCCACGATAGCCGGCTGGCGCGGGACCTTCTTTGCCATTGCCGGGCTCGGCGCGCTGGTCGGCGCCATCCTGTGGTACCGGCCGCCGCGCGGAATTGTCGGCACCAAGCTGCCGCTCAGGCGGCGCCTGGCTGCGGCGCTGCGCCCCGGCGTCATGCCGATCCTGCTGACCACCGCTCTTGCCCTGATCGGCGCCTTCTCGGTGTTTTCCTATATCGCGCCGCTGGCCATCCAGAGCGGCGGCCTCAGCCCGATTGCGCTGCCCGGCATGCTGCTCGCCTTCGGTGTCGGCGCCGTCATCGGCAACATAGCCGGAGGCCAGGCGGCCGACCGTTTTGGTGCGACGCGCACCGTCGGCTGGTCGCTGGCGCTGAGCGCCGTCATGCTGGTGATGCTCTCGGTCATCCCGACCTTCCTGCCGCAGCATCTCGCCGGGCCGGCATTGATGGCCATGATGGTGCCGTGGGGCATGGTCGGCTGGGCATTTCCGCCGGCGCAGGCCAGCCGCATCATCAAGCTGGCGCCCGACGCCGCCCCGATCGTGCTGTCGCTCAACGCTTCGGCGCTCTATCTCGGCGTGGCGCTGGGTGCTGTGGTCGGCGGCGCCGTGCTGCGCTACGGCGTGCCGGCCGATCTCGGCTTGGTCGCCGCCATCTTCCCGCTGATCGGGCTTGGCGCGGTGCTGGCCGGCCGCTGGGCGGCCCGGCCGGTCGCCATGCCGGCCGAATAGATCTTTGCAAAGGACCGGCGGCCGCTCTTTCAGCTTGAAGGGGCGGCCGCGGGCACGTCGTAGTCCAGCGCCGCGACTTCATCCAGCATAGCGCGCAGATCTGCCGCTCGTTGCGGGCCGACCAGGGCCTCGAAGCGCTGCTGGGCAATGGTCCACAATTTCGTCGTCTCCTCGAGCTTGGCCAGGCCTTGGTCGGTCAGCCGCACCCGCTTGACGCGGCGATCGTCCTTGTCAGCGAAGGTGTCGACATAGCCGTCGCGGATCAGCGGCTTCAGCGTGTGGCCGAGCGCCGAGAGATCCATGACCATCGCTTCGGCTATCGTGCCCATCGCCGGCTCATTGCTGACATGGATCTGGTAGAGCAGGCCGTACTGCGTGCCCTTCAGACCCGAAGGCGAGATTACATCGTCATAGAAGCGGCCGAGCTTGCGCGCGGCGCGCCGCAGCGTGGCGTTGTTGCAAAGGCTGAATCCCGGCAGCACGGTCTTGCTCATCACGACTCCTTGCCGGCAAAACCGCTGCCGGCCTGTCGCAGAAATAGTTTCTGCCGCCTCCGTTGACAAGATAGTGGCATATACCTACTTCCAGGATGGTGGCATATACCACTAATTGGAAGTCAGGGCGGGACGAGGGTCATCGACCTGTCTCGCCGGGCAGAAAAAGGAACAGGACAATGAGTGGACAGGACAACAAGGGTACCGCAGTCGTCACTGGTGCATCGGCCGGCATAGGTGCTGTCTATGCCGACCGGCTGGCCGGGCAAGGCTACGATCTGGTGCTGGTGGCGCGGCGCGCCGACCGGCTGCAGGAACTGGCTGAAAAGCTGCGTTATGCCTACAAGCGCAAGGTCAGCGTGATATCAGCCGACCTCGCCGACGACAATGATGTGCGCCGCGTCGAGCAGGCGATCGCAGCCGACGATAGCGTCACGCTGCTGGTCAACAATGCCGGCATTGGCGGCCAGGCCGTGGTGGCAACGGCCGACGCCGACGAGGCCGAGCGCATGATCAAGGTCAACGTCATCGCCTTGACCCGCCTGACCCGCGCCGTTCTGCCGGGGCTTCTTGCGCGCAACCGCGGCGCCATCGTCAACATCGCCTCTGTGCTCGCCTATGATACCTCGTTCGGCGGCATCTACAGCGGTACCAAGGCCTATGTCGTCAACTTCACCGAGGCCCTGCACCGCGAAGTCGCCGGCACCAATGTGAAGGTGCAGGCGGTGCTGCCGGGCGCGACCCGCACCGATTTCTGGGAGCTCGCCGGTGGCGATATCCACAATCTGCCGAAGGAGATCATCATGTCCGCCGACGATATGGTCGATGCCGCGCTTGTGGGCCTATCCAGGGGCGAAGCCGTCACCGTGCCGGCACTTGCCGACACAGCCAAGCTCGACACCTTCCTCGGCGCAAGGCAAGTCTTCTACGGCAGCCTGCACGCCGACAAGCCGGCGGCGCGTTACGCGGCTTGAGAGTAGCTGGTTCGCTTCGCGAACCAGGACCCCCACCCCGCTCACTTCGTTCGCGGCCCTCCCCACAAGGGGGAGGATAAAGTGCGCGCTCCCCTACCTCCCCTTTGTGGGGAGGTCGGACCGCAGGTCCGGGTGCGGTACTGGCGCCGACCTCTGCGTTTACGCTCCCCGCCACATCGGTATGATCGACGCAGCCAGCACCAGCGCCAGCACGATGTTGAGCGCGCGCCATTGCCATTCGGTCTTGAGCAGCCGTGCCAGCACCATGCCCGCCACGCACCAGATCGACAGCGAGATGGCTGCGGTGAAGCCGAAGGTCGAGCCGAGCAGCAGCGCGAGTTGTCCCGGACCGTCGGCAAGGGCTGCGAACGAGGCCGCCGCACCCAGTCCCATCGCCCAGCCCTTCGGGTTCATCCATTGAATGCCGGCGCCGCCGAAGAAGCTGTTGGGTTTTGCCATCGCCACATCGAGATCAGGCGGCCCGGCGCGGCCGATCTTGATTGCCAGCCAGATGAGATAGAGCGAGCCGATGATTTTCATCGCCAGTTGCAGCGACGGCATGGCCAGCAGCAGACCGGCGAGCCCGGCGGCGGCAGCAGCGGTCACGGTGGCGAGGCCGGCAGCGCTGCCGATCAATAGGGGAACGGAACGGCGAAAGCCGAACTGCGCACCTGAAGCAGTCGACAGGGTGGTGGCGATTCCCGGCGTGACGGTGGCCACGAAGGCAAACAGGATGAGCGGAAAGATGGGCTGCAACATGAGGCGTCCTCCATCGAAGGCCCTACGGTAGACTTCTGCATACTTCAGTAAATGCAATGTTTGCGATGGTTGGCATTAGTAGGTATAATGCCAACCATGATCCGTAACCTCGACACAGCGCTGATCCGCACCTTCGTCACTGTCGCCGACAAGGCCAGCATGACGGCGGCGGCGAACGCGCTGCATCTGACGCAAGGCGCCGTCAGCCAGCAGATCAAAAGGCTGGAGGAGGCGCTGGGCTGCAGCCTGTTCGAGCGCGACCGGCGTGGCTTGCGGCTGACGCGGCCCGGCGAGCGGCTGTTCGGCAAGGGCAAACGGTTGCTTGGCCTCAATGACGAGATCTGGGCCGAGATGGCGGGCACCGAGGTCGCCGGCCAGGTGCGGCTCGGTGTTCCCTATGACCTTGTCGGCACCTTGCTGGCGCCGGTGCTGAAAGCCTATGCCGAGACCTATCCGCAGGTTGAGATATCCCTACTCTGCGCCGCCTCGCCGGATCTTGCCGCGGCCCTTGCGGCCGGCACTATCGATCTTGCCGTCATCGAGGAACGGGTTGGCCCGTCGGCCGGCGAATGCCTGGTCATTGACCGGCTGGTCTGGGTGGGGGCCAAGGGCGGCGTCGCCCGTGCCAAGCGGCCGCTGCCGGTGTCGATCGTCGCCGACACCTGCGCCTTCCGACCGGTGGTGCTGTCGGCGCTGAACGAGCACGGGCTGGAATGGCGCACCGTGTTCGAGAACGGCAACATCGACGCGACGACCGCGACAGTGCGCTCCGACCTTGCCGTCACCGCCTGGCTGGCCTCCACCGTGCCTGCCGATCTTGACATCCTGGCTTTTGATGCCGGGCTGCCGCCGCTGCCGAATTTTTCCATCAATCTGCATTTGCCGAAGTACGGCACGGCGCCGGCAGCGCAGGAGTTCGCGCGGTATATCCGGGGTGGGTTGGCACGGCGGGCTGTGGCGGCTTGACAGAACTTGCATTTCCTCTCCCCCGTCGATCGGGGGAGAGGAAAGGTGCCAAGCCTGTCCCTGTTACTTCCAGTTCTTACGCCGCTCGAGCTCGGCCTCTGACGGCTTCTGCGTAGCGAACGACCCGACCTTGACCTCACCCCCGCGTTCGTAGGTCGCCATGATGACGCCTGTGGTAGTGGCCTGCGACTTGACCAGCTTGAAAGCGGCGGGCATCGCACCACCATCGAACAGCCGCTTGCCCTTGCCCAGCAGCAGCGGGAAGATCATCAACCGGATCTCGTCGATCAGCCCGTTGGCGAGCAAAGTCTGGATCAGCTCGCTCGAACCCTGGATGAGCAGGTCAGGCCCATCTTCCTTCTTGAGGCGGCGCAACGCCGCGACGATATCTTCTCCAAGCCATTGCGTATTTTCCCAGGTGAGCGAATCCGGCCGATGCGTCGCCACATATTTAGTCGCAGGGTTGAAGGCATCTCCGATGGCATCTTTCTGGTACGGCCAGTAAGCGGCGAAGATGTCGTAGGTTCTGCGGCCGAGCAGCAGGGCGAAGGGTTTGGAGAACAATTCCTCCATGGCCACCCCCGCCACCTCGTCGAAGTAGTGGAAAGTCCAGCCGCCGAATTCGAAGCCGCCAACCGGGTCTTCTTCCGGGCCGCCTGGCGCCTGCATGACGCCGTCGAGGCTGACGAAGGTGGAAGCGATGATCTTTCGCATTGGATTTTCCTTTTCCAGGATCCGCGCCGTCAGGGCCGGATTTCGATCTAAGGACGGACAGGCCGGCGGCCGCCCGACAGGCGTTGGCAAAAAAACGCTGCCGGCCGACAAGGGTACCTACCGCCGTCGCCCGCCGCCAAGCGCCTGCGACGAAAACCAGAGGTCGCCGATGATGGCGGTGGCGGTCCGGTCCGGCGCCCTGTCTGATGTCAGCCAGATCGAACGGCTGCGCGCCGCCTTCTGGAGGTCGGGGATTTTGGCCGCCGAACCGGCCGCCGAGGCGCCGACGCAGGGGATGAACCACGAGCGCATGAAGGGGTCGCAGGCAAAGCCTTGTTTGGTGCGGGTCACCACTACGGCCAGGCCGACGCCCTGGGACGGGCGCCAGGGAAAGATCATGCGGCCGCCCGCTTTCAGCGCCCGCAGCCAGGCAGCCGGCGGTGCGACGACACCGGCATTGACATAGATGATGTCGGACGGCGGCAGATCGCCGGTGACGGCATCGCCGTGGATGACGCTTACATTGCCGTAGGTCTCGAGATTCTTTGTCGCTCTGGCAGCAAGATCGGCCTCCAGTTCGAAGGCGGTCACCGGGCCGGGCGCAACCAGCCGGGCCAGCAAGGCGGTGTAGTAGCCGGTGCCGGCGCCGATATGGGTGACGGCCTCGTCCGGTCTGGGGGCGATCCTGCCGATCCACATGGCGTGCAGGGAGGGTTCGCCATTGTTGATGCCCTTGTCGGCATCGAGCGCCACCAGCACGTCCTGATAGATGTGAACAGGATCGGCGCTCGGCGTCATGATCTTGCCGTTGCCGGCGGTGAGCGCCCTGCCGGCGACTACCGCCCAGGGTCCGGGACCGAGAAAAGCCTCGCGCGGAACGGTGGCGAACGCCTCTTCGAGGCGCGGATCGGCCGAGCCGGCATTGGCCGCCATCAGCTGCGCGTAAAATTTCCTGGCGTCTTCGACACTTGTCATGATGGCCGGTAAGATAGCGCAAGCCACCGGTTTGTCGCCGTCTTGAGCAATTCCAGGAAAAGTGTGAGGCGGCTTTCCGCCCGGAATTGCGTCAAAACAAGAGATAGAGCAGTTCGCCGTTTCGGCGAAACGGCGAACTGCTCAAGAAGAAACTCAGCCGACGCCGAAGACGGTGTCGTAGAGCAGCTTGAAGTTGAGCACCAGGATGACCGCCGCGACGACCCAGGCGAGGACCGCCACGCCGCGGGGAATGGCAAGGTTGCCCATCTTCTTCTTGTCGGAGACGAACTGCACCAGCGGGATGACTGCGAAGGGCAGCTGCATCGACAGTACCACCTGGCTGAAGACCAGCAACTGGCCGGTGCCCTTTTCGCCATAGAGCGCGGTGACGACCACCACCGGGACGATGGCGATGCCGCGCGTCAGCAGCCGGCGCGCCCATTGCGGAATGCGCAGGCGCAAAAAGCCTTCCATGACGATCTGGCCGGCAAGCGTTGCCGTAACCGTCGAGTTGAGGCCGGAGGCCAGCAGCGCCACCGCAAACAGGATGGAGGCGATGCCGAGGCCGAGCAGTGGCGACAAGAGCTCGAAGGCTTGGCCGATCTCGGCGACATCCTGATGGCCGGTGCCATGGAAGGCCACCGCCGAGACGATCAGGATCGAGGCGTTGACGAACAGCGCCAGGACGAGCGCGATGGTCGAGTCCGTCGTCGCCCATTTAATGGCGTCGCGCTTGCCTTTTTCGGTCCGTTCATAGGCGCGTGTCTGTACGATCGAGGAGTGCAGGTAGAGATTGTGCGGCATCACCGTGGCCCCGATGATGCCGATGGCGATGTAGAGCATCGCCGGATTGGTGACGATCTCCGTCGACGGCACGAACATCGAATGCAGGATCGAGCCGACCGGAGGGGCAGCGGCAAAAATCTGGATGGCGAAACAGCCGAAGATGATGATCAGAAGCGCGATGACGAAGGCTTCGAGATAGCGGAAACCCTTGTTCATCAAGAGCAGCACGATGAAGGCGTCGAGCGCCGTCAGCAACGCGCCGCCGATCAGCGGAATGCCGAACAGAAGCTGCAGCGCGATCGCCGTGCCGATCACCTCGGCGAGGTCGCAGGCGATGATGGCGAGTTCGCAGGCGATCCACAGCACGAAACTGACGGGACGCGGATAATAGGCGCGGCAGGCCTGGGCGAGGTCGCGGCCGGTGGCGATGCCAAGCCGGGCGGCAAGCGCCTGCAGCAGGATCGCCATCAGGTTGGACAGCATGATGATGAACAATAGCGTGTAGCCGAACTGGGCGCCGCCGGCGAGGTCGGTGGCCCAGTTGCCCGGATCCATATAGCCGACCGAGACCATGTAGCCCGGTCCCATGAAGGCGAACAGGCGACGGAACCAGACGCCGGACTGCGGCACCGCGATCGTGGAGTTCACCTCGCGCAGGCTGGGAGGATTGTCCTCCGGCCTGTCAAATCGCCAGGATGATCCCAAGGTAGCGTCAGCTTCGGACATGGAGGGCTTTCCACTGGGTGGATCGGTTGACGTCATCCAATCTATGCCAGGGCTCAACATTATGCAATAGGCTATATTTCATTGTATGTGCTTCCTGTTGCGCCGACCGGCAGGCCGGCAGGGGATCGCAAACGCCGGTTGCGCCTACCATGGAATGGAAATAAACGGCTGGAACAGTTAAGCCCGTGCTATGAATGGCAAAGGGCGATTGCTTTGCCCAAAGCCGATTCTTGTCAAAAAGATAGGAAGGAGCGCGTGTTGGCGCTGAAGCACAGACCGGTTGGACGCGAGGAGCCGCTGCCTGACGCCGAGATTCATTCGAAAGGGTTCCGGCAGCAGCGCGAAGCGCGCCGCGGCGCGCTGGTCGAGGATTATGTCGAGCTGATCGCCGACCTGATCGAGGACGGCAATGAGGCGCGTCAGGTCGATATTGCTGCGCGGCTGGGTGTCGCCCAGCCGACGGTGGCCAAGATGCTGACAAGGCTGTGCGCCGACGGGCTCGTTTCCAGAAAACCCTATCGCGGTGTGTTCCTGACCGACGCCGGGCGCAAGGTGGCGGAAGAGAGCCGCATCCGCCACCAGACGGTAGAAGCGTTTTTGCGTTCGCTCGGTGTCAGCGCCGAGACGGCGCGCATCGATGCCGAGGGCATCGAGCATCATGTCAGCGCCGAGACGCTGGAAGCCTTTCGCAAGGCGATGATCGCGCCGGGCTGAGGGGTGCCGGGCCGCACCACTGGAACCTCCGCACGTCAGGCTCGTTGCTCCTGACGTTGCGCGCGATTGTTGCGCGCCAAGGAGGAAAACATGGGCGTCGAACAGGCACCGACCGCGAAGGGCAAGCAGGCGGCCGAGGGTTTGAGGCAGGCAGCGGCAAAGGACGAACGCAAGACCGAGGTCGAAACCGGCCATGCGCTGAAAAAGGGCGCCGCGCGTTTCGAGGAACGCTCCAAAAGCTCGGACGGCAAAAGCGCCGGCACCAAGCAGAAGATCTGAGTTCTGTTCGCAAGCGGCAACCTGCCGCTCATTCCTCGGTGTCCTGCACCCAACTGCGCGGATGGCCGTCGACGCGGAACTGGAAGATGAAATAGGGCGGAATGCAGGAGCCCTTGCCAGGCTTGGCTGCGGCCAGATCGTCGTAGCCGGCGGTGCAGATATAGTCCTCGCGGCAGGGATGCGCCTTGTCGCAGGCGCGCAGGCCGGCGGTCTTGGTGAATTCCTTGGTGCAGAATTTGTGGTCCTTGCCCGACGCGATGCAGTCGTTGAAACCGGTCTTGGCCAGGCGGCCGCAAGTCGCCTCGTCGGGAAGCTTGTCGCAGCTTGCCTTGCGCAGCATGCCCCCGGGAAAGCCACCGGTCTTCTGCTCGGGGTTGTCATAGCGTTGGCGCGCCGCGCCATAGCCGGCGAGCTTGATTACCGGTTTCTTGTCGCGCGCCGGATCGATGGCGCAGGCTTTTGCGGTGGCCGGCGACAGGCGGCAATATTTGTCGCTGCCCCAGCTCGACATCTTGATCTCGCCGAACTCGACGGGGTCGCCGACTGCGGTGGCCGCCTCGCTGACGCAGGTGCCGAAGCCCGGATGGATGTCGCTTTCATGGACGCCGGCGCAGCGCAGGCTTTCGCCGCAGTTCCAGTCCTTGAAGCTCGTATCCTCGCCACTGTAGCAGATCGACCCCCAGCCATTGTAGAGATCGGTGCCTTTCAGCGCTTCGGCGAGTTTGGCGTCCGGACGGGCGGCGAAGCCGCGTGAGAAATCCGGATGGCCGCCGGCGGCGAAGTCCTCGACGATGGCGCGGCGGCGCGGCAGGTCGGCGAAGAACACCGCCGAGCCGGGGACGAAGACGGCGTTGCGGCGCGGCTCGCTGGCCGGATCGGCGCCGGTGTAATGGAAGCCGGCAATGCCGTGCGTCTGGTGGCAGCCGGTGCAGGTCATTTCGTTGAGACGCAGATTGAAGCCGGCCACCGATTTCACGCTGCGCAGCTCGTTGCCCTTGGCGACATAGTCCTGCAGTGCCTTGTCGATGTCGGCATCGTCGAGCAGCCCATAGGCGATATTGTTTTGCGACCTGGCCATGCCGCCGGGTGCGACCGAGACGGCGCTGGTCGCCAGGAATTTGTCGTCGATGACCAGCCGGCCGCGATCGAGGTCGTAGAGGTTGCGGTCGGTCAGCAGCCATTTGGCGAAGGCCGGCCGGTCGGCCAGAACCACTTTCCGGTCGATCTGGTTCTCCATCTTCGATTCCTGGAAGGTGGACGTCGTTGGGTCCCATTTGAAAATCTTGAGGAGATATTCGGCGTGGCCACCGAAGTCGCGGCGGCTCGAGGCCGACAGCCGGAGAACCTGCATGTTCAGCTCAAGCCGCATGATCTGCGACGAATTCAGCATGGCGTTGGAGAGCGGCCCTTCGTCGGAGCGCAGCCAGGCTGCCAGTTGCTCGGGCGCAAGGTTCTTCTGGCCGGCGGCGAGCCAGCGCTTGGCGATTTCGGCACAGGAAACGGCGGTGGCGCTTGGACGGTCTCTCGAAGCGCGGGCGTGAGCCTCACCGGGCCTGGCGTTGAAGACCAGGCTCATGGTCAGCGGCAGCCGCGACGAGATTCGTTGCGCTGTCTTTCCCTTCGTGGGCTTCTCCGCCACCGAATAGTGGAAGCGGTAGATCAGCCTGATCTCGCCGCATTCGGTGTGGCCGAGATAGCCGCGGTCCATGCGGTTGACGACCCCGGTCAGGTCGAGCGTCGAGCCGTCATCGTCGATGTATTTCGGGTTGAATTTCTGGCTGGTGTCCTTCGACTTGGCCATGGCCGCGACGTAAGGATCGGGGCTATTGGCAGGCTCGTCGGCGATCTCCTGCTTGACGGCGTTGCGCACAGGGGTCAGCGCGCGCACCGAAAACAGGCCGCGATTGTCGACCTCGCGCGTGAGACCCAGCGCCGGGCCGAGCAGGCGGCTGATCGACAGGCCGCCACGCTCAAGCGCCTGCAATGTCTCGGGGTCGGTCACGGCGACGCTGGAATCGAGCGTCACGGCGCGGGCCGGCGACGGGCCGAGGCATAGCACCACGGCCAGCAGCAGAAATCGACCGATCGTCCGCAAGTCCCCGACACCCCCGTTCGAACCGGATGCTACAGCGCGCATGCCGCCTCGACCAGAGTGCGAACGCGATGCCGCCGCCACGAAAAATACTGTGACTTGGCGCAACCATTGCGATAATTGTCTGTTGGGTCGGACTGGGCCACGACAATCGGCCAGGCCAGCCGAAAATTTGCATACGGGGAGTTGCCATGCTCTGGAAGGGCCGCCGTCAGAGTGACAATGTCGAGGACGAGCGCAGCGACAGCGGCGGCGGTGGTGGTTTCGGCGGCGGCAGCCCTGGCCAGTTCCGCATCCCGATCGGCGGCCGCACCGGCGGCGGCGGCAGCATCCTGCTGGTTGTCCTCGTGGTGCTGGCCGGATGGTATTTCGGCTTCGATCCGTCGCAGATCCTGGGCAGCGGCGACGGCGGCGGCGTGCTGCCGGGTGGCGGTGGCCAGATTACCGACAACAGCGGCGGCCAGGACGACGGCGCCGGCACGCCTGCTTCCGACGAGATGAAGCAGTTCGTGGCGACCGTGCTGGCCGAGACCGAAGAGACCTGGACCGGCATCTTCCAGTCGCAGGGCCTGAAATACGAGGACCCGAAGCTTGTGCTGTTCAGCGGCCAGATCCGCTCGGCCTGCGGCTCCGCCTCGACGGCAGCCGGACCGTTCTATTGTCCCGGCGACCACAAGGTCTACCTCGACACCACCTTCTTCCAGCAGCTCGACCAGCAGTTCGGCGCCTCGGGGGATTTCGCCCAAGCCTATGTGATCGCTCATGAAGTCGGTCACCATGTGCAGAACCTCACCGGCATCCTGCCCAAGTTCAACCAGATGCGGCAGTCGATGGGTGAGGCGGAAGCCAACCAGATGTCGGTGCGCATCGAGCTGCAGGCCGACTGCTTCGCCGGCGTTTGGGCGCATTTCACCGCGCAGAAGGGCATTCTGGAACAGGGCGACATCGAAGAGGCGCTCAACGCCGCCAAGCAGATCGGCGACGATACGCTGCAGAAGAAGATGCAGGGCTATGTCGTGCCGGAAAGCTTCAACCACGGGACGTCGCAGCAGCGGCAGACCTGGCTGGCGCGCGGCTACAAGAGCGGCAAGCTGTCGGATTGCAACACGCTGACTGGTCCGGTTTGAGGCGCTCGCAAGTTCCAGCCGACCGCGGTCCAAAGCGCATCCGTCGGCGGGCCGATTCACCACCGGCAACAGATGTCAGGAGGAGAACGCCTGAGGCGTTCTCCTATTGTTCCAAAGTGGCGCCTCGCCTATAACGGGCGCCCGCCCAAGGGCGGTCTCAGGGAGCAGACGCCATCATGATCGACCCCAAAACCGCCAGGCGGGGCCTTGCGCTCGTCTTCACCACGCTGCTGCTCGACATTATCGGCTTCGGCATGATCATGCCGGTGTTGCCGGCCTTTCTCAGGGAGCTTTCCGGCGTCGGCATCAGCGAAGCGGCGATCGAAGGCGGCTGGCTGTTCTTCGTCTATGCGGCGATGCAGTTCTTCTTCGCGCCAATCATGGGTGGATTGAGCGACCGCTTCGGGCGGCGGCCGATCCTGCTTGCCTCGGTGCTTACATTCTCGATCGACAATCTGATCTGCGCCATCGCCTGGTCCTATCCGATGCTGTTCATCGGCCGCGTGCTGGCCGGCATTTCGGGCGCCAGCTATTCGACGACGTCGGCCTTCATTGCCGACATCTCGAACGATGACAACCGGGCGAAGAATTTCGGTCTGCTCGGCATCGCCTTCGGCGTCGGCTTCGTCATTGGGCCGGTGCTGGGCGGGCTGCTCGGCACGTTCGGGCCGCGAGTGCCGTTTTACTTTGCCGCCGGGCTTGCCTTCGTGAACTTCCTCATCGCCATGTTCTTCCTGCCTGAAACGCTCGATGAAAAGCACCGCCGCCGCTTCGAGTGGAAACGCGCCAACCCGGTCGGCACGCTGCTGCAGATGCGCCAATATCAGGGCATCGGCTGGATCGGGCTCGCCTTCTTCCTAATGACGCTCGGCCACATGATGTATCCGGCGGTGTGGTCGTTCGTGTCCAATTATCGTTATGGCTGGAGCGAGCAGCAGATCGGCTTCTCGCTCGGCGCCTTCGGCCTGTGTGGGGCGATCGTCATGGCGACGGTGCTGCCGCGCGTGATCCCCAAACTTGGCGAATGGAGGACGGCGGTCATCGGCCTGACATTCACGGCGGCCAGCGCCTTCGGCTACGCCTTCGCCTCGCAAGGCTGGATGATTTATGCGGTGATCGTCGTCGGCTGCCTGGAAGCACTGGCCGATCCGCCGCTGAGAAGCCTTGCCGCCGCCAAGGTGCCGCCGTCGGCGCAAGGCGAATTGCAGGGCGCGATGACGTCGATCTTCTCGATCACCTCGATCATCACGCCGCTGCTCTACACCGCGATCTTTTCCTGGTTCACCGGACCGAATGCGCCCGTGGTGTTCGGCGGCGCGCCCTATCTGGTTGGCGCGTGCTTCCTGACGCTTGCGGTCATTGTCTTTGTGACGAAAGTTGCGAGGCCGACGGCGGTGAGAAGCGTTGCCACCGGCGCTGCGGAAGATGGAGCCCAGATATGAGCCATGACAGCCGCATAGAGCTAACCAAGAACGGAGTGTCGCTGTCGCGGCTGGTGTTCGGCGCCTGGCGCCTGCTCGACAACGCCGCGCGCCCGGACGCCGACCAGATCGCGCGGCTGATCGGCACTGCGGTCGATCTCGGCCTGACCAGCTTCGACCATGCCGATATTTACGGGCATTACCAGGTGGAAGCTGCCTTTGGCGCCGGCTTGTCGCGCTGGAAGGGCAAACGCGACAGCATCGAGCTGATCTCGAAATGCGACATCATGCTGGCATCGGCCAACCGGCCTCAGAACCGGCTGAAGCATTACGACACCAGTGCGGCCCACATTGCCGCCTCGGTCGACCGTTCGCTCGCCAATCTCGGCACCGACTATCTCGACCTGTTGCTGCTGCACCGGCCGGATCCGCTGATGGATGCCGACGAGACGGCGGCGGCCCTTGCCGGGCTGGTCAAGTCGGGCAAGGTGAGAGCGGTCGGGGTCTCCAATTTCACGCCGTCGCAGTTCGACCTTCTGGCTTCGCGGCTGCCGTTTGCCTTGGCCACCAACCAGATCGAGATGTCGGTGCTGAAGACCAATGCGCTGATGGATGGCAGCCTCGATCACGCGCAACGCCTCGGCTATGCGCCGATGATCTGGTCGCCGCTCGGCGGCGGCTTGCTGTTCACCGGCAAGGAAGGGCGCGAGGCGCGGGTCAGGGCGGCAATCGCGGCGGTGGCTGCCGAGATCGGCGCCGGCGATCTCGCCGCCGTCGCCATCGCCTGGTTGCTGCGCCATCCGGCCCGGCTGGTGCCGGTGCTGGGCACGATGAAGCCCGAGCGGCTGGCCGCCATGGTCAAGACACTCGATATCGCGCTCGACCGCCAGCAATGGTTCGCCATTTTGGAAGCCAGCGAAGGCCGGCCGGTGCCGTAAGGTTAGATACTAGGCTTCGATCCATTCGCTGGGCACGTCCAATGCCTTCGACAGCATGGTGCTGGTTTGCGCCGATGGCTTGCGGCGATTGGATTCAAGGTCCGACAGGAAGCCCTGGCTGACACCGATGGCATCAGCCAATTCGGCTTGCGTCAGCTTGCGCCAGTTGCGCAGCGCCTTGAGCCGGCTGGAACCTCGCAAAATATCCATGGTCACCTCGGCGGGCAGGGGCTTTTCCGTTTTGAGCTCGGCCTTCCGCTCATCGTAGATCGCCACATCCGCAGCGTCTTCTCTGGCTTCTTCGGCGGCATGCAGCAATGCCTCGTAGTCAGCCTTCGGGATGACGACCAGTTCTTCCCCGGTTGAAGTCCTTATGATTTGCGGAGCGTTCATGATGTCCTGTCCTATGGCCGGCTGTAGGTCGTCGTTTCGCGCTTGCCGATGTAGATCGCGAGGATTGTCGTGCGATCTTCATCGAAGATAACGCGGTAGCGACCGATCCGAAGTCTGTAACCGTCTCGGCCGGCAAGACGTTTCACATCTCCACGCCCGCTGATGGCATAAGTGTTCAAGCCCTCGGTAACCTGCTCGCGGACATCGGCCGGCAGATTATCGAGATCGCGAGCTGCCGACGCCGAGAGGATGATCGTCTTCACGGCAGGAATATCGCAGATTTATCGCTTTATGTTAAGCGATATTATCGCTTAATTCTGCTTGGCAAGGCTCAGGCGCGCTCGGCCAGCAATTCCTCGCCGCGCTTTTCGCGGATCAGGTTGACGAAGCGGCGGAACAGATAGTGCGAGTCCTGCGGGCCGGGCGAGGCCTCGGGGTGGTGCTGGACCGAGAACACCGGACGTCCGGTCAGCGCGATGCCGCAGTTCGAGCCGTCGAACAGCGAGACATGGGTTTCCTCGACGCCCTCGGGCAAGGAGTCGGCATCGACGGCAAAGCCGTGGTTCATCGAGACGATCTCGACCTTGCCGGTGGTATGATCCTTGACCGGGTGGTTGGCGCCGTGATGGCCCTGGTGCATCTTGGCGGTCTTGCCGCCCAGCGCCAGGGCCAGCATCTGGTGGCCGAGGCAGATGCCGAATACCGGGATGTCGGTCTTGAGCAGGTCCTGGATGACCGGCACGGCGTAGTCGCCGGTGGCTTCCGGGTCGCCGGGGCCGTTGGAGAGGAAGATGCCGTCGGGCTGCATGGCCAGGATCTCTTCCGAGCCGGTGCCGGCCGGAACCACGGTGACCTTGGCGCCGAGGCCGGAAAGCAGGCGAAGGATGTTACGCTTGACGCCGTAGTCGATGGCGACGACGTGCATCGACGGCTCGGCCTGTTCGCCAAAGCCTTCGTTCCATACCCAGGGCGTTTCACGCCAGACCGAGGACTGGCCCGAGGTGACTTCCTTGGCGAGGTCAAGCCCGATCAGGCCCGACCAGGCGGCGGCGCGCCGCTTCAAATCGTCGATGTCGAAGATGCCGTCGGGCGCGTGCGCAATGACGGCATTGGGCATGCCCTTTTCGCGGATCAGCGCGGTCAGCGCCCGGGTGTCGATGCCCGACAGCGCGACGATGCCGCGCTTCTTCAGCCACTGGTCCAGCCCGGTGTCGGCGCGGTAGTTGGACGGGTTGGTGACATCGGCCTTGAACACCGCGCCAACGGCGCCTGCACGGGCGACCGGGTTCAAGTCCTCGATGTCCTCGTCATTGGTGCCGATGTTGCCGATATGCGGGAAGGTGAAGGTGACGATCTGGCCGGCATAGGACGGGTCGGTGAGAATTTCCTGGTAGCCGGTGAGCGCGGTGTTGAAGCAGACTTCGGCAACGGCGGAACCGGTGGCGCCGAGGCCGCGACCCTCGATGACGGTGCCGTCGGCCAGCACCAGGACGGCGGTCGGCTTTTCGGTTGCCCAAGGCGGGGTCAGTTCGGGGGTCATCTCGGCCATGGCGACGCTCCTGTCACGCTGCGCGCTTCGATGGCGGGCCATCTGCGCAGCAAACGGCGCGGCCGATCTCTCAAGCCTGCGCGCATCAATTCTTTGTCTTATGCAAGGCCGAGTACATAGGGGAAGGCGCCAGAGCGGTCAATGATGCCGTGCCAAAACGGCGAGCATTTGTTTCGTCAAACGATATCAGGGCTTTGGCGCGTTTGCTTTGCGGATGGGCCGCGGTTATTGTCCGCGCCGTTCGAAGGAGAAAGCATCATGCGCGCAAAAATCGCTGAATCCCTGAAAAGCGCGATGAAGGCGCAGGACAAGCACCGCCTGCCGACGCTCAGGCTGATCCAGGCCGCCATCCACGACCGCGACATCGCCAATCGCGGCTCGGCCAAGGACCCCGCCAGCGACGAGGAGATCCTGCAGATCCTGGCCAAGATGGTGAAGCAGCGCGAGGAATCGGCCAAGGCGTTCGAGGACGGCAAGCGCCCGGAACTGGCGGCGCAGGAGCGTGGCGAGATGGAGATCATCCGCGGCTTCCTGCCGACGCCGTTGGACGACGCCGCCGTAACAGCTGCGGCGCGCGAGGCGATCGTTGCGACCGGTGCCGCCAGCCAAAAGGACATGGGCAAGGTGATCGCCGCGCTGAAGCAGAAATATGCCGGCCAGATGGATTTCGGCAAGGCTAGCGGCATCGTCAAAGGCCTGCTGCAGTAAGAGCCGACACCGCTTCAGTGGCGAAGGAGAGCAGGGGGCGGGACATCACCTCTGGGCAAGAAACGGTACGCACCGGCTTAAGCGAGCCAAGCCTTGACCTGCCGGAGAGCCCCACCATAATCGAAATCGTCAAACCCACGCTCGAACATCTGCCCTCCTACAAGGCGGCGCTCGAGCGTGGCTGGTCGCCGGACAATGTCCGGCTGATGGAAGCGACGCGCGAGCAACTTGCGGCGATCGACGAGGATCCCGCGGCGTTCCTTGCCAGCCTCGACGATCCCGAGGCCAAAGGAGGCCCGATTACCTTGCCGGACGGCACGACCGTGCCGCGGCTCCCGGGGTTCCGGCGCTGGATCTGGGACGGCGAGGCCGCCGGCTCGATCGGCTTTCGCTGGCAGCCGGGTACGGCCGCGCTGCCGTCGCATGTGCTCGGCCATATCGGCTATGCCGTGGTGCCGTGGAAGCGCGGACGAGGCTATGCGACCGAGGCGCTGCGGCTGATGCTGGACGAGGCGAGGGCTGTTGGTTTGCCATATGTCGAGATCACCACCGACCTCGACAATCCGGCCTCGCAGAAGGTGGTGCTGGCCAATGGCGGCCGTGTGGTCGGTCCGTTCATCAAGGACGCCGCGTATGGCGGCGCCGAGAGTTTGTTGTTCCGGATCGATTTGTAGTCCGACGCTATTCGGCCGGTGCGGGCAGCGGCGGCGCTGCCCGGCTGCGCCCCTCCCAGATGTAGGAGGCAAGTGCCACCACCACCGCGACCAGCATGGCGGCAGCGCCCACAACCGGCAGACTGCGGTAGCCGTAGCCGGCATTGAGCATGGCGGCGCCCAGCGACGCGGCGAGCGCGATGCCGACATTGAAGCCGGAGGGGATGAGCGAGGAGGCGAGGTTGGAGGCGTCCGCCGTCCAGGCCAGGATGCGGGTCTGGATCGGCGTGCCTATGGCGAAGTTGAGGCCACCCCAGACAACGATGGCGATGACCATCGGCACGGGGTAGGGGCTGACGGCATAGATCACGCCCAACATCACCGCCTGCAGCGCAAGCATGGTGATCAGCGACGGCATCAGCTTCCAATCGGAAAGCTTGCCGCCGAGAAAGACGCCGACCGTGGCGCCGACGCCGTTGAGCAGCAGCACCCAGGGGATCAGGCTCTCGTCGAGATGGCTCACCTCAAGCAGTGTCGGGGTGATGTAGGTGAACAGGCCGAACTGGCCGATCATCAACATCAGCATCAGGATCAGCGAGGTCCAGACTTGCTGGCGCGCCAGCACGCGAACCTCGCTGCCAAGGCTGGTGGATGGGCTCGATGCGCCCGTTTTGCGCGGCAGGAGGGCGGCCATGGCGGCAAACGCCACCACGCCCAGCGCGCACATCACCCAGAAGGTGGCGCGCCAGCCCCAGAGATTGCCGATTGCGGTGCCGGCCGGCACGCCGATGACATTGGATACGGTGAGGCCGGAGAGGATCACAGCCACGGCCATGCCGCGCTTGTCCTCGGGCACGAGGCCGACAGCCACCACCATGGCGACGCCGAAATAGGCGCCGTGTGCGACGGCGACCGCAATGCGCAAGAGCAGCATCGAGGTAAAATCGGGCGCCAGCGCGCAAGCGGCCTGGCCGATGGTGAAGGCGACGGTCAGGCAAAGCAGCAGCGTCTTGCGGGAAATGCCCTTGGTGGCGAGCGCCAGCAATGGCCCGCCAATCGCGATGCCGCCGGCATAGCCTGAGACGAGATAGCCGGAGGTCGGGATCGAAACGCCAAGGCCGTCGGCCACTTGCGGCAGCACGCCGGCAATGACGAATTCGGTGGTGCCGAAAGCGAAGGCGGCGATGAACAGGGCAATGAGCGGAAGCATGGCGCGGAAGCGATCCTTGAATGAGTTGGCCTCAAATCATGGATGGCGCTTGCCGGCAATGCAGAAATTTTTGCGGCCGGTTTAGGTTTTCTTGATCAGCTCGCCTTCAACCTGGAGCCGCCGAGCAGGCCGCGCTCTTCCAGCACCGGGTAGGCCATCGACGCCAGCAGCGAGTTGATCTGCTTCAGGTCGCGGATGGTGTCGAGGTGGATGGAACTTGTCTCGACGCTCTTGGCGGTGCCGTCGCGCAGGCGCACGAAATGGCTGGCGCTGGTTTCCTTTTCGCGGTCGCGCAGCCGGTCCTTTTCCAGCACCAACTGGCGGGCAGTCTCAGGGTCGCGCGACACCAGCACGTTGAAGGCAAGCCTGGCATTGGCCAGCACCGAGGTGTGGAAGGCGAGCAGCTCGCTCCAGCCCTCGGGCGTGAACTCCAGCCCGCGCTCGAACTTCTTCTTCACATGCACCAGCATGTTGCGCACGATGATGTCGCCGACCTGCTCGAGCTTGACGCAGGCGCCTATCAGCTCCTGGCAGCGCAGCGCCTCGTCCTCTGTGAGCGAGTTCCTGGTCAATTTGGCCAGATAGAGCTTGATCGCCGCGTGCTTCCTGTCGACGCGGTCGTCAAGGGCGGCCAGCGCCTTGATCTTGTCGCCGTCGGCGCTTTCATACAGCTCGATGATGCGCTTGAGCATGATCTCGACCGTCTCGCAGACGCGCACCACCTCGCGGGTGGCGTTGGCCAGCGCCTGGCTCGGAACGTCGAGCGCGCCGTCGTTGAGGGCGGAGAGTTCGACCACATCGAGCTCTGTAGCCGGCGCTGGCTTGGTGCCCATTGCGACGATCTTCTCAGAGGCACGATAGATCAGGCTGGCAAGCGGCAGGCCAGCGAGCAGGATCAGCACATTGAACAGAATGTGGGCGTTGACGATCTGGTCGGGCACGGTGGCGCCGAGAAAGGCCACCGGCGGCTTCAGCGTCATGAACAGGATCAGCATCACCAGCGAGCCCATGCCGCGCATCAACAGATTGCCGATCGGCACGACGCGCACGCCAGGTTCGGCACTTCGGGTGAGCAGCGGCGCAATGATCGACGAGCCGAGATTGACGCCGAGCACCAGCACGATGCCCAGTTCGGGCGGGATGAAGCCGCGGCCGGCCAGCGTGACCATCAAGAGAACCGCGGCGATCGAGGAATGGAACAACCAGGTAACGAGCGCGGCGAGCAGATAGGCGGTGACGTAGTCGCTGGAGAAATATTCGATGATGAGCGGCATCAGCGTGCTCTGGCGCAGCGGCTCCGAGGCCTGGCCGATCATCTCCAGCGACAGTACCAGAAGGCCGATGCCGACCAGGATGCGGCCGAACTGGCGCCAGTCGCGCCGCTCGGTGGCCATGAACATGACCGTGCCGGCGACGAGGCAGATCGGCACCAGCAGCGTCAGATCGAAGGTCAAGAGCTTGACCACCAGCGCCGAGCCGATCTCGGCGCCGCGCACAGCCAATTGGCCCGACATGCCCGAGACGATGCCGGCGCCGGCGAAGGAGCCGACGAGAAGCGTGACGGCGGTCGAGCTCTGCAGCGCGATGGACAGGCCGCAGCCGGCCAGCACCGCCATGATCGGATTGCGCATGGTGGAGCGCAGCCGGTGACGCAGCACGTCGCCATAGGCGCGCTCGACGCCTGTCTTGACCATGCGGGTGGCAAACAGCATCAGCGCCACCGAGCCCGCCAGATGCAGCAGGACGACGGAGCCGCTCATTTCGAAACCCGCACGCAGACAGCTACCGCGACGCGGAGGGCGCGCAGTGCAGGGATGAAAACGGGGCTGCGAATCATGGTCATGACAGTCTTGAACAATATCCGGAATATTTTAGCCGGGTAATAAAATCTTGTCGATTTCAAGAGCCGTCGCGGCGCGACAGGGCGTGTCGGAAAATGGACGGATGCGCAAATGGTTGCATGGCGGATCCCTGGCGATGGGAGCGGATCGTCCCGATTTGCCGGACTCCCGGCAATCGCCTTTGCGATGATGTTCAAATATCCAGGATAAGCACAGGATTTCATTACGTAAATGTAATGCTAGTGTTCAGTTTCGGTTCATCCTTCGGGGGCTATTCCCTAGGCATCGACAACCAAGGAGCCCCGCTATGAAACGTATTGTTCTTTCCGCCCTCGCTTTCTCGATGCTGGCCGCCACTTCGCTTACCGGCCAGGCCGCACCGGTGAACGCACCGGTCGCACCGCAGTCGAATTACACGCAGGTCGACTGGCAGAGGCCCGGCAAGCATGTCGATATCAGGAAGCGCGTCGTGAAGAAGACGGTGGTCGTCAAGCGCAGCCATTGGCGCAATGGCCGGAAATATTCCAGCTGGAAGCGGCACCAGCCGATCCGCGATTATGGCCGCTATGGCCTGCATCGCCCCGGCCCCGGCCAGGAATGGATCCGCGTCGGCAACGACTATGTGCTGGTCAGCGTCCTGTCCGGCATCATCTTCGGCGCCATTGCCGCGCATTAAGCCCGGCCTCGCCGGCGCAATGCAGAGACTTGAAAGGAGGCGGCCCGAAACGGCCGCCTTTCTTTTGGCTGTAGAAACCGGGCTTTTTGGCTGTGGAAACCGGGTATGGTCCGCAATAAGGGTCGTCGGATTCCGCGAGCATGATTATATGAGGGACAAACGAGTTCCCCAATGCGCTTTCCGCCCGCCTTTCTCGATGAGATACGCGACCGTGTGCCGATTTCATCGGTCATCGGCCAGCGCGTCGCATGGGACAGGAAGAAGACCAACGCCTCGCGCGGCGACTATTGGGCCTGTTGTCCGTTCCATGGCGAAAAGAGCCCCTCCTTCCACTGCGAGGACAAGAAGGGCCGCTATCACTGTTTCGGCTGTTCGGTGTCGGGCGATCATTTCAAGTTCCTGACCGAGCTCGACGGATTAAGCTTTCCCGAAGCGGTCGAGAAGATCGCCGACATGGCCGGCGTGCCGATGCCGGTGCGCGACGAGCGGGAAGAACAGCGTGAGAAGGAACGCGCCAGTCTGACCGATGTCATGGAGATGGCGACTGCCTTCTTCCAGGAGCGGCTGCAAGGACCGGAGGGTGCAAAAGCCCGCGCCTATCTCAGGGATCGCGGGCTGACGCCGGCGACGCAGCAATCGTTCCGGCTGGGCTTTGCGCCCGACAGCCGCAATGCGCTGAAGGAGCATCTTGCCGCCAAGGGCGTGCCCAAGGCCGATATCGAAGCCTGCGGGCTTGTGCGTCATGGCGACGACATTCCGGTCTCCTATGACTGGTTCCGCGATCGCATCATGTTCCCGATCCCCGATTCGCGCGGCAAGATCATCGCCTTTGGCGGCCGCGCACTGGCGCCCGATGCGCTGGCCAAATACATGAATTCGCCCGACACGGAGCTCTTCCACAAGGGCAACGTGCTCTACAATTTCGCCCGCGCCCGCAAAGCGCTGGCGAAAGGCGGCACGGTGATTGCCGTCGAAGGCTATATGGACGTGATTGCGCTGGCGCAGGCCGGCTTCGAGAATGCCGTGGCGCCGCTCGGCACCGCGCTCACCGAAAACCAGCTCGAACTTCTGTGGCGCATGGCGCCTGAGCCGATGCTGTGCTTCGACGGCGACCAGGCCGGGCTGAAGGCGGCGTGGCGCGCCGCGGATCTCGCGCTGCCGTCGGTGCAGGCCGGGCGGTCGGTGCGCTTTGCGCTGTTGCCGGAGGGCAAGGATCCCGACGATCTGGTCAAGGCAGAAGGGCCGGACGCGTTTCGTGCCGTGCTGGCGGAAGCGCGGCCTCTCGCTGATTTGTTGTGGATGCGTGAGACATCCGGTGGCGTCTTCGACACGCCGGAGCGGCGGGCGGGGCTGACAAAGACGCTGCGCGAACTGACCAGCCGCATCCGCGACGAGAGCCAGCGCTACCACTACCAGCAGTGGATGCGCGAGCGGGAGCTGACCTTCTTCAGCGCCCAGCGCGAAGTGCGGCAAGGTCGCCAGGACTGGAAACCGGGGCAGGGCAAAACGCCCGCATCCGGCGGACAGTTCGCCAAAGGCAGCGGGGCAGGCGCGCGCGCCGCGATCACCGAAAGCCTCGGCCGCTCCGCCATGGTCAAACGCGGTGGCGAGATGATGTCGGTGCGCGAGGCGACGATCATCGTAGCCCTCGTCAACCATCCGGCGCTGATCGACGAGAACTTCGCCCATGTCGAGTTCCTCGATCTCGCCAACACCGATCTGCAGCGGCTGCACGCCGCCATCCTCGATGCGATGGCGCACGACATGGCCAATGACCGTAGCGCGGTGATCGCCACCATCGAACGTGCCGGCTGCAGCGATATCTGGGCGCGCGCCGTGGCGCTCATCCAACGGGCCAGGCAATGGCCCGCGCTGGAAACCGCAGCGCTTGACGATGCCCGCGACGCCTTCAACCAGGCGCTGCACTTGCAGCGCAGCGCGCGCACCTTACATAAGGAGCTGAAACAGGCGGAAGCAGCGCTCGCCAGCGATCCCACTGACGAAAACTACCGGCACCTCATCGAGATTCAGGCGCAATTCCGTGATGTACAAGCAACGGAAGCGCTGATCGAAGGGTTCGGGGTATCCTCGGGCAGGGGTGGGCGCGTCTAGGTCGAAACCTGCGCAAGAATGAATGTTGTACGTGCTGCGCGTCGAATCGACGCCTCTAAGTCGGGTAATTGATTCGCTTTTTTGATGCGAATCATGCGAGAGGCGCTTGACCTTCTGGCAGAATGACGGAATCAGGACGATTCGAAACCTTAACCCGCGCCGGCGTCGATGGAAATGCACTGACGCGAGGTGCTGATCACTGGACAGGCTGTCAGCCTGCCACAGATATCAGGGTTAATCTGGACTTAATGCATATCGCCCAAAAGTGAAAACCGGTTTTGGGGGCACGATATGAACAAACAAAAGAGTTGATTCGGTTACCGGCCCGGTTAAGCGCCACCAGCGCATGTAGTTTGACCGGTGCGGCAGCTACGCGGCTTCGATGCTCGGCCGCTAGGAGAAGATAGAGACTATGGCGACAAAGGAAAAGGAAGAGGTCGAGACCGAACGTGAAGGCGCCACCGATGGGCCTCTGCTCGACCTTTCCGATGATGCTGTCAAGAAGATGATCAAGGCCGCCAAGAAGCGCGGCTATGTGACTCTCGACGAACTGAACGCGGTGCTGCCGTCGGAAGAGACCGATCCGGATCGCATCGAAGACATCAATGCGATGCTGTCCGACATGGGCATCAACGTGGTCGAGGACGACGATCAGAGCGAGGAGCCCGAGGCCGCCGACAGCAATGCCGACGCCGAGGAAGACGCCAACGAACTGGCCGAGCAGACCGGCACCGCCGTCGCCGCCACGACCACCAAGAAAGAGCCGACCGACCGCACCGATGACCCGGTGCGCATGTATCTGCGCGAGATGGGCTCGGTCGAGCTCCTGTCGCGCGAGGGCGAAATCGCGATCGCCAAGCGCATCGAGGCCGGCCGCGAGACGATGATTGCGGGCCTCTGCGAAAGCCCGCTGACCTTCCAGGCCATCATCATCTGGCGTGACGAGCTCAACGAATCCAAGATCCTGCTGCGCGAGATCATCGACCTCGAAGCCACCTATGCCGGCCCCGAAGCCAAGCAGGCGCCGGTGGTCGAGCGCATCGAGGAGGCGCCCAAGGCCGAGGACAAGCCGAGGCGTGGACGCGACGAGGAAGACGACATCACCAATGTCGGCGCCGACACGCGCGGCCTGGTCGATGACGACGAGGAAGACGAGGACGAGGCGAGCCTGTCGCTGGCGGCGATGGAAGCGGAACTGCGCCCGCAGGTGATGGAGACGCTCGACGTCATCGCCGACACCTACAAGAAGCTGCGCAAGCTGCAGGACCAGCAGGTCGAGAACCGTCTGGCCGCGACCGGCACGCTGTCGCCAAGCCAGGACCGCCGCCTGAAGGAGCTGAAGGACCAGCTGATCAAGGCGGTGAAGTCGCTGTCGCTCAACACGGCGCGCATCGAGGCGCTGGTCGAGCAGCTCTACGACATCAACAAGCGGCTAGTGCAGAACGAAGGCAAGCTGCTGCGCCTAGCCGAAAGCTATGGCGTGCGCCGCGAGGAATTCCTCAAGGAATATCAGGGCTCCGAGCTCGACCCGAACTGGACGCGCTCGATCGGCAACCTGACCTCGCGCGGCTGGAAGGAATTCACCAAGAACGAGAAGGACGCGATCAAGGATCTGCGTTCGGAAATCCAGAACCTCGCCACCGAGACGGCGATCTCGATCCTGGAATTCCGCAAGATCGTCAACCAGGTGCAGAAGGGCGAGCGCGAAGCCGCTATCGCCAAGAAGGAAATGGTCGAGGCCAACCTGCGCCTCGTCATTTCCATCGCCAAGAAATACACCAATCGCGGCCTGCAGTTCCTCGACCTGATCCAGGAAGGCAATATCGGCTTGATGAAGGCGGTCGACAAATTCGAATACCGCCGCGGCTACAAGTTCTCGACCTATGCGACATGGTGGATCCGGCAGGCGATCACGCGTTCGATTGCCGACCAGGCGCGCACCATCCGCATCCCGGTGCACATGATCGAAACGATCAACAAGATCGTGCGCACGTCGCGCCAGATGCTGCATGAAATCGGCCGCGAGCCGACGCCGGAGGAACTGGCAGAAAAGCTCGCAATGCCGCTCGAAAAAGTGCGCAAGGTCTTGAAGATCGCCAAGGAGCCGATCTCGCTCGAAACCCCTGTGGGTGACGAAGAGGATTCGCATCTGGGCGATTTCATCGAGGACAAGATGGCGATCCTGCCGATCGATGCGGCGATCCAAGCCAATCTGCGCGAGACCACCACGCGGGTGCTCGCCTCGCTGACGCCGCGCGAGGAGCGGGTGCTGCGCATGCGCTTCGGCATCGGCATGAACACCGACCACACGCTGGAAGAAGTCGGCCAGCAGTTCTCGGTGACGCGCGAGCGTATCCGCCAGATCGAAGCCAAGGCGCTGCGCAAGCTCAAGCACCCGAGCCGGAGCCGCAAGCTGAGGAGCTTCCTCGACAGCTGATACCGGCAACAGACCAGCATTCGAAAAGGGCGCCGATGGCGCCCTTTTTGTTGCCGGGTGAAGGCTCTTGTCGCCCATCTCCGTCGGGAGGATACTTGCCTGGTCGGATGCATGTTCTGGGCGAAAAACCGGATGTCCGCCCCGGCTGATGTCCTCAGCCGTGCTCCGTGGCGCCGGAGAGAGGTGTGTGATGACAACCTACATCCTGCTGATGAACTGGACGGAACAGGGCGCCAGAAACATCCGAGAGTCGCCGAAGCGGCTCGATGCCGCCAAGAAGCAACTGGCCGACATGGGCGGCTCGTTCAAGGCGTTTTACCTGACTATGGGCGAATATGACATGGTGGCGATTATCGAGGCGCCCGACGATGCTGTGCTTGCTCGTTTCGCCCTGATGCTGGCAACGGGTGGCAGCGTCAAGACGCGAACGCTCAAGGCTTTCCCGGAATTTGCCTATCGCGAGATCGTCACTTCGCTTGGATAGCGCTGGGCGCGGGTCCGTGCGGCTCGGCGTCATATTGCGGGGCCGTGCCGTCAGGGTGATAGTCGCGCCATGTCCAAGCCTGCGCTGACCGTCTGGTACAACACACGCTGCCCGGTTTGCGATGGCGGCATCACCCGGCAGAAACGGCGGCTGATCGAGGCGATCAAGGCCGGGCGGATCGAATTCCGCGACATCAACCTCGAACCGGCGGCGCTCTCTGGCTACAGCGCCTCGCTGGAGGACATACGCCGCCGGCTGCATGCCACCGATGCCGAAGGCAGG
The DNA here is from genome assembly GCF_040318795.1 of Mesorhizobium sp. M1004. NCBI lineage: Bacteria > Pseudomonadati > Pseudomonadota > Alphaproteobacteria > Hyphomicrobiales > Phyllobacteriaceae > Mesorhizobium > Mesorhizobium sp. M1004. The sequence goes on from NZ_JAMYNB010000001.1 coordinate 795,930, forward strand.
CTGCTGGTCGGCGCCGATGTCGCGGTTGCCGTCTGGCGGGCGACGCCGTGCGAGGGCTGGCTGGCGACGCTCTTCGGCAATCCGGTCGCGCTGCCGCTGACGCGCTTGGCCTATGATCGTTTCGCCGATCTTCTCTATGCCTGGAACCGGCGCAAGGGCCGCTGGTAGCGAGGCAAGGCCCAAAGATATCTGCGGGCCTTACTGTCATGGGCGTTACCGGGACGCCGGCTCGCAAAGCCAGCCGACAATGCGGCGCACCGCCGGCAGCACCATGAGCAACGTTGGGAACGCTACCAGCCAGGACAGGCCCCAGGCAGTGAGCCAGACAGCCGGCAAATCAGGTTGCAGTCCAAGGCTTTTCAGCGTCGATATGAACGAGACGATGAAGGTCATCAGGAGCGACAGCACCAGCGGACTGACGATCGCGGCATAGCGCGCCGGCAGCTTGCCGCGCTTACGGGTCGTGGTCATTTTTGGATTTTCCTGAAACATCCGGTCCGTCGCATTTGGCATCCATTGCGCCGGGTTTCCGGCGGAACTGCCCGGAAAGACCGGGGTTGGATGCGTTGCTTGACGTCAGACGCTTACGGAGAGGTTTTGGCCCTCACGCGCTTTCTAGCTGCCGGCGGCGGCGAAATCAACCTTCTGGCGCCGTCTTTAGATACATCGTAAGATATATCTTGACTCATCGGCGGGGCAAGCCTAATTAAGATGTATCGTAAGATTTAACTCAAGGAGCAATTCATGCACAGACATCATCCCTTTGGCGAGCGCGCCGAGCGCGCATTCCTGCACATGGCAGGCAAATTTGGTGGAAGAGGGGGCGGCGGCTTTGGTCCGTTCGGCCACGGCGGACGTGGCGGTGGACGCGGCGGCCCGGGCGACATGTTTCGTGCCGGGCGCATGCTGGCCGACGGCGATCTCAAGCTGATCACGCTGTCATTGCTGGCCGAGGCGCCGCGCCACGGCTACGACATCATCAAGGCGCTGGAGGAGCGCACCAGCGGCATCTACAGCCCGAGCCCGGGCGTCGTCTATCCGACGCTGACCTTCTTGGAAGAGGCCGGCTATGCGGCTTCAGCCGCGGACGGCAACAAGAAGGTGTTTTCGATCACCGAGGCGGGGCAGGCGCATCTCGCCGAGAACCGCGAGATGATCGACGGCGTGCTCGAGCATCTGGAGCGCTTCGGCCGCAAGATGGCGAAAGCGCGGGACTGGTTCGGCTGGAACGACGACGGCGAGGAAGGCGGACGGCGTGGTGGACGGGGTCGCTCGGAAGCCCGCGACGAGTTCCGCGCCGTGCGCCACCGGCTGCGTGCCGCGCTCGGCGATCTCGTCGACGCGCCGGCTGAAAAGCAGGCCGAGGCGATTGCAGTCCTGGAAGCCGCCGCTGAAGCCCTGGAAGCGCTATCGCGCGGTTGACCCCTGGCGAGAACCCTTGCCCGTTCGACTGAGGAACGGTACTGAAAATCATCCTGCACCGCGAGACGTGGTGCAGGATGATTGCCGTTGGAGGAAGCCCCATGTCTTTTCTGAAACGTCTTTTCGGTGGTGGCGGCGGTGAGGCGGGCGAGCCCAAGAGCGCAGCACCGGCAAAGCAGGTTGAGCACAAGGGATTTTTGATCAGCGCCACGCCCTACAAGGCGGAGGGGGGCCAATACCAGACCTGCGGCGTGGTTTCGAAGGAAGTCGACGGCGTGATGAAGGAACACAAATTCATCCGCGCCGATCGCTTTGCCGGACTGGGCGACGCCGTCGACATCTCGATCAAGAAGGGCATGCAACTGGTCGACGAGCAAGGCGAGAGGATGTTCGGGTAGCCTACAGCCTCGGATCGATTGGCTCGCTCTCCAGCGCCAGGACGCCGAAAACACACTCGTGAACACGTCGCAGCGGTTCCTTGGCGACAAACCGCTTCAGTGCCTCGTGACCGAGCGCGAACTCTCTGAGCGCCAGGCTGCGCTTGCCACCCAAGCCTCGTTCGCGCAGGCGCACGAGATTGTCCGGCGCATCGTATTCGGGGCCATAGATAATGCGAAGATACTCCTGGCCGCGCACTTTCAGCGCCGGTTGCATGAGCCCCTTCTTGTTTCGGCTGACGAAGTCGTGCGGCTTCACTACCATCCCTTCGCCGCCTGAGTCGGTCAGCGTCTCCCACCAGGCGACGGCCTCCGCACAAGAACCGGCATCGGCCAGGTCAACCATCCGCCATTGCGTTCGCGTTACCACGCCGCCCCCGGCAGCTAGACGGTCCGCAAGCGTCATGTGCCAAACGTGGTTCTGGTCGTACCAGACGCATCCCTCACTTGCCAGCAGGTGGAACGGCGCGACCTTCAGGTCGTCGACGCCCGAGACCGGCCACACGTAAGGCGCCCAGGCAGTGGCGTATCTGGCGGCACGCGCGGCGCGGTCCTCAATGCGAGCCTTGAGCGCGGCCGTATCCACGCCGCGTGCCATCGCACGGGCCAGCGCTTCGCGGCTGGCCTGGAGCCCAGCGGCCGCAGACGTTGCCACTGGGGCGTACTGGCTTTCAATCAGGCTGCTTGCCTTGGCCGACCATGGCATGATCTCGGTGTCCAGCAGCAACCAGTCGCTGTTCAATTCCTGCCATAGATCCGCAGCGTCGACGCTGGCGCGCAGGCGATTGAGCAGGCGCTCCGTCATGCCGCTGTCGCTGAAAAAGGAGCGTCCGGTCCGGGTCCAGATCGCGCCTGTCTCGTCGCCAGATACCCCGAACCGGTCGCGCGCCGTCTGCGCGTTTCGGCACAGAGCGATGACTGCCCGCGAACCCATGTGCTTCTCTTCGCACAGGATTTGGGTGACGCCACGCTCGCGGAAATGACTGAAAGCTTCCTCGGGGCGTTCCAGCCAGCCGGCTTGGCTGCTGGTCTCGGATGGCGACATTGTCGGCGGCAGATATACCAGCCACTGCGGCGACAGCGCGAAGCGGCTCATCACCTCAAGTGCCGCCGACGCGTTCTCCTCGGCCACGACAACCCTGCCTTTCAGTTCGGTCTCGATCCAGCGTCGCCCAGAGACATCCTGATAGTCGAGCACGCCGTCGGCATCGGCCTGTGCCGATTTGCCAAGGCCCGGTCCACCGAGGGGACGCACGGGTTCGGACCAGGTCTCGACTGCCGGCACGTCGACCAGTTCGCGTTCCGGCCAGCGCAAGGCAGTCAGCTTGCCGCCGAACACGCAGCCGGTGTCGATGCAAAGCGTGTTGTTGACCCACTCCGCCGACAGCACCGGCGTGTGCCCGTATACTACGCTGGTTTTGCCCCGATAGGCGGCTGCCCAGTCGGCACGGACGGGCAGGCCAAATTCGTCGATTTCGCCCGTGGTTTCGCCATAGAGGGCGAACTCGCGCACCGCGCCGGAACCGCGCCCGATCATCTCTTCCTTGAGTCCGGCATGTGCCACGGCGAGGCGTCCGCCGTCCAGCCAGACGTGGCTGCGCAGGCTGTCGAGGAAGGCCGGCAAAGCCTCTCGCAGGCCGCGATCCTGAGCGTCCAACTGGTCGATGGTTTGCTGCAGGCCGTGGGCGATCGTGACCTTGCGGCCTTCCAGCCAGCGGCTGAGTTTGCGTTCGTGATTGCCCTGGACACAGTAGGCGGTTCCCGCCGCGACCATGCTCATGGCGATGCGCAAGACGTCGGGCACGTTGGGACCACGATCGACGAGGTCGCCGACAAAGACGATCTTGCGGCCTTCTGGCGGCGTTACAGTGACGGTCCGATCACCATGGCCGTCGGACCAGGCGATGCTGTAACCGAGCTGACAGAACAAGGTCTGAAGTTCGTCGGCGCAACCATGGACATCACCTATGACGTCGAAAGGACCGCAATCGTCGCGCTTGTCGGTCCATAATGGCTGACGCGAGACCTTGGCCGCGTCGATACTGGCCTCGCCGGTGAGCTTCCAGACCTGACGGAAACCTTCGCGTTGCAGGCCGCCGAGGCCCTTGCGAATTTCGTTCGTCATGCGCTGGGCAACGCCGACGCCGAAGGGACGATCGGCTCGTAGCGCGTTGCGGGCGACGCAAACATCAACACCCGGATCGATGACCACGGCGACCGGCAAAGCGTGCCATTTGCGCGCCAGCTCGACCCACGCCTTGCGATCAGCGGGTCGCACATTGGTCGCGTCGATGACGGCCAGCTTTCGATGCTTGAGCCGTTTGCCGGCGATTTCGCGCACCAAATCAAAAGCGTCGGCCGAGACATCCTGATCAGTCTCGTTGTCGCTGACGAGCGCGCGGCAGCGATCCGACGAGATGATTTCGGTCGGCAGGAAGTGCCTGGCGGCGAAGGTCGACTTGCCCGATCCCGTCGAGCCGATCAGCACGACGAGGGCGAAGTCAGGGATGGTGAGGTCGGTCTTGTCTGGCTCTCTCATCGGGTGAACACCGCCATCTGCGTCGGCGCGCCGAGCACGGGGTCCACGGCTCCGATGCCACTTAAGGCGGCGCTATAGCCATAGATCTCGCCGATCCTGACCGCCCAGGCTTCAAACCGAACCCGGCCCCATTCGAAACGGTGATCCGGATGGCGAAAAGCGCCGGCGGCCAGACTGGGGAACAAGGGGTTGTAGTCAGCGTTCGGCGTAGTCACGATCACGAATTTTGGCGCTGTCTCGCCGAAGATAATACGCTCGATCATTGGCAGCCGGTCTTCGTCGAGATGTTCGATGACCTCGACCAGCACAGCGACGTCGGCTTCCGCCCATCGGCTGTCGCGATATGTCAGCGATCCGTGCAGCAACGTGACCCGGTCTTCAGGCGGCCCCCCGAACTCGTTCAGTTTGAGACGCTTGGCGGCCCATTCCAGTTCACGAATAGCGGGGTCGAGCCCGAACAGCTTGTGGACTCATTTTTCGCGCACGAGCCGATAGAGCAGCTTGCCTTCGCCACACCCCAAATCTGCAACACTGGCCCCTCCGGTCGCCCGAATGGCTTGCACCACGGCGTCCATGCGCAGGTCGTTCAGCCGGATGGGCGCCTCCAGCGCTTGCTCAGGTGCAGCCCGGGCTTCGGGGGGTAGGACCTCATTGGCCGTCTCCGGAGCCAGCCGCTCCAGGGCGATGCGGGCCAACGCACCTCGGTTGCGCAGATAACGGCGCACGATCAGGTCTTTGGCTGGGTGGTTTTCCAGCCAGCCCTCGCCCTTGGACAGCAGCTTGTCAATCTCGGCCTCGCCCACCCAGTAGTGCTTGGTGTCGTCCATCACCGGGATCAGGACATAAAGGTGGTTGAGCAGGCTGCTTAGGCGCCCGGTGCCAGTCAGCCTCAGATGACCGTATCGTGGTCCACCCGCGCCAGATCCGACAGTTTCGACCGGCGCCAGGTTGACGGTCCATCCCAGCGGTTCGAATAGATCTCGAACCAGGGCCTCGCCGCCACGCATCGGCAGCGGGGTCACCACAGCTTCGAGCGGGAGGTCGCTATCGGCCAGTTGCTGGCGCTCCTTCGAGATGCCGGTCATCGCTGTCCGCAGTACCTTGTTCAAAGCCACAGACAGAAATGACGATGCCGTATAAGGTCGGTCGTTTACATATTGATCCAGCAAGCCCTCTGCCTGGCCTTTGCCCCGAACGAGCCCTATCGGATCGACATCGAGCAGAAGCACAGCCTCACAACGCTCATCGGTCGCCTCCGGATAGAACAGCCAGGCCTTGCCGAAGGATAGGTCAGTCTCGTGCAGACGTTCGGGATGCTTGTGCAGCAAGAAGCCGAGATCTGTGGCTGGATGATGGGTTGTCGCGACGGAAAGGAACATCAGCGACCGATAACGCAGACAGGCCGAATAACCAATGGCGTTGCGCGGCAATCTAGTAACGCGATAGATCCGTTTTCGACACGCAACCTATCGCGCCGCCTGACAAGGAAAAAGGCAGGCGCCGAAGCGCCTGCCTTTTCAATGCGAATGACGGGGTGTGCTTACGCGGCGATTTGCGCGCTCGCGGTCTTGGCCACCACGGCATCGACCTTGGCGGTCGCCTTGGCAAGTGCGGCGGTGACGGCATCAGGGCCCATGCCGACGCCTTCGATGCGGATGACGTCGACATCGGTCATGCCGAGAAAGCCGAGCACGCCGCGCAGATAGGGGATGGCGTGATCGAACTGCACGGCCGCACCTTCGGAATAGATGCCGCCCGAGGCGAGTACGATATAGACCTTCTTGCCGGTGACGAGGCCCTTGGGACCACCCTCGCCATAAGAGAAGCTCTTGCCGGAGCGGGAGATGTGATCGACCCAGGACTTCAGGGTTGAGGAGATGTTGAAGTTGATGAAGCCGGTGGCCAGGATCACGGTGTCGGCTGCGAACAGTTCGTCAAGCACGATGTCGGAGACGCCGACGACTTCGGCCTGGCGCGGCGTGCGGGCTTCAACGGGGGTGTAGATGCCGGTCGCATAATCGGTGTCGATGTGCGGCAGCGGGTTGGCCACGAGGTCGCGTACGACGAGCGTATTCGACGGGTCGGCGGCGACGAGCTTTTCAGCGAATTCGGTAGCGATACGGGTCGAGTGCGAGGCAGCGCCGCGCGGGCTCGAGGTTACAAGCAGGATAGACATAGCGGTTCTCTCCAGTGGGAATTGATTTCTCCCGACTGATATGGGCCTACCGACCCATTCAAAAAACTGGTATATTATCTATATGATCCATCCATAAAGTAGGTATACCGTGCAGCCCAATCCGACGCTCGACCAATTGCAGATCCTGGTTGCGGTCGCCGACACCGGCAGCTTCTCAGCCGCAGGCCGCAAGCTTAACCGCGCGCAGTCCGTCATCAGCTACGGCATCGCCAATCTTGAAGCGCAGCTTGGCCTGAAACTGTTCGAGCGCGAGGGCACGCGCGAGCCGCAGCTGACCGAAATCGGCCGGGCGATGCTGGAGGACGCCCGGCGCATGGTCGGCATGCTGCAGCGCATCCGTTCGCGTGCCGACGGTCACCATCAGGGGCTGGAGGCTGAAGTTGCGCTGTCGGTTGACGCGGCGCTGCCCTCGCCAGTGCTGGTGCGGGTGCTGAAGGCGTTCGAGGCGCAGTTCCCGACCGTGATGATGCGACTGCATATCGGCACGCTCGGTCTGATCCCCGACCATGTCGTCAGCGGACAGTCGGATCTTGGCATCGGTGGCTTGCTGGGCGAGGTCGACGTGCATCTCGTGCGCATCGGCTTCATGTCGATCGTGCTGGCTGCCGCCCCCACCCACCCTCTGGCACTGCTGCCGAAACCGGTGGCGCTCGAGGATGCGCGAGAGCACACCCAGCTGGTTGTCAGCGACCAGTCGGAACGCACCAAGGGACGCGACTTCGGCGTCTTTGCCTATCGTACATGGCGGCTGACAGATGTGCGTATCAAGCATACGTTGATGCGCGAGGGGCTGGGCTGGGGCGGGTTGCCGCGCTGGCTGATCGCGGACGATTTGGCCAGCGGCAGGCTGGTCGAACTCGACCTTGAACCTTTTAGCGAGGTGCGCTCATCGCTCTATGCCATGCACCGCGCCGACCGCAGCCCGAAACCGGCGGCGGCCTGGCTGATCGACCAGTTCAAACGCCAGCTCGGCTGCTTCAACGAGTTCGAACCGGACGACCTGCCTGAGGGCGAGCCGGAGACAGCCCATCGATCAGAGCCATGAGCACGGCGCGATAGTCTTCGGCCGAGGCGCCGGCCTCGACGGCAAGTGCTGCGCGGTCGAAGGCGGCGGCGAGCAAAGCGGTCAGCGCATCGGCAGGCAGTCTGGTCATCGACTGTTCGCGCATCGCCGCAACCAGGCCTTCGCGCAGCGACCGGTTGCCGTGGCGATTGTCGATCGCATCCATGGCGGCGCGGCCAAGCACGGCCGGCCCGTCGAGCAGCAAAAGCCGCGTGCGGCCGGGCGCGCGCATGGCGGCGAGATAGGCGTCCGAGCCGGCAATCAGCGCATTGCGGGCAAACAAAGAAGGCGGCGAGGCGCGCTCGATCTCTTGCGCCACCGCCGCCGCCTCCTGCTCGACCACGGCGGCAAACAGCGCCTGCTTGTCGGCAAAGTGGTGATAGAGCGCGCCGCGGGTGACGCCGGCGGCCGCAACGATCTCCGGCGTGCCGGTCTCGGCATAGGACTTTTCGATGAACAGTTTGCGCGCCGCGGCGATCAGGTCGGCGCGCGTCGCTTCGGTGCGGTCGCGGTTGGAGCGGCGCGGGGTTTCTCGTTGCATACATGCAGCCTGTATGTTATTTCGAATTACATGCAAACTGTATGTTGGCTGACGGGAGAAAGAAAGATGAAGACGACGAGCTATTATCCGGTGCTGATGACGGGCGACGTAGCCGGCACAAAAGCCTTCTATATCAATCACTTCCGCTTCAAGCCGCTGTTTGCGAGCGACTGGTATGTGCATCTGCAGTCTGCCGAGGATCGCCGGGTCAATCTCGGTATCGTCCAGGGCGACCACGAGACGATCCCCGAGGGGGGGCGCGGCCGCACATCGGGGCTGCTGATCAATTTCGAGGTGAGGGATCCTGATGCTGTCTATGAACGGATCGTTGCGGCCGGCCTGCCGATCCTGTGCCCGCTGCGCGACGAACCCTTCGGCCAGCGCCATTTCATCACCAGGGATCCCAATGGCGTGCTGATCGACGTCATCAAGCCGATCCCGCTCAGCCCGGAATTTCAGGCGCAATTCGCGGCGGGCGCGGCGGGCGCCTGAACGATGGCAGCAAATGTCGGCAGCGGCTCCGGCCGCTGTGGCCGGACCCGCACCATGCGGTCTATGTTGGTGATGTTGAAGCTGGGCCTGCCGCATGCGTGACATCTGCCTTGTTCGTGCGCCATCCAATCTCGGCCTTCGGCCCTTGGAGCCGGGCCATGTGCCCGGCACCTGGCGTGCGCCGCAGGCGCTGAGCGAAGCTGGTTTGATCGAGTCGCTGGCGCCGGGGCGGGTGGTCGATCTCGACAGACCCGCCTACAGTACCGAACCGCAACCGGGCACTAGGCTGCGTAATGGTCCGGCGATCCGCCGCTTCAACCTCGATCTTGCCGAGATCGTCACCGGTGCGCTTGGGCAAGGCGAGTTCCCGCTGATCATCGGCGGCGACTGCTCGATCCTGCTTGGCGCACTGGTCGCCGCGCGGCGCTCGGGCGCAGTCGCCCTGATCCATTTCGATGGCCACAGCGATTTCCGCCATCCCGGCAACTACGATGTCAATGCCTCACTCGGCTCGGTTGCCGGCATGGATCTGGCACTTGCCACCGGACGCGGCGAGGCTTTGCTGGCGCAATGGCCAGGTGTTGTCGGTCCGCTCGTCACCGACGATGCGGTGGTTCAGATCGGCGAACGCGAGAGCCGCGATGCCGATTTTGCCTGGCCCGACATCAATGCGACCGCCGTGACGCGCATCGACGTCTTTGCCGCGCAGGAACTCGGCGCGGCTGGAGTGTTGCAAAAGACAAGAGCGACGCTGGCGCGCGCCGGCTGTCCCTACTGGCTGCATCTCGATGTCGATGTGCTCGACCAGACGGTGATGCCGGCGGTGGATTCGCCCGGCAGCCCCGGCATCGACCCCGATGAACTCGTTGCCATTCTGTCGGCGCTGGCAGCGGACCAGCGCTGCACCGGCTTGGACATGACGATCTACGATCCCGACCTCGACCCGACCGGTGACCTTGCGCGACTGCTGGTGTCGCTGCTCGGGCGGGTGCTCAAGCCTCGATAAAGGCTCAGCTCGCCCTTGCTACCGGCGTCACCGTCACCTGGCTGACGCCGGTGCGGCGCACCACTGTGCATAGCGTCTCGCGGCCGATGCGTTCGGCGTCGAGCATGCGCACGAGGTCGTCGACGCCGGTGACCGGGCGACCGTCTATCGCCGCGATGATGTCGCCTTCCCTGAGGCCGGCCTTCGCCGCGGGTCCGTCTTTCTCGACGCTGCGCAGCCGCACCGCAGTACTGGTGGTCACCTGCGACAGGAGCGCTGCGCGGCGCGGCAAACTGGTGGTGTCGGCCGAGATGCCGATGAAGGCGCGCCGCACGCGGCCGAAGCGGATGATCTCCGAAATGACGAAGTTGGCGGTGTTGGAAGCGACCGCGAAGGCGATGCCTTGCGCGCCGTGGATCATGGCGGTGTTGACGCCGATGACTTCGCCTGCCGACGACACCAGCGGTCCGCCGGAATTGCCGGGATTGAGCGCGGCATCGGTCTGGATGACATCGTCGATCAGCCGCCCGGTCGAGGCGCGCATCGAACGGCCAAGTGCGGAGACCACGCCTGACGTTACGGTCCATTCGAAGCCGAGCGGATTGCCGATGGCAATGGCGATCTGGCCGCGCCGCAGCCGCTTGGAATCGCCGAGCGGCGCGACTTCGGTGAAGCTGCCATCGGCGCGCACCAGCGCGATGTCAGTGTCAGGGTCGCGGCCTAGCACGCTGCCTTCGCTGGAGGCGCCGTCGGGCATAGAGACGCGCACCGTTTTGGCATCGCCAACGACATGGAAATTGGTAACGACCAGCCCGTCCGGCGCGATGACGAAGCCGGAGCCATGGCCACCTTGGCCACCGACGCGCTCGATGCGGCAGACGGCCGGGCCGATGCGGTCGACGGCGTCGGCGACTGTCGTCGAATAGGCGTCGAGCAGTGTGTCGTCGGTTTCGAATTTGTGGGCGGCGAGGGCCATTGGCGGGGCTCCGTGTTTTCAGGCGCGATGATGACTATATGTGCGGAGCGGCTCGAACTGCCGCGACCTGACCAGATGGCCAGTCACACCAGTAACTAGCCGTCAGACGAGTACCTCCGGGCGCACTGCCGAGCGATATCTGGGGCATGAGAAAACCCAGGAGATCATCATGAGTGACTTCAACCTTAATGCATTTTCCGACGCCATCGCCGATCTCGCCGCCAAGGCTGCGCCGGCAACGGCAAGTTTCACCACCCATCACCATCGCACCGCCAGCGCCTTCCACTGGCGTGACGGCTATTTCGTCACCGCCGAGGAAGCTGTCGAGGCCGGTGAGGAGATCGAATTGACATTGGCTTCGGGCGAAGCGGTGAAGGCCGAACTGGTCGGTCGCGATCCGTCGACCGGCGTAGCGCTTCTGAAGCCGGCCGGCGCGGCCGCGGCGTCTGCGCTCGCCAAGGCGGATGGGGTGCGGCCGGGCAACGTCGCCATCGCTGTCGGCAGCAGTCCGGGCTCGGCGCTGGCTGTCTCGGGCTCGGTCGGCGAGGTCGGCCCCGCCTGGCGCTCGATGCGCGGCGGCACCATCGATCGGCGCATCAATCTCGCCGTCAATGCCGGCGGCCGTTTCGAGGGCGGGCCGGTGCTTGACGCCAAGGGCGCGCTGATCGGCATGCTGCTGTTTGGGCCACGTGGTCGTGCGCTGGTCATGCCTTATGAGACGATCGAGCGGGCCGTGGCGACGCTGCGTGAAAAGGGCCATGTCGCGCGCGGCTATCTCGGCGCCGGCCTGCACCCGATCCGTGACGGCGCGGCGCGCGGCGCCATGGTCATGAGCCTCGACGACAACGGTCCGGCCAAAGCCGCCGGCCTTGCGCTGGGCGACATCATCGTGGCGTGGAATGGCGAGGCCGTGCACGGCCCGCGCGAACTGATCCGAAAGCTTGGGCCGGATAGCGCGGGCGCTGCGGTGACGCTCGGCGTGGTGCGCGGCGGCGAGCAGCGCGACGTCGCGCTGACCGTCGGTGAAAAACCGCTGAGCTGAGAGGGCCGATGGAAAGCGACACGCTGACAAGGCCGGAGGCGGGTGGGCCGGAGGTGGGTCGGCCGGAGGTGGCGGGCGGCGGACGCCAGCTCGTGGTGCTGATCGCGCTGCACGATGCCGCGCGTGCCGAGCGCCTGTCAGCTTCGCTTGCCATGGCGGACGATCTGCTTCCGGTCGTAGCCGGCAGCGGGATTGCCGACGTCGCTGTCTTCGATGACGCTGTTGCGAACAGTGCGGCCTGGCTCGATCGAGCCGATGGTGGCAACAGCGCAATCCCACGGGTGCTGCTATCCGCGAGCGCTGGCCGGCCGGAAAACCGGGTGCTTGCCGTGCTGCCTTTGGCGTCGGATGCGAATCTGATCGCGGCTGCCGTCAGACTGGCGGCGGCCGGCTACCGGGTGTCCAGGGATGGGCGTTCGACGCCCGCTCGCCACGACGATTTCGATGGCGCCGCCAACGGCGGAAGCCATAGCGGGCTGTTCGGCGAGGAGCCGTTGGACGATGGCGCTACCGCCCGTCCGGCGCTGTCGCCGCGCGAGGCCGAAGTGCTGGCGCTGCTGGCCGAAGGCGCGCCCAACAAGGTGATCGCGCGGCGGCTGAACATCTCCGTGCACACGGCAAAGTTCCACGTCGCCGCGATCCTGATCAAGCTGGGTGCTGCGAACCGCACGGATGCCATCGCGATCGCGATGCGGCAGGGCCTGGTGCTGGTCTAACCCCCTTATCCGTTTGAGCCTACGTTGCGTAACCCGTTGCAGGCTGCCGAGGCCTTGCGCAGTGCATTGCCGCCGCGCAATGGTTCGCGTCAGTGATGTAGCAAGGGAGGTGCCAAGACATGTCGCTCAAGGGAAAGACGCTGTTCATCTCCGGCGGGTCGCGCGGCATCGGGCTGGCGATAGCGTTGCGGGCGGCGCGCGACGGCGCCAATGTGACGATCGCGGCCAAGACCGCCGAGCCGCATCCGAAGCTGCCGGGCACGATCTACTCGGCAGCTGAGGAGATCGAGCAGGCCGGCGGCAAGGCGCTGCCTGTTTTGTGCGACATCCGCGAGGAGGCGCAGGTGGCCGAGGCGGTTGCCAAGACCGTCGAAAAGTTCGGCGGCATCGATATCTGCGTCAACAATGCCAGCGCCATCCAGCTCACCGGCACGCTGGAGACCGACATGAAGCGCTACGATCTGATGCACCAGATCAACACGCGCGGCACTTTCCTGGTGTCGAAAAAGTGCGTTCCCCACCTGAAGTTGGCTGAGAATCCTCATATTCTGAATCTGGCACCGCCGCTCGATATGAAGGCCAAATGGTTCAAGAACCACGTCGCCTACACCATGGCCAAGTTCGGCATGTCGATGTGCACGCTGGGGATGAGCGCCGAGTTTGCCAAGGACGGCATCGCGGTAAATTCGCTGTGGCCGATCTCGACCATCGACACGGCTGCGGTGCGCAATCTGCTCGGCGGCGCGACGGTGGCGGCGATGAGCCGCTTACCCGACATCATGGCCGATGCCGCACACGCCATCTTCCTGCGGCCATCGCGCGAGACATCGGGCAATTTCTACATCGATGAAGAGGTGCTGCGCGCCGAGGGCGTGACCGATTTCGCGGTCTATGCGCCGGGCGCGACCGGGCCGCTGGCCGGCGACTTTTTCGTGCCGGACGCGGTATTTGCCAATTCGCCGACGAACGTCAAAAGCGTCTATTGACGGAAATCACGGGCCGCCGGCGCTGCCCCTCATCCACCTGCCGGCGTTGGTCGTTCGAAAAACCAAGCAGTTGCCTTTCGCCCGCTGTGCGGACCAGCCTCACCTCCCCATGAACGGGAGAAAGGGGCTCATCACGCCTCGCCCTTCTTGCCTTTGCTCAGTCCCATCAGCCGGTCGATATAGGCCAGCATCAGCGCCGAGACGACGAAGGCGAGATGGATGATGGTCAGCCACATCAGCTGGTCGATCGTATAGGAAGACGAATTCAGGAACACCTGCAGCAGGTGGATCGAGGAAATAGCGACGATGGTCGAGGCGACCTTGACCTTCAGCGAGCCGACATCGATGGTACCCAGCCAGTGTACGCCGCCATCCTGGTCGTCGAAACGGCTGACGAAATTCTCGTAGCCGGAGATGATCACCATCACCACCAGCGAGGCGACAAGTGCGGCGTCGATAAGGCCGAGCATCTTCAGGATGGTGTCGGTGTCGTCGAGTGTGAAGGCGACCATGACGAACTCGTAGAGTTTTTTGCCGAAGGACAGCGCATAGACGGCGAGCGCCAGGGCCAGCCCGATATAGAAAACCACCAGCAGCCAGCGTGAGGCGAGGATGATCGATTCGATGGCTAGTTCGAGACGTTTCATGCAGCGGTTCCGGTCAGCTTTGATGTCGACTGGGGTATTTCGATCAGCTTGCCGCGGTTTGCAAGGCAAATTGCGACGCAAAAAAACCCCGCCGGGAGGGCCGGCGGGGTTCAATGCATCCCGCTGGAGTCGGGACGGGGCAGGGAACGCCCAGCCTTGAATCTGGGGAGGGCGGCCGCTCTATACAATGAGCCGGTTCTAATACCAGTACAATTCTTGTTGAACCGGGATTGCTGTCCGCAGCTCGACCCATCCCGGTCTGCCGGGATGGGTCCTTGTTGTCGATCTGATTCCAGAAAGCTGCTCAAGCCATTGGAAAGCAGATCAATTGTTACTCGCCACCGGTGCCACCAGCGAGGTGATGCGACGGATGCCGACGCGGCGGTTCTCGCGGTTGGGCGCCGTGGTGTTGACCTTGAGGTATTCCTCGCCATAGCCCTGAGTGGTCAGGTTTTCCGGCGGGATGCCGAAGGCATTGGTCAGCGCTTCGGCGACAGACTCAGCGCGCCGGTCGGACAGAGCAAGGTTTGCCTCCGGCGTGCCAACCGCATCGGTGTGGCCTTCGATCAGGAAGGTTTCGGCCGGGTTCTTCTTCAACAGTTTCTCCATGGCCGTGGCGACGCCTTCCAGTTTCTGCACTTCGGTGTCGGATATCGAGGCCGAGCCGAACTCGAAGTTCAATGTGTCGAGGTCGACGCGACGGGCAATGTCGCGCACGCGCGCCGAACGCTTCACTTCGTCGATGGAATAGAGGCGCTGGACCTTCTCCACCGGCGGTTGTTCGAGGAACTCGTAATAATCGTCCGGGCTTTCGACATCTTCCGAATCGAGGATGTACTCGCGGCGCGGGATGGTGAGCCGCATCGGCGGCAGGTCGTCACCGGGATCGCGCCAGTCATTGTCGTCGTCATAGCTGCGCTCGTCGACATAGCTCAGCACATATTCGTGCCCATCCGGCGTGATGCGCGATCGCCTGATGACGTCGCCATTGCGGTTGCGGATGGTGACGATCTGGATGCCATTGTCGCGCTCGACGATTTCCCGAGAGCGATCGCCCGACAGTTCCTCATAGTAAACATTCCTGGCGCCGCGGTGCATGCGCGGAGCGTCATTGCTTTCCACGATCGTCTGGTTGTTGAACTGCAGGATGACGCGGTCGCCGAGTTCCTTGACGACGTCGACGCCTTTCGGACGCCGGCGGTCGCGGACGTTCTCATCGGGTGCACGCTCGACGCGTTTGCCTTTTTCCTCCGTCACCGGGGCGATCTTTTCTGGCTGAATTGCCTGCTGAGCTGACTTGTCGTCGGTGGGCGGCGGTCCCTGGTCGACCGGAGCCGGCTTCGGGGCTTGCGCCTCGGTGCCGCCCTGCGCGGGCTGCTCGCCCGTCTGGCCGCCAGCATTCTGGCCGTTCCCATTTTGGCCGTTCCCATTTTGGCTGTTGCCGCCCTGGTCCTTGCGGTGCTTGCGCCTGGCATCCTTCTGGCTGTCCAGGATGGGTGCTTCGTCGGGGTTGGCCGTGGCTTCGCCTTGCGCCGGCGTCTCACCTTGCGCGGGCTGCTCGGCATTGGCCGGTTGCTCCGCAGGCTGTGGTTCACCGGTCGCAGGCTGCTGTTCGCCCGTCACCGGCTGTTCGCCGACAGTTTTTTTGCCGTGCTTTTTCGCCTGATCCTTCGGCTGTTCACCTTCGGCGGGAGCCGCTTGCTGATCGGCCGGGGGCTGAATCGGCTCGGCCTGCGGCGCGGGCTCTCCGGCAGGCGCAACTTTGACGTCTGGCGCTTTGTCGGCGGGCGCGGCCTCGATCTGCTGATCCTGCTTGCGCTTTTTCTTGCCCGACTTGTTGTCGTTTGCCGGCGCCACCTGTTCGGTGGGCGCTGCTTGCTCGGCAGGCTGCTGGGCCGGCTGTTCAGCGGGCGCCGCTTCGATCTGCTGTTGGTCGCGCTTCTTCTTGCGTGGCTTTAGCGGCTGTTCTTCATTTGCCGGAGCTACCTGTTCGGCCGGTTGTTCAGCCGGTGCTGCCTCGATCTGCTGCTGGTCACGCTTCTTCTTGCGTGGCTTGAGCGGCTGCTCATCGGTCGCCGGCGCTGCCTGGGCGCCGCCCTCGTCCGCAGGCGCCGCCTCGATCTGCTGCTGTTGATTGCGCTTCTTTTTGCGCGGCTGCTGTTCCTCGGCGGCAGGTGCGGCCTGTTCGGCCGGGGCCTGCTCGGTCTGCTGCTGATCCCGCTTCTTCCTGCGCGGCTGTTGTTCCTCGGCGGCAGGGGCGGGTTGCTCTGCAGCCGGTGCAGGCTGCTCGGCGGCCGGCGCTGCCTGTTCGGCCTGCTGGCGTTTCTTTTTGCGCGGCAGTTCCTGGTCGGTCTGCTGACCATCTGCAGCAGGGTCGTCCTGGACCAGGATCAGTGGCGCGGCCGTGTGCTGCAAGGGGCCGAAAACGGCGTTGCCCTGCAACGGGGATGCGCCCAACGGCGCGGATGCCATAAGCAGGCCAAGTGCCGTACCTGCCAGTACCCGTGGTTGGCGTTTCATCTTAAATTCTCCTTGTGGGGTCCCATCCCTGCCCAAACTGTCCTTGACCGGATTGGTTCCGGTTTGCAGGCATTACCCGCACCCAAGGACGATTGACCGGCGTTTTGAAGGCAACTTCATGTTTTTCCTATGGTGCGGCCGGAACTTGAAGTCACACAACAGCTTGACCTTGCCGCATGCGGAGGCCACATCTCGACCCATAATGGAAACGCCGTTCTGGAAGACCAAGACGCTGGAAGCGATGACGCCCACCGAGTGGGAATCGCTGTGCGACGGCTGCGGAAAATGCTGCCTGTCTAAACTCGAGGACGAGGATACCGGCGAGATCTACTGGACATCAGTCGGCTGCCGGCTGTTCGATGGGCAAAGCTGCCGCTGTTCGGACTATGCCAACCGGCTGGCGCGCGTGCCGGACTGTGTCGGGCTGACGCCGCAGAATGTGCGCACCATCACGTGGCTGCCGAAAACCTGTGCCTACCGGCTGGTTGCCGAGGGGCACGACCTCTATTGGTGGCACAGGCTGGTGTCGGGAAGTGCCGAGACCGTTCATGATGCCGGCATCTCCATGCGCGGCCGCGTCCGCGCCAGTGAGACCGATCTGGCCGAGCCGGACGATTATTTCGACTATATGCTCGACGACGAGCCCTGAGCATTCTGGAACGGACGTTGCCATAGGGCGTTCCGCGCCATTGGACGTTTTTGACGGTCAGGATCGTTTGCAGCGGTGGAAGGGGCGGTTGCTTTTGACCTGTCGGGCAGATTAACCGAAAATGAACGGCCGGTTCGCGAAGAGTTCAGATTGCAAGGAGCATTCTCCCCCCATCGGTTCGACCAAGACGGGCGCAAGCCCTCAACAAGGAGAGAAGACAATGTTCAACTCATTCAAGACGGCAGCCCTTTCGGGTCTCGTAGCTCTCGGCACCCTTGCCGCAGTGCCCGCCCAGGCGGACTCGATCTATCTCGGCTTCGGCAACAACCATGACCGCCGCGTCGGCGTCTACACCGGCGACGATGAGGACGGCTTTCGCCGTGACCGCAATTGGCGCCGCTGCTCGCCGGACCGCGCCCTCGACAAGGCCGAGCGCATGGGCCTGCACCGCGTCCGCATCGTCGATGTCAATCGCCGCGTGGTGAAGGTCGCCGGCCGCCAGTATGGCGATCGCGTAGTGGTCGTGTTCGCCAATGAGCGCGGCTGCCCGGTTATCTATCGCTAAGAGAACCAGACTGATCTTCTGCGAAGATCAGTCTGGGATACGACCTTCTGCGAAGGTCGATCCGGAGGCATGTTCCTCCGCGAGGATCAGCCTGGAGTAGCGGCATGACCCTTTCTAGGGTCAGCCAGGAGCCCCTTTCCCTCCGCGGAAAGGTGCGGCTCGAAAAAACCCCGGAGGACAGTCCTCCGGGGTTTTTCATGTCGGAAATCTGCGGTTCCGGCCGACGGGTTCAGCAGAACCGCGGCCGGCCCGGCGGCCTGCTACTTGAGCTCGAATGTCACTGTTACCTGCACGGCGTAGGCATTCTCGCCGGCCTGCACGGGAACCGCGGCGCCTGCCGCATCGAAGGCCTTGGCATTGATCGGCATCGGCGCCGGCGCAACGTTCTGGTCGGTGATTTCCAGCACCCGGCCGATGCTGACGCCGGCGGCTTCGGCCAGCGTCTTGGCCTTGGCCATGGCATCGGCGACCGCCTTCTTGCGGGCTTCGGTGACGGCAGCTTTCGGGTCTTCGTTGGAGAACGAAATGCCGCCGCCCTGGTTGACGCCGAGCGACACAGCCTTGTCGAGAATCTCACCTGTTTTGTCGATGTCGCGGATGCGCACCGAGAGTGTGTTGGTCACCTGGTAGGCTACAAGCTCGGCTTCCTGGCTGCCGTCCGGTTTGTTGGTGTAGTTGTAACGCGGGTTGATCTGGATGCCGGCGGTCTGCAGGTCGCGGTCCTTGATCCCCGCCGACTTCATTGCCGCGATCACGGCGGCCATGGCGTCGTTGTTGGCGTCGAGTGCCGCGCGTGCGGTCTTGGCCTCGCGCATGACGCTGAGCGTCAGCAGCGCCAGGTCAGGCGCCACGGTCGACTGGCCTTCACCCGACACGATGATGCGGGGCGGGGGCAGCGAATCGGCAGCGCTTGCCATCGCCGGAAAAGCGATCGCGGCGGCAAGTGCGAGCGGCAAAATATGTCTGGTCATGAAAATCTCCTCGGTCTGCGATCCAGTCGCGCCTGTCGACTAGGGCGCGAATATGGGCTGATTTGGGCGATCTCGGCCAGCCCGTCCGGAAAGCCTTGTGCCGCGCAAGGAAAAACACTAATCCAGCGCGCGTGGGGCCTGTAGCTCAATGGTTAGAGCCGGCGGCTCATAACCGCTTGGTTGGGGGTTCGAGTCCCTCCGGGCCCACCAGTCGCCTTGGTGCACAAGGCTTTGCGTCGAGGGTAGACAACCTGGTTAGACAGTCGGTCAGACAAACCGCTTCAGAAGCTTCGCCATGCCCTCCACGGCGAGCCGCTCCTGCTCCGTCCTTGCTGTAAAGCTCTACGTGGTCCAGGTCGTCGTGGCCGAGAATGCCTGCCGATTGTTTCGGGGTCGCGCCCTCCTTGGCCAGGTACTTCCCCAGCGTCTTCCGAAGTCCATGCAGCGTGCAGCCGGGCCCCATGCTCGCCATCTTGCTCCAGTGCGCCATCATGCCGGTCAGCGACCTCTCCGAGAAGGAATTGCCGTAGGCGTTCAAAATCACCGTGTCGGCCGAGCCCCAATGCTTCGGTGAGCACATAGGTGATCGTTAGCGGACTTCAAATGCGATCCGCTGCTCACTAAATACTTGATCCCGTAAATTACATGATCACGTACCGACTTTTTTATTGAAATCCCGAATTCGGTGGCCTTATAAGACCGATGTTGCCATTGCTCGTAGGTCGGCTGTGATGGATAACGTGGTTCCATTCCGCAAGGCCGTGCCTTGCGTCGAAGTGACAGAAACCTGCGGCGAATGGTTCGTCCGCGTGGTTGAGAAAGATCAGGAAATTGCCCGGTCATTCAATCAGGAATCGTTCGCGTTGTCCTTTGCAGAAGGCCAGCGGACACGCCTAGGGCTAGCGAAGGTCGTGCGCCTGTAGGGCGCTGTGGGGCGGCATTGTAGGCATTCAAGCATGAGCGGAACCTAATTTGCAGCCGCAAATTAATGTCCAATGAATGAACTCCCAAACCGGAAAAAACTCGTGCCTGACCCTCAACCTCGGCGGGGCTCCAACAAAGGTGTGTTGCTAGCGGCTGCAGCGCTGCTGTTTGCCTTTCTCGCTCTTATTCTGTTTGGGTTTTTTCAGTAAGTGCGCGCGGCGCCGGCTTCCCAGAGAGGGCAGAGCACCTGCCGACGTGATCTTCGATCCGCTCGCGTCCTTGCGGTGGGGCGACTATCCAAGCCGGCTCGGTTCGTCGCTCCTGACGGGTTCGGCGGTCCCACCACAGCAGGATGATCATTCGGCAATTCTTGGCAGCGCCGGTATTCAACTCACGCCCAAAGCGATTGAACTGAAGCTGGCCGTCGATGTCGTGACTGACGCAGCATGAGCCGAACAGGCGAGGCAAGCGCAAGCCTTGGGGCCTAACCTCAGACAGACGAAGCACGCTCGTGCAGTCTGGAGACAGCGCAACGAGTTATTCATTCGGGCGCCTTCGCATCACCAGCGGAACGAAAGAGTTAATTGACGATTTACTAGGGAAGGATTGCAGGACGGAAAACATTGAGGATTGCTGCCATGACAATGTTGTTCGAACCACTCGACTCTGAAGGTTACAAGCGCAGTGTGGTCTACCATGCCGCACGCTTGTCCATGCTCCACAACCGAATGCTGAAGCGTTTCGAGAAGGTCGATAAAGCGGCTGAAAAGGTTGAAGCCGAGGTGGAGCTGTTTGATGAAGCTGTTCGCACTCTCTACGAATGAGCGGCATGTTGACCGCCGACGTTCCTGCTAGCGCGTATATGGGCGCGGGGTTCACCGTTGCTCCACCAGGCGATGTCGCGCCGCGTATTTGGGCTTGATAAGCATGATCTAATGTATACGATTCACCCAGCCGGCCTGGCTCCCCCGCCATCGGGCCGGTCAGGCCCGACGGTTCAACGCACCACCCCAAACGACTGTCGGGCCGCCAGGACGCTCACTGCGCAGCCGGGTTCATGCTTTGCCTTTTTTTCTCGAAAAGCGCGAGCTTGGTCATATAACCAATTCTGATTTTTGCATGGCATTGGGTGCAGTTGAAGTTGGATATCACCTTCAACCACGATCCCTTTTTTATGATGACATGAGAACAGTTTGGACATTCCAGTTCCAGGTACTCGTCCCCCATATCGTTTGAAATCGGCACTACGACACTCCCCAACAGTTGCCCGTGAAACTTGCGCTTCGAGATCGGCCGGCACCTCCGTGCTCAAGCCCCGAACGTGGGTCCTTGGCAGATGTTCCGCAATCCGACCTCTGGCGACGGGATCGGACCTAAGTCCAAATCGCCGCCAACAGGCCGAGAAGTGGAACCCGGCGGATGCTTTTTGAACGCTGAATTTCCGTCCTCGCCGGTCGTAGTCCGCCGTCCTCATGGCCAAAGCGCCAATGTTGCCCTTTGTGAGACTGACCTCGTCCGGCCTACCAGGTCGCCAGGGCGCAACTCCGGTAATAATGCGGCGGAGCGAATGTCAGCGCGAAGCTGTGCGCAGGGACGCCAACTCGCTGACAGCAGCAAGGATGACAGCATCGGTTGCCGGCTTCGGCAGGAATCTGCAGTCGCGGAAAGCCGCGGGAACGTCGGCGGGGCCAAATCCCGACAAGAAGGCAAAGGGGATGCCTCGCGCCTGCAATATCCTCGCCACCGGCAGACCCGTTTCACCGTTCAGCTGGATGTCTAGCAACGCCACGTCGATCTTGTCCGATTCGACAAGACGCAGAGCGGCGGATACCGACGGCACAGGTCCGACCACCTGATAACCGGCGCGACGCAGCCGCGCGGCAGTGTCCTGCGCGACTAGCCATTGATCCTCAACAATCAGAACACTCACGCTTTCGCTCACGGCCCCTCTCTGCGATTGACCGGAAATGAGATGTCGATCCGAGACCTTCGGACAGTTGTTTCGACATGTCCGCAAACCTATAGGTAACCTCTCCATGCAGCAAGGTGAGGCTGATGCTGGAGCGGAGGCGCTTCCACCGACCACTTGCTGAATTACCGGAGCCGAAGATTAGCGCGTCAATGGAGCTGCGGTCCGCGCCTCCGCTCCATCAGAGTTGGATAGGCGTTTACCCCTCTCCACGATCCACAAAATCTAAAAGCCGCCGTACCGCGCCATTGGCTCTTCAAAGCATGAGCAGCACCTCTCTCTCCATCTTTGGCGACCTGAGATTGCAATCGGTCAATGAGCGTCAGAAGTGCGATGCACCGAGTTTGTGCCTGCAGTTTTTCGAAGGAAAGGCTTGAGAATTCATGATTTCGGAGCAGGTTTGGCTGGCGCATGAGCGCCGCAGATCTATACTGGGGAGATCAAGCGATGGGGTCGGCCATGAGCAAAGAGTTCAGTGTAGCTGATGCCTATGGCGCCGGCCGCGCCATGTTCATGGGACTTGAACTGCTGGTTTCGCCCGGTGCGCTCGTCCCCAGACCTGAGACCGAGTTGCTCGGCAAGACCGCGCTTGGTGTGTTGCATCAGATGAACCTGCCGGCTCCGCGCATAGTTGATATGTGCTGCGGCACTGGGAATCTGGCGTGCGCGATCGCCTACCATGTGCCCAGCGCCCTTGTCTGGGCAAGCGATCTCACCGATGAATGCGTCGAAACGGCACGCCGCAACACCTCACATCACGGCATGGCTGAGCGTCTTTCGGTGCTTCAGGGCGACTTGTTCGACTCTCTCATCGGCCTTGGGTTAGACGGAACTATCGACGTAATCGTCTGCAATCCGCCTTACATTTCTGAAAAGCGGCTCGAGGGCGACCGCGCCCATCTGATCGAGCTTGAGCCGCGCGAGGCGTTTGCAGCCGGCCCTTACGGCCTGAGCATTCATATGCGCGTACTGAAAGACGCACCGCGATACCTGCGGCGTGGCGGCATCCTGCTCTTCGAGGTCGGGCTTGGCCAAGACCGACAGGTAGCGGGTCTGCTGGAACGCAGCAAGGCATTCGAGAACATCCGTTCGGTCTCGAACGAAGCGGGCGAGGGCCGGGTGGTTCTGGGGCAAGTCAAGACGCAGGCATGAATCCTGCGACAATCAGACCAAATACGGGGCTGCTCTGGGCGTTACGCTTACCCATCAGTTCATTTTGCGGATGATGTATTGCTCGATCCCCTGGATGGAATCGAGGTTTTCAGGCAGAAGTTCGCTATCCTCGACGGTAATGCCAAAGGTCTCCTCGATGAAGCCGATAATCTCAAGCACACCCGTCGAGTCGACAATGCCTTGATCGAGCAAGGATGCGTCATCCAGCAATGCCTTGACGTCGCTGACGTAGAAATTCGAAACCAAGAAACTACGAATCTGCTCGCTGTAGATTCCGGTGCGTTCCTTGATGGTCAACATGAATTCGTCCTCCGTGGCGTCACCATTAAATCAGCGACTTGGTTCTGGCCCCGTATCATGACAGCGCCGTTTTCTTGAGTTTTCCCGTGTCCGTCATCGGCAGGTTCGCCACAACGACGATGGATTTCGGGACCATGAAGTTTTCCAGACGCTTCTGGCACTCCTTCTGCAGTTCCCTTTCGCCAATGGCTCTTCCATGCTCCATCACCACAAAAGCTTTCACCGCTTGCCCGAGGAGCTCGTCGGGAACACCGATGACAGCCGCTTCTCGGACTCCTGGAATGTCCATCAGTACGTTTTCCACTTCCCTTGGCGCCACCTTCTCGCCTCGCGACTTTATGATCTCATCCCCACGGCCAACGAAGTAGAGGTAACCCTCCGTATCCATCCGGCAGTAGTCGCCGGTGTATAGGACCTGCTCACCGGGCAGCGGGCCGGGTTTGAGTTTCCTGGCCGTTGCCTCGGGCTTGCCCCAATACCCGTTCATCACCGTTGCGCCGCGAATGACGAGTTGGCCGACAACGCCTGGGCCTATCCGCCTGTCATGCTCGTCAACGATCCACATCTCCGTATTCGGGATTGCGATCCCTACGCTCAATGGCTTTCGCTCGAGGTCCTCTGGCGGCAAATAGGTGCAACGTTTGCATTCGGTGAGACCGTACATCGAATAGATGCGTGCACCCGAAAACAGCTCGCGAAGCATGAAAATATGCTTGAGGGGTAGGGCTGCCGCAGTGTTTGTGACGTAGCGGATGCTCGAGAAATCCTGGTCTTTGAGGGACCTGAGTTCGGAGAGTGCGGCAAAGATTGTGGGCACGCCGGGAAAGCCCGTAACTCCCTCCTGCCTGATCAACCCGAGGATCTGTGCCGGGAAAGCGAACGAGCGTTCGAGCACCAGCCGGGCGCCGGTACGAAAAGCCATGATCATCTGGTACAGTCCATAATCGAAGGCGAGGGGTAGGACATTGAGGATCACCTCGTCCTCGGCAATCGCCAGGTAGGAAGCGACAGACGCGCACGCGGCCATCATGTTTCTGTGCGTCAGCATCACGCCCTTGGGTTCGCCCGTCGACCCGGACGTGTAGATGATGGCTGCCAGATCAACATCGATGCACTGCCGTGCCGGCGGCGTATCCGCGCCATTGGCGAGGGCGGCGTCCCAGCGCACGGCAAACGGCAGCTGGGCGAGTTCGACGTCGTCGATAGGTCCCGATACGATCACCCGCAGAAGTGACGGGCAGCCGCGCGCCGGCTCGCGGAAGATCGCTTGCAGATGGCCGTCCGTGATGAGCGCCGTCGGCCGGCAGTCGTTGAGCAGATAATCGAGCTTGTCGCTCTTGGTGAGCGGGTTGACGATGCACACCACCGCATTCGCCTTTAGCACCGCCCAGAAGCTAACCACCGTCTCGACGGTGTTGTCGGCGAAGATCATCACGCGATCACCGCGAACGACTCCGGATGCGGACAGGTCCCAGGCGATCGCGTTGGCTCGCGTTTCGAGTTCGAGGTAGGTGACACGCTGCCTGTTGCACACCAGCGCCACCTTACTTCCGTGTCGGACGGCGGAATGGGCGAGGTAGTCATGCAGCAATGGTACGGCATCATGCAACATACAGGCGCTCTTCCCGATGTTCGCAGTCGACGTCGACGCTGAGCGTGCATTCGAGCGTTGCACTGGGACAACCCGCCGCGACGAACTGCTGATGAAGAAGTTGGGTCGACAACACGCCGACCAGCGCCATGTTGTCGGCATTGGACAGGTCGCCATCGCCAGTTCTGGCCTGGCATTTGGCAAGCAGGTGCGTGACCCCCTTTGGATCGAAGACATTCGCCTCGCGCAGGGCCGTCTGCGAAACCGCCTCGCGAGCGTAATCCGGAGCGTCTGCGCCGACGAAGCAAAGCGCGTTGGGCGCACGGAAGGGCTGCTTCTTGCGGGCTATGATCTCGGAGGGCAGGATGGGTGCCGCCATGCGCTTCAGCACGTGCTTCTCGTCGAGGCCGCGGAGTTTGAAGGAGGGTGGCAGCGAATTCGCGAGCCTCACAAGTTCATCGTCCAGGAACGGGAAGCGCCCCTCGACGGAGTGAGCCATCAGCATCCTGTCGCCTTGCGAGGAGAGCAGATAGCCCGACATCAGTGTTTGCACCTCGAGATACTGGTCCTGCGCAAGGGGGCTCCAACGGGCAAACTGCGCGGGCAGACGGGCGAGCAACTCGGACACGGCGTCGCGGCCCTGCGTTCGAGCCCGCATATCGGCCGTAAACAAGCGCTTGATGGCACTGGTGGTTCGCCAGCGTGTTTCATGAGCAAAGCCCGGCGCGTCGTAAGCCTGAATATTTCGCCCGAAGAACTGACGCGCCATCGCCTGCTGTTGCACCGGCGAGCGGGTGAGATAGGGGTAAAGGCGTTCCAGGAGCCGAGAGCGGCGTGTCGATGTCGGGTGGCGCCCCCAGAAGCGGCGGACCTTGCCTTCGCGGAACAGGTCGTAGCCGGCGAACATTTCGTCAGCGCCTTCGCCGGTCAGCACGACCTTGATGCCACGCTCGCGCACCAGGCGCGAGAGCAGGAAGAGCGGCGCCGGGGCAGTCCTCAGTATCGGGCGCTCGGTGTGTTGGATTACCTCCGGAAAGATTCCGGCGATATCTCTGCGCGAAACGACCACTTCATGGTGCTCACTGCCGATCGTCTCGGCAACCATTCGCTGGAAGCGGGTCTCGTCATATTCGGCGTCGGCAAAACGCAAGGAGAAGGTTTGGAAGCGATCGCCCGCGAAGCGCCTCGCGAGCGCGGCCACAAGCGAACTGTCCAGCCCTCCGGAGAGGTAGCACCCGACAGGCACGTCGGCGCGCACCATTCTGAGCGCCGTCGCGGCCTCAAGAGCGCTAGACACGCGGTCCACCGCGTCGTTGGAGGACCCGGGGAACTCGCCCTGCCGCGATCCGAAATTGTCGGGATAGGAAGGCTGCCAAAAAATCCGCTCACGAACGGTGCCATCCTGATAGATGCGGACACGACCCGGCTCGAGTTCGTTGATTCCGTGGAAAACTCCTTGCGGCGGAACGACCGTCCAGAGCGTGAACGTCTGATCGATGCCGGCGGGATCAAAGGCGCGAGGGATGGTTCGATCGGCCGCGAAAATGGCTTTCACTTCGCTGGCGAAATAAAGCCGGTGCGCATGCTCGCTGAAATACAGCGGGCAAATGCCGAAGCGGTCGCGCGACAATACGAGACGATTGGCCACTGAATCCCAGATCGCAATTGCCCATTGGCCGTTCATCCGCTCGAAGGCCGTTTCTCCCCACTCACGATAGGCGTGCAGCGCGACCTCCGTGTCGCTGCGGGTTCGGAAGCGGTGGCCGAGCGCCGTGAGTTTTTCACGCAATTCGACGTAGTTGAATATCTCGCCGTTGAACACGATCCACGTCGTATCGCCTGTGTCCGCCATCGGTTGCTGGCCACTGGAAAGATCGACGATGGACAGGCGCACATGCGCCAGCCCCGCGCGTCTGTCCCGGTAGAGACCGCGCCCGTCGGGGCCGCGATGCGCCAGCGCGCCCATCATCTGCATCAGCGCCTGCCGCGAAGGAGAAGCCGCTGTGGCATTCAGCGCCACGATTCCAGCGATGCCGCACATGCTCGGTCAATCTCCGCCTTCCGCGGACAGCAAAGGCCGCGCGTGAAGATAGTGGGCCGCCCTTCGTTTCGCTTCGATGTCCTTGAACACTTTCTGAAGCTGGGGCTCGGTGAGGCCAGCAACCGCCGCGAGCTCATTGCTGGCGACCCCGTGGTTCAGGCCGTAGAGGCATAGATCCATCAGGTGATAGGGCAGCGCGAAATAGAATTCTTCCTGGCTTTGGGTCATGGAAAAGGTGTCGGTGGTCGGTGGCCGCTGCCGGATTTCATCATCCACCTCGAGATATTCCGCGAGTTGATAAACCTGGGTTTTGTAAAGGTGAACGATCGGCATCACGTCGGCGGCTCCGTCGCCCTGCTTGACAAAGAAGCCCTGGTCGTACTCGAGGCGATTTGGAGTGCCGACAACCGCGTATTTGAGGCGGTCGGCGTGATAGTATTCCGTCATCTTGCGCAGGCGCTGCTTGTAGTTTGTCGCAGCAACGATCTGCAGATAGGCAGCTGGCGGCAGACGCACGGTATCTACTTTACCCTGCGGATCCTGGACCGTGAGGCGGGTTATGTTGAGTCCGCTGCTCTCCAGAACCGACGCGATCACCAGCTTGCATTTCCACCCTTCCCCATAGTCGGGAACGACGGTCTGGATCGCCTCGATCTGCCGGCGGTAGGCGCCAATGGCCACCAGTGCCGGTGCTAGGTCCTCCAGGACGCTTTCAATGCCAAGCTGTGCCGCGACGCGGCGGCCAAGTCTCAGGGAGTCACCGGAAGAATCCCGCTCCGGCATGAACAGTCCCAGGACCTTGTCTTTCCCGAACGCGCGCATGCACAAGGTCGCGACGACGGAGCTGTCGATACCGCCGGAAAGACCGACAACCACGCCGCGACGATGCAGGGTGCCGAGAACCTGAGTGCGCAAGGTGTGAACGATGCGATCGACCTCCGCGCGGGCATCGAGCGTCAGCATGTCCTTGCTGAATTCCGGAATTATGTCGATGACAAATCCTCCCTTTTGCGAGATTCGGCGGTGGAATAGGTCTGCACGATGGCCGTCTCGATAAGCGGACGGTTGGTGGCAAGGTTTGGTTCGACGACAAGGTCGATGTGGCTGCCCTTGATCGAGATGACGTCCAGGTGTGCCAAGACGCTGTCCCAGCCCAAGGCCCGCGGCATTCCCTCCCTGCGACATCGGAACAAGGTACCGGAGAGGGGCAGAGCCGGTTTGGGTGCCTCAAGCCACTGGAAGAACGACTTCGCCCTTAAAACCTCCTGCAGTTCCAGTTTGGTCCTGAAGATCGTCGGGTTGAACTCTCCATTGGCAAATCTGTCCAGAATCCTGGCCAGACGCGCTTCGCCGCCCACGGCGACGGTGATCTTCGCAAGGGCTCTGCAAGCCATCCGGTGCGCGGATATGCGGTTGGTGCGAATACGATAGAACGTACGGGTAAGTGTCTCCCAATGGTTGCTCGGCTCGTCCAGAAGGCTCGTGTCGAGGATGCCCAGGAACCGCACCGTTCGCCCGGCCTTCATGAGCCGGGCGGCAACCTCGAATGCAACCGCGCCACCCAGAGAATGGCCGAGAAGTCGCACGGGGCCCGCAGGTTGGATGCGGCTTATCTGCTCGAGTGCGGCGCCAGCCATGGCGCTGAGGGTGTTGTGTCCGTCCAGTATCGCCGCAAGGCTCGGATATCGGATGGGGTTTACACGGGCGACTTTCCCCATGGCGGCTGCGAACGCAGCCAGGCTCGGACCATAGCCAACGGACCCTGGAAACAGGAAAAGAACCGGGGGGTGGTGCTTCTTTTCGCGCCCTTCGCCCGACCGTGCAGAGACGACCGCCTCAACCATCTGGTCCAAGCTCATGCCGACGGTGAATGCCTCTAGGCCCAGCTCTTGCCCGATGGCGTTTTCGATCGCCATGACGCAGTGCAGCAGCTGCAGCGAATCTCCTCCAGCATCATCCCAGTTTCCCGTGGCAGTGCCTGTGTTGAGAACCTGCATCCACGCGTGCTGCACTATTTGACGCGTGTCCATTGCTCCTCCGGCGGGCGGAGCATGGAGAGTAGACGACCGGGCGGCTCGCGCCCTCCTTCCGTCCGAACGATCTATCTCGGCCAGTGTTGCCAAATCGACCTTACCTCCCGACAGGCGTGGGATTGCGTCAACGGTGTGCAATCGCAAGGGACGCAATGGTGCCGGCAACGTCATTCTGAGGAGCTGGCGAAGGTCGTCTGCAAAAGCGCCGCCCGCGAAGCGATGGGGGACCGCGAAGGCGATGAGTTCCTGCGCGGCCGTCACGATCACTACGGCATCCGCCACTGAAGGCGCGCAACGCAAGACCCGTTCGAGTTCGGCGGGCTCGATGCGTCGACCATTGATCTTGATCTGGCGCCCTTTGCGGCCGACGATCCTCAAGATGCCATCATCGTCCAGCCGAACGAGGTCCCCGGTCGAAAAAAGCCGAGCCTCGGGATCGTCGGGGTCCGGCTGCGCGGGAACGACCACACCGTTCTCCCAATGACCAAGCAGGACATAGCGGCTCTTGATCAGAAGCTCTCCACTCTCGCCTGGCCCTACATTGCACTCGGCTTCGTCGACGATAGCGAATGTCATACCAGGGAGCAGCCTGCCGACGGGAACCGACGCGTCTTGCTCGGGCCAGTCAGGCGGCAAGAACCATTGCGAACCGATGGTTTCAGTCAATGAGTAGCCGATCTGGATCAGGCACTGGTCCGAAACGGCTTTGCGCAGCAAAGCGATGTCCGTCCATGACACTTTCTCCCCACCGATCCGGGCCACTCTGAGCGGCCAGGAAGCGTCGGCGGGCGCCTCGGCCAGGAGGGCTCGAAGCAGTGCCGGCACAAGATAGGTGATCGTCACACCTTCGGACTGCAATCGAGCGCGCGTAGCGCGCAGGCCGACAGCCTCCACCTCGAGAAGATGCAATGTGGCGCCCGTCAGCAGCGCCGCAAAGATCTCCCGGCAACCGGCGATCGTGGCTGGCCCGGTCAGCGGCAGGAAAACGTCATCCGCGCTGATATGGCACGCATCAACATATTGCCCGACCCGCCAGAGCAGGCTGCGTTGGCTGTTGACGATTCCCTTGGGGCGCCCGGTGCTACCTGAAGTGTAAAGCACCAATGCAGGCGCATCGACCGAAACGATAGGGGGCTTGGGCTGCTGTTCTGGGTGTTGATCGTTGGGCGCCACGGCGGCGGCAATATCGATCCAGACGATCTCTTGGGCCAGTTCGACGGGGCGAACATTTTCGGCGCCTATAATCGCGCCGAGCCGCGCGGCACTGACTATATCGAAAATGCGAGAGGCGGGATCTCTTGTGTTGAGCGGAACCGAAGGCCGTCCCGCCGTCATGCTCGCCAACATCGCCACGGGATACCAAGCGGAGTTTGCTTGCAGGATGCCGATGGCCTGCCCTTCGGGGACGACGGCAGCGATATGAGTTGCCAGCGTCTCGACCGCCCGGAAAAGCTCAGAAAAAGTCAGGCGGTTGGCGCCGTCGCTGATTGCGAGCTTGTCAGGATAATGGCTGGCGACATCTCCAAGGTGGTCGAAGATTGGAATGTCCGCAAATTGGGCACCCATCTGTCGGTAACGGCGCCAGACTGGCCCCCCTTGGTCAAGATCATATTCGGGAACGACTGACCACCTTCGGATGGGTCGCAGATCCACCTGCAGGTTTTGATTTGCCACTTCCGAATGCAAACACGCTGAGGACATTCAGGGCCCCGCCAAGCTGACGGTCGAACATCGCTCGCCGCCGAGATCTTTTCATCAATCATTCGGATGATGCCTCGATCTTGCCTAGCCAGCGCTTCCCGAGCGTCCTTCAGAAGTTTTGCAACGGCTCACCTAGCGCAATCGCGATGAATCGGCAGGCGCCGCGAGGATCCGGGGCCCATATATTCACGACT
This sequence comes from Mesorhizobium sp. M1004, assembly GCF_040318795.1. NCBI lineage: Bacteria > Pseudomonadati > Pseudomonadota > Alphaproteobacteria > Hyphomicrobiales > Phyllobacteriaceae > Mesorhizobium > Mesorhizobium sp. M1004. The sequence goes on from NZ_JAMYNB010000001.1 coordinate 826,604, forward strand.
GGAACGGTCATTCAAATGAACGTTGGTGTGATCTGAAATCTGGATAAGCTTTGATCCGCAGGTGAATGACTGCTCTTTCGAAGGCGCTTAGGCATTCCGCTATGATCATCGAGCTGTTTGGACCGCCTGGTGCCGGCAAGACCACGCTTCTTCGCGGCCTCTGCCAGGGCCTGGCGAAACACGGTATCAACGTGAAGACAGTGAACGGGTACCGTCTGATTGAACATGGATCAGCTCAGGATGACGGTCCCGAGATCCGCCACGGCATAGGGCGAATTGGCAAAAAAATTGCCACATCCGCTCCTGTCTTGCTGTCGACCTTGCCAAAGGACAGTGTCGCGGCCCGGCTTCTGACATCAATCCCTCTTCGAAGCCGCGTGTGGTCATGGCGCATGAAGGTCGACATCGCCCAACTGTGCCAGTCCTGGCGCCAAGCGCGGGAGTCGTCCGGTTGCTTCATCTTCGAAGAGGGCATGATTCAGGCTTTGTGTGCGCTGGGCGTGCTGGCTAGAACTCCAAGGCTCGACGCGGTTCGCAAGTGCCTGGCGTTCCTGCCGCGGCCGGACCTCGTCGTGCAGCTCGACGCGCCTCAGGAAACTTTGCGCCGCCGTCTCGAGGAGCGGTATGCGCATCAACCGCTCCTCGAGGTTATCCTGTTCGAACTCGGCGTGGCCAGGGGATTGCGGCAGGCCGAGATCTCAAGAGAGGTCGGCGAGTGCTTGCGCCAGGACCGATGGCCCTTGATACAAGTCAATGATGCTGAAGCTCACGACGTGGACAGGGTCATCGCGCGCGTCCTGGGAGAGCATGTTCGGAATGCAGCCCCGGCTGACCCATGACGCATTGTGCATTACGTTTGGCGCCAAGCTGGGGCAGCATCTGCCGCAAAACGCGCAATCATGTCGTATCGCGCTGATCGAGCACTTCGAGCATGGTCGTCAACATGCTTCCGACTTCCTCGGAGATTTCCTCGGGGCGGATTCCCGCCCTGAGGGCATCCGCCGTTGCCTGGTCCGCAAGTTTCGCTGCCAGAGCCGGATCGGCCTTGGTGTAGAGCGGGATCTTATCTTCCACCCATTTCTGCAGGAATTCGATGCCGCGCGCGCTCATACCAAGTACAAGCTCGGCGGGGCTTGTTGGTTCCATCGAGCTATATTCAAGAGAACGTCAGGCCGTCTGGATCAGGCCTGAAGTTCCCGAGGTCACGTTACGATGAACGAGGACGCCGTCAGAGCCAGATGCGGAGATAGAGTGGCAAATTGGATCTGATGATGTGCGCCGCCCAAGCCATCGCTGTCGAAAGAAAGCGCACCGGTCGTGCTGTTGTAGACGATGTGATCGCTGCTGTCATGCGCAGCCCTGCCGGCATGGAATGCCGAAGAAGGAAGGGCGCCGGTATGCAGACCGGCAAACACAGTGTGGTCGAGCTGGATCTTGTCTTGGCCCACGTTGAAATCGGTGACCTTGTCGACATTGCCGACCTTGAGAGCGGAATTGAAGACAAAGACGTCGTTGCCGCCATGTCCCGTCAGGACGTCTCTCCCGCCACCGCCGTTGATAGTGTTGCTCCCGGCATTGCCATCAATGGTTTGGGCGAACTCGTTTCCCGTGAGGTTGATGGCGGTAGTGCCCGACTTGCTCGTGGTCGCAAGATGCTCGATCTGCGAACCGGCCGACAGCGCGTAACTGACCGATGCCAGCACGCTATCGTTGCCGCTGTGCCGCAGTTCCACCACCTTGTCGCCGGCGTTGTTGACATAATAGGTGTCGTTATAGCCCCGGCCGTTCATCGTGTCCGCGCCAGTGGTGCCGTGAAGTACATCCGCGCTACCCGTGCCGTAGAAAATGTGGTGGGTCATCGAAGGCACGGTGCTGGGCGGGGGTCCGCTGCTGGTCGGCGGCACGCTGCTGGGCGGCGTGCCATCGCCGGTCGGCGGCACGCTTGCAGCGCTTTGATTGTGCTGCAGGAAAAAAGCCTTCAGCGCCGGCGAGTTTCCAAGCGCGGTATCGCCCTGCTGGGAGCCCCAAGCATAGGCGTAGTCGAAGGCCGGTGATGGAATCAGCTTGGCAAAATGGTCCATCATGGTCTGTTCCTGAGCCGCCGTTGGTACGACATATTGGCCACCCGTGTCGGTCTTGTAGTTGCCGCCGCCAAACGCTTGGTAGCCAGGGATCATCTGGCTCACCGGAATGCCCGCAGCCTTGGCGGCAGCGACGTACCGGTCGATCATGTTGTAGTCGGCGACGCCACCAGTGCGCACCGGATAGGCATCCACCCCGTAATAGTCGATATGCGTGTTGCCGGGATTGTACGTATTGGTAAAATCAGGATTCGCGGACGTCCCCAAGCTCATCATGGTGATATAGGTCTTGGCCCCCGGCACATGAGAATGGATCCAGTCGGATTCCGCCTTCAGATTGGCGGCGCTGGCGTAGGTACCCCATTTCCCGGTCGGGTCCGGCTCGTCAACGAGGAAGAAACCAAAAACTTTCGAATTCCCGATGAAAGGCGTGACTTTCTGGATAAAGGACGAGGATGCCCCGTTGACCTCGTCTAGCCAGACCAAGCCTTTCATGCCGGCCGGCAGTGCATTGAGCTGGTCAACGGATGAAACATCAGCCAGATTGAAGCCGGCCGTCGCGATGTCCGCGCCTGATCCACCCGACGTGTAGTGAAGAGTTGTCATGCGCGTTCCTTCAAATGGTTCGACGCCTCCCCCCTCGTTTACGTACTTGAGGGACACATTAGCGACAAATCACATACATGCATCCCCTGAGAGATTTTTTGATCGTCGCTGTACGCACAGCGCGCCGTTCGACGCAGCCGCGACAAAGAGTCTTCACTGAGCGCCGGGCTCTGCTTGCGTCATTGCATCAGAGCCCAGCAGACCCATGCAGCGCGGTCGAACTAATGTGCGGGCGAGGTCGGCCGCATGTGCTGCGAGGCCGGCGCGAGGCGATATATTGCGGACGTCAAGCCGCGGATGAGCGGCTTGCGTATCGGGGCTTCGATGAAACGCCAAATGAGAAAGGAGGCAAAGAGAACCCCAGCCAACACGACGAAGAATGCGGGGTTTTTGCCGACATGCGGCGCCAACGCGTTTAGCGAAACGTAACCAATGTACTGATGCAAAAGGTAAAGCGGATAGGTCAATCCACCGAGCATCAAGACAGTCTTGGAAGGTGCGACAACGTAGCGAAGCAGTATGGAGCCGACGAAGATTCCGAAGACCACCAAATTAGCCGTGAAAAGAGCAGGATACGAAATGGCTGTTCCATAGTGCTCCTGCATCCACGCATGGGGGAGCATGATCGTACGGCAAGACACCCCGAACGCGAAGGCAAGAAGAAGGAACGCAAGTGGCGAGCGGCCTCTTGCCACGATGTCTTCGGTGAGGATGCCGGCAGCAAAAAAGGGTGCGTAGTCTGTAATCAAGACAAGGCGTATCACCGTGCTCCCGAAGAAGAACTCGTTGATTACCGAAACTGCGAGCCATGCGGCAGCGATGGGTAGTTTCCAGCGCTGAAAGGCACCCGCCAGCATCAGCACCGCAACCCAGCAGTAGAACAGGATCTCGAGCATGATCGACCAGTAGACGCCATCCATGGACTTCCTGCCGAAGATACGGGCGAACATGGAGAGATTGGCGACGTAGGTCGTTGCATCGGTTGGAAGACGCTGGTCATTGGCAATGACGAGAACAACAAACGTTGCTGTCATGCAGACTAAAAACCCGGGATAAAGCCGGGCGAAACGCGCGACCGCGAATTCCTGCCACGTACGGCCTTCGGCCGACCAGGCGATGACGAAACCGCTGATCAGAAAAAACAGATTGACACCGAGGTTCCCATAGATGGCGTATGGCTCGGCGGCAGGGTAACTCACGTCGAGATTTCCGGCTATCGCGCCGCGGAAAAGGTAATGATAGAGCACGACTGCCAGAGCTGCAATCAAGCGCAGCAGGTCAAGTGATGCCATGCGTGACGAACTGACCTTGCTGATAAGTTCCATTGTCGCCTCTCGGGCCACTCCTTGGCGCGCCAATCAGTAATGCTAAAATTCCACGCTAGGCCGTTGTCTTCTCGAGTATGAACAAGTGCTCGCAAGACAGGATGGGGAGTACACTGAAAGAACCTACCAGGCTGAGCCGTGCCTCCGCGAAATCCTGTCGTGCGACATTGAAATTGACCGGATGAGGCGCTGACATCTTTCCGGTGATCATCTTTCGCAGCCTTAATCGTATTCTCTGGAATCGGGAAGCAAGGCCGTAGGAAACGATTAGGCGCCGGCTGGCAACGCGCGCCAGTTCATTGATGATGTCACGCCTGAGATGTGGCGGGATGAGGTGCATTAGGCGTAGGCAGATCACCGTGTCAAAGCTTTCGTCGCCGAACGGCAACTGGGTCACGTCGCACCGGATGAAACCCCGAAATCCAGACTGGCTCTCATATGCTGTCTTGGCCAAGGCCATCATTTCAATTGAGATGTCCGCGGCAAGAACCTGACAGTCGTGCCGACCCAACACTTCCGCCAGCTTCCCGGTTCCGCATGGGATATCGAGCACCCGAGCCGGAAGCGGGGAGCACCTTTCCAGCGCCTTGGCGATGCAATTCTGCTCCCGTCGCGCGATGACATAGGATGCTAACGTCGACAGCTTGAGGCGACCCGCATATCCATCAAGGTATCGGCTCGCAAAGCTCGGATTTTGATACCTGTATTTTGTCGCGCTCTCATAGGCCGCGACGTCGGTGTCGTGATCGATCGGTTTAATGGTCGGTGCCCTCGATACGGCCTGAGCAATCTTCAAATCCGCGGTCATCGGCTCACTTTCGCTTTTGTCTTCACTTGCCCGGAACTCGTAACTGCTTAGCCAAAGTCCAAACGACCGTTCGCGGCTCGGAAGTTCATCCGACCGAACGCGTCCATCGCGAAAGCGAGGCTTCCAGACGTCGCAACGTTTTGCATCCCTCGAATGGATGAAGACTTACCCGAAGGTGACGTTACCGTGCTCCCCTCACAGATGCACCGCGGCGAGCTCCCGATCGGCCTTGTCGGAAGTGGGAGGAACGGAAAGCGGATGGGGGACGAATCCAGAAAGGCGGTGACGGAGACGATGCGATTGGAACGCCAGCGCGCGACGTCAGCAATACCCATTTTCCACGATTTGGCGCCTGACGATTTCGAGCTGAACGGCTTCAAAGGGATTTTCGAGCCACTTGGCCAGCAACCGTCCGCCAAGGGAAGCACCGGCAGCCGTGGTTTGACCCGACGGCTCTCTCACGCAAGCGTTTGGGCCTTGTTTATTTACGCGGCGGGTGCCGGGTTGACCTTCGTAACCCAGATCGTCATCGCTCGCCTGGTGGGCGTGGAGAGCTTTGGAACTTTCACGTACGTGTTCGCGTGGATCACACTCTTGTCTTATGGCTCCACTCTCGGTTTTCACGTGGCAGTTTTGCGATTCGTGCCTGCGTACGAGGCAACAAACCAATTTCCGATGGCGCTTGGATTCATCCATTTTGGATCCAGGGCCTGCATCACAGTGGCATTTCTGATCGCGGCTGTTGGCGCGCTGATCGTGATTCGGTGGCCTCACCATCTGGATCCGGAACTTGCCATCAGTGTGTTGATAGGCTTGGCGACGCTTCCGCTGATCACAATCTATCTCACTGGTGCAGGTGTCGTGCGAGCCTTTGGAGGCGTAATTTCCGCGCTCCTTCCCGAACGCATTGTACGCGACGGATTTATGCTCACCCTGCTCGGCCTCGCGGTTTTGTTCACGCCGTGGCGGCTGGACGCGACGACTGTGATGTGGATGCTGCTGATCAGTTCAGCCGTCGCAGCCATGATAACGGGTTTCAGTGTCTGGCGCCTGTGGCCCTCCGGCTTGAGTGCCGCGCCGCCGACCTATGCCTTCCGGGATTGGTGGCCTTCGCTTCTTCCCATCATGATCATGACATTTGTGGACGTCCTGATGAACCGCACGGCGGTTATGCTGCTCGGAAAGATCGGGTTCATAAAGGGGGCCGGGATATTCGCGGTCGGGTCGAACATCGCGTTGCTTCTCACTTTGCCGCGGGTGGCCGTGAGCACCGCATTCGCCCCCGCTATCTCGCGCCTGTTCGCGCGCAAGGACATGACAGGGCTCCAAGCATTGTTCGCAAGAGCCACCATATTGTCCTTTGCGGGTGGCGTGGCGCTGGCGCTCCCACTCCTTGTGTTTACCGAACCGGTGTTGCGTGCATTTGGCAGTGAATTCACCTCGGGGGTGCTCATAGCTCGGATTCTGGTAGTTGGGCAGCTATCCGCGGCCGCTGTCGGGCCGCAGCAGCAACTTTTGACAATGACAGGCCACGAGCGCGCCTCCGCTATAATGATGTCCATCGCGGCGATCATTAATGTCCCGGGTTGCATCCTGGGTATTTCGTTGGACGACACGGTTGGAGCAGCCATTGCCACCAGCGCCACGGTGGTTTTCTTGAGCATTTGTCAGGCGGTCTATATCCGCTCCCGGTTAGGTATTCACCCCGGATTGATCTGGGCGATTAGAAATGTACGCGAAGGCGTGATGGCCGATCAACGCGACGGAAAGAGGAATTATCCGAAATAAGACTATCTAGGAACGAAATCTGTACGATGTTGTTCGTGTTGAAGGCTATCTTCTGGTTTGGATTGAACAATGATCCTTGAGTTATTTGGGCCTTCTGCTGCCGGCAAGACGACCTTCGCTGCCGAATTGGTGCACGTTCTTCAAAGCCAGGGATACACCGTCGTGTTACAGCTTGGCGACCGCCGGCATCCGATTAAAAGAGCGGCCCTCAAGCTATTTTCAAGCTTGTATTTGAGATGGATTGAACAGCGCTCCCTGATTGCAGCCATGCTTGCTATTTTTCCGCCTAGGAACAAACTGTGGGCCATTCGTCTGAAGTGGCATCTTGAGATTCTTATCAAAGCTTGGAGCATAGCTCAGGCGTCCGATGACGTAATTTCAATTTTCGACCAGGGAACGGTTCAATCCGTCTCCTCACTCGTCTTGCTAAGCGGCATAACCGATCGCGCGAGTTTGGCGCGCGCTCTTGACATGATGCCTAAACCGGACCTGCTCATCCGATTGCAAGCGCCGAGAGAAGTTCTGGAGGCGCGCCTTCGGGAACGCCGCCGTTCCCTTGGCATCATCCAACAGCTTCTCGAGGTCGATCTACAGAGCAGCCTTGATCACATTGATCAGGTCAATCTCGTAGTCGAGCAGCTTGAATCTTGCCGACTTCCCATGATTTGCGTCGAAAGCTTGGACCGAAGTGGCCTCACAACCGCTGCCGAAGCTGTTGCACAGCAGGTGCGCGAAAGACGGCACGTGTCACAGGCAACGTTCCTCGTCACGGGTCTTGAGAGAGACTCGGCTTTCAATCAAACGGCGCCCCACCATCATGTCTGAGATTGGAGATATGGAACTATTCACTTCGCCTGGACGGCTCAGATGGTAATCCGAAATGTGCTCCTGGCCTGCGGCGTCGTGATGTCATACGCGACACAACTCACCGTACCGCTATTGCACGCCGGTTACGGCGAAACATTCCTCGTGCTTTGGATACTGCTCTCGATTGGACGTATCCTGGGCGGCGGCCGCATGGAAGCCTCATCCGTCTTCGCCATGCTGGCGAGCTTTTGGGCGCTTATGGCGTTTGCTCTGAGCATGGGCGCCGTCGTTGGATATCTGAGCACCGTCCTGTACTTGTCCCCGTTGCTGCACGACCTGGCAGCCTACCTTTTGCTGGCCAGCGTCACCTGCCTGGCCGCCGCTGAGCCCGATGCCGGTCGCCATCTTCGCGATTGTGCGTGGTGGATTGTTGCGATCGCCAATGTTGGCCTTGCTATTCAAGTGGGACTTGGCTGGGGGTGGATCAGCCAGTCCGGCGTCAATCCTTGGTACTGGGATCGCTTCTGCGGCTGGTCCGACAATCCAAACCAGCTTGCGCTTTACTGCGCGGTCTTTGGACCTCTGGCTCTGCATCTTGCAACGACCTCCGACAGCCGCTGGGGAAGGCTCTTGGGGCTGTGCGCCTTGATCCTGCCTTTCTATGTCGGCAGGCTGACGAAGAGTGATACCTATCTATATACTACGATCGTGACGGGTCTGATGTTCCTGGGTTTGCGGGCGCGGACCTGGCTCAAGACCGGCGATGGAAATGCAAGTCTTTCCCGCCAAATCGGCCTTTTGTTCATTATCGGCTTACTGCCGCTGGGAATGGCAATGAGTCCCTATATCCTCACCGGGTTCGACAGCGCCGAAGCGTTCGCCAAGAGCCTTACGAAGGACAAGGGCGGTCAAGCAACCGAGGATACTGTCGAGCTTCGCCTTTATCTCTGGGCTGAAGCAGTGGACAAGGGCCTAAGATCGGGATCGCTGGGGTTGGGTCCAGGTCCGCACATGGAACGCCCCCCTGTCGGCGATCAGCAATTTCTGCCCCGCCCATTCGAAGCGCACAACACATTTCTTGATCTGTACAGTCAAGGCGGGTTTGTTGCAGTTCTGGCGCTGGTGTGGATCATCATTTCCTCCGCCGTATCCGCTTGGCGCGCGAAATTCGACGCCCTGCTAGCGCTTTTGGGTTCGATCGTCATCTTCAGCATCCCGCATTTGATCATACGCCATCCGATCGTGTGGTTTGTCCTGATCATTTGCCTCTTTGCAGAGAGTTCACGAACTACAGCAGCAACGCGAATCTCGAGCGATCGCTTCTATGTCGGGAAGCGCGCTCGCTTCGGGGTTGAGCGTTAGTACATTGGCCGGGAAAGGAATAGCAGATGGACGCCGACAGACGAGAGGAAGAAAATACCTCGTTCGATCTCAGGCTATTGAACTGGCTGGTATGTCCAATGACCAGGGGCTTGCTTGCCTGGGATTCAGACAACGATGAAGTCATATCGAAAGCCGCGGGACTTGCCTACCCGATCCGCGACGGCATTCCGATTATGCTGAGATCGGAGGCGCGAGCGATCACCTGCAGGGCGGTCAACCCCAGTGCCCCGAGCCGAAGAACTTAGACCGCAATCCAACGGGAGCACATGAAAGAAAATGTGCCGCGGGATAGATCGGTGGGCCTCTCGTGCTTGGGTAACCAAGCAGTGTGGACCATTTTAAACGGTGCGTAGGTATCTGACCTTCGGCACGCCGGCTCGTTGCCAGAACACGGCTTGTTTCATTCGAACAGACGAGGACAGCAGGCAGGCCTCCTCCTAGCGTTGGCTTCTCGTCCTGCGAGCAAAAAAGATGAAGCCGAGGCTGTGAAAGAAGACTCCAAAAGCCAGCAACATTGCGCGACCGAGATGCCGCGCATGTTCCCGAAGGGCGGCATGAAACCTCACCTGGTTTGCGTCGGAGGTGAGGATCACCTCCTGAGAATTCCCTTCCTGCTGTCCGTGCGCGAAAGGGGCTTCCGGGTTACGGCTGTGTCGAGCGGTGATGGTGCCGCATTCGCGCCTCACGGCATTCCACATCACCAATTGAGTTTCGACCGGTTTGCCAGCGGCAGCGCAGAGTGGGGCACTTTGCGCGCGGCACGCAAATTGCTGTTGAAAATCCGGCCAGACATTATTCAGAGTTTCGACACCAAGCCGAATCTCCTGACACCCATTGCGTTACGAGGGCAGGTTCCGGTCGTCCGCACCATCAATGGGCTTGGCTGGACATTCTCCTCGCTAGAGCCGAGAGCGTTGGCCCTGCGTCCGATTTTCTGCTGCCTTCAGGGACTGGCCTCATTCTGGACAGCCGCGACCGTCTTCCAAAACCGAGACGACCAGGCTTTCTTCGCGCGTTACCGGCTGGTCGGACGCGGCAAGGGGCGGCTGATCCGCAGTTCTGGAATCGACCCCGATGCGTTTGCGAGAGCGCGGGATCGCGGTCATTCCGCAACGGCCATGCGCGAAGAACTTGGGCTCCAGTCGGCCGAAGTCGTGATCTTTGTGGGCAGACTGACCCGCCAGAAGGGAATCCCGGCTCTCCTCGAAGCGGTACCACACGTCCTGCGCGAGAGGCCGAACGCACGTTTCGTGCTTGTCGGCCCGTGGCAATCGGAAGGCCCGTTTGCCGTCCACAAAGCGGATATCGACCGATACTCTCCTCATGTAATCGCCCTGGGCCCGAGGCCAGACGTTCCAGCGCTCCTCGGCATGGCAGACTTGTTCGCCTTTCCCACCCGGTATCGCGAGGGCGTCCCGCGCGTCCTTCTGGAGGCCGGTTTGGCTGGATTGCCTATCGTGGCCTCGAGGATGCCCGGCTGCAACGACGTGGTCGAACACGGATGGAACGGCTATCTCGTCCCGCCGCGCGATGTGGCAGCCCTCTCATCCAGAATAATCGAAGTTCTGTCCAATCGCGCCCTCGCAAAAGTCATGGGCGAACGTTCGATCGGATTTGTTCGGGAGCAATTTGCGCTGTCGCGCGTCGTCGACCGTTATTGCGATCTGTATCTGAGTGTTCTTGACGGCCGGACGCACAGCAGTGCTTCACATTCGGCGCCCGCTGTGTTGATGGCGCAGGAAGGAAGCCGACGGTTGGATGAGGCGAGGCAATGACCCGCGAGGGAATATCGGCGCTGGCCGTCGCGATGTCTCATGCGACGCAGCCCCCCGGTCCGGGATTGCGAACGGGCGAATTTTTCCTGACGCGCAGGATCGCGCCCTTGACCAGGCGAATTCCAGCCGGGGCGGTTTCGGCGCCCATTCGGGAGCGAGGGCGCTAGCATGTGTGGGATCGCTGGAATTCTCCTGGCACCCAACGCCGCAGATACGAGGTCGCTCAGGGCAATTGGACAGATGACCTCCGCCCTTCGTCATCGCGGACCTGACGGTGAGGCCTTCTGGGTGAGCCGTGAAGGGGGGGTAGCCTTCGGCCACCGGCGACTGGCCATCGTCGACCTGTCCGAAGCGGGTCGCCAGCCAATGCGCTCCGCGAGCGGTCGATATGTCATCACCTTCAATGGCGAGATATACAATTTTCGCGATCTGCGCCGTGAACTGGAAGGGGCGGGCCATCATTTCCGCGGCGCCAGTGACACGGAGGTCATGCTGTGCGCGATCGAAAGCTGGGGCCTTGATGCAGCCCTCGCGCGCTTCGCTGGCATGTTCGCTTTCGGGCTGTGGGACCTGGAGAACCGAACGCTTCAGCTTGCCCGCGACCGAATGGGCAAGAAGCCACTCTATGTCGCGTTGACACGTGACGCGCTTGTCTTCGCCTCGGAGCTGAAGGCGATCACTTGCTTCCCAGGGTTCACCCCGGAACTCGATGTCGATGCGGCGACGACTATGGTTTCCAAAGGCTGGGTGCCGGATGACCGTTGCATTTGGCAGGGCGTGTTCAAGCTGCCGCCTGGTTCAGTCCTGTCGGTCACTGCGGCGCAATTCGCCAACGCCCGAGGCACCGGTTCGCTTGCGCATCGCATTCACCCTTGGTGGTCGCTGGCCGATGTCGCCCGCAAGGGACAGCGCGATCCGATAGCCGCCAGCGACGAGGACCTCGCGACCGAGCTCGACAGCCTGCTCCGCCTGGCCGTCAAGGAACGAATGGTTGCAGACGTGCCGCTGGGCGCCTTTCTGTCGGGCGGAATCGACAGCTCGACTGTCGTCGCCCTGATGCAGGCACAGTCCCGAAACCCCGTTCGTACGTTCACCATAGCCTTCGGCGAAGGTGGGTTTGATGAAGCTCCCCATGCGGCCGCGGTGGCTCGGCATCTGGGCACCGATCATACGGAACTTCATCTCTCGCCGGCCGCCGCGCTTGAGGTCATTCCGGAGTTGCCCCGGATTTGGGACGAGCCGTTTGCCGATGAATCGCAGATACCGACGCTGCTGGTGTCGCGCCTCGCGCGGCAACACGTAACGGTGGCGCTTTCAGGAGATGGTGGCGACGAGTGCTTCGCAGGCTATTCTCGACACTTCCTGGTAACCCGCCTCACAAAGCAGCATGAGCTACCATTGTCCTTTCGCCGGCTGTTGGCATCGGGGGCTGGGTTGCTGGCCCAAGCCTCTCAGAAAGATATCTTCGGCAATCTGCCGCTTTCGGCGAATATGCGGCATGGCTTGCGCGGTGACCGCCTGGCTCGCCTTGCCCGCCTGCTCGCGGCGCGAGATGAGGACGAACTCCTTCTGCAACTGACCAGATCTTCAGCCAACGACCTTGTTCATCGCAAGCCGTCGACAGCAGCTACCGACACCACAAAGCTCGACGGCCTGCTCTCGCGTCTCCTATTCGCCGACATGACAGGCTATCTACCGGGCGACATTTTGGTGAAGCTCGATCGAGCCACCATGGCCAACAGCCTCGAGGGGCGATGCCCGATCCTGGACCATCGCGTCGTTGAATTCGCCTGGCGCTTGCCAGCCCGTGCCAAAGTCCGAAACGGGAAGGGCAAATGGTTGCTTCGCCGACTGCTCGATCGTTATGTACCACGCCGACTGGTCGACCGGCCCAAGCAAGGGTTCGACGTTCCGGTCGGGACTTGGTTGAAAGGGCCCTTGCGCGGCTGGGCAACCGATATCATTGCCACGATCGGCCGCTCCGGGGACGGGGTCATCGACCGTGAGAAGGTTGACGCATGCTGGCGCAATCATCTGCATGGAAGCCAAGATAATTTGCGCGACCTGTGGCCGGTGCTCATGTTTCAGGCGTGGCGCAACGAAGCCATGCGGCCATCGACGGCCGCCACGCACCCTTCTTACCATATCGAACTGACAGGGGATTGAAATGGAAGGTTCCATAGCCAACCGCGCCCGGCGTCCGCGCGCCAAGCAGATGGAAGTTGGGACACTTGAAACCAATCTGCGCTTGATGCGGCCGCCACGCGAGCCAACGCAATCGTCACCCTTCCACCAGCTCGTCATCATCCTGACGACGCGAAAATGGTTCTTGCTTGCCATGGCCCTTTTGGGCGGCATCCTGGCCGGACTGGCAGGCTTCACCCGCCCGGTGCTGTTCGAGGCAACGACGCAGGTCATTATCGACGCCCCGAGCAGCAGTGCTTCGGGCGGCATGGCAATCGCCCAGGACTCGCTGGAATCGAGCATCGATGATCATCTGACGATGCTCTCCTCAGAAGGCCACCTGCGTCGGATTCTGGCAGCACTGCGCAAGGCCCAAACAGTCGACGGTACCGGAAAGAGCGTCAGCGCCGTCCCGCCCGCGGCTGGCTCGTTCCTCAGCGATCTCCTGAGCAGGGCCTGGAGACAAGGTAAGATAGTTGCGGAAAGTCCGGACGCAGCGGACGCGCCCGAGCTGAAGGCGCTCCGCAACGGAATGAGGGTCGGACAAGAGCTGCGATCGCGCGTCATCACCATCGGCTTCACCGATCCAAGTCCCGCGCGTGCGGCACTTGTCGCGAACACGTTTGCCCAGGTCTACATTCAAGATCTCATACAAAAGAGCCGGGCATCGGATCAGGTTCATCTGGATTCGATAGTCGCCAGCCTTCCGCAAGTACAAAGGGATCTGGTCGAAGCGACGGATCGGCTGGAAACATACCGGCTCACGCATGGCGCCGTCGATCAGACTGGGGCCAACAACGCAGCCAGTGAGACTGCGGAGCTCGGCCGGCAGATCTTCTTGTCGAAAGCCAGTCTTTCCGCGTCGGAATCGCGCCTTCGCCGTATCGAGGACCTGCGTAAGGCGGGCGCCCCCGTCACGGCCATCGCTGAAGAAATCGGATCGCCCGTGTTGACGGACCTTGTGACACGCCAGTCGGGTGCCGCCGCCGACGGCGATCTGCGCAACGCGATCACCCTAGAAATCGAGCAAAGCATTGCCCGCATCGCTGCCGAGGCAAATGTCTACCGGTCGCAGGCTGCGGCTCTCGAGGGCCGCAAAGCGATGCTCGACGCGGCCGTAGCCGACACGGCGAACCAACTTTCCGGGCTGCGAGCCCTTGAGCCGCGGGTTGCCATCGTGACGCAGCACTACAACGAGCTCCTGAGCGGGCAGCAGGACCTGACACGGCGCATCGCCGCTCCTTCGCCAGGCGTGGCGATCCTTTCGACTGCCTGGCCGCCGTCGAATCCCATCACTTTGCCGCCAATTTTCCTCATTCCCCCCAGCATGATCGTGTTTAGTCTGATGGGGGCGGTCTTCATTCTAGTCCGAAACGCCTTCAATCAGACCTTGCGCAGTGAAGCCGAGGCCGAAGCCGAGCTTGGGATCCCGTGCATAGGACTGCTTCCCAGGGTTTCGGGACTTCATGCGAAAAAGCTGCGGCATCTGGTTTTGAGCCAGCAGAATTTGCCGTTCAGCCGGGCCGTGACATCGCTGCTCGTGGCCGCGGCGCCGACTCAAGGCAAGGGGCAGCCGCCGCACATCATTCTCGTGACGTCCAGCATCCAGGACGATGCCAAGACCGAGTTGGCATGGAGCCTGGCGCTGGCGGCAACGCGGTTGGGAGGAAGAGTGCTTTTCCTCGATCTCGATCGCAAGGATGTACGGCTCACGAACGGGTTTCGTGGTGAATTTAGCACCGACAAGGCCCGGAACTCCTTCGGCGACTATGTGAATGGACGTTGCGTGCTGAAGGATGCCATCACCAGGATGCCGGAAATCGGTATCGACCTCATGGCCGCTCCAGCACCTTCCGATGATCTCCTGACGATTCTATCCACCGTCGACAAATGCCAGTTCACTGAGGAACTGCGTTCGGCCTACGACGTGGTCATCATGAACGGTCCCCTGGGCCTCGGGGGGCCTGAAACCAGGCTGCTTAAGCGCTGGGCCGATTCGGTGCTTTTTGCCGTTCGCTGGGCAAGGACGAGGCGCAGCATTGCCCGTGGTGCTCTGGATGCAATAGGCGCCGGTGGATCCGCTACCGTTCCAGTAGGCAGTGTGCTCACCCGGGTGAACCTGAAGAGGCTGGCCGGCTCCAGGCTCGGAGACAACGCCGATCTTCTGTTGGAGAGGGTCTGATGGCGCGTTGCGATGTTCAAAAAAATATCCCAGGGAGCGGCGGCATTCCTGGCGGCTAGTTCGGTCGCGCTGCGACACGCCCAGCATGATGCGGCCATCCTGGATTACAGGCTGGCCGCACCTTTCAGAGCTGGTATCCGATACCATGGAGCGCTGGAGTCGATATTTTCTTCGTGATTTCCGGCCTTATCATGGTGCATCCGTCGCGGCAGCTGTTCGCAAAGCCCGGGGGCGCGCGTCTCTTCATTTCCCGCCGGATCGGCGCGCTGTCCCGCTATATTGAGCGCTCACCTCGCTCTACGTTGCGGTAGCGGTGGTCGGCCCCAACTTTCTCAACCAGAGCTAAGTCGACCTCAGGTTTGTAGTCGAATCGTACTTATTCATTCCGGCCAGTCGCCCTGACGGCGTCGTTCAGCCGGTCTAGGAGTTGGGTTGGACGCTCAATTATGAGATGCTCTTTTATGTGCTGTTCACGGCGGCGATCGTGCTGCCCATGCGGTGGGTAGTTACGGTCCTGCTCACGATCCTGGTTGGGATGGTGCTCTCGGGCGCGCTTGCGGCTCCTTTGCCAGAAGCGCCTTTTGGGGGTCGGGCACAGCACAGGACGGCAGCTTGAGCCCCTTCCAGTGCCGGCGTATCCAAAGACGGATTGAAGGCGAGCCGCGACCCTGCCACACCAAGGAAACGGCGGCGTTGTGCTCACTATGCCGTTGCCGGAAGGCCAGCTGGTCGCACCTGTCCGACAGGGCGTGCATGGAATTCCCGATACCATTCCACGAAACGTTGCACGCCGTCCTCCAGTGTTGTCGCCGGTGCGAAGCCAACGGCGCGGCGGAGGTCCCTGACATCGGCGCGGGTTTCCAGGACGTCACCTGGCGGTAAAGGTACGTTGACGCGAACGGCGCGGCGACCAAGGGCCGTCTCGATGAGCGCGATCAGATGGTTGATTTCTTCCGGCCGATCATTGCCGATATTGTAGAGCCTATATGGCGCCGAACTGGTGGCAGGATCGGCAGCGCGACCGTCCCAACCGGGATCCTGACACGGTGGTTTGGCGAGCACGCGAACAACCCCCTCTACGATGTCGTCGATATAGGTGAAATCCCGCCATACGCGCCCGGCATTGGCGATTTCGATCGTTCGGCCCTCGGCGATGGCATGGGTGAAAGTATAGACTGCCATGTCGGGCCTGCCCCAGGGGCCATAGACGGTGAAGAAGCGCAGTCCGGTTACGGGGAAGCCGAACAGATGGCTGTAGGAATGCGCCATGCATTCGTTGGCGGCCTTGGTGGCGGCGTAGAAGCTCACCGGATGATTGGCACCATGATGCTCGGAAAAGGGTATGCGTCGATTGGCGCCATATACGGAGCTCGACGAGGCATAAACGAGATGGCTGACGCCCGCGTGTCGGCAGCCCTCCAGAACGTTGAGAAATGCGACTATGTTTGACTCCACATAGGCATGCGGGTCGACGAGCGAATGACGCACCCCGGCCTGGGCGGCCAGATGCACGAAGTGCGATGGCTGGAATTCGCAGAACAGCGCTTTCACCAGCGACCGGTCCGCCAGGTCGAAGCGCTTCGGCGTGAACCTCGGCTCGGCGCAGAGCCGTGTAAATCGCGCCTCCTTCAGCTTCAGGTCGTAGTAAGGCGTGAAGTTGTCGACGCCGATGACCTCGGCGCCGAGCCGCAAAAGGCGTGACGCAACATGAAATCCGATGAACCCAGCGGCGCCCGTGACGATGATCGGCCCCGTGTGCGTAACGTTCGACGCAGCACCATCCTGCAGCGCGTGAACGATATCCGCCAGCTTGTTGACCTTCGAATCTGCTTCGGCCATGGCAAGTCACTCCCGTTTCCAGGTTCCGCGTTCCGCGCTATCTCGGCAGCGCTTGAACGATCGGAAATGGCGCCGCCGGCCTTGTGATCTACGCGACAGCGCGCTCAATGCGGGCCGCCGCTGTCTGAATCAAAGCGGATGCAGACAGCAGTCGATTTCTCATGGCAAAACCGAAATGCGCCCCAAAAGAGCCACTAGTTCCGCCTGACGCCTCGTGTCGGTCTTGGCGAACAGCGAGGCGAGCTGAGAGCGAATAGTCGTGCGACTGAGATGCCAGCTACGGGCGATCTCCAGGGGCGCGTCGCCATGGGCGAGGCGTAGCGCCAACTGCGTTTCCGCGCTGGTCAAACCGAACATCCTTTGCAACGTGCGAGGGTTGGCCGCCGATTTGTTATCCCGGTCCAGCAATGCGACGACGGTTGTCCCGTCCGGTGTAACGACGCCCGTCTCGTTCATGGTCACCGGCCTGTCGCCTCTGCTGTGGATCACTACCCATGAGAGTGAGCCCGGCTGGAGGTGGACCGGAACATTCGCGACCAGCCGCCTCAACCCGGCAGCAAGCTCGACGGCTGTATCAGTTGCTTCGCCCTGGCGTGCGAGGGTGTCCCGAGCGGCAGCGTTCCATTCTATTACTTTCTTGTCTCGGTCCAGGACGAGATAGCCGCAACCCATACGATCAAGCATGCCGGTGATGGATTCCAGGCTGCGTCGTCGAGATCCGCCGACCCTTGCGTCCGGTCGGTCCACAAGGCTTATCGGCCTTTCGTGGCGGGTATCGTTCAATACAATGTATTGCCTGCCTGCAAGCGCATCGTTTCGCGTTTCAATCAGTGTCATCGCTTCCACCCAACCCATTGCTACTGACGCAAATCAAATCTGATGAAGTTGCTGCTTCAACTTGAATTTCCACATACTGCGAGAAATCTGCGAATGGTTTTTCCGCAGCGTCTCTTGGATATATCTTTCTGAAGAGCGCTCCTGACACCATGATTTTATTCGCCGGCAAAGTCATGGCAATCGGGCATTGGGATTAGGTGCCACCCCTTCGGCCTAGTCTCGACGGACTAGACCGAAAGTTGTAGTCTTTGCGCATGGGTTCGGACCTGCGCTGGCTCAAATCGAATGTGTCGAGCACTACGTGGGCTCATCTAGCTTCGCTTTTGGTGTTTGCAGCATCGATAGCATTCGAGGCGATAAGTACGGTATATGGCGGCCAGCCGTTGCCGCTTGTTGCGTTTATCCCCATAACCGTTGTCATCGTGTATCTTGAGGGCCGTTTTGTTGCCATCGCAGCAACGCTTCTGATGGCGGTCGCCGGCTTGTGGATGCGACACCTGTTGGACGGTCACCTCACTGGTCGAGACTGGACCGGGGCCGTCTTCCTTCTGGGTTCGGGTAGCCTGATCGCAACCGTGTTCCACCGCCTGCGACAAGATCTGCACGGCGCGCTCAGGGTGGCAGAAGCGAGGCTCGCTGCCATCGATGCTGCCGCCTTGGGCTTTGCTAATACCAATCGCCATGGCGAACTGCTGCAGTCGAACAGACGGCTTTTGGAGATGACCGGCTACGCGCACAAGGAACTTGCCCAACTGGAGCTGGAGGAACTCATTTTCCCCGACGATCGAGGTACTGTGCGGAAGCTTTTGCAAGATTTGGGCAATGGGACCGCGTCGGCGACGGATATCCGCGTTTTGCGCAAGGATGGCACGGCATTTTGGGCTCACCTGGCCCTGTCTTCGTCGCGGCCGGACGAGGCGCCAAATGAGAGCGTATTCGTGGTGGTTGACGATATTTCCGAGCGACAAGCGGCACGCGAGGCCCTTCGGGCTCAGAAGGAATGGCTCGATCTCGCCGTATCTGCCGGGCGCCTGGGCACATGGCAAATAGACATTGAGGATGGGACAGTCGCCGGCTCCGGCAAGTTCTGGGACATCCTTGGTCTGCCTCCGGCCCCAGTCCGCCGCTTGGAAGAACTCTCGGCCGTAATCCATCCCGTCGACTGGCCGAAGTTGTCCGCCTCGGCAAAGCCTTCATCGGCATTGAACTTTGACGTCGAGATTCGCGTCCGGCAAGTGGATGGTCACACACGCTGGATTGCATTGCGTGGACGGCAGGAAGAGCACGGCGACCGCAAAATGCGCATCGGGGTGGCGGCGGATCTGACCGAACGTCGACAAACAACTTTGCTTCGCGCCGCCGTAAAGAGACGCGAGCGCATAATGCGCGAAGAGCGCCATCGGTTCAGCAATGTGTTTCCAGTGATTAGAGCTCTGGTCAACATGATCGATACTCCCGACAATGATGTTGCCGAATACAAGGAGATGTTGATCGATTGGATTCGAACACTGGAGGCGACCCATCGCATCCTTTCTCGTCATGCCAACCTGTCAGGGATGCTCCATGAACTCGTGGACCGGGAATTGCAGCCCTTCAAGGAGACACGCGACATTACGATCAGTGGACCTTCCCTCACTGTGCCAAGCGGCGCCGCCGAGGGCTTGGCGATGATCCTTCACGAGTTGACGACAAACTCGGTGAAACATGGTGCGCTGGGTGACCCGAATGGCAAGGTCGAAGTTAAGTGGCGATTTGCATCCGAGGACGAAGGCGACGACCTCGTGTTCGATTGGGTGGAATCGGGCCGACGGAAGAGTTCAAAAGTCGTACGCCGCGGGTTCGGGTCACTGATAATCGGTGTGGACAGCACGCCGCTTGTCGGGCATTCCCCGAATATGGAAATAACCGAAGATGGCCTTCGATATTCGCTGCGTGTATCGCGCAAAGAAATTGAGGAATTTGGACTGCAATAGAGCCCCTCCAAGTCGAAGCCGACCAATTAACCGATGGTGTGGGCCCTTTGCTGCGATTTCCTGCAAGCAAACTCGGGCCGGTTCGAGGGGCATGCGTCAACTCGCCTGTCTCGTAAGCCAGCTTTGGAGCAACACAGCTGCTTCGGTACGGTTTCTAACCCCAAGCTCACGCAGCACGGCTGCGGCATGGATTTTCGTTGTCGCCTCGGCAATGTCCAGATTACGGGCAATCTCCTTATTCGAGTACCCCTCTGCCATCAGCTTGAGGACGTCCTTCTGTCTAGACGTCAGCCTAGCGACGTCGCCCGAGCCCTCGTGCCGGCGGCTGGGATTTTGAACCGGAGGTGGGGGGGCATGCGATCTCTGGTCGGCAGACGTTCGAGATAGCAGAGATGGCACATAGATCCGGCCAGCGAGGATTTCGTTTACAGCCAGCACGACTTCTTCGTCGCTCTGCGATTTGACGATATACCCGTGAAGTCCGATCGAAAGCGCGGTCAGTATCTCCGAGCGGGAATCATCCCCGGAAACGATCGCAAAGCGAGTGTCAGGATAGGCAGCCATAAAGTCGCTGAGCACTTCCTGATGGAACAGCCCAGGCATGTTCAGATCGAGGATCGCAAGATCGATGGACGCCTGCTCCTCTAGAAGATTGACCGCGGCATCGAAACACGAAGCTTCGAATATTTCGGCGCTTGGAATTCCAGCCATGAGTGCCAGCCGGAGACCACGCCGATATAAGCCGTGATCGTCGGCAATGACGATCCGAGCCATGCAACTACCCCAACGCGTTACTCGGTTCCCGACGAGAAAACCCGCTGGAACCTCCCATTCGCCTATGATCGACAATCCGTGGTGGTCCTAAAATGGCGGCCATCCACTGGTCAACGCATCACAGTGATGTCCGCAGCGTCCCATCCACGCACATCCAGAACGTCTAATATAATACTAAATTGCGAAGCTCATCCATAGATTTTTAACCCTGGCGTGCGGTGCCCGTCCGCAAAACGATGCCGGGTTCCCATTTCTGGGTCCAAAGCCAGCTGTTCAGGACCATCGTAATCATGTGACATCTGTTATGTCGCCACCCGCTGTCGCCGGACCTGTAGGCCGGTCCGGCCCTGGCGGATCGCAGCTTTCTTGAAAGCAACTGCTTTCGTTTTTATCGGCGTCATGATCAGTGCCCAATCGCGCTTCTATCGGCTGTTGATCTCGTGGCCATCTAATACCTTGAACGTTTTGAATCCCTACCATTCGAATGCACGACGACAGCCGCCCCGGCTGTCACATACCTTTTCGCATATGATGTTCGGATTGCCGCCGAGGTTTGGCCGGATTTGAGGGTGTGCCCTGGCCGGACAATGGAACACCGATCCCGAACAAAGCCAACTGCAGATCAGGAGGATCGAATGAAAGCGGTGATTCAATGTGGTGGGATGGGTACGCGCCTTCGACCGTTTACATCGGTCCTGCCGAAACCATTAATGCCGATAGGGGCCAGGCCTGTTCTTGAGTTGCTTTTGAAGTGGCTGCGGCGCAACGGCATTGAAGAGGTATATATTACGACAGGGTATCTAGGGCATTTGATCCGTAGCGTCTGCGGCGACGGATCGCAATGGAACTTGAAGATCAAATATACCCAGGAAATGGAGCCGCTCGGCACCGTCGGACCTCTCTCTCTGATTAGGGATGAACTGAACGAAACATTTGTCGTTCTGAACGGCGATGTCCTCACAGATCTAAGCCTGAGCCGGTTTGTAGCCGCGCACCGCTTGCATAGGGATCCCGTTACGATCGCCACGGCGTGCCGTCATATCAAGATGGACTTCGGCGTCATCGACGAGATCGACAATACCGTCCAGCTCTTCCGGGAAAAGCCGACGCTTTCCCATCTCGTCAGCATGGGGATTTACTGCATGAACCCAGATGTCCTGCGGTTCATTCCGTCCGGGATCCCATTTGGGTTCGATGACCTGATGCTGCAGATGATGCAGGGTGGCACGACCGTGCATGTTTACAAGCATGACGGTCTTTGGCTCGACATCGGTCGTGTCGATGACTTCCAGAATGCACAGGCAATTGCCTGGGAAGATCAGTCGTCCTCAATCGAGGTCGCGGCTGCCGCTGCAGCCGCATGAAAGTCTGATGCAGAGGTCTAGCCACTAACAAGGCTTTCAGGAGGTCAAGATGCTCTTGGTGAGCGCCCCGATCCTAGGCGTGCCAGAGAAGGCAGCCCTGTCGCAGGTGATTGATAGCGGCTGGCTTACGATGGGGGACAGGGTACGAGAGTTCGAACTGGCCTTTGCCAGCATGCATGGCGCGCGAGATTGCGTTGCGGTTGGTTCCTGCACCGCAGCGCTCCATCTTCTCCTTCACGCTTTGGGCATCGGCCCTGGCGACGAAGTACTGGTTCCTTCGCTGACGTTCGTGGCGACGGCGAATGCGGTGCTGTATGTAGGGGCGACGCCGGTCTTCGTCGATATCGAGTCCGTCGACGTGCCGTTGATCTCGGTTGCGGAAGCCGAAGCGCGGTGCACGACGCGCACGAAAGCGGTCATTCTCGTTCACTTCGCCGGGTATCTCCCCGATCGGGAACAATGGCAGCGGTTCGCCCGGCTTCGCGGGCTGCATATCATCGAGGACGCTGCGCACGCGCCCGGGCTTAGGGAAGTCGGGACATTCGGCGCCGCGGCCGCGTTCAGCTTCTATGGCAACAAGAACATGACAACGGCCGAAGGGGGCGCCGTGATCGCACGTGACCCCGATCTGCTCGACAGGGTTCGCCTGGCCCGCGGGCACGGAATGACCACGGGGACGCATCAGCGGCTGAACAGTCGTACGCCGCAATATGATGTCACGATGCTCGGGTTCAACTACCGAATGGACGAGATGCGAGCGGCAATAGGGCTGGTTCAGTTGCAGAACCTGCAAGAGTGGAACGAAATCAGGCGTATCATAGCTGTCTTGTACCGACGCCTGATCGCGGACCGTTGCCCAGCCATTGTCATTCCATTTAGCGAACCCCGGACGTCGGCTTACCACATCATGCCGATCGTCCTGCCGCGCTACGCGAGCCGGCAGGATGTCATCGACGAGCTGCGGACACAGGGCATACAGACCACCATCCACTACCCGCCGGTGCACCAAATGACGTTCTACCGCGAGCGCTTTCCCGGCGTGAGTTTGCCCCGAACAGAGGATTTCGCTGAGCGAGAGCTCACAATTCCGCTGCACCCCCAGATCACTTCCGCCGCCGCCGAATCAGTCGTGGCTGCCCTGGCAGCCGCGCTCAAAACAGGCGCGCTCAAAGCAGGCGCCCAAAGAGGAACTGCTGCATGAATGCGTTAGACCCTGCCTTTCACCGGATGTTCGTTCCAAATCCTGATCACGGCTTTGCGAGACGCGCAATCGATCTTGCGGTGGCGGGCATCGCTACCGTCGCATTGGCGCCATTGATGCTGCTGATCGCCGGAGCGCTTCTGCTCGAGGGCGGTGGCTCGATCTTGTTCGCTCAGACCCGCATCGGGGCCGGCGGCCGAACCTTCCGCATGTACAAATTTCGCAAATTCGGTGTGAACTGCGGCTCTCAAGGCCTTGCGCTGACGGTCGTGGGCGATACACGCATGACCACCGTTGGCCGCTTTCTCGCAGCGACGAAGCTGGACGAACTACCGCAGCTGTGGAATGTCCTCAAAGGCGAAATGGCGATCGTCGGCCCACGGCCCGAGAGCCTGGCTTTCGCCGATTGTTTCCGGGGCGAGCTTAGGGCCGTGCTGCAATACAAGCCAGGCCTGCTGGGACCAGCCCAGGTCGTTTTTCGGCACGAAGCGCATTACTTCCCCCAATCCGTAGATCCGATCGTGTTCTACCGGGAAGTCATGTTCCCCGCCAAGGCAACACTGGACCTCTCATATTATCCGCGACGCACCATCGTCTCCGACCTCGCGTGGATGGTGCGGGGAGTGCTGGCAGTGGTCGGTTGGGTTCCGGTACCGCCGATCGACGTTTGAATATCCAAGGGAAGCGTTCCAAACAGCCAAGGGAATGCGCAGTGATGAGCTACAATGGAAAGAAAGTCCTGGTGACCGGCGCGGACGGATTCATCGGTTCGCATGTCACCGAGGCGCTTGTTCGCAACGGGGCAGATGTCACAGCCCTTGCCCTTTACAATTCCTTCGACAGCCATGGATGGCTAGACGATCTGCCGGACACCATCCGCAGCCAGTTGAGGCTCGTCCGTGGTGACGTCCGCGACAGTGCGTTCCTTAACCGGATCATGCGCGGCCAAGCCGCGGTTTTTCATCTGGCGGCGCTTATTGCGATTCCATATTCCTACGCCGCTGCCCAGTCCTATGTGGAAACCAACATCCTGGGCACGGTGAACGTCCTCGAAGCGGCGCGCCTATGGGAGACGGAGCGGGTGATCCATACCTCCACGAGCGAGGTCTATGGAACCGCCCAAACCATGCCGATCGGCGAAACACACCCCCTGCAGGGACAGTCACCATATTCGGCATCCAAAATCGGCGCTGACATGATGGCGGAGTCTTACGCCAGGTCGTTCGATGTCCCTGTGGTCATCATGCGACCCTTCAACACGTATGGCCCGCGCCAGAGTGAGCGCGCCATCGTGCCGACCATTATCCGGCAAGTCCTCGACCCGAAATGTCCTGCGATCATGGTCGGCGATACCAGCCCGATCCGCGACCTGACCTATGTCGAAGACACCGCGACAGCGTTCCTGACCGCAGGTCTCGCCCAGCTCGAGTTCGGCCACGCCTACAACGCTGGCAGCCAACGCGCTGCGACCGTCTCGGACGTATTGGCCATTGTTCTTGAGTTGACCGATTGCAAGAAGCCGGTCCGTCGTGATGAAAGGCGCCTGAGGCCGCAAAATTCCGAAGTTCGCGCCTTGCTCGCCGACTCCTCGCGCTTTGAACGCGAGACTGGATGGCGGACACAGACCAGCCTGCGCGATGGGCTGGAGCGAACAATCACGTGGTGGCGCGAGCGCCTTAGTGAAGGCCGGGTACGGCGCGAAGTGGGTTACATGACATGACCCTGGGCGGCCGTCATGCGTTGGCGCTGTTGCTGGCTGCCGGTGCCATATCTCCCAACATCTACGTTGCCGGTGGCCGTCAAAGCAAGGCAGCGGAGGCGGCGGCCACCGCGGTTGTGGACAACCTGCCGGGCCATGTGCCCGAAACAAGGGATCCTTGGTCTGGCATGGTTTTCGCACGGATCACCAGACCGGGCGTTCTCGGCGGGGCGGGTGTATGCGGGAAGAAGTACTGCACCCACCGTTACTCAAGCGCACAGGCTTGGAATGCCGACCAGAGCCTGCTCCTGATCGCCAATGGCTGCGGTGGCCTGTGCTTTCTCGACGGACAAACCTACTTGCCTTTGTTCCACCGCAACCGCGCGACCGAATGCGAATGGCATCCCACTGATCCCGAGTTGATGATCTGTGTCGGGGGCCGGCAGATTGCGACATGGGCCCCACGTACCGATCATGAGGACGTCGTGTTTGCCTCCGCAGCGTACTCCAACCTCAAATTTGGACCCAACAAAGGCAATCCGAGCCGCGACGGCAGCCGGATTGCGGTGCGTGCAACGAACAATGACGGCAGAGCGGTGGTCTTTGGCTACGATCTAAAGCTACGGCGGAAATTCCCCGATATCGATCTTGCCGAATTCCCGGGAACAACCGGCTCCTGCTCAATCTCACCACTCGGAATCAACATAGTGTGTTCCCAGCAATTACCGGACGGAATTGAAGCGAGTTTCGTCTTCTCCATAGACGGCATATTGCGCCAGAAGTGGATGGAGCACCATCGACCAGGCCATGGCGACATGACGGTCGATTCCGACGGAAGCGAAATCTATGTCGGGATCAGCAAATCGGATCCTGACAAATATCAGGTGATCAAGCGCCGCTTGGCTGATGGCAAGGCTACCTCGCTGATGAAATATGGCGAGGCCATGCATGCGTCACTCAGGTCGCTCGGCAGGCCCGGTTGGGTGTTTCTGAGTTATGGCGGCACGCCAGCCGAACTATCGCAGCACCCGGATTGGGCGCCTTACGCTCAGCAAGTCATTGCTCTGCGTCTAGACGGCAGTGGAGAGGTCCGCCGTGTCGCAGACACGCACAACGCGCCCTTCGACTACTGGAGCGAGACGCATGCCTCTCCCTCTCCGGACGGCTCCCAGGTGGTCTGGTCCAGCAACTGGGGCGTGCCCGGTGGCCCGGTATATGATTTCGTTAGTCGTGTTGAATGGCCTTTGAAGCCGGTGTTCGACCGGAAGGAGATTGTCGCAAATGACCTTCAGTAGACGATACGTTCTTGGCGCAGTCGTGATGATGTCGCTAACCTCGATGGCTTGCGCAGGCGAGGTCGAGCCCTATCAACTCTCACCTGGCGATACGGTCGAGATAGGAATAGCGCCGATCCCTGATCGGACGCAGCGCGCCGTAGTCCAGATGGATGGCAATATCGCCCTTCCGGAGGCTGGAATGATCATGGTCGCAGGCCTGACGGCGTCCCAACTGCAAAGGCGCATGCAAGAGGTCTTGCCAAGCAAGATTTTTCACGTGCGTCTGACTGATGGGCGGGAGCAGACAGTTACTGTCGAGCCCGACGATGTCACAGCGATCATAGCGGACTATCGCCCGATCTATGTAACGGGCGATGTGCTCACCCCGGGACAACAGGCCTACCGTCCGCTCATGACTGTACGGCAGGCGCTGGCCGTTTCCGGCGGCTTCAGTCTTTTGCGATCACGGGCAGGCCAGGCCGGGCCTGATCCGGTTGATCTCAAGCGCGATTACGAAATGCTCTGGGGAGATTACACGAAAGAATACCTTCACGCTGCCCGCATTCGCGCCGAGCTTCAGGGCCAGGCGGATTTCGACAAGAAGACACCACAGGGATCACCTCTTTCGCCGAGCGTTGTAGCCGCGATGGCACAGGCTGAAGCAGAGGCGCTGAAGGTTGCGCTGAGCGATTTCCGGCAGGAACAGGATTTTCTGGAGAAGGGCCGGACGGACGCTGCCGAGCAGATTGACGTTTTGCAGAAACGCGAACGAGTAGAGGGCGAGAGCGTGAAGGCGGATGAGCAAGATTTGGCGCGAGTGACGAAGGCATTCGATGCAGGCAATCTGACCAACACCCGGCTCGCGGATGTCAGGCGCGCGTTGCTTCTGTCTTCAAGCGGCGCGCTTCAAACCTCGGTCGAGCTGATGAGGGCGCGGCGCCAGCAGGAGGACTTTGTCAGACAGCACGAACGCAACGACAATCAAAGGAGGATTGGCTTGCTGACGGATCTGAAGGACACCAACGCCCGGCTGGCGGATGTCACCGCCAGGCTCCATGCCGCCAGCGAGAAGCTGCAGCCGACTGGAGCATCCACACAGCCATTGCCGATTGCCGGCGAAACGGTACGGGCCCAGGTGACCATCGTGCGCAAGATCGGCAATGAATGGCGCAAGCTGTTGGCTGACGAAGATGCCATTGTGCTGCCGGGGGATACTGTCGAAGCCAGATTCAGCAGTGAACTGCAAAGTGTGGCAGTCCAATAGGGCGTCAGCCGCAGTCCGATAAAGCGAGCGAGCTTACTGTTTTCGGGCGAACCCACTGAACGGAGATCCAAGGTGAGGCGCATTTTCAAAAAGGGAGCGACCCTGACACTATCAACGAACGCGGATCAGGTGACGCACTCTGCAAGTTATGCTTCCCATATGCCGTCAGCGCGAATTGTGCGGTCCAGGTCGCGCGCCGGTGAGTCCGGAAATTGGCAGGAATCTACGTCTAGCAAGGAGAGCAATGCGCAGGGCGGCTGGGTGTCGGACGGCTACAGGACCAGCCATTGCGCGCCCGGCTATGGCCTACATTACAACAAAACGCACAGGTCCGGCTACTATGGCGCGCTTTGGGAGAACATCGAAAAGCCCCTGATCCTCGACGTTCTTCGCCCCTTGAGCGGAGCGAGCCGAAACTGCCTCGATTTCGCATGCGGAACAGGTCGCATCGCCGAGGTAGCCGCCGGCCTCTTCAGCGAGGTGGTTGGCGCCGACGTTTCCAGAACTATGCTCGACAGCGCTCAAGTACCGCCCAATGTGAGTTTGCGTCACGTCGACGTGACAAGGGAGCAGTTGGGTATGACGTTCGATGTGGTAACTGCATTTCGTTTTTTCCTGAACGCAGAGGATGAACTGAAATGGCATGCACTGAAGGCGATCAATGAGCACCTGAAAGATGGCGGGCGGCTTGTGTGCAACGTTCACATGAATGCGACGTCGCCCGTCGGCCTGGCGTGCCGGCTGCTCAATCGAGTGTCTGGACGCACAATTCGCCACACGCTGAGCGCAGCGAGGTTCAAGGCCCTCCTGGCTGCCTCGGGATTCACCGTCGAGCAGACGATACCGTACGGTTACCTGCCTCGGCCGGGAAACCTGTTGCCAGGGTTCTGTGAAATGATGATGCAGCCTGTCGAGAAGGCCTGCAGAAGGCTTTGCGTTCCTGGCCAGCTGGCGCAACACTTCCTGGTTGTTGCGAGGAAGCGCTAAAGCGCGAAAATGCCCCGAAAAAGGGCAGGGGGCGGTTTTCTTGGGCCGCTCGCCCGGCATGAAGCCCCGCCCAAATACCATGGAACGGCAGTTTTCCCCCGATTTAACATGTGGGTTCCGGGTTTCTCGGGTCAGCGCCACGATTTTGCTACATTTTGACTAAAGTCCAAGCATGTTAGTGGGGCGTAATATTAGAAGGCTAAGGGGATACGCTCCTGAACAGCAAGAGATTGTCGGTGCCCAGTGGGGCCAGTGAGCTTGCGCAACGATCTCTCACGGGAGGTCGAAACCTATGAACCCTGGTGGAAGGAGTTCGTCGGATCTGCGAGGCGCAATGCTTGGGACCGTGCCTGGCCTGGTAGGCGTCGGCGTCTTCTCGGCAGTCATAAACCTTCTCGCCCTGACCGGCTCGGTCTATATGCTGCAAATTTACGATCGCGTTTTACCTTCGCAGAGCGTTCCGACGCTTGTCGGGTTCACCATCGGAATGCTGGGTCTTTACGCGGTCTACGGGCTGCTGGATTTCGTGCGCCTGCGCCTGCTGGTTCGAGTGGGCAATCGTGTCCATAGGAATTTGAAGCAGAGGGTGTTCGGCCTCTCGCTGTCCTTGCCGCTCATTGGCGGGCAGGATGCGAACCGGATACAGCCCCTCCGTGATCTCGACCAGTTACGCGGCTTCCTTTCCGGAATGGGACCGACTGTTATATTCGACGCTCCGTGGATTCCATTTTACCTGCTGATCATCTATTTCCTGCATCCTGCGCTCGGTCTGTTGTCCACAAGCGGTGCGATCATTGTCGTGCTGCTCACGGTCATGGCGGAAGTTCTTGGCCGCACATCGGTGACACGCGCGTCCGAGACGCTGGTGTCGCAACGCAATCTCGCCGAATCCGGACGCCGCAACGCGGAAGTCGTACGCGCGATGGGCCTTTCCGCACGGCTTGCCCACCGCTGGGGCGAGATCAATAACGCATATCTGCGGCACCAAGAGAGGCTTTCCGACGTCGTCGGCGCCACCGGGGCACTCTCTAGGGCACTGCGTTTGGCCTTGCAGTCCTGCGTTCTTGGACTGGGTGCCTACCTGGTGATAGGAGGCGAAGCCTCGCCAGGTGTGATCATCGCATCCTCCATCTTGCTGGGCCGCTCATTGGCTCCTGTTGACGCCGCTATCGCGAACTGGCGAGGCTTCGCCGCGTTCCGGCAAAGCTATTCGCAACTGGCAACGGCCCTGGCCGCTTTTCCTGACCGGGACGAACATATGGAACTTCCGCGCCCCCAAGCGGAGCTTGCGGTCGAGGACCTGACTATAGCGCCACCGGGCCAGCAAAAACCGACGGTAGCCAATGTCAGCTTCCGCCTGGCTGCAGGGACGGGAATGGCCGTTGTCGGCCCGAGCGGTTCTGGCAAAAGCACGCTTGTGCGCGCGCTGGTGGGCGTCTGGCAGCCACTTCGCGGCACGGTGAGGCTGGACGACGCCTCGCTTGACCAATGGGACCAAGAACGTCTTGGCGCACATATTGGCTACCTGCCCCAGGACGTCGAACTGTTTGATGGAACGGTTGCCGATAACATTTCGCGATTTGGCGGGAAGGGCGACGCCAAGGGCGTGCTTGCAGCTGCCAAGGCAGCGGGCGTCGACAAAATGATCCTGCGATTGCCGAACGGTTTTCAAACTCGCATGGGCGAGGGAGGAACAGCCTTGTCGGCTGGACAGCGGCAACTCGTAGGGCTTGCCAGGGCACTTTACGGCGATCCGTTTCTCGTCGTTCTGGACGAGCCGAATTCAAATCTGGACGTCGATGGCGATACCGCCTTGGCCGGCGCGATCCTGGCAGTGCGCAGACGTGGAGGCATCGTCATCGTAGTTGCGCACCGTCCTTCTGCCCTTACCAACATCGACAGGGTACTCGTAATGTCCAATGGGATGCTTCACGCCTTCGGCTCACGCGAGGAGGTCCTGGCCAACGTCATCCGCCCCTTTGCTGCGCCTGTTGAACGCCCGGCAGCGGCCGTCGCGATGCACAAAGGGGTGAGCGGTCACGCATGAGGAATATTTTTTTGTCTGAGGCGACGATGGCTCCATCGGCCCCGATCGGCAATGGGAGCCGGCGCAACGCGATGATTTCGGGCACGCGCGATGGAATCGGGGCCAACCTGATCCTGGGTGCGGCGGTCACGGTTATGTTGCTTGCCGGCGGCGGGCTCTGGCTCGGACTGACCAAGATTGCTGGCGCGGTAATTGCGCCGGCGACCGTGGTGATCGAGAGCAACATAAAGAAGGTCCAGCATCTGACGGGCGGCACGATAGGGGGCATCTTCGCGCAAGATGGGGATCATGTACGGGCCGGCGATGTGATGGCACGATTGGACGACACGCTGACACGGGCCAATCTGCAGATAATTAGCAAGGATCTTGATCGGGCAACGGTTCGGCTTGTGCGGCTGGAGGCAGAGCGGCAAGGCCTGTCGGAGATGCAGCTTCCGTTCAGCCTTCAAGCGCGAATGGGCGAGCCGGAGCTGGCTGCGCTGGTGAGCGGTGAGCGCACGCTGTTCGACAGCCGCGCTACGGCCCTCAAGGGGCAGAAGGCACAGTTGCAAAGCCGCTCAAAGCAACTCGAACGCCAAGTTGAGGGCCTCAAGGCGCAACAGACCGCGGAAGAACAATCCGTGGTCCTGCTGGATGGCGATCTTGTCGATGTACAGGCGCTTTTTACAAAGAAACTGGTGTCCAAAGAGCGACTTAGCAACATCAGACTGGATGCCACCCGGGCGCACGGAGAATCAGGGCGCCTCGCGGCGGCAGTTGCCGAGGCGCAGGCCCGGATCAGCGAGACCGAATTGCAGATTCTTCAGCTCGATGAACAAAGGCGTAGTGACGTGACGAGCGAACTTCGTGAAACGGAAGCCAAGCAAACCGAACTCAGCGAGCGCAAGGTTGTGGCACAGGACGAACTGGCCAAAACCACCATCCGCGCTCCGCAATCGGGAACGGTACAGGAATCTTCCATTCACACGATCGGCGGCGTGATTGCCGCGGGCGAGGTTCTCATGATGATTGTCCCTGACACCGGCAACCTTGTCGTCGACGCGCTGATTGCGCCGTCGCGCATAGATGACGTTCGTCCAGGTCAGCGGGTCTCGATCCGGTTTCCGGCTTTCGACGCCGGCACTACGCCTGCCTGCCAAGGGTCTGTCAAGCGCATCTCGGCGGACCTGATAAAAGATCAACAGCGCCAGCTTTCTTATTTCTCGGCGCGCATCAATGTCGAAGACAAGTCCACCTGTCTGACCGATGCCAAAGTGCTCAAACCCGGTATGCCAGCGGAGGTTCACATAAGTACGGACGAACACAGCGTCTGGTCTTATCTGCTGAAGCCGCTTACCGACCAGATGTCGAGGGCTTTCCGGGAATGACATGGCGGCTGCGAGCGGTCGACCGCGGGAACACGGCAGGCGTGCTTGCTGACATATTAGGGTAGGCGACGTGATGCCACAGGGGTGACGCCTGCGGCCGACGCGCGAGGCTCGTCTGGGACATTGTCCCGGCTACAAGGATGCCCCAACAGGATTTTCCTGGCCGCCTCACCAAGTCCTGCCCCGACAACAGCGTTAGTGTCCTGTCATCTTTTGCGCAACAAACAGCGCATACCGTTCCACGATCATCGACATGGGCAATTGCCTCACGAGGAGAGGTTCTTTGCTCCTACGACGCGGCGAGGGCCCTGCGGCGGACACGGCGTGCGGCATGCACCGTTCGGTCTGCAGTCACCGCTACATTTGCCACGTCAGATGTATGCGGCAAGGCGTTCGCGCTTCCATGCGACCTCTTGTAGGGCAGCAATTCCCTGACCCGAGCATTGACCGAGGCAATCTCGACCCGCAAGTCCTCGCATTCCTGCCGTCTCACATCGAGTTCAATCTGATCGGACGCCTGCTGCATGGACAGCTG
Organism: Mesorhizobium sp. M1004; assembly: GCF_040318795.1. Classification (NCBI taxonomy): domain Bacteria; kingdom Pseudomonadati; phylum Pseudomonadota; class Alphaproteobacteria; order Hyphomicrobiales; family Phyllobacteriaceae; genus Mesorhizobium; species Mesorhizobium sp. M1004. Next base: position 858,707 of record NZ_JAMYNB010000001.1, read on the forward strand.
TGCAAAATCTGCGGCGATCTTGGAAAGGTTCACCTTGTTGGTTTCGGCCTCCTCGGTGAGTGCGGCCAACCTTTCGTCGGTCACCTGTTTTTCGGCCAGGGCGTCGCTCCATTGTAGCTGGAGCCTGGCGATCTCGGCCGCGGCCTCGTTGTTTGCGTTTGAGGCGAGTTCGAAGCGCGATTGGAGACTTTGAATTTCTGAGCGCAATCCTCGGTTCTCAGCCTGGCAGCGTTTAAGCTCGCCATCCATGTCCGCCTGCATAATCCTGGCTGCTTCGGTCACCTCCCATAGCTTCGCCTGCGCAACCTCGAGTGAGGTGTGCAATTTGATTGCCTCTTTTTCGCTCTTGCCGAGCGCACTCAGCATTTCGGAATTTCGCGCAGCTTCGTTGGCATGAATCGTGGAGAAGGCATCCAGCCTATGCCGTGCCTCTTCCTCCCGCTTCATGGCCTTTTCCAGGTCAATAGACAGGCTCACATTCTTTTCACGCAGCTGTTTGTTCTCTCGGGAGCGCCTGTCGGCCTCGACATTTGCGGCGGCAAGCATGTTCGTGAGGTCGCCAAATTCCGCTTCGTTCTTTGTGGTGGTGTTCGCCGCTTCGACCAGCTCCAGCCTTGCCGCGGCCAACGCGCCACGGAGCACTTCACACTCCTGAACAAGGCTTGCCTGGCGCTGCTGCAATGTCTCGACGGTGCCTTGACGCTCACAGTACCGTCTGTTCAGGTCATTGAGTGTTTCCGACAAGTTCCTTTGATCTGCGATCAGATTTTGATTCGCCAACTCCAGTTCGTTGGCACGGAGAATGTCCGCGTGAAGGATGTGAAAAAACTCGAACGTCAGTTGACATGTGCTTGTAATTTCAGAGATTTTTGCGTTGATTTCCTCGAAATGGAGCTTGGCATCGTGGAACAAGCCGTTAAACGAGCTCACGGCAGCAATTCGGCTCTGCGTATGTGAGGTCATCCGATGCGCTGGTATCGGCGAGCTATCATCGTCGTCGCCGGCACCGTCCTCGCTTGGTACGCTGTCATCCTGTTCGTTGTTGTCGCCTGCCATGTTTGGCACGTCGGCGACATCCTCCAAATCGAGGCACTGGTCGACAGCGTTAGCCAAGTCAGCTTCGAGATCGTCGAACGACCTCTCCACATTGTCCTCGGCGCGTCTGATCAAATCCCTGAACTTCATGACTTCATCCCCTGCAGCCGCATGCCCGGAACCATTGAGGCACGAGGACTGAGATGCTTTTGTATCGAGAGCTCAACTCAGCGTCTTCGTTCAATCAAACGATGCCAGGGCGCCGGCGCCGCGAGGAGCCGAGAGCTGCGATTGGAAGGCCCTACATCGGTCTAGGTGCCTGCTGACTTATTCTTGAGGACTGCGCGACTCCCCTTCTTGCCATCGTCTTGGCGTCGATGGTGTGTTGCCTGGGCACATTAACGCTCAGGTGCAGAAGCCCCGACGAACGGCCCGGCACAGCCTCTTGTGGGGCGCATCAGGCGGCCGGGCCTAACCGGCGGTTGAGTGTTTTGGTTTGCCGGCTGACTCACCATGCGACCTTGGCGAGGCAAGCGCATCATTCGAACGAATTGGGGACCGGCCGCCTGGCCGCCCAATCACACTAAGCTTCCGTTGCCGGAGCTGGCGACGAGGTGCTTTGCCTTGAGCCTTGGTATCTACATACGAAGCGGCAATACGCGCCGGTGGAGCAGTGGTCCGACCCGTCAAACTATCGCTGCAAAATGCGCGGCGGAAGGCATCCGAGGATATTCTCAGTGCAGCGGTAGGAGATCGAACGCGGGCGATCTTGCTGAATTCCCCAAACAATCCCGGCGGATATGAGTTCGGCAGGGACGATCTGGAAACAATTGCCACATTTGCCGAGCGGCACAATCTATGGATCATCAGCGATGAGGTTTACCGCAGCACAATATTCAACGGCGAGTTCCTCTCAACAGCATCTGCAGGCTAGGATGGACGCTTGGGCCGGTCTTGGCATCAGTTTGGAAAATCTTGCGCAATGCATGCTTTTCGGATCGCCGACCTGTATTCAGGATGCCGCAGCGGTGGCTCTCGATGAGGCGGTGACGAAGAGATGCGGTTTTCTCAAGCGAACTGCAGCGCTGCATCGTTGATTACGCACGTGGCGCTCCCCTCAAGATAGGTGGTTACCATTCTCGCGCTGCCGGTGAGCATTGGAGTCCGCACTGTGTTGGACGTGCGCTCATGCGTCGGGAAATTTCTTATAGACAGGGGAGGGTCTGTCAGGCTGGAAAATCACAAGCTGCCCCGCGAATGAGGAAGCAAAAAAGGTGCAAGACCAGATCGATTCTTCCGGGCAACTCGGTCCTCGCATCATCGCCGATCAGCGGCCGTACCGTCGAGAACCAAAATGCGCACGATCTCAGCCGGTCGGCTTCGACCAAAACATGCGGACTACCGGACGGGGACAGTCGGTGCCGCGTCCCGTCCTGTGGCCGGCGCTATGCTGACGCTCCTACGGTATCCCGTTCACCGCGGCAGGAGGGCGAATTTCCTCCGTCCTGCGCGGGACAACCGTCCACTGTTGCGGCCGCACGCAGGACTGCGGCTTATACGCCGTTCTTCCTTTGAGCGGCGTCCAGTTCGCAGGGCTAAATCACCATTGGTATGCAGACGAGCCTCTCGGCGTCTGGACAGAGATCAATTGCGCTTTGCACCAGGGTTCCTGGATCGTAAGCTCCAAACACGCTGCAGTCGCCTGATATGGTCCACTACGTTGGCCGGCTCATACGGCTTCGCAAGGTGCGGGCCTTCCTGACAAAGGTCGCCCGCCGCGATCGCAGTTCGTTCTACTGCGGCAGAAAGCACTATTTTGACCTCGGGCTTGTTCTCGCGAACCCACTTCGACAGTTGGAACCCGTTCATGTTGCCCGGCAGGTCAACGTCACACAAGACGGTGTCCACACCGAACTCCGCATAGTTCAACGCTTGTTGCGCCTCACGTGCGAAATGGGCCTCAATCACCCTGTAGCCACAGTGGCGGAGATAGTCCGCGATGACGCATCGGGCGATGACGTCGCCGTCAACCACGAGGATCGTTTGGCTCTGTTGGTTCGGGGCTTCCATTGACGGAGAACGGTCAGCAACCGGCAGGGTTCCACGCATCATGACCTGCGCGGGATGCCGACCGAAGATCGCGGCGAGATCCTGCACGAAATGATCCCTGCCGGCGGGCGCATTCAATTCAGCGGAGCGATGCCGCACTGGTGACGCCGTTTGCCACCTGGTCGACGAGACGGGCTAGAAGGCATGGTCTCGAAGCTCAACGGCAGTCCATATCGCAGCGGCAAACGAGCGCTTGGCGCAAGATCAAGTGCTTTGAGGAAAAGGAAATGCAAATCATCGGTGCACAGCGCGAGCGCGGCAAAGCTACCCAGGTGATCATGGCTGAAAAGGGCCTCTACAAAGGCGGCGCACTCGTCAACTTCAATGCCGATGAGCGGCAAGCGCTTTGGGATCGTGTCCAGGGCAAGGTTGGCGGCCCGGTCCCGAAGGGACATAAAAAGGAAAAGGCCGAGTGGCTGAAGCCCGGACTGGTTGGCTGGGTCGAGACCCTCAAAGGCGAAGAGAAGCTGCGGCACGCAAGGCTGCTGGATTTCCGGGAGGATGATGCAAATGGCCATGCCTAAGAAAGATCAGGAACGCGCCACCTACGCCTGGATGTACGGCGCCCAAGCGCGCAAGGATGGCAAGGAGCGTGAGGTGCCAGCTTACTGGCAGGAACATGCCGACGCGTGGCTGCAGGGCTTTGACGGTGTGGCGATGGACGGTTTTGGCAAGACCAAGACCGTCAACGACGAGATGGAGGCCGAGGTCGACGAAGCTGCCGTCGAGCGCCCCGACGAATAGCCATTTTGCCGTATGCCGTATGGTCGTTTTTAATTGGAGAAGGGTTTCGTTGGGCCTATAAAGATTGCGTTTACCATTGCCTTTTTAGGGAGAATGCGATGGTTACAACGCCCATAGAAATCGCTCAAGCCGCTACTGCGACTACGGCCACCTTGCTGAAGTGGCAGAAGTCCATGGAGGAACGCGCCACGTTTCGCCAGAACATGGATCAATCGCGCAGGGATTCAAGCTCACGCGATCTGCTGAAGCGCCTTCGCCAACGTCATCGCGACGACATGGCGGAAAGTTCGGAAAATGCCAACCCGTCTACTGTGCCGATATCGCAACGCGCCGGCAGCTAGCGGGAGGCGACCAGAGCCGATGTGAAGGAGAAAGTTTCAGTGGGCTGTTCCTGGGGTCGGCAACGAAGTTTAAGCCTTGTCAACCAGCGACTTTTTTCGCCCGCGTGGAAGTGCCACATGTCTTTCGACAAGGCGCACGTGCTCGGCCTCGACAGTCACCAATGGCCGGAGGCTGACGGTTACCTTGTCCCCGTCGATGCGTGTGACAGGGCCGATCAATTCCATATGCTGGCCAATCACAGTCTTCCAAGTCGAATCGACAACAGAATGCGGGAAGCCGTAGGAGGGGATCGTCACGCTCATGCGATCGGGCGTCACCCGGCCGCGCACAATCGCCGTGACTGCGACCTCGTCGCCAACTTTGATACTTCCCCGAGCGATGCCCAAGACTTTGGAGCAGCCGGCGCCGGCGTCAAGATGAGGGGGAGCTAATAAAACCCCTCCGCGCCGCGATTGTGACGCGGGGCGATCCGATCGCCGCCAGCGACTTAGCAGACCAATTGACGACAGCGGCCGAGAAGCCTGGCATCCCTGCCGACCAAATCAACGGCGAAATCGAAAGCGTCTTCGAACTGTGAGAGAGGGCCGGGGCTGTGGCCGGCTGGCTTGCGGTTAATATCGACCACAAGCTGAATGGACGAGGCGACGAGGTCATCAGCCTTGCTGGTTCCGACGTCAACGTGCTTGTGATCCCCACGGATGAAGAGAGAGCCGTGGGGATCCAGCTGCTATCTGTGCGCCCTCAAGCTTTGTCGCTCGTGCCCTGAGCGCCGAACTTGATGCTACTCGCGCGGCGGGTGTCTCGACCTGTCAGGAGTTCGGCGGCAGCAGCATGGTCCGATAGCCGGCCATCAAGGCGATCAAGGTTGCTGCAACCAGCGGCAACCAGAACTTGGTCGGTCCGGCAAATACTGCCAGCGATGCGCGGCGATGCCGTCAGCACCGTCAGGAACCAGACCTCCCACGGGTTGAAACCGCCCATGGGTCAATCGTCCGGTTTGGCAACAAGGGCCAAGATGATCGCTGCCGCAGCCGTACGGCAAGACATTTGCGGCGGTGTTCCTCCGGCAACGACTTGTTTCAGCTAGTTGTGGAGGTGCGACAATTGAAATCCGGGCTGGCGTTCGACGCCGGATAACAGCGATTCCGCCGATCGGAACATGTCCTCGAATTCCAACTCGTTTTCAAACACCACGCCGCCGACGCTGATGGTCAGCGTGTCCGCGGTTCCTTTTGGCGCGAAATAGGCTTGGGCCACGCGCGCCCGGATACGGTCGCCGATCTCCCTGGCGTCGTCTTCTGTCGCACCGGGCAGAAAGACCCCGAACATGGAGGTTCCGATCCGGCCCACCAGATCTTCCTTGCGTACCGATGACTGGATGGTCGAGGCTATGAGCCGCAAGGCTTCGTCACCCCAGCCAAGGCCGAAGCGCAGATTGATGGACCTGATGTGTTCGGGATGAATGACCAGGAAGGCGCCAGATCTTGGACCAGACGATTCCGGCCTGGTTGCTCTCCTTTCGACCATCGACGTGAAGACTGTCCGGTTGAGGCAGCCTGTCAGGCTGTCAAAGGTCGCCGACTTGTTGAGTTCTCTTCGATAACGGACGAGCTCGGTCCGCTGCAGGCCAATGAACAGCAAAAGCGGGCCACCGACGATGACCGGCAACAGGATCGCTGTGACCATGCTGCGGCCGAACGGCGTCAAGGCTTCCGAGAACAGAAGCAGATAATTTAGGCCAACCGAGAGGAGCAGAATTCCCGCCGATCCCAGGGCAGTCAGCCATGCGATATCTTTCCATTGCCGGGGCGAGCTATTCGCCATTGGTGTCATCATTAGCCAATCTCCCGCCTGATCGGCTGTCATAAGGCCAAGGTGCTGCACTTTCAGTTTCGAGGAAACATACAATTTTAGTAATGGCGCAATCACCTACCATCGGCCCGAAACCAGGCTTTCAAAAGCAAGGCTACGGCGGTAAAAGCGACGACACCGAATTATCGGCTATTGCGGCGGGCCGAATATCCCCATCTGCGCGTCTCTGGCCACTGCCTCCGCCTTGCCGTAGATGCCACTCGCCAGGGCCGTCGCCCAGCCATTGGAAACAAGCCACGCGCCGACATCCTGCTTGCCCAAGCTGCACGGTGCTCCAATGGCAAAACGATCGATTTCCGGCGGCACGACGCATTTCAGCGCCCGGCCGCGCAGCCAGGAATTGAACGTCGCGCGCGCACGCTGGCCGCAAGGCCAGGCGATGCCACGAAAGGAACAGGTCTCATCCAGGTCAATGCCTTGGATCCCGCTGATGGCTACCTTGCGCCCCATCGATTCGAAGGTTGCCGACGAGGTGGCAACCGGTTGGTACAGCAGGACCTCTTTCCAATCCTTTGGCATCCGCATCCCTGCAGGCGAAGCCAGACCAAGGTCGCTGAGCGGCAGGCGCGGCTCGACCCGTTCGATTTGCGCCGGATCAAGCTGTGGCGGCGCGATAAGGTCCTGAGCAATCTTGCGTGCCCGTCCTCGCCATGGCGTATTGGCGACGGTCGCAGTTGGTCGCAGTGGCTGGCTATCGTCGATGGATTGACGCGACGCTGGTATCGGCCGATCGATGGGAAGCAGATCGGCGGCCCGCATGATCAACAAGACCCCGGCCAGGAGGAGCAGGCTTCCGAGCGCTATCAAGCGATTGTGCCTCAGCCAGCCCATCAACTCAAGCAAGGTTCCTTGCCCCTCAATACCCCGATGTCGATTTGGCGACCAGCTTGAGTGCGCCTTTTCGAACCTGGTAGAAGGGCATGGATCGCTCACTGGAGCCATCCGCCCGAAACCGGAACAGGCCGGTCGATCCGCGAAATCCGCTCCGATTTTCGAGCACCTGCTTGCTGAAGCCGTCAGGCCCGGCCGAACTTGCAATTCCTGCTGTCAGGGCGACCATATCATAGGCGTAGGCGACATTGGCGTCGGCTGGATAATTGTAGGTCGTCTTGAAGCGGTCGGCGATCGGGCCGGTTTCGGTTGGGTCGAGCGTGGCGATGTAGGAGCCTTCAAACAGCGGCTCCATCGGATGTTCCAGCCAGCGGTTGGTTCCAACGACGGCAATTGCTTTTCCAGGAATGCCTTTCGTTTTGAGCGCCGCAAGGATCTGCGCCGGATTGTCGTCGCCGCTGGCGATGATGATGGCATCGGGAGCCTCGACCAGCGAGCCCATATCATTGACCACTTTGGTGCCGCCATCGCCGGCCGGATACGGAATGGTGACGGCGAGCGTCGCGCCATAGATGCTGAGGCTGTTGGCGACCCGCTTTTCAACCGCGCCGGCATTCGCTCCTGCCGCAACGAGCAACACGAACTTCTTGCTGCCTTTGGCCGCCAGGCCGGCTGCGCCCGCGGCCGCGCTGTCGGCCTCGTTGAGGCGCACCGCATAGACGCCCGGGCCGCCGGCGAAATTGTCGGCCAGCGCCAGCACCGGCGGCCGCTTCGATCCCGACAGCTTGGCTATGTGCTGCGCGGCCGCGAGTTCGACCGGGCCGATGACGATCTTGGTTCCAGTGGTGATTGCCTTCACAGCCAATTCGCTGGCGTGCGCGCTGTCGCCCTTGGTGTCCTCGACCGTAACCGTGAGCAGTGCGCTGCCAAGGTCGGCCATTGCCAGCTTGGTCGCATCGAGCATCTTCCGGCCGTTTTCGCCGGCGTTGCCCGGGGCCGACAAAGGCAGCAGCATCGTGACCTTCGTCGATCCCGTGCCGAGCGATTGCGTCGCCTGGGCGGGACCGGCAACGGCGCCGGTGACCGGCGCTCCAGGTGCGGCGATCGCCGCCGGATCGAGCGCGTCCGAGACGCTGCCTTTCGACTGGCAGCCCGACACTATGCCCGCGAACGCAAAGACGATCGCCCACGTCCACGAACCGTGTCGCTGCCGGCCAGAATCCATGATGCCTCCCTGATATCCCGCCGGGTATTTGTCCCGGTCTCATCCGTTCATCTTACGGCAGACTTGCCTCGCCGTCTTTGCAATTGCTGGATTATGGCTCAGCCGTCGAAAAGTCTTGCCCGGAGCGCCTTGATCATTCTGGCTTGCCCGGCGCTTCGATAGTCCGTGCATTTCATGTATCGCGGGCCCGGCACGAACAGCCGGCGCACACAAATCCGCCTCGCCGGGGCAGGGGCACCATCGTCTCCTGCTGTCGGGAATGTGGAGAATCCGAACGTCGCCACCGGCAATGGCCCGGCCACCGCAAAACCTTCTCTCGCCAGGATTGCACGCGCACGCCGGCAGTAGCGGACCGAAAGTTCGGAGAACCGGGTTTCACCGTGCCCGGCACGATACTTCATGACGGTGGTGCAGAGATCGCCTGCGGCAAGGCTGTTTGCCTGCGCCAGATATCTGACGCCGAGCGCGATGTTGGTCGCCGGCGCGCCAAGCTCGTCGAGCGAGCCACGAAAGCCCAGCATTCGGGCCGTCGCGGGCATTACCTGCATCAACCCGACCTCACCATCGGCGCCGTGCACATCGGGATCGAATCCGCTTTCGATCTCCATCACCGCGTGCGCCAGCACCGGCTCCAAGCCGTCGAGCGATGCCTGGCATGTCGCAAACGCCTTGAATGTCGCGCGCGTCCATTCGGAGGCGGCGTCGCAGCGAACCGGCCGCCTCAAGCCGAACGGTGCTGGTCTCTCCAGGCTAGGTCGTTCCAGCCAGTTGGCGCAGGCTTGAGTGGCAAGCTGGCCAAAACCGGTCAATGCGATCGCTCCGGCGATCGCCCTCGTCAATCGTCCGCCGACCATCGGGTCAGCCAACCGGCACTGCCGGATCCCTTCCGGTCAGTTCATGTACTCGACCATGCGGTCGTGGAAGCATTCGCACTTGTTGAGCGTGTCCTCGTCCTTGTAGTTCGTCTTGAGGTAGCCATAGGCCATGCCGCAGGCGACCTTGGCTTCCGATGCCCAGACGAAGGCAGGACGGGACGAATTGATCCATTCCGAGCTGTTGGCGACGGCCACCGACTCGTCCATCAGCTTCACCACCTCGGCCTTGAGATCGACGATGTTGTCGGTCAGCACCAGGTTCGATGTGCCGACGGTCCGGCAATAGTCGGCCACCGGCCCTTCGATGATGTCGGCGGCGAAGCCAGTCGATCCAGCCAACAGCAGCGCCGCGGCCGAAGCCAGCAATCTTGCACAACGCTTCATTTAAGTCCCTCTCCAAACTGCGGTTTTATGTTTCGCTAATATGTAGCATGAGAGTACGGCCACGCATAAGTGCTAAATCGTGGCCGTGTGCTGTTGATGTTGTGTGTCGTCGTAGAGGATGTTGATCGTGCCGGCAGTGGTCGGTCCGTTTTGCAGAACGGCAACATCCACGAAAGTGGCCGCTGCGCCTGCGCCGTCGGTGTCTACGCTTAGCGTCTTGGTGCCGGTGTCGTAGTGCACGTAGTCGGAAAGGTTGCCCACGACCGCTTTGTCGAACAACGCGGTAAGGTCGATCTGGTCTCCTTCGCCCTTGTTGTAGTCGATTATGAGATCCTTGATGTTCAGATCGAGATGATCGAGCTTGAACGTATCGGCACCCGTGCCGCCGGTGAGCTGGTCTGCCCCTGCGCCGCCGATGAGGAGGTCGTTGCCGGTCCCACCATTGAGCGTGTCGTTGCCGGCACCGCCGATTAACGTATCATTGCCGGCATTGCCGTTGATGATGTCAGCCCCGGCGCCGCCGTACAATGCATTCGCGGCGCCGTCGCCATTTAGAGTATCATCGTAGTTGGACCCGATGATATTGGGCAAGGCCGACGTCGACGCGTAGAGATGGCCTGCTGCGTCCGACGAATGGTCCTGAGTTCCGGTTCCGGTTAGTGTGATGCCGATCGCGCTTGCAGCCGTATCACCGTCGCCGTCCACGATCGCGACCGGCAGGTGGAAGCTGACGGGATCGCTGGACTGAACGGCCGTTCCAAATTCGCCGATCTTGAACGTGTCGCCAGACAGATAGTGGTACTCGATGCTGTTGAAGCCAGTGGCCGTCGTGACCGCAATCGTGGTTCCGACAGCTTGCGCGCCGCTCGTTCCATAAACGCCGTCAACCGCAGCTGTGCCATCCGGATTGAACGTGACCGTGTACAGGTGCCCGCCGATGGTGTGGCTGCCGCTTGACGTGAATGTGAAGCTTTCAGTGCCGAACCCGACGATGACTTGAGTGATCGCATCCGGCGTCCTTTGGGCGAGGTTGTTCTCGCCGACCAGATTATTGTTCGTATCGAGATCGTCGAATGCCAATAACTGGATCTTCGACCCGCTCGTCGCCGTGACGACAGCCGAGGAACCATTGGTGTTGTAGTGATGGTCGAACAGGTAGCCTGAGCCGGCACCGTCCCTCAAGTCCTGGACGAAGTCGACACGGAATGTTTCCCCCGATCCGACAGAAGAGCCGTCGCCGACGCCACCTGCGACCGAACTGGTATTGACGGTGCCACCGATCGCCGTCAGCAGGAGGTCGGAACTGTTGTTGTCGTTCGGATTGGACACGGAGTCTCCTGCCGGGACGAAACCTGTCCAATCCTTATTCCCGCCAGCGAAAGAATAGCCGTTTCCGCTGAAATCGACATTCGTAAAGCTGTCGACCGTGCCGTTCATATCGACGGAATATTGGGCGTTCTGGGGGTCGAGCGTGACCGTGAACACATTTGCTCCGTTGGCCGCTCCTGACAGGGTATGGCCGTCCCCCGACACCGTGTAGATGATGTGCGCGCCGTTCGACGTCAGGCCGCTGTCGGTGTTGTTGAGAGCGGCCTCGAACCTAACGGTGCCGGGGCCGTCCGCCCCGTAATTGTTCGACAGGGTATGGTCTGCGTCCAAGGCGAATATAACCGTATTGCCTGTGCCATTCGACAGCATCGCGTAGTCCGGCGCAACGGCCGACGGACCGTCGTCGTGGAAGTTGAGCGCCTGACCGATGTTGAGCGACTGCGAGGCCTTGTCGCCGTCACCGTCGGTCACCGTTGCCGTCAGCGTCACCAGGTTGGTCGCCGACAGGGTTGTGTTGTCGTCGGGATTGTTGGGATCGGCGTGCACCACGGCGCGCACCTGGTCGAGCGTCACGTTGGAGCCGCTGACCGAGACCGTGAACACGATCG